>DAOUCY010000114.1:0-107852 GCA_034431625.1 Anaerolineae bacterium | reverse complement strand
ACTCCTCACTCAATCTGGCGCGGTCAATGGGCAACTTCCAACCTTATTTTCACTCACAATTCATCCTGCTGCGATTCGCCAGCAGCATCTGTTACAGGGAACCAAAATGGCATTATAGTCGAGCGAGAGTTGGGCGTAAAGCGCCGATTGGCCTACGCCTTGGAAAACGAAAAGGGCGTGCCCAATTGGGCACGCCCCTATGAGATCAAGGCAAAGAACCGGCTACATGCCGCTCATAGCCTGCGACATATCGATCATCTCTGCGCCTTCAGGGGCTGTTGGGGCAGCGGTGTCGTTAATGTTGCTCATATCTACTGACAGCGAGAACTGGAGGTTGATCGGAGGCATCTGCTGGCCGCTCGACCCACTCCCACCCATCAAGGCGTTGAGATCGATATTCAGGTCGGCGCTCAGCACGATGCGATGGGCAAAGCTGTCATCTGCACCGATCCAACGGGTGAAAGTGATCTCACCCGTCGCCAACTGCGAGATCATCGGCAGCATCATCGCTACCTGCGCCGCCGATTCATCGGCCTGCGATGCCGCCTGGCCCAGAGTGGTCAGAAGTTTCTGGAATTCCGGCGACTTGAACAGCGCATCCAGATTGAAGGTGTGCTGGAAGGCATACATCTTCTGGCCGTGAAGTTCCGCGTCTGCTTGCCGCGTCTGGTTGGCAAAACCGTTGATGGCAAACGGGTCGAAGGTTGCCAGAGCGCCCACCACGCCCATCATCGCCTGAGCTGCGGCTGGATTGACTTCTGTGCCGCTGTCAGAGGGCGAACCCACACCAGGAATAATCCCGCCAGTCAGCGCACCAACCTGTCCCTGGACATCCGAGAGCTTCATGCCCATCCACTTGTCGCTGGTGGGGTCTTTGAAGTACAGAACTCCATCTACGATGACCAAGCTGAACATGCCGCTTTCGCCATTGGCCTCACCCGTGATGTCCAGCGCCATGGCGACGCCGTTCTCCATAGAGGCAGCCGTCGGGTCAAGCACGAACGGTCCACTGCCGGATGCCCTCAGCGACACTGGCTCAGCCGACGGATCGAGGGTTTCTATCCCGCTGACATTCAATTCAAACGTAAACGACTGGTTGAACGAACGCAAGTTGGCGGTGTTCGCGGTTGCATCGGTGACAATCTTGCAGTCGTCGGCAGACAAGCCCAAACAGTTCAGATCCACGCCCTGCGCAAAAGCTGTAGGAACCAGCCCCAGCAGCATTACGCAAACCACCAAAATCGCCCACAAGTGCCGTTTCATATGCTTTGTTTCTCCTTAGTGTTGTCGACGAGGGCCAGTGACCCGCCTTCAGCGCGAATCGACTTGTGCCAATGCAATTATAGCCGTAATCCGTTACGTGCTATACGGAAGAAAAGTTGCGGAGTTGTCTAGATTTTTTATCAAGATAGGTGTGCGGCCACCCGCTCAATGACAATTTCGGCAATACGAGTCTTGCTGGCAAGCTCCAGCGGCATGGAAGCATCCCCGGCAGTGAGGATGACGACGCGATTGGTATCCACCTCAAAGCCGGCATCAGTAGCGGTGATGTCGTTGGCGACCAGAAAATCTAACCCTTTGCGGTCGAGTTTGGCCTGGGCGTGGGCCAGCAGATGTTCGCTTTCGGCAGCAAACCCAACTACCACCCGCGGCCACCCGGCCTGGACACGATGTTCCTTGACGGCCATGAGGATGTCCGGCGTGCGGGTCAGCGTCAGGATTGGAGCTTCGCTGCTGTCGTCCTTCTTTTTGATTTTCTGCCGCGCAGTCGTCTTCGGGCGGAAATCAGCAACGGCAGCGGCCATCACCAGCACATCCGTGCCTTCTAGATGATTCATTACCGCCTGGAGCATCTCGGCAGCACTGCTCACTGGAATGGCATGTGCTCCAATCGGGAGCGGCAGGTCTCGTACGGTGGTGATGAGCGTGACCTCTGCGCCAGAATCCAGAGCAGCCTGTGCCAGAGCATAACCCTGTTTGCCGCTGGAACGATTGCTGATGAAGCGCACCGGATCGATAGGCTCACGGGTTCCCCCAGCAGTGACGACCACACGCCGCCCGGCCATCGCGCCAGATTTACCCAACGCCAGCCGGATATGGCCGAGAAGCGTTACTGTTTCTGGGAGCCGCCCCTTGCCGGCCAGACCGGAGGCAAAGCGTCCTTCCTCCGGTTCAATGACGATCACGCCCCGTGAACGCAGTGTTTCCAGGTTGGCTTGGGTTGCAGCATGCTGGTACATGCCGCCGTCCATTGCTGGAGCTACCAGCAGCGGCCCCCGCGCGGCCAATGCCGTCACGCTGAGCAGATCATCAGCCAGTCCGTGAGCCAGTTTTGCCAGTGTGTGGGCGGTCGCCGGGGCAATCACCAGCAGATCAGCACCCTCGCCTAAACCGACATGAGCGATGTGCGTGCCCAAACCAGCTTCGCTCTCGCTGTGCCAGAGGTCAGAATAGACTGGCCGCCCGGTCACCGATTGAAAAGCGAGAGGCGTTACGAACTGTCGTGCCGCCTGGGTCATGACCACATCGACGAGCGCACCGGCCTGAGTGAGCTTGCTGGCGAGATCAACTGCCTTGTAGACGGCGATGCTCCCCGTTACCCCCAGGACGACGTGTTTGTTCTTCAAAAGCGTGATTGGTTCCACGATGCTGCCTGTGGGTCATGAGCCGGGAATGACTGGCAGGCTGCTCACCGGCACTGGCGCGCCCAAGCGGGTGATTTGCAGCAGCCGGGCTGTGGCTGAGACCCAACCCTCCTGGACCGCGCCGGTCGTAACGTTGACATAGCGGATGCGAATCCATTCGGCATTCGAGTTACGGCCCAGCACCTCGACTTGGGTTCCCAAAGCCAACACCGCCTGACGGCCTCCATCGGTGCTAGGACGGCTGCGGACGTTCGCGTTATCGACCACGATTGTTCCGGTGTAGGTGCGTTCAGTCGAAAGGCCGAAACCGAAATCCTGGAAAGTGAGAACCTGAATCGGCGGATCACCGATGGGTGAACCGATGACATACAGGGTATAGACGATGCCGCTCACCAATTGAACATCGTTCAAGGTCGTCAGAGGATTGGACGAGCCAATCGGCACAAACAGGAGTTCGCGGTACAGCCCGGCTGGGACATCCTGTTCGTTGGCCTCCACGCTAAAGGCCACCGCATCGATCAGTGGGATCAGCGCCGGCCGCGTCCCTGGAATGGGGGTTGCGGTTGGCGCTGGAGTAGGTGTCCCTGGAAGTGGTTCAGACGGCGGCAGCGCATTGGTCAGGAGCGCCAAAGGCGGCACGCCATCCGCAGCGTTGACCACGCGCATCCGGGCAAAGCCGCGCTGGGTTTCCGAAAGGTTGTCTGGCAGCAGTGTCATCAGGATCGCGCCGCCAGGGGAATTCACCAGGACAGGGGCATTGGGTTGATTCTGGACAACAGCGGCATTCAATGCTTCTGCATTCCTTTCGCTGCCGTTCAAGAGCAGCAGCGTCCAATCGACCTGCTGGCGGTTCTGTTCCGTGATGGTGAGTTCAGCTCGGCCCAGCGGCGCAGCGGTGGGGGGATCACCCGCACGGCGGATGGTGATGATGTGGCTGTAGTTTGCCAGGCCGAGATACTCGGTAAAGCGGCTGTAATTCACGCGGCTGGCGACCAAGCGCTCGTCGATATATACATCCAAGACGGCGGTGCTGTGCGCGGCGTGAATGATCCGCAGACGAAGTCCAGCATCAGCCTGGGTATCCAACGGAGCGCTGATTAAGAAGGCCTTGACGGGTTCTGTACCACTGGCAGCCGCTCCCGCTGCTGCCGGATTGGGCACGACGATCAGCGTATACAGGGTATTCGAGTAGAAGATCTGTTCCCCTAATCGTGCCAGAATTTGCCGGGTGATGCTTTGCCCATCGAGCACAGCCAGGGAATAAGCCCCCGCATCGATGTCAATGGTTCCATAAGGCTGCTGCCGTACTACCTGGTAGAGAAGCGCCTCGCCGGATGGATACCCGATATTGATCCGCTCCGGCGCATTGAGCGCCAGATTGACCGCAGTCAACCGCGTTCGCCCCAACTGGGTTGGGCTGCGGTCATCATTGATGACGAAAATGGCTCCGCTCTGCGCCAGAGCGCTGCCCAGTCCTTCTGCTGTATTGATTTGGCGCTGGTAGATCACGGCCGTCTGGCTGCCGTTCGGCGAGAGGTCGATCAGGATATCAGCGAGGGGAGCCGCCAGTCGATCCGCGCCGACTGCCCGGACTGCCAGCGCATGACGTCCGGCGGCCAGTGAGAAATAGGGTGTGACCGCCTGCGGTTGAAGCGCAAGGGCGACCCGCTCGTTATCCAGAAACACATCGACTGGCCCGATACCGAGCAGCGCGTTGACGATCCGTAGACTGCCGGTATTTACCTGCGCCTGCGCTGCGGGAGATGGGATTAATGTGCCAGCCAGAAGGATCAAACCGGCCAGCAGAGTTATGAGGAGTTTGAACTTCTTCACCATCTTGGCTTTCCGGTGTAGCAACCCTGACATTTGATTGAAAGCGGTCGAGATGGGCCGATGGTCATGGTTGTGCCGTGGCCGTCGGTGTAATACGCGCGTCCCGCGCTAGGAACACGGCCAGCGCAAGCTGCTGCGCTCCACGCGGGCGGCAGTCTACGCAGACCTGAATGATATGCGATCCCGGTGTCAGATTCTCTGGAAGCTGCACTGTCACTAGGATTGTTCCATCTTCGTTGACCGTCCCACTGGAGATCACACGGGTGTCGTTATCGAGCGTGACCACGTAGGCCTGTCCTGGCTGGAAGTTCTGTCCAGTCAGGTTGACGCTGCCGAGAGCTGTATTGGGCGGAGCGGGATTGACCAGCAGGATCGGCTGCAAGAAACTGGGGGTGTTGGTTGGCCGCGGCGTATTGGTTGGCACGGGGGTACGCGTCGGCGTGGGGGTGAATGCCCGCGTTGGTGTGGCTGTGCTAACCGGAGCCTGAGAAGTCAGTGTAGCCGCAACTGCCTCGAAGACGGCCGTGGGATTTCCCTTGCCCAGCACGAGTTCCGTGACCTGGATGCTAGGTTCGACCAGCTTCAGCACTGCCGATCCCGGCTCATTGCCCGGCACAACCATGAAGTCATAGACTCCACCCGCGAGGAACTGGATATTTTCCAAGATGCCAATGGGACTCTGGTTGGTACTCAGCAGCACACGCACGCTATAAACTCCGGGATTGCGATTCAGATAGTCCGAGGTCTTGCCAAACTCGGCCTGCCCAATTGAGGCCCAGGGTACTTCTGTCGCGCCGAGCGTGCGGCCGGTTGTCTGCGGCCTCACTTGCAAGATCAGCGGTACACCGCCCGGCAGCGCGTGAACCAGCCGCACCCGCGCGTTGATGGTCGAAGGCGGCGGATTCTGCGATAGGATCGTCAGCACAGCAGGCTGTTGGCCGGGCATCTCCGCCTGCGGATTCTGCGATACGATGATGAGGCGGTCGCCGCGATCATCAGCCGGGAATGCGCTCAAAGCACCATTGAAAAGCATCTGCTGTTCTGCACCGCTGATGACCAGATTAGCGCCTAACGAAGACACTGCCACCGGGTCCGAAACCGCGCCATAGCGGAGCTGACTCAACTTCAATTGGCCGTCAATCTGGGCCTGTATCGCCGGAGCTGACTCCAGCGCGTTCACGAAGCGGACGCGCACATCCGTATCCAGCGAACGGGTGAAACCGCTTAGCAGTTTGACTTCGGTGAGCTGCTCGCTTGGATTACGAGAGGGCAGCAGCACCAGAATATAGCTCGACTGGCTCAGCAGTGTGACAGGCAGCAGGTTGGCGATGACCTGGCCTTCGCGGATATCATCAAATAAGTCAAAGGGATACTCACCAGCAGGCAGATCATACGGGCCAGCGATCTGACCATTCACGAGGCCGCTGACCAGCATCGCCCGCAGCGTTGGTACCATGAAATCAAGCGGCGGCAAAATGCCATTGGTCTGAACGATGGTGAGTCGGGATTTGCCAGTTGGAAGCGGAGCCGGATTCTCAATGACTGGCAGGAGCTTGATGCCGGAGTCACTAGGGATCACAAGTACGGTCACGATTCCACCTACTGGGACATCCACCACTGCAGACGTGAGCGGTGGCGGCGGTGTGCCAGCCTCGATCCGTTGGGCCGGTGTACTCAACGAGACGCGCACTGCACCTGGGTTGACCTGGAAGTAGTTGGTTTGCGCGTCTGGCTCGATAGAACGCGCCACCTGATCCTCATTGAAGAGGACATCATAGATGGCGTTTTCGCCCCGCGTCAGGTTGATGAGCCGCAGCCAGCCCGTCCCCGATGCAACCTCTTGTGCTGAAGGCGTGATCGTTTGGATGGGCACGAAGGTAGGTGTGGGGGTTTCGCTGGGACGCGGTGTCGGCGTGGCTGTAACGAAGCGCGTGGGCGTAGGTGTCAGGGTCGGCGTCAGCGTCGGGGTATTTGAGGGCGTCAGGGTAATGCCGCCTTGCGCCAGTACTGTTTCGGTCAGACCAATGTTGACTTTTGCCGTCGCAGTGATGGCTTCCGAGACAGCCTGCGCTAGTGCTGTCGAATTCTCTACAGCGGTGATATTGACAGTGATCGGCGGCGCAGTCGGAATAGCTGTGTCGCAGGCCGCCAGCGCAGCCATCAAGAGAATCAGGTACAAGAATGATCGTCGGTTCAACGTGAGCCGTCCGCTTTGTTAAAGAAGGATGGGTATGAAAACGGTGTCGCCTGGGGCAATACCCCGCTGCGCCAAGATAGGATTATCTTCTTCCAAGATGTCCTGCCGGACATTGAAACGGATTGCCAGCACTTCAAGCGTATCTCCAGCCACAGCGGTGTACAGTTCAAACCGCCGCGGAGGTCGTAGCTCCTGCACTCCTTCCGGCACAATGATAGTTTCGCCGCTGCCCGCATCCACAGTGGGCAGCAGGTTGTTCGCCATGCGCAGCACATCTACCGTGGTGTTGTAGCGCCGCGCGACATCGAGCAGAAGTTCATTTTCGCCCAACGTAATCAGCCGGTAATGGCGCAGCGGAGCTTCGGCCGTGCGGGTTGCGTCATATAAAGCCGACCAAATGGCTGTCTCAACGGCGAGCGTCACATTGCGGTTGTAGTTTTCGATGGTTTTGTTACGGCTGTCGTTCCAGATGTAGTATCCTACCCCTCCAAAAGCGGCAGCAACGAGGATCAACGTCAGGAGAGTGCGGATCAAAAGACGCATTTTCATTCAGAATAAACCTGGAACGCCATCATGATGAAGCCTGCCTTGTTCCTGTTTTACCGGGGTTCGTTCACAGTGTCAAATCAAGGTTGGCCGATCCCAACGTCTCAAACGAGACTGTTCAATTTGCAAACCTCGGTTATGATGAAGAAACGAGAGCTTGCGATTTGGGGAGGTTGCCTTGCTGTTGATTGCACGAGCGCCCGTCCGCATCAGTTTTGGTGGGGGCGGTACGGATCTGCCCGCGTATTATACTCAGTTCGGCGGGGCTGTCACCAGCACTGCCATTAACCGCTACGTCTATACCTTCATCTCCGAAGGGCCTGCCGAGGCCGTTCAGATTATCTCGTCAGATTTCCGCGTGTTCTATCGCCATCAAGCCGGCAGCGAGTATTCCACTGATGGCGAACTTGGATTGGCGAAAGCTGTCCTGCGGGAATTTGGGGTGGAACGGGGTGTGGATGTCTTCGTCGCCTCGCAGATTCCGCCAGGTACTGGCTTGGGTGGTTCTGGTGCGGTGGCCGTCTCCATGATTACCGCGCTGGCGGCCTGGCAGGGACGCAGCCTCACTCACCAGGAGATCGCAGAAATGGCCTGCGATATTGGCATCAACCGCCTTAAGCTTCCCAGCGGCAAACAGGACGAGTATGGCGCAGCGATGGGCGGCCTGAACCACATCATCTTCACCAAAGACAGCACGACGGTGACACCTGTGAATCCCCCACCCGGCACGCTCGATCTGTTCCAGCGCCGGCTGATGCTGTTCTTCACTGGGAAATCACGCGATTCTGGCAAAATCCTTGCCAATCAATCTAAAGCCAGCCGCGAGCAAGACCCAGCGACACTGGAGCGCATGCACCGCATCAAGGCGCTCGGCCAGCAAATCCTGGATGCGCTGTCCTCCGGGAGGCTCGATGACTTCGCCGAACTGCTGCACCAATCGTGGGTGCAGAAGCGCAGCGTTAACCGGGACATCAGCAATGAGCAGATTGATCTGGCCTACGATACTGCCCGGCAGCACGGCGCGCTTGGCGGCAAGATCACCGGCGCGGGCGGCGGCGGCTTTTTGATGCTCTACTGCCACGAAGATTACCAGCCGGCGGTGACCAGAAGTTTGCAGGCGCTTGGTCTCGCCCGCATGGATTTCCGCTTTGATTTCGACGGCGCCCAGGTGATTCTCAACCAGCGCGAGCATGCCTCCGTAGGCTGAATCTCTCCACGCCTCTTCTCTGAGTTACACACTCGGAGAGGAGGCTACTTTTTATAAAACCCTCTGAAATGTAACGATTCACGACCTTTTGGGATTCTCTTTTTGGGAGGCTGTAAGGTGCTGGCCGTACCATGAGAGCGTAGGAACTCATCCGCTTCTAATCATAATAGGTGTATCACAGTGGACATTCGGCACTACTTTGGCACTGTCCAGGACTTACTGAACAACGTTCCTTTCGACGCGGTAGATGCCGTGGTCGATACGTTGATGAAAGCCAACCACAACCGGAAGACCATCTTCATCTGTGGCAACGGCGGCAGCGCTGCGACCGCCACTCACTTCGGCTGCGATCTTGCCAAGCGGACAATTGTTCCCGGCCAACCGCGCTTCCGCGTGGTGGCGCTGACTGACAACATCTCTATCATGACGGCTGTCGCTAACGACATCAGCTATGACCGCATCTTCGCCGAACAGGTGATTCCACTGGTCAATCCTGGCGATGTTTTGATCGGCATCAGCGGCAGTGGTAACAGCCGCAACGTTCTGGAAGCTGTCGCTGCCGCGCATGAGGGGGGAGCCATCACCATCGGTTTCAGCGGCTATGATGGCGGCAAGCTCGCCCAGACTGTCGATATTTCGGTGCACATCCCCAGCTTCAACATGGCAATGGTTGAAGATGTCCACCTGATGCTGGAACACGCCATTTGCGAACGGCTGCTGGCGATGCAGAAAGACGCCGCGCAGTTAGAGACCACCCCCACGTTGAATGGTCATCAAAAGGGGTGACGATCATGCCCTGGAATCAAGGTGCGATCTTCCTAGATCGGGACGGGGTCATCAACGAGAACAGCGCAGAGCATGTCAAAACCTGGGAGGAATTCCGTTTCATCCCGGGCGCATTAAACAGCATTCGACGCTTGACTGAAACCAGTTTGCCGATCTTCGTCGTGACCAACCAGGCGGCGGTGAATCGCGGCCTAATGACGGTCGAAACTCTGAACACGATCCACCAGCGCATGATCGAGGCAGTCGAGACCGCCGGCGGGCACATTACCCAGGTGTACTTCTGCCCGCACGACAGCCATGAAAACTGTACCTGCCGTAAACCCCATCCGGGGATGCTCCAGCAGGCGGCCCGCGAGCACAGCATTGATCTGACTCAGAGCTTTTTTGTGGGCGACGCCTGGACGGATGTGGCCGCGGGCGTGGCTGTGGGAGCGCGCAGCATCCTCATCATGACCGGACGTGGGCGCTGGAACTTCGTTCCGGCCTGGGATCGCTTCGGTCTGAACTTCAATGTGGCCTGCGACCTGGATGATGCGACTACGATGATCGAGGAAGCCCTGCACGGCAACCTGATGCCCAGCACGCAGCGGATGCGCAGCGCTTTCCACCGCGCTCTGCATCCAGTTGAATTACTTGTCCCCTGAACGCATCGAGAGCACGCCGCTATGGGAATGCTGCAAGAACTCCGCTACTACCTGAAGAGCCAGTCCACCAGTCTGCCGCGCTATATTGTCGAGCAGACGGTCATGACGATGCTCGGCGGCCTGCCCAGCCTTGTAGGGATTGGGCTGCGCGGCATCGCCTATAAAGCCCTGCTGAAAGCGGACGGGCTGCCGCTCATCGAACACAACGTGCGCCTGCTCTCCCCAGCCAATATCCGTCTGGGCAAAAATGTCTATCTAGACAGCGGCGTATTCCTGAACGCGCTCCCCGCCGGGATCACCATCGGCGATGGAACGAGC
The DNA here is from genome assembly GCA_034431625.1 of Anaerolineae bacterium. Taxonomy (GTDB): domain Bacteria; phylum Chloroflexota; class Anaerolineae; order Aggregatilineales; family Phototrophicaceae; genus CFX2. The sequence continues at coordinate 97,676 of DAOUCY010000114.1, read as the reverse complement.
CTGATGCACGGCGTGATCTTCCACGTATTCAATTACCGTGACCTGCCCAAAGCGGGCATTTGGGTCGGGAAGAACTGCTTCTTTGGCGAGTACACCTGCATCCGTGGGCAGGGCGGCGTCCATATCGGTGATGGGGTTTATACCGGCACGCAGGTGCAGATCGCTGCCGTCAACCATGTCTTCACCGACCCAGATCGCTACATCAAGGATCAAGGGATCACCGCTGAGGGCATCACCATCGAGGATGATGTCTGGTTAGCCTCAAATGCAGTGGTAGTCGATGGTGTGACCATTGGCAAGGGCAGCGTGATCGGCGCAGGCGCAGTGGTCAACAAGAGTCTACCGCCTTACAGCGTGGCAGTTGGCGTCCCGGCTAAGGTCATCAAAGACCGCCGTGAAGCCAGCGCCGTCCGCAAGCAGGTCGAGGCGCAGGTTCACTACGGTGAGCTAGAGCGGATGCGTTCCTCGCAGTCCTGACGCGCACGAAGGGCGCGGCGGCGCTGCTGCCAAGTCCTTTCCCCCATTTCAACTCAGCAGTCGGCTTGACTATGCCTTCAGCTTATCAAAGTGGTATTTTCGCGCTTTGGCGACCTTCGGCGCGACTACGGCCATGCAGTACGGCTGGTAGGGATTGTTGACGAAATATTCCTGGTGGTAGCCCTCTGCCGGGTAGAAGGTCGTGGTTGGCACAACCTCGGTGACAATCGGGTCAGGCCAGAACTTCTGGGCATTCAGTTCGGCGATGACCTGCTCGGCGATCTGCTTCTGCTCACTGGAGTGGTAGAAGATGGCTGAGCGATACTGCGGTCCGACATCCGCGCCCTGACGGTTGAGCGTCGTGGGGTCATGGATGGTGAAGAACACATCCAGCAAATCCTTAAAGGTGATGACCTTTGGATTGAAGGTGATCCGCACGGCTTCAGCATGGCCGGTTGTGCCGGTACAGACCTGCTGGTAGGTCGGGTTGGCGACGTGCCCGCCTTCGTAGCCAGAGACCACATCCTCGACACCCTTGAGCTGGTCGTAGACTGCTTCCAGACACCAGAAGCATCCGCCTGCTAATGTTGCGATTTCCCGTGTCGATTCACTCATTTGGATAAAACCCCTTCCGTAAATGGTACGTACATGCCGATTAGACTACAAACCGTTTCCCACGTTACGACCAGTTCACCGTGACCTGCCGCCGCCAGCAGCGCCGGATCAAACTTCCGCCGGGCATTGCGGCAGCCAACCTGTAGAGCAGATCCCAATCGTCATCCCGCAGTGCCCGCAGCAGCAGCACGGCCGCCCCGTAGCTGGTCAATCCAATGACGATGCCCAGCGCGGGCACATCCCGCAGCAGCAGCATGATCCCCGCTGCGACAGCGCCAGCCAGTGCTGCCCGCGCCATCTGCCGGACCAGACGGTGGATATCCCAACCCGGCGTATGGAAACTGCGACTGATTAGCGCTAGCACGCAGCTTTCGGCTGCAATTGAGGCCAGCGGCGCGCCAACCACCCCCAGGCGGGGCAGGAGCAGCGCCAGCAGCGCCAGATTGACGCCCAATCCGACTGCCCGGATCACGAGCAGCCTCCGCTGGCGGTTCTGCACCAGCATGGCCTGCCCCATTCCGTTGCCGACCATCATGAGCAGCGCGTACCAGATCAGCACGCTCAGCACCGCCGCTGATGGGCGGTAATCCTCACCGAACAACGGGACGGTGACTGGTGCAGCGAAGAGCGACAGCGCCAGCACCAGCGGCAGGCACAGGAGCAGCGTGAAGAAGGTCAGCTTCTCCACGAGGAAGCCGAACAGAGCGCTGTTCCCGTCGCCATAGGCGCGCGACATCAGCGGGTAGAGGGCAGTCAGCAGGGTGGTATTGAGCAGCTCGACTACGCCGAAGAGGATGATGAAGGCAGCAGCCAGGTAGCCCGTCTCGGCATTGCCGATCAACCGGTTGGTGAGCAGCTTGTCGGCCTGCTGGTAGGCCAGCGATAGGAACGCGCCTATCGCCCAGGGAGCACTGTTGGCGAAGAGCGGCCAAGCGATGTGCCAATCGAGCGGCCAGCGCGGGCGGATTCCGCTGCGCCAGGCTAGAATCCAGAGCAGCGCTGCACGGATCACTCCGGCGGCCAGCACGCCCAGATAGACTCCGAACAAGGTATAGCCGCATGCCAGTCCCAAGCCGGCCAGCCCGATCAGGGCGATGATATGGACGATGGTCACGGCGGAAGTTGCTACCATCTTCTCGTGCGCAAGCAGCAGATCATTGCACATGTTGCCGAGCGTATCGACCAGCAGGTTGATCCCAGCGATGGCGAGGAAGACACGCACGCTCAGGTCATAGCCGCCCAGGGCAGCGATTAGGTTCAAGCCGATGTAGGCCAGCAGCGCCAGCGTGGTCTGGATGTACAGAGCCGAGGTCAGATACGCGCCAGCTTGATCCGGTCGGCGGGCGACATCGCGGATCAGGATCGGCGGGACGCCGAAGGTGGAGATGGCGGTTCCGACCTGGATGAAAGCGCTGACCGCGCCGTAGATGCCGAAGGCGATTGGCCCCAGCCCCGGCACGAGGACTAACTGCCAGCCGAACTGGAGGCCGCGCCCCAGCAGCGTCGCCGCGGCGATGGCGCCGGCATTGCGGGCGGCGCGGCGGGCATCAGCAGGGGTTAGGGTGGGCGCAGGGGACTCAGCCACGTTCGAGCGCCTCCAGCGCGGCCAGCATCCGGACGCGCATCAGCTCTGCTTCGGCGGCATCAGCCGCATCGACGGTGAAGTCGAGGTGCGTGACCATCCGGTACAGCTCCAAGCGCAGCGGCAGATCATCCGGGAGCGGGCGCAGGCTGCGGTAGCCGGCGTACAGCGCAGCCCGGCTGCCGGGACAGGTCTCCTCCCACTGTCTTTCGATCCGCAGATCGTAGACTGGATCGCCGGAGAGCGCCCACTCGAAGTCCAGCACGCCGGTGATTTTGCCGTCCTGCTGGAGGATGTTCTCAAAGTGATAGTCCCAGTGGATCAGCCGCGCCTCGGTCACGCCCTCCAGCAGACTGCTGTGCCGGGTGAGGGCGCGTTCCAACCGCGCGGCCAGTGCCGGGTCGATGATCTGCTCGTCGAGCGCTTGGGCGGCATAGCGGGCGAAGTAGGCTTGGACATATTCCCGCCACGACCCATAGACTTCTTCTTGGCCGTAGAGCCGCCCGTAGGTCTCGAAAGGAATCGCGTGCATCCGGGCCAAAATCTCGCCGGCTTCGATGGCCAGCCGTTCACGCTGGGATAGGGTCAGGTCATCCCAGGTGTCGATGACGGGTTGGCCGCTGACCCGCGTCATGACGATGTAGTCCTGGGGCACGAGCGTCCGGCGGGTATCAACAGCGATCACGTCCGGAGTGGGGATGCCGGCAGCTTTGAGCGCAGCGTAGGCCCGCTGCTCGCCGTAAAAGCGCGACACCGGGGCATCCGCCAGGCCGTCCAGCCCGTTGAAGCGGATCACGTAGGCGTCGTTGACGACCAGCGTCGGGTTATTGCGCCCGCGCGCTGCCCAATTGACCGTCTGCGGCACACCCAGTCCATGAGCAGCGCAAAGCGCGGCCAGAGTTGGGTGATCCAACTGGAAGGCGCGGTTGGGAGCACCGGGCAGAACAGCGGCAGGCTTGGTCATGCAGTGCTGATCCTAAAGCGCTGAAGCCACAGTTCCAGCGTCAACAGCCGGAAGATGACTTCGATCTGCCGCGTCCGCCCCCAGAAATGGTCATGCAGCAGGGCATCCAGCGCAGCCGGCTGGAACAGGCCGTGCAGGTGATTATTGGGGTCGGACAGAACTTCGCGAATGCGGCCGGCCAGCGCCGTTTCAAACCAGTGCTGGATTGGGGTGCGGAAGGGCTGCTTGGGGCGCTCCAGTGACCACTCCGGCAGGTAAGGGCGCATGGCTTCGCGCAGGACGACCTTGTTGGCCTTCATGCGGATACCTGCTGGGACATTGGCGGCAAACTTGAGCAGGACAGGATCGAACAAGGGAATGCGTGCTTCCAGCGACGAGGCCATGGTCACTTTGTCGGTGTGCAGCAGGGCGTTGCCGCTCAGCCAGGTGTTGATTATGAGCGCCTGGGCGGTATCTTCGGGGCGGTCGCGCCAGCTCCGGTCGATGATGCCGGCGTAAGTCTGCTCTTTGTGGCGCGCGCTGGCCCAAGCTTGGGCGAGGGCCGGGCCATACAGCCGCTGGCGCAGGGCATCGCTGAAGACCATGCCATCAAAGGACATCATGCGGCGGATGGCTTCGTCACGCGGGAGTCCGGCCTGCTGCCAGCGGGGCAGGTAGGTTGGGATCGCGCCAATGAGGCGGTAGCGCTTGAGAGTCGGGTAGTAGGCTTCTACGCGCTGGAGCGACCCAAGAGGAAGCAGCCGCCCCCAGGACTGCTGGTCGCGCAGGAGCCGGGGCAGCGCCCGGTGACCGCTGTAGCCACCGAAGAGTTCATCGCCGCCCAACCCGGTCAGCACCACCTTGACTTCTCGGGAGGTGTGTTCGGCCAGCAGCAGCAGCGAGATGGCCGACTCGTTGGCGATGGGTTCGTCGTGGTGGTAGACGGTCTTGTGCAGCCCTTCCCACCAGTCTTCAGCGGTGAGGACGCGCTCGTGATGGTCGGTCTTGAAGTGCTCGGCGATGCGGCGGGCCTGGAGCAGCTCGTTATCGGGCGTCTCGGCTGCGTAGCCAACGGTGTAGCTCTTAACACGGCCGCCGGCTTCCCGGCTCATGAGCGCCAGCACTGCCGCCGAATCGACACCGCCGCTCAGGAACAGGCCGAGCGGGACATCGCTCCGCAGGTGGATGTGCACCGAGTCGGCCAGGAGTTCCCGCGCCTGCTGGTAAACCAGCGTCTCGCTGGCCTCCTGGCTGCCTGCGGCCGGTTTGGGGAATTCCCAGAAGGGATGCAGCTGGGTTGTCCCCTTCTCGGCGACCAGGACGTGGCCGGGGGGCAGCCGCCGGATGCCCTGAAAGAGCGTCTCCGCCCCAATCATGTAGCCGAAGCTGAGGTAGGTATCCAGTGTGTCCAGATTGAGGCGGCGGGGAGTTTCCGAGTCGGCGAAGAGGGCTTTGGCTTCGCTGGCGAAGAGCAGCCTGCCGGCGCGTTCGTGGAGGTAGAGCGGCTTCATGCCGATATGATCGACGGCCAGCAGCAGCCGTTCGGCGCGGGCGTCCCAAAGGGCGAAGGCGTACATGCCGCGGAGGTGGGTAAAGAGGTTCAGCCCGTACTCTTCGTAGAGGTGGATGATGGTTTCGCCGTCGCCTTCAGTCTTGAGGACGTGGTTACGGCGTTTGAGCTGGTCGCGCAGCTCGCGGTAGTTGTAGATTTCGCCGTTGAAGACCAGGGTGATGCTGCGGTCTTCGTTGGTGAGCGGCTGGTCGCTGCCGCGGACATCGATGATGCTCAGCCGACGCATGCCCAGGGCGACATTGGGGGCGTGGAAGAAGCCGTCGCCATCCGGCCCGCGGTGGCGGATGATCTCCGCCATGCGCTGAACGAGCGCCGGGTCTGTGCGATTCTGTCCGTGGAGGTCAATAAGGCCACAAATGCCGCACATCGTAAGGTCTTGGTGATGAGTTGGTTCGACGCGGTTAGTGTATCAGCACCTACCCCTGCCGCGATAGGGGCGAGGCACATTTATTGAACAATAAATTACATTTGGTGTAAAAATGTCGAACGATGAGAAGAATGATAAGAATGAGAATGTGATTATGTGAGAATCACCGGCGAATATTCCCCGTGCAGGGGTGTATCCAGAAATGGGTGCAAGCAAGAGGATAGATAAAATTTCCCCACAAAGACAATATCGCTAATACTGAGGACTTCGATCTTTTTCTATAAGAAGCGCCTGAAAAGCTGGAATATTGAAAACTACTGGCGTGACCTGCAAGATCAACTCTACGACGGCAGTGCTCTCATTCATCTGGGGGACCTGGATTCGAACCAGGATTAATGGATCCAAAGTCCACGGTTCTGCCGTTGAACTATCCCCCAATTCAATTTTGCCAGTATAGCAGAGCTACTCGACTGGATAAAGACCGAGTCCCACTCTTAACTGCCCGGTTTATTGGGATCGGGGAAGGCGTTCCCGAATGATCCAGGCACACGGGTCGGTTCCGGCGGTGGTGGAACGTTGTTATCGATAGGCAGGGCTTCCAGCACCGCCTGCGTTTGGAGGGTGATGAGCGCCAGCCAACCGACCACACCGTTGAAATCCACCTTGACCCAAGGGCTGTAAGGGCTGCGGGCCAACAAGGTGACTTTGGCACCATCCGGGATGGTCATGATCAGCGGGAAACTCACATCTGGCGCGGCGCGCATGTTCACACCGGCAGGCGCAACCACGGTGGCTGTTCGCCCGATGTCGCCGTATCGCTGCGGTGGGAGGGGTGTTGCTTCGTAGACGGCATCGATAGCGCCGACGTTCTGGATAAGAAGCGGCGCGTACATCCAACCCGTTTCGCCGCTGTCCAGACGCACGTGATACCAGTCGCCCGTGCTATTCTGGCCGAGAACGCTTAAGACTTGACCGGGCTGTACCTGAAGCAGTACTTCAGCACTGGTCGAGGGTGCAACACGCAGGTTGACGGCCCCATCAGTCGAGACATAACCCGGCTGCGGCAGGATGATCGTCCGATCGAGGAGCGCTACTGGGAAGTTCGCCACTAGGGCTTCATCCAGCGGCAGCGGCGCGGTGGGCAGTGTGACTGGTTCAGCAAAGTTGTCGCCCGCATAGCCGACTAGAATTTCTTGCCCTGGACGCAGGGTCTGTTCAGCTCCTGCTGCATATAGACTCGATTGTCCTGAAAGCCCGGCAAAGACCGTGATGCTGTCAGTGGTTTGAACTAAGACTGTGCCGTTCAAGCCGAGCGATACGCCGTTAATGGCGATGTTGACGGGCTGGCCGAAGGGTGTCTGGACGACATAAGCGCTCTTGGGCACGCTGCTGCATGTCGAGGCGACAGCCACGCTTGTCCGAACGATAACCGACTGCCAGGGTGGAAGATCAGGCGCAGTTCGATCCAGAAGGCTGACTTCGCCAACGGCTAAACCGGTATAACGCACCGGCGCAGGCGGGCGCAGCCAGACGACGCCGCCGCTGAGCATTTCCGGGATCAATACGCTGGAGCGAATCGAATCGACAACCCGTACTTCGACCAGGGCGCCCACTGTGGTCAGGGCATTCGCCACCGGCCCGGCTGGTTCGACGATGGGCGGCGCGCCGCCATTACAGATGTAACCGACTGGCCCAGCAATGCAGGCATCACTGGCTGTCGTCCAAAGTGTTTCCAAAGCCGGGGCACATGTTTCCTGGGCTGTGACCCAGGCTGCACCGAGCAAGAGCAGCATAACCAGACAGACAAGTAAGACCAGTTTGGGTGGGGGGTATCTCACGCGCACGATTGCACCGTGTCCTCGACTGTTATGCCGACTGTGATTGTAGCAGAATTTGACAAAGGTGGACGCTGCTGCACGCTGGGCATTTACATTACCAGGGCTGCCTGCTAGAATGCCCGCGGCTGAAAAGCCAAATTTCACACGTCCAGACTTGGAAGGTGTTGCCCCGCCATGCGCGAGGTTGCGTTCCAGGGATGAAGGGCGTGAACGACCAAACACCACAACAGGAGAGACCCGACCATGCCTTCGAATGTTTCGATGAAGGCGCTGTTGGAAACGGGCGTTCACTTTGGGCACCGTACCCCGAAGTGGAACCCGCGGATGGCGCCCTTTATTTTCACCTCGCGCAACGGCATCCACATTATCGACCTCCAGCAAACGCTGGCGAACCTGAATACTTACTACGATCATGTCCGCGATCTAGTGGCACGTGGCGGCACAGTGTTGTTCGTGGGAACGAAGCGCCAGGCGCAGGAAACCATCGCGCAGGAAGCAACGCGCTGCCGGATGCCTTACGTCAATCATCGCTGGTTGGGTGGGACTCTGACTAACTGGCGCACCATCCGCGACCGCATTGACATGCTCAAGAAGCTGGAAAAACGCCGCGATGCAGGTGAATTCGCGTTGCTGACGAAGAAAGAAGCCCTGGTGCTGAATCGCAAGATTGAGAAGCTCCAGCTTCGTCTGGGTGGCATCCGCGAGATGAAGAGGCTGCCCGATCTGCTCATCGTCATCGATACTGTCCGCGAAACCACCGCCGTCAAAGAGGCCAATACGCTGGGCATTCCGGTATTGGCGGTGGCTGATACGAATTCCGATCCTGATTTGATCGACTTCATCCTTCCTGGCAACGATGACGCTGTGCGCGCGATCCGGCTGATCGTGAATGCTTTTGCTGAGGCCGTCCTAGAAGGTCAGGCGATGCGGAAGGGCGATGAGGAAGAGGTCGAGGAAGAACTGCCGGAACCGACGGAGTCGTTCCACGATTATGGCAAGGATGAAGATGTCGACGACGAGGCTTACCTGGGGGCGTCTACACTCGCCAAGCTGCGCGACTCTAAGCTGTTCGAGGACGACGAAGAAGTCAACGAGGAAGAAAGCTAGACATGGAAATTACGGCCAAGATGGTCAAAGACCTGCGGGATGCCACTGGCGCTGGCCCGCTGGATTGTAAGAAGGCGCTGGAAGTTACCGGTGGCGATGTTCAGAAAGCCATTGATTGGCTGCGCGAGAAGGGCATCGCTAAAGCCGCCAAGAAACTCGGCGCGGGCCGCGAGATGAAAGACGGAATCGTACAGGTCTACATGCACCACAACAAGCGCTTGGGTGTAGTCGTTGAGGTCAACTGCGAGACGGACTTCGTGGCGCGTACCGAAAAGTTCCAAGAATTCGCCTACAACATTGCTCTGCACATTGCCAACCTGGCGCCCAAGTACGTGCGCCGCGAAGATGTGCCTGATGCCGTCGTCCAAGCTGAGCGAGAGGTGCAGCGCCGTCGTGCCCTTGAAGAGGGTAAGAAACCCGAATTTGTCGATAAGGTCGTGGACGGCCGCATGGACAAATTCTATGAGGAAATCTGCCTGATGGAGCAGGTCTTCATCAAGGATGACTCCAAGAAAATTTCGGAAATGTTGTCGGAAGCCGTGGCTGATTTGGGCGAGAGCATCCGGATTCGCCGCTTCTCGCGCTTTGAGCTGGGCGAGTCGCTCGACGGCGGCGACGCTTGATGGGACGCACTCGACGGGTGCAAGCAGCAGTCTACTCAGGGATTAGCCTCCGGCTAGTCCCTTTTTTTTGCCTGTAAGCAGGATGGGAGGAGAACACGCATGAGCATGAACATTAATCCCGCTTTCAAACGGATTGTCCTCAAGTTGAGTGGAGAAGCCCTGGCCGGCCCGCAGGGGTCGGGTATCGATCCCTCCAGCGCCGCGTATATCGCCGAGAAGGTCAAGGCAATCGTGGAGATGGGTGTGCAGACAGCCATTGTGATCGGCGCAGGGAACTTGTGGCGCGGCAGCACCGGCGTCCACCGGGGCATGGAGCAGAGTACTGCTGACCACATGGGCATGATCGGCACTGTAATGAATGGACTGGCGTTGCAGGACGCCTTCCAGCGCATTGGGATCGTCACCCGTGTACAGACCGCTATCCAGATGAACGCTGTGGCAGAGCCTTACATCCGGCTGCGAGCTATCCGCCACCTGGAAAAAGGACGCGTGGTCATTATCACCGGCGGCACGGGCAATCCGTATTTCACCACGGATACCGCCGCGGCGCTGCGGGCGATGGAGATCGACGCCGATATCGTCATCAAAGCGACGAAGGTCAACGGTGTCTACACAGCCGACCCCAAGAAAGACCCCACAGCAACGCGCTTCAGCCACCTGACTTATGATGATGTTCTCGCCAATGAATACAATGTAATGGACATGACCGCTTTCGCGCTGTGCCGGGAACACGGTCTGCCGATCCTGGTGGTGGATTTCTGGGCGAACAACGACCTGTTGGAAGCCGTGCGCGGCAATCACAGCGTTGGCACGATCATCGCCAGCAAAGAGAAACTTGCCCAACTGCGCTGAACTCTTGACTGTTCAGCCGAGACGGATGGCTTCGACCAGCAGGCTGTGGTATGCGGGGATGGCTGTCGCGGGGACGCGCAGTTCCAGCGGATAGTCCGTCCCAGGCAGCAGGTCGGTGTTGAGGGCGAAGATCCGGTAACCCATGACGCGACCAGCAGTATCGTAAAGCGTCAGCACGGCGCGACTGAGGCGCAGCGTGACTGCCTCTGCGCCGTGGATTGAAGCCCAGACGTGGTAGGCGTAATTGGCATAGACTGACTGCACCCCGCGCGGTTCGGGGAGCGCGAACCAGACTTCCGCCCCATGTGCGGCATCGGCAGTACGGATGACGGCGGCAGCACCGGCAAACTGTTCCCAATCGAGGTGGAACAACACCCGGTAGGGAGCAGCACTGCCCGGCAGCAGAAGGCGCTGTTCTAGGCCGGATTCGACGGCAGCGATGATCTGGCCGTCGCGACCGACCACCTGCACTCGGATGGTGATGCGCTCTACCGGGATGGCCGTGGTATTGATGACTTCGCCCAGGCAGACCACGCTGCCTGTGGTGAGCGGCCAGCAGTTCGGCTGGGGCAGCGCCAGCCGCAGTGGAGCAGCCGTCGGCAGAACTGGCTGGCCGTCGGCATCAAAGACTGGGTTGGGAATGATGATCTCGTGGCCGACCGGGAGGGCACGAGGATCGAGGTCTGCATTGGCGGCTTGAAGCGCATCCAGATTCATACCGAACGAGCGGGCGATTTCCGCCAGCGTATCGCTGGGCTGAATGGTATAGCGGACGGGCGTAGCTGTGGGTTGTGGAGTAGGCGAGGGGAAGGACGGCAGTGAGGTGGGGGGCGGCGCGGTGGATAGATAAGCTACCAGGGTGACTGAGGGGGACTTGGTGGGGAGAGCGGTTGGGGCGACGTCATGGGTTGTGGCGCAACCCACCACCCACACGCTGACAAAGACGGCGATGATGCGCCGCCAACCCCAATAGCCCATCGTGCCGAATATCCCTCATTATCCAGCGAAATTTGCTGTTATCCCGCATTATAGCCTTACTCAAGGCCATCAGCTATAGGAATTCTGGCAAACTGCGGTATCCGTTTGGCGGTGATTGGCACAAGGGGTGAAATCATGGGCGATGAACGTCTAGAAGCACGGGTAGGCCAGGCTCTGCGCGCCCACGGATGGACGATTGGCGCAGCGGAGTCCTGTACAGGTGGATTGGTGATGCACCGGCTGACCAACATCCCTGGCAGCTCTGACTACGTCATTGGGGGCGTGGTGGCCTATTCGAATGCGGTCAAACAGGCGCTGCTGAAGGTCGAAGCGGCAGCCTTGGCAACCTACGGCGCCGTGAGCGAAATCGTCGCTGCACAGATGGCGACGGGGGTGCGAGCGCTGCTGGGAGTTGATGTCGCAGTGAGCCTGACCGGAATCGCCGGGCCGGGCGGCGGCACGCCAGAGAAACCCGTTGGGTTAGTCTACATCGGCGTGGCCGGGCCAGGCGAAGCAGTGGTCATCGAGCGCCATGTTTGGAGCGGCGACCGCAAGGCGATCAAAACGGCCAGCGCGGATGCGGCGCTGGCACTGGTGCTGGCACAAATCACCGGCGCATAGACAGAAATTACGTTAGGCGACGCTTTCCAGCATTGACCCCGGGATGAAGAACCCGGCACTCACCCCTGCTCGACTGGAAGTCCCTCCTGAATCCAGGCGTCGATTCCACCGGAGAGATTGCGAATTTTGCGCCGTCCAGCGCGCTGGAGCAGGCTGGCAACAACTTGTGAGCGTACCCCACCGCCGCACTGCACTACCAGCGGCACATCCTCTGGGAGTTCGCTGATCCGGTTGAGGACAGCCCCCATCGGAATATGGCGCGCTCCGGCGATGTGCGCTGAATGATACTCGTCTGCCCCGCGCACATCCAGCAGAAAAGCTCCATCCCGCAGCAGCGCAGCAGCCTGAACTGGCGTTACCTGTTCGATCCTACCCTGCCCACCCGCGACGATATCAGGCGAGAAGACTCCGCCGATGTGATCGACCCCGATGGCACGCAGCATCTGGAGAATACGCGGCAGATCGGCCTCAGCGGCGATCAGGTAAGTCGGGGCATCGTAGCGCACATACCAACCGGCATAGGTGCTGAAGCTTTGCTCGCCGGCGGGAATATGGACTGTGCCGGGGATGTGCTGCCGGGCAAAGTCTTCGCCAGAACGGGTATCGATGACCAGATGGCCGGCTGCCAGCGCCTCGTGCAGGGCGTCTTCAGCCAGGCGCGGCGGTTCAGGGAGGGTATTCAGCAGAGCCGGGCCGAGCTTATTCACCTTCTTCATCTGAGCGAAGTAGCGCGGGGCTTCCGGTTGGCCTTCTAGCAGCCAATTGACAAAAGCATCTTCATCGTCGATCTGGAAAGCCGGATTGAAGAGTTTTTCATAGCCGAGCGTACTGGATGGGATCGCGCCTAAGCCTTTGCCGCAGGCGCTCCCAGCCCCGTGTCCCGGCCAGATTTGCAGGTAATCAGGCAGCGTTTTCAGCAGTTGGATGTTGCGGAACTGGCCGCGGGCGCCGATTTCCTTCGTTCCGGTGAAGCCAGCTACTTCGTCGAGCAGGTCAGGACGCCCGATGTTGCCGACGAAGAGGCAGTCCCCCGTGAACAGCCCCATCGGGCGGTCTGCAGCGGCAGTATCGGTAAGCTGGTAGATCATGTGCTCCGGAGTATGGCCGGGAGTATGGATGGCCTGGATGCGGATGCGGCCGACGTTCCAGGTGTCGCCATCATGCAGGGGGACGATATTCGTCTCTGGATAGGCGTACTGCCATCCCTCGCCGCCCATCGCGCTCAGATAGAGCCGCGCGCCGGTCGCGGCGGCTAATTCCCGCGCGCCGCTGACATAATCGGCATGGATGTGGGTATCCGCCACCTGGGTGATGCGCAGACCTTCCTGCTGCGCCACCTGGAGATAGGGGGTGATATCCCGCGCCGGGTCGATGACCAGCGCCTCGCCTGTGGCCGCACAGCCAACCAGGTAGGATGCCTGCGCCAGATAACGGTCGTAGAAGTATTTGAGCAGCATGTTTCTTCGTCTATCTCCTGCTGAACACAGCCGATGTCATACTATCCTGGCCGGATGGACACTGCAAGCAAAATTGACATGCTCCGGCAGATTTGTTATGCTTGCCGAAAATGTGCAGCGAACACAAGTTCGGTTATTCAGATTGACCTTTGGCGATCACCCATCTATTTATGCGGAGTCACCATGTCCTCCGATGAGATACGCAGCCCTCATCTTACCTCGCCCGCTGAAAATGGCGGCGATTCGAAAAGCTCTCGTTCAAGGCGTTCCCGGCGCGGACGGGGACGCCGCTCGCGCGGCGAGCCGGGCGGCCAGGGACAGAAGCCGACTCGTTCCAGCGAAAGCCCTGCTTCTGAGCAGTCCCCACAAGAACGCCCAGCCCGGCCTACCTCCAAGCCGGACACGCACTCACCGCACGGGCGGCGATCCGACCAGCCGAGGCGGAACGCGCCTGCCGAGAAACCTGCCGAACCCAGCTCTCCTGCTCCGGTGCGCCGCCGACGGCCGCTCCCAACCGAGCGGGCTGAACCGGTGCTCACCGACCGTTTCGGCAACCCGATCACACTGAAGTCCAGCCCACCGGTGGAGTCTCTGCCGCCGTCGCTGCCGGCTGTGCCTCCGGTGTCTGCTGCGGCCTCTCAGCCGCCACCACCGAGCGAAACGCCTGGCGACATGCCCTCCCGCAAGCGCCGCCGCCGCCGCCGTCGTGGGGGGCAAGGCTCCAACCCTGACCAGCTCCCGCGCCAGAACGGCTGATCGGATTTACTGATGCGGGGAGATGCCCGGTTCTTCTCCCCGCCCATCGACTGCGAGCCTACAGCCCATGCGTGTGTTGTTCACTGCCGCGCTCCATCACCCGGAGGTTCTGGCAGCCGAGCGGGCCGCCGCGCCGCCGGGACAGCCTCCGCCTTTATTCCCGTCCAGCCAGGCGCAGCATTTTTGGGATCGCGCTTGGCGTAAACGCGGCTGGGAGACGGCCGCTTTCTTCCGCAACCTGCCGGCTCTGGGCGGCGGGGCACGCCAGACCGAGCGCTTCAGCACCGGGCTGACCCCGGCCAAGCTGCTGCGGGGCGTGATGAACCGCCTGCCGCCGGAACTCAACCTGGACTACCGCCTCCGCAACCGGCGCTTGATTGAGCAGGCGGCGGCTTTCCGCCCGGATGTGGTTTGGCTGACCGGCGACAACCGGGTGATTTACCCGGAGACGCTGGCTGCGATCAAAGCGGAGACGGGCTGCAAGCTGATCTACGCGACCGGAACCTCGCCGATTGTCTTCTCGACGGCGGTTGAACGGGCGGCGGCCCGGCTGTATGACCTGGTGCTGACGAACGATTTCTACCACGGCATCCAATGGCTGGAACTGGGTGCGCCGCGGATGGAATGTTTGCCGCTGTCGGCGGTTGATCCTGAATTCCACCGCCCGTATACGCTGACCGAGGTACAGCGCCGCGAATATGCCTGTGACATCGCTTTCGTCGGGACGCTCGTGCCGGATACGCTGTACCGCCGCCGCGTCCAGGCGCTGGAAGCGCTGCGGGATTTCGACCTGGGCATCTGGAGCGTGCATGAGGTTCCGGCCAGCCTGCGCGCCCAGGTGCGCGGCGCGGCGCTGGGGGAAGACATGCTGGAAGTGCTCTCAGCGGCCAAGATCACCATCAACGTCCACGGCGACTTCATGCGCTACGGCGGCAATATGCGGCTGTTCGAGGCGGCAGGAACCGGCATCTTCCAGATTGCCGACGATCTACCGGGGACGGCCCAGTGGTTCCGTGAGGGCGAAACCATCGTGACCTTCAAGGACGCCGATGAGCTGCGCACGAAAGCGCGCTTCTACCTCGACTACGATGCCGAACGCGAGGCCATCGTCCAGCGCGCCCGCGAACATGTCTATGCTCACCATACCTACGATCACCGCGTGGCGCGGATTGAAAGCCTGCTGAACACCTTATGACCACCGATCCGGAATACCAGCGCAAACTAGAAGCGGAAGCAGCGCTGTGGGGCGCAGAGTCGGAGCAGTCGGCGGCGCGGATTCCGCCGGACTGGAACTACCTGCGCCACCTGCGCTACAACGTCATCATGCATGCGGCTGACATCGACGCCCTGCTCAGCCGGATTCAGCCGGGGATGAGAACGCTGGAGCTGGGCTGCGCGTCCGGCTGGCTGACGCTGGCGATGGCCGAACGCGGCGCTGACGCGACCGGGTTGGACATCAGCGAGCGGGCACTGGAGGTGGCCCGGCGGTATGCAGAGAGCGTGCAGCCGCGCCTCCGGGGCCGCGTGACCTACGCCGCGGCTGACCTCAACCAGCTCGACCTTCCGGCAGAACAGTACGATGTGATCGCCGTCAAGGCCGCGCTCCACCACCTGGTACGGCTGGATCACATCATCGAGCAGGTACACCGGGCACTCAAGCCGGGCGGGCTGTTCTGGATCGCCGACACGGCCGGAGATGAAGCGCTGCCGACAGTGCTGATCGCAGGTGGGCTGTGCCTGCTGCTGCCGACGGCGACCTCTTACGGCGACAAGCTGCGGGCGCTGCTCAAGTTCGGGCTGCGCGCGCCGGAGCGCGTCAAGGCGAGCATCCAGGCGGAAGGGCTTTCGCCGTTCGAGGGCGCGGGCCGCGAGCACGACTGGCTGGCGCTGGTCAGCCGCCGGTTTCAGATCGAGCAGCGGGTGGACGCGCCAGCGTTCACGGGGTACGTCGAGGCGCAGTTGAAGGCTCCAGACGCGCTGGCGATTCCGTTCCTGAAAGGGCTGCGCTTCATCGACCACCTGCTGGTGCGCCTGAAGCTGCTGCGGAATACCGGCGTGGTCGTCTATGCACGCAAAGCGTGAAAGCGCAGATGCGCTATACTGGCAGCAGGCTTCAGCCGCAGCGAAAGGATACTCGTATGTCTGACCAAGCGACTCGCCAGCAGTTGGTCAATCTGCTCACCGTCCGGCAGGCACACATGACTTTTGAGGATGCCGTGAAGGATTTCCCGGTTGGCCAGATCAACACCCGCCCGCCGAACGTCGAATACACCTTCTGGCATCTGCTCGAACACCTACGGATCACACAGTGGGACATCCTGGATTACTGCCGGAACCCGAACTACAAGGAAATTCACTGGCCGGACGATTACTGGCCGGCACAGGATGCAGTGACGGATGCCGCCGGCTGGCAGCGCACCATCGACCAGTTCCAGGCCGATCTGGCTACGCTGGTCGCCATGATTCAAGACGCGCAGACTGATCTCTACAGCCCGATCCCGCACGGCTACGACGGGCATACGATCCTGCGGGAAATTCTGCTGGTGGCCGACCACAACGCCTATCACATCGGCGAGTTCGCTATCCTGCGGCAGGTCGTGGGGAACTGGTAGCCATGCCCAGCGAGCCGCAGATCATGGTGGTGACGACCGCGCCGGCGGACGCGCTCGACCGCATCCTGGACGCGATCTCAGCGGCGGGCGGGGGCATCCTCGGAAACTACAGCCACTGCGCGTTCACCGCCTCCGGCAGCGGGCACTTTAAGCCGGAGGCAGGGGCCGACCCGCATGTGGGCGCAGTGGGCGAGGTCAACAGCGTGCCGGAAGTCCGCATCGAGACATTTTGTACGCGGGCGGCGGCGCGGGCGGTGGTCGCCGCGATCCGCCACGCGCATCCCTACGAAGAACCGGTCATCTACCTGATCCCGCTATTGAGCCTGGACGATCTGTAAGGGCTGGCGGGATGTGAGCGGGAAGATGTGGGCGCTTTGCGCTCATCCTCCGCTACGAAAATCAGGCATTTTCTCATTGGCGTGTCCATCAATGGGTTACGAGCATGACGGCCAGACCGTCGTGCCCTTTGCTGCCGACAGTCTGAAAGGCGGTGGCGACTACGCGCGGCTCGGCGGCGACGCGCTCGATGAAGCGGCGGACGCCCTGGACGCGTGAATCGCTGCTATCCGCCTGGATGACCGCGCCGGCACGCACCACGTTATCGACGATGATGAGCGAACCGGGACGGGAGAGCCGCAGCGCCCATTCAAAATAGGCGGTGTTGTTTTCCTTGTCGGCATCGATGAAGATCAGGTCGAAGGGGGCGGAGTTCTGGGCAGCGATCTGCGCCAGCGATTCCAGCGCGGGGCCGACGCGAATCTCGACCTTGTCCGCCAGGCCGGCGTGGGCGATGTTCTGGCGGGCGATTTCGGCATGGCGCGGATTGACCTCCAGGGTAACCAACTGACCGCCCTCGACAAGACCCCGCGCCAGCCAGATGGTGCTGTAACCACCGAGCGTTCCCACCTCCAGGATGCGTCCGGCGCGCAGGATCATTGCCGCTAACATCAAGAACTTGCCCTGGTTGGGGGCGACGTTGATCTGCGGGAGTCCAGCGGCAGCGCTGGCTTTCAAGGCTGCGTCCAGCGCGGCATCCTGCTGAACCAGCGCCGCCGTCAGATAGTCATCGATGGCCGTCCAGTGCTCTTGAGTCAAATTCCGTCCCTCCCCTATGGCAAACTGCATTCGCCCGGCGTTAGCAGCTTTGAGCCGACAGCTTATGGCTTTTAGTGGTACATCCGAGTTGGTCGTTTATTGTTGATCGAAAAAGCGGCAATCAGTGAGAGAAATGATAAGAATGATAAGAATGAGAATGTGAGAATATGAGAATCTTGAAGCCCTCACCCCCGGCCCCTCTCCCGAACGTGCCTGCGGCACTGGGAGAACCTCACCCCCCAGCCCCCTCTCCATTGCGATGGAGAGGGGGGGAGGACTCATATGCCTACGATAGCACAAAATGGGGCGGAAAGGGTGACATTTTGTCTACTTTTTGCGCATAAAATCGGCTAGAAGAAGATTTAACTGCAAAGGATGCGGAGGAATGCGAAGTGGATAGGGGGCTTTCAAGCGCAACCAGGAGTACTGCCGCCGCGTATAGGGATTCAGATTACGACGGACATTGAGAGACCTATTAGGGGGGGGCATCCGATCAGTTAAGACAATGTGTCTCAGAACCTCACCCCCCTGCCCCTCTCCATCGGAATGGCTGAGGGGGGCTAAGCGAAGCGCAGCGGGGTGAGGTCACACAAAGCGGTGCTGACTTAGCGGATGAACCAGTTGGAAGGTGCGGCATGGAGAAACGCAAGAATGAAGTTCTCATCGTCGAAAGCGAAAACGACTCGCCCCGGACGAGAGGGCGTGCGGCGGCTTTCGTCCTGATCGGGATCGGCCTGATTTTTCTGCTCGTGAATATGGGCGTGTTCGACATGAACACGATTGGCGAGTTCTTTGGGAACTTTGGCCGCAGCATGGGCGAATTCTTTGGTCGGTTCGGCGAGGCCATGGGGCGCTTCGGCGGGGCTGTGGGCGAATTCTTCGGCAACTTGGGCGGCTCATTGGCCCAGTTCTGGCCGGTCGCCCTGATCGTCATCGGAGCTGTTTTGCTGCTGCGCCGCCAGCCGCAGCGCTAAGTGGCACGTTCAGACAATGTCTCAGAACCTCACCCCCGGCCCCCTCTGCAATCGCAATGGAGAGGGGGAGCTAAGCGAAGCGCAGCGGGGTGAGGTCACACAAAGTGGTGCTGACTTAGCGGATGAACCACTAAGCCGCTTTCGCTGAACCCGTTTTATTGACCACCGATTCCGGACACCGGCGGGTGCGGCGCGTCCGGCAGGTTAAACCGCGCTTGTGCAACAGAAAGGCAGTTAGATTATGTCCACTACGTCACCACGCTACCCTAACCGGTCGTTGTTCTGGCCTGTGATCCTCATCAGCGTTGGAGTCATTTGGCTGCTGGGCAACGCAGGCATTCTGCGAGCGGCTAACCTAGAAATGCTGTTCCGGCTGTGGCCGCTCATCCTCATCGCCATCGGTCTCGACATTCTGCTGGGGCAAGGCAACCCCGGCCTGCGCACTCTCATCGCCATTGGAGCCGCTGCCCTGATTATCGTGCTGATGCTGGTTGGTCCGTCACTGGGTTGGGTGCAGAACATCGAGATCAAGAAAGGCAACTTCGCCGAACCGCGCGGCGATGCCCAATCCGCGCTGGTTGATCTCCAGATGGGGATTGCTCATGCGAATGTCCACGCGCTCAAGGACTCCAACCAACTCATCACAGCGGATCTGAACTACATTGGCGAAGTGGATTTCAAGGTTTCCGGCACGAGCGCTAAGACGGTCACGCTGAGCCAGAAGAGCCAATCGATCAGCTTCGGCTTCACGAACTTCTTCGGTTTTGGGAGCGCGGAAAACGAAGTGCGCTGGGATGTGGGGCTGAGTGCGGATGTGCCGATGAACCTGACGATCAGCACCGGGGTGGGGGAAAGCGTCCTCGACCTGCGCGATCTCCAGCTTCGTGGACTGACTGTGAAGGCGGGCGTAGGTAAGGTCACGCTGAACCTGCCCTCGATGGAAGAGAGCTACGCAGTCAGCCTGGACAGCGGGACGGGTGAGGCAGACATCCGCATCGAAGAAGGGGCGGCTTTGACGTTCACGATCAGCGGCGGCGTGGGGGACATCTACATCGATGTTCCTGATGACGCGGCTGTACGGCTGGATGGCAAAACGGGCGTGGGGAACATCAGCGTCCCAGCTTCGTACCAGCGTATGGACAGCGCGTCGAATGACTCGTCCGTGGGTGAGGACGGCATCTGGCAGTCGGGCAACTTTGAGAGCGCGGCACGCCAGATCATTATCCAATTCAACGGCGGCGTCGGCAGTTTGACGCTGCGATAAGGGGGGAGAAGAGATCATGACTGAGAAACCCAAGCGAGATTTTGCTCCGGGCAGCCGAGACCAGACATTGGCGCTGGTTCTGATCGGCCTCGGCGTACTGTTCCTGCTGGGGAACTTCAACATCATCGGCGGGTTGGTGCGGTTATGGCCGCTGCTGCTGGTGGGCATTGGTGTGTGGATGCTGTATGGACGGGGGAAGACAATGGATATCAAGCATGAACGCTACACTGCGCCGGTGAACGGGGCACAGCGCGCCCATGTGCGGTTAGGGCTGCCCGTGGGGGAAAATACTGTTGGGGCGGCGAACGATCCAGCGGTGTTGATCGACGCCGATATGCACTTCGTCGGTGAGATGCGCTTCGCTGCCGAAGGCACCAGCGAGAAATCGATCAGCCTGGCCCAGACGGGGGACTCGTGGACAGAGTGGATCAACCCGTCCAACTGGAATCTGGAAAACCGCAATGAACTGCGCTCGACCATCGGGCTGAACACGGTTGTGCCGACCGCGCTGGACATTCACGGCAGCGTGGGGAAATCAGAGATTGACCTAAGCGGGATGACGCTGACGGGGCTGAAAGTCAACGGCGGCGTGGGCGAAATCCGGCTGAAGCTGCCGCCGGGGGATCTGAGCGAATGTACGATTCAGGTCGGGTTGGGGCGCGTGGAGGTGAGCATCCCCAGCGGCGCAGCGCTCCAGGCGCGCATCCGAGGGGGCGTGGGCGAGACGGTTGTGAACATCCCGGGGGATGCAGCGGTGCGCGTCAAAGCGGATACGGGCATCGGCGGGATGACGCTGCCAGCGCAGTTCCAGCGGGTGAGCGGGAGCAGCAGCGGCTTTGACATCGGCAAGAGCGGGGTCTGGGAGACGGCCGGCTATGCGGACGCGCCGCGCAAGATCGAGCTGGACTTTGACGGGGGAATTGGGCAGCTTATCGTCCGCTGAGCGCAGGTACTGCCCGAACAAAAAAGACACGGAGCACCGCTGCGCTCCGTGTCTTCGCTGTCTTCAGAATGGATACCGCCGAGCAGCCCCCCTCGCGCGGTTCTTTCCGAATGGATGCCGGTTTAGAACCGGCGGCCACCGCCGCCTGGACGGCTGTCCCGGCGCTGCATCGGTCGTTCCTCGCGCGGGCGAGCCTCATTCACGGTCAGCGGCCGGTTGTTCATCGGATAGCCGTTGAACCGACGGATCGCTTCCTGAGCGCCTTCTTCGGTCGCCATTTCGACGAAGCCGAACCCCTTTGAGCGACCGGTTTCCCGGTCAGTGATGACTGCGACGTCCCGAATTTCGCCCGCCTGCTCGAACAACGCG
Source organism: Anaerolineae bacterium (assembly GCA_034431625.1). Lineage (GTDB taxonomy): Bacteria > Chloroflexota > Anaerolineae > Aggregatilineales > Phototrophicaceae > CFX2. The sequence continues at coordinate 76,630 of DAOUCY010000114.1, read as the reverse complement.
CGAATTTCATCCGCCGAAGCGCTGTAGGGCAGGTTGCCTACGTACAATTTCTTTCCCACGAACGAACTCCTGATAGCCTATCGAATCAGACAATGGGAGGCGGAGACTAACGAGGCAATCTGCAAGGCACGGGGCTGTTTCTCATGCTGAGGACGTGTTCTGCAAGCTCTACCGTGGTCATTCCCCCAACCATCACTTCGATCATTGCACAGATTTCGTATTTTGTAAAGACGGCAACATGCGACTTTTGTACCCTTGTTGGCGCTGATTCAGGCCGCGCTTGTGGTATTGTAGAGGAGGTGTTCATGAGGAGGAGCATTTCAGCATCATGTTTGAAGCCAAAGCGCCGCCAGAGCCGGTTCATAAACCCCCACTCGACCGAGAAGTGCTGCGCGATGTGATCGATTTATCGCTGTGGGCGGGGCAGCTTCTGCTCCAGCATGGGGCGGAGTCGTCCCGGATTGAGGAAACGGTACACCGCCTGGGGACGGGCCTGGGGGCAGACTGGATGGATATTCTGGTTTCGCCGAATGCGATTGCGGTGACGACCAACAGCGGCCCGGAATTCCGCACCAAGATACGCCGGGTGGTGAACATCGGGGTCAGCCTGCGCGTCCTGGATGAGATCAATACGATCAGCCGGCTGGTGGAAGCCAACCAGATCGACCGCTTCCAGGTGCGGGAAGCGATGCAGCGGATCGACCGGCTGCCGCCGGAATATAACCGCTGGCTGGTAGTGGGGATGGTCGGGCTGGCGTGCGCGGCGTTCTGCCGGCTGTTCGGGGGAGATTGGGCGGCGGTGGCGGTGACCGCCGCGGCGGCATCGGCGGCGATGTGGGTGCGGCAGGAATTGACCCGCCGCTACTTCAACATGCTGATCATCGTCATCGTGACGGCGTTTGTTTCGGCCTTGATCGCGGGGATGGCTGCGCCACGAGTGAGCGCGGAGCCGCAGGCGGCGCTGGCCGCATCGGTGCTGCTGCTGATTCCGGGGGTGCATCTGATTAATTCGGCTGAGGACATGATTAAAGGGCATCTGGTGACGGGCTTGATCCGCGGGCTGACGGGAATGCTGGTCACGCTGGGGATTGCGCTGGGGCTGTCGCTGGCGCTGCGGCTGACAGGGATGGCGGGACTATGAACGCGCTCGACATCCTGGGAATCATCATTCAAGATGCGCTGCTTTCGGCGGTGGCGGCGACGGGATTTGCCATGCTGTTCAGCGCGCCGCGCCGGACGCTGCTGGGCTGCGCCATCGGCGGCGCTTTAGGCCATGCCAGCCGCTCGCTGCTGATGCAGTTCGGGTTTGGGATTGAGCTGGCGACACTGGTTGGCTCGGTCGTGATCGGCGTGGTGGGGGTGTTCTGCGCGCAGCGGCTCCGCGCCCCAACGCCGATCTTCACGATCAGCGCGGGGGTGACATTGGCTCCGGGGGTCTTCGCTTACCAGACGATGATCGGGATTCTCCAGGTGGCTGCCGGCGATTCAGAGACGGCGGCGGCGGCGCTGGTGGCGGTCAGCACCAACGGGATCAAGACGGCGCTGATTTTGGGGGCAATTGCCGTCGGGATCGCCGCGCCGGCGCTGCTGTTCGACCGCCGCAAACCAGTGGTCTGAAGATGGGATAAGGCAGTGGACTCTATCATCAACTTCATTGAGCGGTTGGTGCAGGCCATCGTCAGCGGGTTGAATCCGCTGGTCGAAAGCGGTGGGATCGGCTATGTAGCGCCGTTCCTGCTGCTGGCGGTCGTCACGGTGGTGATGCTGACGTCGAGCAACCGGCTGAGCTGGGCGGGCTACGGGCTGGGGTGGATCGTGGCGCTGTTTCTGATCCTGACCTACCAGAACAGCGGCGGCGACCGCTGGTTTGCTGACCTGACCGGGACGATCCCGCGCAGCGAAGTGATGGGGCCGGTGCTGTGGGGGCTGGCGGCGGGGTTCCTGCTGCTGTTCCCGTTCGTCCGCACCCGGCTGCACAATTCCACGCCGATCATCATCGCCTTTGTGACGGCGATGGCGATCATCCTGCTGTTCCTGGCGTGGCGGGTAACAGCGCTGACGCCGGTCGTCCAAACGAGCGGCCAAGAGGAACTGATCGCTTACCGGCGGCGGTATGTGGGGGTGTTCGCGCTGGCGTTCGGGGTGGGGGTGCTGCTGCACGTGCTCTTGAGCGCGACCAACGAGCCGCGGACGCCGGCTGTGCCGCCGCAGCAGACTCACCCACCGGGGATGTGAGCTGGTTTGATATATTCTCTAACGAATTTTCCTGCAAAACTGAAGTATACTTATTATATGGATTGTAATATTCATTTTGAGCCGCACTGCAGCGGCAGTTAACAAGCATATCATTCACCGCAACTGCCGAAAGTACGCCTGATGACTCAGGCGAGGCTTTCGGCAGTTTTGTTTTCTGGCAGTTTGACTCCAAGCGCATTCGGGGGAGCTGAAGCTCTCCATCAATGGAAAGGAAACCGATCATGTGTCGTCGTTGGTCGTGGGCGCACTTCGCGCTCATCGTCGTGGTTGTTCTTTTGAGCCTATCGGTCGTTTCCGCGCAAGATCAGCCGAAACCGGAGGCAGCCGGGCTGCGGCCGGATGCGCCGCCATATGCCCTCCACGGGCCGTACTGGGTGGGGACACGTGAGTTTGTGATTGAGGATGCGGAACGTCCGCTCCCGGTGACCGTATGGTATCCAGCTTTGAATCCGGACCAGCTTCCAGCCGAGAATGCCTATGACGCTGGAGTCGGGGAATTCATGCCGGGGCCGCTGAACCTGTTCCCAGGACACGCGCTGGTCAATGCAGCACCTGACACAGGTCAAGGGCCGTACCCCCTGGTGATATTTTCCCACGGGGCTGGCGCCTCACGCTTCATGACGGCCTACTATCAGGAGCATCTGGCATCCTATGGGATGGTCGTGATGGCTGTTGAACATATAGGTTCGGCCATTCGGGAGTTCATCACGGTCGCACCGGCGATCATGGGGAAACGGAATCTGCGGGATGGAATGATCCTCCGGGTACTGGATGTACGGAGGGCGCTGGATTTTGCTGAAACGCTGACCGCTTCCGGCGGCGATCTGGAGAATGCGATCGACATGGAACATGCGGCTGTAACAGGGTGGTCATTCGGCGGCGCAACGGCTCTCATGACTGCGGGCGCGCGTTTGGACTTCGACAGTTTGGCGGCCTGGTGTGCGGGAACCATTCCAGCAACCAGCCCCGGCTATGAGACCTCATGCGGCCTACTCGAACACAAATCGGTGATCGCCGAGCAGTTGGGACTATCGTCTGAGCCGGAAGGTCTATGGCCGTCAATGGGTGACCCGCGGATCGACGCTGTCATCACGATGGCGACTGGTCGGGTTCCGGCTTTTGGTGTCGCGGGGTTAGCCTCGGTCAGCATTCCTTCGCTGACGCTGATTGGGGAAATGGATATGATCGATGCAGCAAAAGACAATGCCATCTTCTCGTATGAACATATCGCTGCCAATCAGAAAGCAATGGTCGAGTTCATGGGCGGCGGGCATATGATTTTTGGCAATTGCAGCCCGGCATGGCGAGCTGGAGGGTTCCCATTCTGCTTCGATGCTGTCTGGGATATGGATCGGGCGCATGACCTGATCGACCACTTCACGACGGCGTTCCTGCTGGATGTGCTGAAGGGGGACAAGGACGCGCACGCGGCGCTGGCCCCGGATGCAGTGAGCTTCCCCGGTATTGAATATAAGGCGGAAGGATTCTAACCAGGGGTACAGAGTATGTAGATGTTGACTCAGTGCATCGCGTCTGGGAGGGAGACCGCTCATGACGAGCGGTCTCCGCTTTGCTGTGTACCGTCGCAGACCATCCGGGTTACAGACATCAAGCCAGGGGGGTAAGATTCAGCAGGGACTGAAAATTGCCCTGGATATGGAGCGGGGTCACACATGTCGATCAAGAAGCAAGAGGCTCACCGGACAGAACGGATTGGCTGGCTGCGCGCGGCAGTGCTGGGAGCGAATGACGGCATTGTATCAACCGCCAGCCTGATCGTGGGGGTGGCGGCTGCCAGCACGGTTCGCGGCAATGTGCTGATCGCGGGGATGGCCGGACTGGTCGCCGGAGCGATGTCTATGGCCGCCGGGGAATATGTCTCCGTGAGTTCGCAATCCGATACTGAGAAGGCCGAACTCGAACGTGAGCGCAAGGAACTGGCCGAAGACAAGACATTCGAACTGGAAGAACTGGCGGCGATTTATGTGAAACGCGGTGTCGAACCTGGGCTGGCGCAACAAGTCGCCCAACAACTTATGGAACACGATGCCATAGGTGCTCACGCCCGCGATGAGCTGGGAATCTCGGAACTGACCATCGCCCGCCCGGTTCAGGCCGCGCTGGCATCGGCCGCCTCATTTGCGGTTGGCGCAGCTATGCCGCTGCTGACTGCGCTGGTGGTTCCAGAGTCGAGCATCGTTCTGGCGGTCTCAGGGATGTCGCTGCTCTTCCTGGCGATCCTGGGGGCGGTGGCGGCACAGGCTGGCGGCGCGCCCATCTTGAGATCGACGCTGCGTGTGACCTTTTGGGGCGCTCTGGCAATGGGGCTGACGGCGCTGGTGGGTTCTGTGTTTGGAACGAGCGTCTGACCGGAATGGGGCGGCGGTGATGATCCCAGCCGCCCCTGGATGAAGGCAACCCGGCCAATTCATCTGGGCGGGGTTGAAGGCGAAGACGCGCCAGGGTTTTCTGGCTTGGGATTGTCGGCATCGCCGCCAACTTGGGCGGCTTTTTCGCGCATTTTGGCGACGAAATCGGCCACCTGCGGCGGGGTACGGATCGACTGCCCCCACTGGGCGGTCTCGTCGCTCATCACCAGCAGCGTGCCTTCGGCAAAGGCGTTCAGGCTTTGGCGGTAGACGGGGTCATCCATCTCCGGCAGCGGCGACTGGGCGTCGGCGAATTCGATGTTCTCGACGGCACTGTCGTAGATGGTGATCATGCGATCCCACTGGTAGAGGTCGGCCAGAGAGCTGAAGAAACCGCCCAGGGCCGGCATGACGACCGAGAGGATGACCAGGGCCGTCACGAAGAAACTGAGCACAGAGCACGTGCCCACATCGGCAGGGGTTGGGGCGGCGCACATGGCGTTGTTGATGAAGAACACCTGGACGATCAAGCCAGCCAGGGCGGCGAACAACCCGGTGCCGAGGGCGCAGATTGCCCGCCAGCGGTTGACCTGCTGAGCGGCGGTGCGGTGGCGATCCAGCGTCTTGATGTAGTAGTTGCGCTGGTCGTTGAGCATGAAGTGGTTGAAGAGCTGGTAGCGCGTTTCCAGGTCAGCGCGAGTCCATTTGGTCATGAGACACCTCCGTTATTCCGACTGCTGGTCGGGGTAGATGCCCCGGTTGATGTTGGCGGCGCGGGTGGAGAGCAGGAGCTTGCGTTCGTAGCCATCGACGGTGTCGTAGGGGGGCAGGTCCATCAAGTAGCGGAAATACTCGCGGCGCAGATATTCAGCGCGGCGGCGGTTTTGCAGCCATAAGGGGAGCGGCGGCTCGCGCCCGGCGATGGTGGCCAGGTAGGTGACGACCAGCGCCACGACTGTCTCGGCGAAGGCCAGCCAGGGAACCAGTTGGTTGTTGTTGCCCAGCGCCAGCCCCTGCAAAGCGCCGATGACCGTGGCGACTGCGGCAAGGAGCATGAAGCGGACTTGGATCAGCCGGTAGCGATTCTGATTGAGGCTGGCTTCAAAGTCCCGCTGGAGGAAGAGCCGCAGCAGTTCGTGATCCAGAAAGTCGATGTCATCTTGCAGGCGCTTGACGGATTCCGGGTCAGCGGCGGCGAGGATCTGGGCCATTTCCTCCGGTTTGATGAGCCGGTAATTGGGATTGGGTCCCTTCTCGAAGCTCGTTCGAGGGAGCTGCCTGGCCCACTCCGGCCAGCCCTGCCGGAAACCGGCGCGCTGCTGCGTGGCGAACGAGGCGGCCGGTTCGCCCGCATTCTGACGGGGAGCGTTTGTCATGCTGATTCCTCCTGAGCGCAGGGATACCGGAAATCAGCATAACACACTTTATGACGGAAAGGGTGACATTTTGTCTACTCTTGGGGGATTATCGGGAATAGGGAGCAGTCCAGCAGACTGCCCCCTAGAAGCAGGCCGGATTAGACCAGCGCCTCGGCATGGGCGAGCGGGAGCTTGAAGGTCTCGGCCACGGCGGGATGGGTGATCGTGCCGTGGTAAACATTCAGCCCCTTTGCCAGCCCCGGATCGCTCCGCAGCGCCTCGTGCAGCCCCATGTCGGCGATGCGGAGGATGTAGCGCAGCGTGGCATTCGCCAGGCCGAAGCTGGAGGTGCGCGGAACCGCGCCGGGCATGTTGGCAACGCCGTAGTGCAGCACGCCATCCACGAAGTAGGTGGGGTCGCTGTGGGTGGTCGGGCGGGTGGTCTCGACGCAGCCGCCCTGATCGACGGCGACATCGACGATGACGCTGCCACGGGGCATGGTCGACAGCATGCCGCGCGTGACCAAGCGGGGCGCGCGCGCGCCGGTGATGAGCACTGCGCCGATGACGGCGTCAGCGGTGGTGATGGCTTCGGCGATGTTGGTTTCGTTGGAGGCCAGGGTCATCAAGCGGCCGCGGCCACCCATGACCTCATCCAGGTAGCGGAGCCGCTCCATGTTCACATCGAGCAGAGTGACTCGCGCGCCCATACCGAGCGCCACCTGTGCCGCGTGAGTCCCGACCGTACCTGCGCCGAGGATAACCACATGAGCCGGGTTGACGCCGGGGATGCCGCCCATGAGGATGCCGCGCCCGCCTTCCTGGCGTTCCAGGTAGTGAGCGGCGATCTGGGTGGACATGCGGCCGGCGACTTCGCTCATGGGCTGTAAGAGGGGCAGATGGCCGTTCCGGTCTTCGACCGTCTCGTAGGCCAGCCCGATCACGCCGCTTTCGAGGAGCGCATGGGTCAGCTTCTCGCTGGCAGCCAGGTGCAGATAGGTGAACAGCACCAGATCATCGCGGAGGAAGCCGTATTCCTGCGGCTGTGGTTCTTTGACTTTCAGGATCATCTCGGCGCGCGCCCAGACCTCTTCCGCCTGGTGGATGATGGTGGCGCCGGCCTTGACGTATTCGTCATCGCTGAAGCCGCTGCCTTCGCCCGCCTGGCTCTCGACAAATACCTGATGGTGATGCCGGACCAGTTCCCGGACGCCGTTAGGGGGGAGCGCGACGCGGTACTCGTTGTCTTTGTTTTCTTTGGGGATGCCAATAATCATGATAGGGTATCCTTTTGCGGCCATGCTCAACGCTGATCTTATTGTACACAGTGATTGAAGAAAGTCGATAGACTTGGTACACAGTGTCCAAAAGGAAGTTGGGCTGAGTGTGTTCAGCGGCGCTCAGCAGATTCCGACGCGGTTCCAATGGAAGGTGGGTATGCTGGCAGGACATTGAACCAAGATCACGAGTCCCCCTATGACTGATGTCTCCGTCCTGATCGTTGCCGAAAACCCGCTGGCCCGGATGGGATTGGCCGCGCTGCTGGCCGGGCAGCCGGCGCTGGAAGTGGTGGGGCAGACCAGCGGCTCCGACCTGCAAGATGAACTGGAAATGCTCAAACCCGATGTGATCGTCTGGGACTGGGGTTGGGATGCAGCGCCGCGGCTGCCGGATTCCGTGCCGGTCGTGGCGCTGCTCAAGGAAGCCGACCAAGCCGGGGAAGCCTGGGCCGCGGGGGCACGCGGCCTGCTGCTGGGCAGCACCGAGCCGGATGCGCTGGCAGCGGCGGTGAACGCGGCGGCGCAGGGGCTGGCCGTCATGGAGCCGGCATTGGCACAGGCCGCCGCGCAGCGAGACGCAGACAAAACGGAAGCGAACATCGAGCCGCTCACACCGCGCGAACGGGAAGTTCTCCAGCTCTTGGCCGAGGGGCTGCCCAACAAGACGATTGCTGCTCGGCTGACGATTACTGACCACACGGTCAAGTTCCACGTGAATGCCATCATGACCAAGCTGGGGGTGCAGAGCCGCACTGAGGCGGTCGTCCGCGCGACCCGGCTGGGGTTGATCATTCTGTAGCTGACAGCCGGACGGAAGATGTTCATCATTGGCCGACCATGCGGCGGTAGGTGCGCCGGTTGAACGGGTCTCATCCGCTTCACCAGCAGGGTTAATGTGACGGGGCTAGACTGGCTGCGTTTTCGATAGTGACGCATTTCACGAGGTTGAATATGGTTTCGCAATACGATGTCATCATCGTCGGCGCACGCCCGGCGGGGGCCAGCCTGGCCGCCCGGCTGGGGCAGCAGGGTGTACGGACACTGCTGCTGGAGCGGGCTTCGCTGCCGAGTCTGCCGGCTGCGTCGTCGCCGATCATCTATTCCCCGGTGATGAAGCTGCTGGACGAGACGGGCGCGAAAGAATCCGAGTACGCGCGGGGGACGGCCCGCATCCAACGGATGATCGGGGAGAGCCGGGCATTCAGCGCGACGATCCGGCTGCCGATGGCGCACGGGCGGGATTACGCCTATGCCATCGACCGCGCGCGCTTTGACGCGGCACTGTTCGATCATGCGGCTGGGTTCGCCTCGGTGGAAGCGCGGCAGCACTACTCGGTGACTGATCTGCTGTGGGAAGAGGGGCGGGTGGCCGGTGTGATCGGGCGGTCACGCGGCGGGCGGGATGAGGCGATCCGGTCGCGGCTGGTAGTCGGGGCGGATGGGCGCTTCTCGCTGGTGGCGCGGAAGGCGAAGGCCGCCGAGATGGATGTGCACGACGAGTATCCGACCTCGCTGCTGTATGCCTATTGGCGGGGTGTGAAGCCGTATGACGAAGGCGGGCCGACAGCGGTGGCCTATGAGGGCGGCTATGGCTACGGCCTGCTGGTGATGGACAGCGCCGACGAGACGACGGCCGTGACGGTCGAAGGACAGCCGCATCTGCTGGAACCGGGCACGCTCAGCGCCGAGGAGCGCTACCTGGGGCTGGTGCGTTCCAACCCGCAGGTTGCGGCGCGGCTGGAGGGGGCGGAGATGGTGACACGGGTGCAGGGAATGAAGCGGATCGGCAACCTGTACCGGCAGCCAGGCGGCCCCGGCTGGGCGCTGGTGGGCGACGCATACCACCAGCACGACCCGCTCGACGGACAGGGTATCTTCAACGCGCTGTTCAGCGCCAAGTCGCTGGCCTGGGCGATTCGGTATTGGCTGCGGGGCGAGAAATCGTGGGCGGAGGCGCTGGATTGGTATGACGAGACGGTGCGGATCAAGACCTACGGGATGTACCGCCGCACATTGAGCAGTGTGCGCGAGAACTTGTACAGCGAGCGGGATGTGCCCGGCTGGGCGATCCAGGGCATCCGCTGGGTGATGGAAGACTCGGCGATGCAGGACCTGATGGGCAAGCTGCTCACCCGGCAGATTCCGCCAGAGGTGGTGATGCTCTCGGCGCCGGCGGTGATGCTGGGGGCGATGGTGCGGGGGCCGCTGCGGAATTGGGGGTTTGGGAAGAGAAATCTGAACCACAAAGGCGCAGCGGACGCGAAGAAATACGGTGGCGCGGCCTGATTCAGGTGTGGTACGCTCTGAGGCCTCGCGGATGGACTCAACTCAGCGGGAGCCTCGATGAACGCCGAACCCCTCCTGGCCGGCCTGGACGTCGGCACAACCAATATCAAAGCCTGGATTTTTACGCCGGATGGGCAGCCGGTGGCGAAGGCCAGCCGACCGACGCCGGCACAGACGCCGCAGCCCGGCTGGGCCGAGTTCGAGCCGGAGGCGATCTGGCAGACGGCAGCGGCAGCGCTGCGGGAGGCGACCGCTCAGGTGGACGCGCGGCGGATCGCCAGCATCGCGGTCGCCAGCATGGGCGAGGCCGGGGTTCCGCTGGATGCGCACAACCAGCCGCTCTTCAACGCCATCGCGTGGTTTGACCCGCGCACCAAGCCGCAGGCGGATTGGCTGGAGCAGGTTCTCGGCAGGGATGCGCTGTTCGGGATCACCGGACTGTCGCTCCAGCCGATCTTCAGCTTGTGCAAGCTGCTGTGGCTTAAGCAGACGCGGCCTGAACTGTTCGAGCGGGCGACGCGCTACCTGCATGTGGCCGAGTACGCGGCGTTCCGGCTGAGCGGCGAACAGGCGGCAGATTTCTCGCTGGCGTCGCGGACGCTGGCGCTCGACCTGGGGGCGCGAGAGTGGTCGCGGACCATCCTGGAGGCGGCAGGTATCCCAGCCGGACTGTACGCGCCGCTGTGCGCCAGTGGAACCCGGTTGGGGACGGTTACGCCGGAAGCCGCGGCCGCAACCGGACTGCCGATAACGACACAGGTGGCGGCGGGCGGGCATGACCACGTCTGCGGGGCGCTGGCAGCGGGGGTCATCCAGCCAGGAGCGGTCTGCAACTCACACGGCACATCAGAGACGATGTTCGTCTCGCTGGATCGCCCGCTGGGCGATCCGAAGCTGGGGCGGGAAGGCTATACGCAGGGGGCGCACGTCGTCCCTGACTTGTACTATGTGTTTGGCGCGCTGTATACGTCCAGCGCATGCGTGGAATGGTTCAAGCACACGCTGGCGGAGAACGCTGACTACGCAGCGCTGATCGCCGAGGCGGAGGCAGTCCCGCCGGGGAGCCAGGGCGTCTGCTTTCTGCCGCATCTCCAGTTTGCTACGCCGCCCTACGACGACCCGCTGGCGCGGGGGGCGTTCATCGGGCTGGGGACGGACGTGGGCCGAGGGGCGCTGTTTCGGGCGGTGCTGGAAGGCACCGCCTACGATGCGCGGCTTCTGCTCGAATCGCTGCTGGCGTATCCGGGCGTGCCGGAGGTGCAGGCCATCTACACGCTGGGCGGAGCGACGCGCAACGCGCTGTGGATGCAGATCAAAGCCAGCGTGCTGAAGCGGCCGCTGTCGATCACGCAGATCAGCGACGCGACCTGCCTGGGGGCGGCGCTGTTGGGCGGGATCGGCGCTGGCATTTATGCTGACGCGGGGGCGGCGCTGGGGGCGCTGCGCCGGGATGTCCGCATGGTTGAGCCAGAGGCGGCGCAGGCTGAGCATTACGAGGTGATTTACCAGCAGGTCTTCCGGGAGCTGTATCCGGCGCTGCGGACGCTGCACCACCGCCTTGAGTCGCTCAAAGGAGTTCACTGAACGATGCCGATCATCAGCGAGCCGGGGCAGTCGCCGCGCTGCACGAACGCGCCGGCGAATGGGGAATGTGCCTGGCGAATTTCTGCACAGCCAACCTGTACACCACCGAGGCGATTCTGAAAGCGGGGCATGACTTCGGGCGGGTGCACGGCCTGAAGCAGGTTCCAGTGGTGGTTTCGGCAACGGCCAACTACGCTGTCGAAGCGCAGCTCATCAGCTATTCGGTGGTACAGGATTCGCGGGTGGGCATGCGGACGCTGCTGGATGACGTGGCCGCGCTGGCGGGGGATGGGATCGTCAAGGTGAATGTGTGGACGACCTTCGAACGGGTTGGCGGGCAAGCGGTGGCGCGGTACGTGCTGCGCGGGCTGGCGCATATGCTGCCGGCGGAAGAAGTCCACGCCCTGCACGCCGAGGGCTGGATCGGGACGCGGGTGCTGGACGGGAGCGGCGCCTGGAAAGCCTGCGGGAAGAGGGCCGCCGGGTGGTCTGGCAGGAAGCGGTTATCGCGCGGATGGTGTCTTTCCTGGAGCAGTACGGCTATGCTTGCTGGGGTGGGCAGCTTCTAGAAGCGGCCGGTCATGGTCTGGGCGTAGCCGGTGAGTTCGGCATAGCCATAGCCTGCGGCGCTACCGCTGATCTGGACGGCGCCTTCCCAGTAGTCGATCCCACCGCTGCCGTGGAGTTCTTGGTCGGCGAGCAGCGGCGTGACGACCAGCACCAGCGGATCAGAGCTGCCGAGATCGATGCGGATCGTCCAGCCAGCGGGATAGACCGCGCCGGTGTGAGGACTCGTCCAGGTGTTGGTGACTTCAAAGGTGAAGGACTCGGATGGCAGGTAGCGGGTGCGGCCGTCGGGTTCGACCAGCAGGCCGCCGAAGGCAGGTTCACGCCCGCCGCCAACCAACCTGATCTGGCCGAGCATCAGCTCCCGGTTGTCATCCAACTGCAAGCCGAACCAATCCCAGCCCTGGGCGTTCTCGCCGAGGGCACTGGTGCTGAATTCGTGATCTTTCCAGGTTGCGCCGGTAACGCTGAAGGTTTCCGCGCCGACGCGGATTGTGCCGGTGGTGAGCAGGCGGCTGAGGGTGTAGTAGTAGCTGGCGTTGCCGGGTTCGGCGCTCTTGGGGCTGAGTCCGCCTTGGCCTTGCAGTGCAGGCGGTTTGATCTGCTCCAAGCGCAGGTCGATGGCGAAGTCACCGCCATCAGCGGTGAGGGTGGTGAAACGGGCAGCGTCGTCCTCGGCGATGACCTGCCAATCTTCCAGCCAGACGCGGTAACGCGGTTCGGTTTCAGCTCCGGCCAGGCCTGCCCCACCCCGGCTGAAGCGCTGCTGGTGGAAGTAGCGCCCGCCGCCCACATCCGAGATGGCAAAGTGCGCCATATAGAGCTGGCTGGTGCGCCACTCTGAATCGGTCTGGGCAGCGTCCGGCAGGATGGCGCGGCGGAAGATGGTGAACTGGTAGCCGAAGTGCCGCCCGCTGCTGTCCTGGACGTTGCCGGTGTAGTACCACCACTCGGTCTGGAAGTCGGGATGGGCGCCGAAATCTCGAGGGAACTGCCAATCCCACGGGGCAACAGCGCGGGCAAAGCCGCTGGTGTCGCCAGCGATGCCGATGAACTCGGCACTGGCGGCGACCCCGGTTCCGGCGTTGGAATCGATCAAGCTAAAGCCGAAGACTACAACCCCGACCACTGCCACCGCCAGCGCCAACCACCGCCACATCGATTCCATCCTTTGTGCTGTTTATCACAATCGGCGTCATTATACGACAGCCCAGATTGGAGGTGGCTGAGAAGTTGGTGATGAGATCAGATGGTCATGGGATGTAGCTAATGCTGACGATGTTGCTGAAGGGGGTGCAGCGGCTGCGAGTGGCGTTGTTCCACGGTTCGCTGAAGCAGACGAAATCTGCGCCGACCTGCACCATCTGGCGGCTGCGGTTGGCATCCGGGATGATCCAGGTGCGCTCACCGGAGATCAGGGGTACAGCGAACTCGATGGTGACGGATTTGCCGCTGGCGGCCAGATCGCTTAGCAGTTGGGTGAGTCCAGCGGGGGGTGGTTCCGTGCTGGCCGTGGTCGACCGGGCGGCCAGACTGCCGAGGACGAACAGGGCCGCAATGATGACGACCAGGACCGAGATCATGAGGCGGCGGGTGAACATGGGGTCTACCTCCATTAGAAACGGCTGCAGGAACGGTTGATTGGCGGTCTGTCCACGATTGTACACAGGATGGGCGACAGGGGATATAATGGCGCGAATGATGACCCCGCTAGTTCCCTCCCGACTGCGATCTCTCTTCCGCAGCAAATTTGTACGCGATACGCTGGCGCTGCAAATTGGCAAAGTCGGCGTGACGGCTTCGACACTGCTGGCAGCGCTGCTGGTGGCGCGGCTGTTGGGCGTGCAGGCCTATGGAGTCTGGGCACTGGCGCAGTCGCTGTTCAGCATCGCCCTGGTCTTTGACCTGACGGGCATCACCACCAGCACCAGTACGATGCTGCCGATGGCGGTAGCCGCGAAGGACGAAACACGCATCCTCGACCTGCTGGCGGTCTACGTGAAGATCATGGCGGTTTGGGCGGTGATTCTGCTGGCCGGGCTGGTGATCGCCGCGCCGCCGCTGGCGGCCATGAGCTACGGGGACAGCCGGGCCGGGGTGCTGGCAGCGGCGCTGGCGCTGGGGGTGCTGCCGGATGCGCTCTACAACCTGGTCATCACCACGCTGCAAAGCCAGCGGGCCATGACACTGCTGGCGGCGTTTCAGAATGTCAATCAGTTCACGCTGCTGATCTGTACTGCCGGGGTGCTGCTCATCAGCCCGACACCGGAAGGGATGGTCGGGGCACGGCTGGTCTATTCGGTGACGACAATGGCGATGGCGCTGTGGCTGTACCACCGCCAGCGCTCCCGCTACGAAGTCCCCTATCCGGCGATGGGGCAGATCGCCCGGCGGGCGCTGGGGATTTCGCCGCGGCCATTTTTGGGCTTCGGCCTGATGAACGCGCTGGATAAAAAGATCGCCAATTTGTACACCGAAATTCCGCTGCAACTGGTCGGCATTCATGCCGGGGCTGCTGCCGCGGGTTACCTGGAAATCGGCTTCAAGGCGCTGAGCCTTCCGGCGCTGCTCAGTTCAGCGCTGTTCGAGAACCTGCAAGCGGTGGTGCCGCAGGCCGTCGGGCGGGGAGAGTATGCCCGGCTGCGGCACGATCTGCTGCGGATTGTGGCGGGGCTGGCGGCAGCGGCAGTCGTGTTCTACAGCGCGTTCGCGCTGCTCGTCCCGGTATTCCTCCCGCTGCTGTTCGGCAGCGCTTGGACGCTGGCCGTACCGGTCGTTGTGACGCTGGCGGTCTACGGCGCAGTGACGATGGTGGGTGGGGTCTTCGGGCCGCTGTACCGGGCACTGAACCTGATGCGCTCGATCTTGGCGATCAAAGCCGGGACGCTGCTGGTGATCGTGCCGGGATTGTGGGCGCTGGTGCAGATCAGCGCAGTCGAGTCGGCCTGGCGGGTGAATGAACTGCTCGCGCCGGCAATCCCGGCGCTGGAACAGAATGGGGCGGTCGTTGGGGCATGGATCGTCAACGGCCTGATGATCGTGTCGGTCGGGCTGACGGCGGCGGTATCGCTGCCAGCGCTGCGGAACAGGGGCAGCGGTTAGGGATTGGCGATTAGGGACGCCGGAGCGATATCATCCTGAAGCGCTGACAATACCGGGCGATGTGTGATGCTGACTATGGGTTGGGCTGCGCAGACTGCGCGTTAAGCCAGGCCTGGTAGTCGGCTTCGGTGACGAGCAGACCGCCCATACACTCACTGTGCTGGAGGCGTTTGTTCAAGTCGAAAGTCAGGGTGAGTTCGGCACTGCGGGTGCATTTGTAGGTCGTGCCCCGCACCGATTTGACGACGTAGTAGCTGGACTCGTCATCGGAGAGGGTCAGGTCGTAGGCGGTATCGATCCGCACGCGGATGACTTCCTGGCAGGTGTGCGGCCGCACATAGAAATACAGCCCGGTCTTATCTGAGGAACTACCAGCCCCACCGAAGAGTTTCTTGAAGAAGTCCATAGGTGATCCTCACATCACAGGCATCGAAGCGCCTTGATTGTAGCATGTGGGGACGAAAATGCCCTGGCCTTTGTGTTCTAGGCCGGTGTCTATGCCACTGGTGGTACACCCTTCAACGATGCGTACTGCTAGCTGCTGCCGCGAAGGATGAGGCAGGTGGTCGTACCGTGGGCGTAGAGTTTGCCGGCGGAGTCGATGAGGCGGCCCTGGGCGGTCGCCATCGAGCGGCCGATATGGATGACCTCGGCCTCGCAGCGCACTGGGCCGGTCTCGACGGTCAAGGGGCGGAGGAAATTGACGTGCAGTTCGACGGTGGTATAGGCGACGCCGGCAGGCAGCTTGGTGTGGATGGCACAGGCGAGCGCCGAGTCGAGCAGGGTACAGGCAAGGCCGCCATGCACGACGCCGATGGGGTTGTAGTGGTATTCCGCCGGAGTACAGGCGAAGACAATGCGGCCGTCACCGACCTCGACGCTTTGGAAATCGAGCAGATGGGCGATGGGAGCGCCAGGCACGCGCCCGTCGCGCATGGCCTCCTGGAATTCGCGTCCGCTCATCTGCCGCGCGGCTTGGGCGGTCACGGCAGGATCGTCCCAGGTGATGGTGCGAGTGCGGTTGGGATTTTGGCTCATGGATAGCGCTCCCGGACTATGGATCGTTCTCCGGTTGGGCTGAGAGGGGCTTATCTGCATCCAACGCCATCAGGATGGTCTGGATGCTGCTTTTCAACGAAGGTAAATCCTCTACCGCTCGCCACACGTTTTCCTGGATTACTACATCGTAATTATGTGCCAGGAAATCCCTGAATCCTGTGAGCTGCCGCCAGTCTACATGAGGATAAGCCTCTCGCACGGTCTGCGGTATCCGTTTGACTATCTCACCAATGACTTCGTATGAACGGATTACTGCTTTCTGGATCATGCGGTTAGCCAGGAAGACCTGCTGTCCTTCGATGGTGAACTGCTCGATGTCGGCCAACTCCGACAGGATGTCACGGAGCATGCCCTCTGTCGTGTTCATAAGGGGACAGCCTCACGGAGTACAGATGGACGTATGTGGTCTTTCAGTGAACGCTCGGTAGAAAGGTCTACTTCACGTCCTAGCAATTCCTGGAGGTCGAGCCACAGTCCCACTAGATCGAAGATGCTCCGATCTGGAGGAAAATCCACCAAGATGTCTACATCGCTGTCCGGGCGGGCTTCTCCGCGTGCGACTGATCCGAATACCCGGACATTTGATGCTCCGTGCCGGGCAGCCAATTCCAACACAGCCTGGCGGTGATCTCCGAGGATGTCATCGATGCCCAGGCCAGCAATCCGTTCCTCGCTCATGGGTGGTGCTCCTCGACTGTTTCCGAGATTATAGCACCAACGGCTTTTGCGCCGGCGAGTGGTACAATACGGTCGAATCGCGCCGCGGCCAGCGAGGAGGCTGCCTGATATGCCGCTTCAACTGCCCCGACTGAGTGAAGTTCGCAGCACCATCTTGGCCTATATCGTCTTGGTCATCGCTGCTGTGATCGACGCAATTGGCGTGGTGCTGTTCCTAGCCGCGTCCAATATTGCCCCGGGTGGGGTTTCCGGCGTGGCGGTGATGCTCAACTATCTCGATCCGCGCCTGCCGATTGGTTTAATGATCCTAATCGGGAACATCCCGATCCAACTGCTGGGAGCACGCTACCTGGGCGGGTGGCGGGTGGTGGTGCGGACGGTGTTTTACGTGGTGGTTTACTCGGTGCTGGTGGATGTGATCCGTCCGATGGTGGCCGGGATCGAAGTGGGCGATAACCGCCTGACAACAGCGCTGTTCGGCGGCATCCTGGTGGGGATTGCGGGCGGGTTGGTGCTGCGAGCTGGGGGCACACAGGGGGGAACCTCGACGCTGGGGCGCATCCTGCAATACCAGTTTGGCCTGCCGCTGAGCACCAGCGCCATCTATACCGACACGGTTGTTGTGCTGCTGGCGGGGTTGGTCTTCGGGTGGGAGGGAGCGCTGTACGCGATTGTGGCGCTGTTCACGGCCGGGATCGCGGCGGACTACGTGCTGGAAGGCCCCAGCGTGATCCGCACGGCGACAATCATCACCGACCGGCCGAACGAGATCGCCGAACGGGTGCTGGATGATCTGGGGCGGGGGGTGACGGCCTGGGAAGGCAAGGGCATGTTCACCGAACAGACTCATACTGTGCTGTTCATCACGGTGTCGCGGGCACAAGTGGGACGGCTGCGGCGGTTGGTGCGCGAGACCGACCCGCAGGCGTTCATGGTGGTTGGACAGGGGCATGTGGCCTACGGGCGGGGATTCCGGCGGATCAGGAGCCGGTGGTCTTAAGCAGCACAATGTAATTCCAACACCAACGCGCTACAATCGGGACAAATCAATCGAAGACGGTGTCCTCATCCCTGATAGGCCTGCATACGTGGCTGATGAATGGAGGTCGTCTAGATGCTACAGATACAGGACGTTCAAGCTCTCCTCAAACGCGCTGACGCGCGCACCTTGTCCCTCTACCTTGCCATTGATCTCAGCCTCCCTGAAAACCAGGCCGCCAACCCTGGCTGGCGCACCTGGGCCAAGAACCATCTCCGCGAGATCAACCACCAGGTTTCTGATGCCGAAGATTTGCTTTGGCCGCTGCTGCGCCAGCAGGCAGAACGTTTCCTGGATGACTACATCCCGGCGGCGAAGGGATTGGCGCTGCTGCTGGGCGAGTCGCTGGAAGCCATCTATGAACTGCCGGTGGCATTCCCGAACCGGGCAGCATACGGCCCGCCGCTGATTACCCCGCTGCTGTGGGCGCTGGATGAATACGAGACATACTTGGTGGCGATGGTCGACCGCAGCGAGGCGCGGTTCTTCACGACCCGGCTTGGGCAGGTGCAGTTCGAGGACTCGATGGAACTAGCCTTCGACACACACACCTGGCGCGTCAAGACGGCCATGCCTTCCGGCGTGGGAATCGGACGGGGGAGCGCGGTGGATGAATTCCAGGATCGCAAGGTGGAACGCCAGAACAGTCTGTACCGGGATGTCGCGGCTCAGATTGGCGAGCTGATGACCACGCACGGCGCGCGGCGGCTGGTGCTGGCCGGGAGCGAGCAGTCGATCCATGCCGTGCTGAACCGCCTGCCGGAAGGCGCGGCGCAAGCCGTTGTAACGCTGCTGCCGCTGCCGATGCGGTACACGACGCATGAGGTGATGAACGCGATTCTTCCCGCCGCTCTGGATTACGAACGGCGACAGGAAGCTCAGTTGGTCGAAGACGTGGTTGGATTGGCAAAGGCAGGGGGACGGGCGGCACTGGGGCGTGTCGCAGTGCTTCAAGCGCTTGAACGCGGCCAAGTCGAAATGCTGGTTATGCCCTGGCCGCTGGAAGAAACGGCTGAAGACGCCGATGTGCCGCGGCGCGTCCTGCTCAACGGCGGCACGGTGGAGCTGGTGCATGGCGCGGCTGCCGAGCGCGTCAAAGCTGAAGGTGGGATGATCGCCCGATTGTATTACGCGCCGCACCAGTGACGATCTCGTCTGTGTTAGTCAAGGCCGCCTGACACAAACACTGTCAGGCGGCCTGTTTGCACGGTCGTGCTGCCCAGCGCTCAGCGAACTAGACCCTTGTTAGGCACCAATTCTTCGATAGACTCAAAAAATATGCTGCTGAACTTGACTGCCATACTGTACCTGCTGTGTGCCGTGGCGCTGACTGTGTACGCGGCCAGCCAGCTTTTCCTACTTCTCATTTACTGGCGTCACCGCCGTGATGAGTACCCTACCCCTCAGATCGACGATTGGCCGTCCGTGCTGATCCAGCTTCCAATTTATAACGAGCGGCATGTAGTCGAGCGTTTGCTCAACGCGGTAGCCGCGCTGGACTATCCGCGCGAGCGGCTGTTCGTCCAGCTTCTGGACGACTCGACTGACGAAACGGTTCAGATCGCTGCCCGGCATGTGACCGCGCTGCAGCTCACCGGGATGAACATCGAACACATCCGACGGGAGAAGCGCAGCGGCTACAAGGCCGGCGCGCTGGCCTATGGGCTGGAATTAATCGGGGACCGAGCTGAATACGCGGTGGTGCTGGACGCGGATTTCATCCTGCCGCCGGACTTCCTCCGGCGCACGATTCCGTTCCTGGCGGCTGATCCGGGGCTAGGGATGGTACAGACCCGGTGGGGCCATCTGAACACGTTCATGAATCCGCTGACGATGGGGCAGACGCTGGCTATCGACGGGCACTTTGTGGTCGAGCAGACTGCGCGAAGCCGCGGCGGCTGGTTGATGACCTTCAACGGTTCTGGGGGGGTCTGGCGGATCGGCGCAATACGTGACTCCGGCGGCTGGCGGGATGTGACTCTGACGGAAGACCTCGATTTGAGCTACCGCGCCCAGTTGGCGGGGTGGCGCTTCCTGTATCTGCCGGACGTGGTTGTGCCGGGTGAACTGCCGCCGCAGATCGCGGCGTTCAAGCAGCAGCAGGCGCGGTGGGCCAAGGGCAGCACCCAGTGCCTGCGCCACATGTTCCTGCCGCTGTGGCGCTCGCGCTTCACGTTCTTCCAGCGGCTGATGGCAACGCTGCATCTGTGCCAGTATATGCCAGCGCCGATCATGCTGACGCTGCTGATCCTCACCCCGCCGCTGCTGGTCACCGGGATGCTGAAGAACCTGCCGTTGGGCCTGCTGGGGCTGATCGGGCTGGCGACGCCGGTGGTTTATATCGTCAGCCAGATGGTGACTTATCCCGACTGGATTCGGCGGATGCTGGGCTATCCGGTGCTGGTCGCGCTGGGAATCGGCATTTCGTGGAGCAATGCCAAAGCAGTGATCGGTGGTTTCTTCGATTATGATACAGAGTTCCGGCGCACACCGAAGTTTGTTCAGGGCTGGCAGGCCAGCAGCTACGCTCTTAGGCCTGATTCCAGCCTGGTGATGGAGGCGCTGCTGTGCCTGTACTCCGGCGCGAGCACGGTGCTGGCTGTGGTGTTCAATCCGGCTTTCGCGCCATATCTGGCGGTGTACAGCTTCGCCTTCGCGCTGATCGCTCTGTGGGGCATCAAGGACAGCCTAGCGCTGCGGCAGCGGATGCCTCCCCACGAGCGGCCGAATACCCGTGCAGCTTCCGTCAAACTTTAGCCTGATAGGATTTTCCGTTCATGGCGGTTCATCTCGGCGTGGTCTTCCCTCAAACTGAAATTGGCGCGGACCCGGTAGCGATCCGCGATATGGTACAGGCCGTCGAGGGCCTGGGCTTCGACTACCTGCTGGCCTACGATCACGTCTTGGGGGCGAACCCAGAGCGGCCCGGCGGCTGGCGCGGGCCGTATACATTCCGCGACATGTTTCACGAACCGCTGACGCTGTACGCCTGGCTTGCCGGCCTGACCCAGCGGCTGGAATTCGTGACCGGCATCTTGATCCTGCCGCAGCGCCAAACGGCGCTGGTCGCCAAGCAAGCCGCGCAGGTCAGCCTCCTTTCGGGAGGGCGGCTCCGGTTGGGGGTGGGGATCGGCTGGAACGCGGTCGAGTACTCCGCGCTCGGCCAGAACTTTCACCGGCGCGGGCGGCGACTGGAAGAGCAGGTGATCCTGCTGCGGCGGCTATGGACGGAACCGCTCGTCACGCATGCCGGTGTCGAAGAGAGCATCGCTGACGCAGGGCTGAACCCGCTGCCGCCGCAGCCGATCCCGATCTGGTTCGGGGGGGATGCCGATGCGGCGCTGCGGCGGATGGCTCGGCTGGGGGACGGCTGGATTCCCAACTGGATGCCGCTGGACCGGCTGAAGAGTACGCTGGTGACACTGCGGAACTATATTGCCGAAGAAGGGCGCGATCCGGCGCAATTCGGGGTCGATGTCCGGATTCATGTGACGCGCACACCGGAAGCCGGCTGGCAGCGGGAAGCGGAGCAGTTGGCGGCGATGGGGGTGACGCACGTGTGCATCAACACGATGGGGGCCGGCTACACACGGCTGGAGCAGCACTTGGATGCTGTGCGCCGCTTCAAAGCGGCTCTAGCGGTATGATGGATGCGCGGGGCAGATTGAGGAGCGGCTTTATGAAATCAGCGGTGGTTTGTTGGGCGCTGGTTGTGATGCTGGCGGCGTGTGGAACGGGTGCGCCAGCGCCCGCACCTGGCCCGACCGTCGAGGTGGGCGATGTGGTGGCGGGCAGCTTTGAGGCGTCGGTGAGTGGAGACGTGAACGGCGACTTCAGCGGAACGGCCACGTATCTCCGCGCGGAAAACGGCGGCATCCTGGTGAACCTGAGCGGAACGGGCGGGCTGGCAGGCGCGACGGTTTCGATCATCCTGCCGGAAGGGACGGGCGGCGGCCAATATACGCCGATGTCGTACCTGAAAGCCTTCAACGACACTGAAAACAAAATTACGGCGGTCGGCTTCAGTTTCAGCACACCCTCAGACGATGGAACTGCCCTACTGGAATACGCTGTGGTCATGGACGGCAGCCTGACGCTGCAATCCGTGGACCCGCTGACGGGACGCTTCACTGTCACCTGCGCAGATGAGAATACCGGACGCACTGTGACCGTCAGCGGAGTCTTCAACCAGATTCCGATGTTTCAGGAATGAGGCGGGCCGCTTTTATCGTGAGGCGAGATAGAGCGCCAGCGCCGCGAGCATCAGCAGAATGCAGAGCGCCAGTCCCGCGCAACATAGGGCGAGGCCAGAGCGGCGCGGGAAGCCAGCAGCAGCACGCTCTCCGATCCAGCCAAACCGTCAGCGATGTCTCGCTGCCAGTCCGACCCCGGCTCCAACTGCTGGACATCAAACCAGATGGCGAGACCGCCGGTCTGTAAGCGCAGTGCCAGCGACTCGGCGAAATAGTATTGGCTGCGCGAATAACTCAGGAAGGCTTTCCAGGGCAAGATCGAGCGGCTCCTCAATCCACGGGAAGGGAATCGAGCCGGCGCGTGCCGGGGATGTCCAGCACGAAGTCCGCGCCGAGCGCCAACGCCGGGGTGAGTGCGCCGCGCAGGTTTCCGGCCAAGACGCGCTCGACCACCCGTGGAGCCGCCAGCGCTGTGAACTGGTAGCCCTCGGCCGTCTCCAACCATGCCTGCTGGGTTTCACCCTGGGGATTGCGCACCTGAGCATACAGCGCCGAGCGTCCCGTCTGGCGATGACCTTCGTCTGGGCCGCTCAGCATCCGGCTGATCTGCCCGCGCAGAAACCGGCGCACCCCGCCGTTCTGGAGCAGCCCGCGCAGCAGCGGCCCAGCTACGCGGAACAATTCGATGGCGGAGGGCGGGAAGGTCAGGTAAGTGGTGATGTTGGGGATGCCTGTCGTCCGCCAGCCGATCTCTAGGTCGCCCCAGGGGATCGGCATGGCCGTCTTCTGCCCGCTTGTGAAGGTGAAGCGCCGCGCTCCGTAGCCGAAGGGCAGCGTCGCCAGCTTGCCGTCCCGCCGGGCAGCGATTCCTATGTGTGCGACCAGTTCCAGCATCGAGCTGGCCGTCCCTGCACTGATCCGCCCGGTCAGGCGCTCGGACGTACCCAGTGCATCCAGCGCGACGATGAGCTGGTCGGCATCGGGAAGCTGGTCAGCGACATACTTGAGCAGGCAGTCGCTGGGAATTACGTCGAAACCAACACCGGGGATTAGGGCGATCCCGCGCTCACGGGCGGCAGCATCACAGCCGAAGACCTGCTGGTAAACCGGAATCTCCCCGGTGATATCCAGGTAATGCGCCCCGGCCTTCAGGCACGCCCGCAGCATCGCCGCGCTGGTCTCAATGAACGGCCCGGCAGCATGGTAGACCAGTTTGACGCGGCTGGCCGCCTGCGCCAGCCCCTCGGCATCATCGAGCGCGACCGCAGCCCATTCCAAGTCAAGCCGTTCGGCCAGTGGGCGGAGCTTTTCGGCAGAGCGGCCAGCTAGCAGCGGGCGGTGACCGCGCTGGACGGCTTCCTCGGCGACCAGCACACCGGTATACCCCGTCGCGCCATACAGCATCCAGTCGGGCATAGAGCAGCTCCCTGATGCAGCCGGAGGGGTTTTGGCCCCTCCGGTTCATTGCTGTGGTGTCTGTGGCGGTATTGTACCTGTTAGGCCGGGGCGCGGGTATCGTCTCGCGCGCCGACCATGTACTCGACGATTTCTTGGGTGTTGGTCTCAGCGGTGCGCTTCTCGGTCACTTTGCGCCCCCGGTGCATCACCACGATGCGGTCGGTCACGGCGAAGACATCCGGCAAGGTATGGCTGATGAGGATGACTGGAACCCCTTGTTCACGCAGGCGGCGGATCAGCTCCAACACCTTGCGCTGCTCGACCACACCCAAATTGTTGGTCGGCTCGTCCATAATCATCAGCCGCGCGTTCCAGTACATGGCGCGGGCGATGGCGACAGCCTGCCGCTGCCCACCGGAAAGCTTCTCGATCTGCTGGCTCAAGCTGGGGAAGCGGATATCCAGGCTGTCCAGAATTTTCTGGGACTCGGCCTGCATGAAAGCCTCGTCGAGTGTGCGGACGAAACCGGCCAGCGAACGCTTTTTGACTTCCCGTCCCAGGAAGATGTTGGCGGGGACATTGAGGTTGTTCGCCAGCGCCAGGTCTTGGTAGATGGTCTCGATGCCGGCGCGGCGGGCATCAATGGGGCGGGAGAAATGGACGCGCTGGCCCTGGAAATAAATCTCCCCATCCTCGGCCTGGTAGACCCCGGAGACACACTTGATCAGCGTGGATTTCCCGGCGGCATTATCCCCAACCAGACCGATTACTTCGCCGGGGAAGACATCCACGCTGACGTGATTGACCGCCACTAGGCCGCCAAAACGTTTGACCAAGTTTCGGACAGACAGCATTGGTTCCATAGCCATTTTACCCTTGACCAGCTTCCATACGCCCGACGATGAGGTCACGCGCCTGGTCGATCAACACAGCCAGGATGACCACAATGCCAACCACGATGAACTGCCAGAACGGCTGCACATTCAGCATGACCAGCCCCGTCGTCAGCACGGCAATAATCAGCGCGCCGATGACTGTCCCTGCGACCGAACCGTGTCCGCCGAACATGCTCACCCCGCCGATGATAACCGCGGCAATCGAGGACAGCAGCAGCGGGTCGCCGGCGATGGGCGATCCCGCGTTGAAGCGGGCAGTGTGCAGGATGCCGGCCAACCCCGCCGTACCCGCCGAGAACATATACAGCATGATGACGTGGCGATCTACCGGCACGCCGGCACGGAGCGCCGCTTCCCGGCTGCCGCCGATGGCGAAGGTGTGCCGCCCGTACTGGGTACGGTGCAGGACGAACAGGGCGATCAGGAAGATGATGGCGGCCACCACTACCGGCCACTGGAAGACCCGGTCCAAGCGCTGGAGTGCTTCCCCCGTCACGTCCGGGCGCTGGAGGAAGAACAGCCCGCCGCCCTCGCCGGAGACGACGTACAGCAGCGCTTCATTGCCGAAGTTGCGGACAGCCGGCGGCTGGCCGATGACCGAGTTCCCTCCGGAAAGCAGATACGCGATGCCGCGCGCGATGAACGACATCCCCAGCGTGACGATGAAGGGCGGCGTTCGCAGCCGGGCGATGATCGTGCCGCTAATGAAACCCAGGAACATCACTACCAGGACACCAGTCACGAAGCCAACCAACATGGCCGGGATTTCTGCCATACCCCGCGCTGCCGTCAGGTCGGCGATGATGAGCGCGGAGATGACTGAAGACAGCCCCATCATCCAGCCGACGGACAGGTCGATGCCTGCGGCGATGATGACGAAGGTCTGGCCGAGTCCCATCAGCAGGACGGGGGTGATCGCCATCAGGATGTTCTGCGAGTTCCGCAGCGACAAGAAGTTGACAGCGCCGCCGCTGGAAGCCGAGATTGTGATGGTGAAAAAGATGATCAGGCCAACCAGGAAGACCCACGCCCACACCCGGCTGATGAGCAGGACGGCCTGCCGCTCGCGGGAGAGTCGTTCAGCCTCGGCTGGGAGGTTCTGAGAGGTGCTAGGGTTGCCGGCAGTCATGGGAAAACTCCGAAAACAATGCGCCGGGGCGTCGTACTATTTTGAAAAAGGGGCAAGCGCCAGGCTTGCCCCATCCAAAGGAAGGTGTCGTAGTTCCTTACGGAACCTGGTAGATGAAGCGAGCTACTGCCGGATCATCGACGTTGTTGATGTCGATGACCGCATAGCCGGTGGTGACATGCTTCGGAATGCTGGTCACGCCGTGGAAGTCCGCCATCGCGAAAGCCACCGCCAGGTAGCCCATGTCGAACGGCTTCTGGGCGATGACGAGCGTCACCACGCCGTCACGCAGGTTCTGGATGGCGTCCTGAGTCGCGTCGAAGGCGATGACCTGCACCTTGCCGCCCAAGCCGGCCGCCTTGACGGCGTTGCCCGCGCCGGTTGCGCTGAACACGTTCACGCCGAAGATGCCGGCCAGATTCGGGAAGGCCTGGAGCTTGGCGTTAGTCTGTTCGGCGGCAGTGTTGGCATCATCCAGGTTGTAGTCTTCACCGATCAGTTCCATGCCGGGAAATTCCGCGATGCCCTCTTTGAAGCCCTGGCCGCGCTGTTCAGTTGTGCTGACGCCAACATTGGTGTTCTGGATATAGACCTGCCCCTGCCCGCCGAGAACCTCAGCCAGCGCGCGCGCTGCGATCCGGCCGCCCTCTACGTTATCCGAGCCGATGTAGGTCAGCGGGAAGGTCACCGGGCCATCAACATAGTTGCCGTCACCGAGGAAGGTATCGACGGTGATGACCTTGATGCCGGCATCAATCGCGGCCTGGAGCGGCGCGATCATCTGTTCCTTGTCAGTCGGGGCAGTGATGAGGTAGTCGATGTCACCG
Organism: Anaerolineae bacterium; assembly: GCA_034431625.1. GTDB lineage: Bacteria > Chloroflexota > Anaerolineae > Aggregatilineales > Phototrophicaceae > CFX2. The sequence continues at coordinate 50,609 of DAOUCY010000114.1, read as the reverse complement.
CGGGCGACCATCGCATCCAGGATCGGGGTCTGCACGGTCGGCCCCCAGCTCTGCGGATACTGGGTGACGACTTCCAAGCCGAAGTCTGCAACGGCACGGTTCACGCCGAGTTCCATAACCTGGTAGAAGGGGTCTACCACACCGGGCAAAAAGCCAATCTTGGGTTTGTCTTCCTGGGCAGAAACCGCTGGAAGGATTGAAAGGGCGGCCAACATGACGAGAAGAACGAGGACGAATTTCCGGGTCATTGTTCACTCCTTAACGACTGCATAAGTATTTGTAGAGAAGAGTGCAAAGCTCGACCAACTGAATTCGTGTGTAGAAGTGCGCGCCTCCTTAACAAGGCTAAAGGACAGTGAATGGTACCCGATCACTGAGGTGATCTGTTCATTAGTGTAACACCATCCACTGGGGGGTGCTAGAAACACGGGCATACCGAGGCAGTCCAAGTCCGGGTGAGCTGTGGAGAGGCTAAGCCAAAACTTCCAGGCTGTGCCCACTTTCGGCTACAATAGGGGCTTTCCTGACCGGAACGATTGAGGCTGTCCGATGACCACCATCCTGAGTATAGAGACCTCCTGCGACGAGACCGCCGCTGCCGTCGTCCTGAACGGCAAAACGATTCTCTCCAACATCGTCGCCTCGCAGATCGACCTGCACGCCCGTTACGGCGGCGTCTTCCCGGAACTGGCCTCCCGTGCCCATGTCGAAGCCATCAGCGCGGTGGTCGAACAGGCCATGCACGACGCCGGCTCGATCTACGACCGCCTGGACGCCATCGCCGTGACACGCGGGCCAGGTCTGGTTGGTTCGCTGCTGGTGGGGGTCAACTACGCCAAAGGGCTGGCGCTGGCCTGTGGCAAGCCGCTGCTGGGCATCAACCACCTGGAGGGGCATGTCTACTCGCTCTGGCTGACCGAGCCGTACCGGGAGGTTCACTTCCCGGTGGTGGTGCTGATCGTCTCCGGCGGGCACACCGAACTGCTGCTGATGGAAGATCATGGCCGCTACCGGCGGCTCGGCGGGACGCTGGACGATGCGGCGGGCGAAGCCTTCGATAAAGTTGGGCGGATGCTCGGCCTGCCCTTCCCCGGCGGCCCGAACATCGAACGCGCCGCCCATCTGGGCAACGCGGCCGCTTTCCGCTTTCCTCGCTCCAAGCGTGACGACAGCTACGACTTCAGCTTCTCCGGACTAAAGACCGCCGTGATGCGCGATGTCACCGTGCCCCCGGTCACCTCGCCAGGGCAGAAGCGTGTCCCCGACAAAAACCCCAAACTGCGCTCGGATGTCTCGGTGAATGATGTGTCCGCCAGCTTCCAGGAAGCCCTGGTCGATATTCTGGTGGAGAAGACTGTCCGGGCTGCCAAAGAACACCAAGCCACCGAAATCTTCATGGCCGGCGGAGTCAGCGCCAACCAGATGCTCCGCCAGAAGATGCGCGCCGAAAGCGCTCTGCCTGTGCGCTACCCGCCGCTGAACCTGTGCACCGACAACGCCGCCATGATCGGCGCGGCTGCCTACTTTCGCTTCATGGCCGGGCTGCGCTCGCCGCTGGACATGGACGTGCTGCCAATGTGGCCGCTCAACGACACCACCTACGAGGCCTCCTGATCCGCATGGAACTGTATATCATCCGCCACGGACAATCGACCAACAACCTGACCATGATGTATGACGCCGCCGACCGCGAGCCAGACCCGCCGCTGACCGAAGTCGGGCGCAAACAGGCTCAAGCGGTCGCTCGCTACCTCGCCTCGGCGCACAACATCGATGTTTGGGTAGAACGTCCGCCAGAGCAGCGCCAGGCGCTCTTCGAGCAGCGCATCAGCCGCCTGTACTGCAGTCCGATGCGCCGCGCCCTCCAAACCTGCCAGCCTATCGCCGAAGCGCTGAAACTCGTGCCGGAGGTCTGGCCGGAGATTCACGAACACGGCGGGCTGCACCTCGGCTCAGATGAATCGGCACAGATTTTCCCCGGTCTGACCCGTGCGGAGATGCAGGCCGCCTTCCCAGGCTGCATCCTGCCACCCAGCATCACTGAGCAGGGCTGGTATGATGTCCGCCAGGGGGTCGAGGACATCCACGGCTGCATGGCGCGGGCGCTGCGCGTCGCCGCTGCCCTGCGCGACCAAGCTGCCACTGACGAGCGCATCGCCCTCATCACGCACGGCACATTCGCCGGCTGCCTCCTCAAGGCCTTCTTCAACCTGCTGCCCGCCGATGAACTGCGCTTCCTCCTCTACAATACGGCCATCACCCGGCTGGACTTCTACAGTGATGGCCGGGTCGCGCTGCGCTACGCCAACCGCGTCGATCACCTGCCACCGGAACTGCTCACCTGACGCCAGGCTGTAGAGGTGTTGGGGTTCAATTCACCCCAATCCCTACCCCCCTAATTCCTGATCCCGATACCCGAATTATGCTCACTTAAACGACCATAATTTACGACTTGTTCACCAAAGGTTCATCGTCAATACATTGACCATACCTGGACAAAAGCATAACATGACACATGAGATTGCTGAGGAGCAAGCCAACCCATGAACAACCGTGAGATCGTTGCAGAGAATCTTGTCAAGCGTTACGGCGACTTTACTGCCGTGAACGGCGTATCCTTCAAAGTCCATTCGGGGGAAATTTACGGCTTCCTGGGGCCGAACGGCGCCGGGAAAAGCACCACCGTCGCTATGCTGACGACGTTGGCGCTGCCGACCTCGGGCCGAGCCGCTGTCGGTGGCTACGATGTCGTCACTCAGGCCGGCGAGGTGCGCCGGGTGGCCGGTGTTGCCCTCCAGGAGATCGGACTCGATCCGATGATGAAATCGCTGGAACTGCTGACCATTCAGGGGCAGGTCTTCGGCTACAGCCGCAGCGAAGCCCAAAAACGCGCCTATGAACTGCTTGATCTGGTCAAGCTCAGCGAGTTCACCGCCCGGCCCGTCGGCAAATACAGCGGCGGGATGCGCCGCCGGCTCGACCTGGCGATGGCGCTGGCGCACGAACCGGACATCCTCTTCCTGGATGAGCCGACCACCGGCCTCGACCCAGCCAGCCGCCGCGACATCTGGACCGAGGTGCGCCGCCTGAACAAGCAGCAGGGCATGACTATCTTCCTCACCACCCAGTACCTCGAAGAAGCCGACGAGCTGGCCGACCGGGTGGCGATCATCCGGCAGGGTGAAATCGCCGTCGAAGGCGCACCCGCCGAACTCAAGAAGGCGCTGGGAACCGAGTCGATCAACGTCACCTTCCGCGACGCGCTGGATGCAGAACGGGCTGCCGCGCACTTCACTGATATGGCCCGCGCCAAGACCGACCGCAAAGTGCTGCGGCTGTACCTGGAACAGGCCGCCTCCGCTGTTCCGGCGGTGATGAACCGCCTGCAGGAGATCAAGCTGGAACCGGTCTCGCTGACTCTCACGCAGCCGACGCTGGACGATGTCTTCCTGCAAGTTACCGGCCAGCGCTTCGAAGACAAGTCCGAGCTGGAGCAGGAAGTCGCCTGATCGCAGGCCGCCAGCGCGTCAATCCTTTTCGAGGCGGTGCAGTCACCGCCCTAACCGAACCATTACGAAAGAACCGAGGGAAAAGCAGTCATGGGTGTCATCACCAGTCCAACCACAGGGGTCAGTGTCCGGCCAGCCGCAGAACGGCCGCAGCGGATGCCGCTGCTCCTGCAAATCAGCACGATGACCTGGCGCAGCCTGGTCGTCGCCTTCCGCACGCCGGCGGCGATCATCCCCGGCATCGTCATCAGCGTCTTCTTCCTGTTCGTCTACCAGGCCTCGCTGAGCGGCGCGGCCAATTTCTTTCTGCCGGGACAGAGCTACCTGGCCTTCATCCTGCCCGTATCCATCATCAGCTCATCGCTGAGCGGGGCCGGTCTGGCTGGTGCAAGCATCGTCCGTGACATCGAGAACGGCTACTTTGACAAGCTGCTGCTGACCCCGATCAGCCGCGCTGCGCTGCTGCTCGGCCCGATGATCGCCGGAGCAGTACTGCTCGGCCTCCAGACGGTGATCGTGCTGAGCGTCGGCCTGCTGCTCGGCCTGGAATCGGCCACCGGTGTCGGTGGGATGCTGGTGGTGTTGGGGTTAGCGCTGCTGCTGGGCACGGGCTTCAGCGGGCTGACCGTCGGCGTAGCGCTGCGGACGGGCAGCGGAGCCGCCACCCAGGGCGCGTCCTTCCTCTTCTTCCCGCTCACCTTCCTCACGGCTACCTTTGTGCCCGTCAGCCTGCTGAGCGGGTGGATCAAGACTGCCGCCGTCTACAACCCGATCACCTATATCCTGGAAACCATGCGTTCGGTGCTGCTGACAGGATGGAACACCGAAATCCTGCTGCGCGGGGTGAGTTCGGCGCTGGTTTTGGGCGCAATCCTGTTCGGGTTCGCGCTGCTGAGCCTGCGGGCGCGCACCCGCCGCCGCTGAGTTCAGGTAGCTTCAAGCAGATTTCTACAGGGCGATCCGGCGTGGGTTGCCCTATTTGCATTCCGCTGCGTGGACGGCAGATGTGCCTGGCGCCTCGTTCCAGACCTCACCCGCACACCTGCCGGATCACCGCGCAGATCACCGCGATTTGCACGGCCTCGACGCCTGGATGCAGCGGCAGATTGATGATCATCGCTCCCAACTGGTCGGCTTGCGGCGTGGGCGGCTGGCTCACCGCTGGAGCTAGCGCTCTCGCCATCGGCTGCAGGGATGGATACCAGCGCGTCACCTCATGCTGGCCCGCCGACCACAGCGCCTCTAAGACTGCATCGCGCTGCCCTGGCTCAACCAGCACTGGGTATTTCCACAGGATGCTTGCTGCCGGGCGCTCTAGCCGCGTCACCGGCAGACCGGCCAGCTCCGCATCATAGCGTTCAGCCAGCCGTATCCGCCGCTCACGGTCGGCGGGGAGCGCCTCCAGCTGCTCCGCCAACCCCTCCCAATCTGAGTCCACCAGCCTGTAGACCATAATCGCGCTGTACAGGTCGAACAGGCGCGGGTACAGGTCAAGCAGCCCCGGCGTGCTGGACTCGTACTGGTGCAGCGGCCAGTAGAGGCCGTGCCATTGGTTCGCCAGCCGCAGCAGGTCGTCATCCAAAAGCGGCGCATCCTCCAGCAGCCGCCGCACCTCCTGCGCCAGCACGGGGTCATCCGTCACCAGCGCCCCACCCAGTTGGTGATCGACTACCTTGCCCAGCCCAAAGCTCAAGATCGCGGCGTCGCCCCATCCCCCAGCGGGTCGCCCCTCAACCTCCCCGCCCAACGCCAGCGCCGCATCTTCGATCACATATAGGCCGCGCTGCCGCGCCCAAGCGCACAGCTCGCCCATTGGCGCTGGCAGGCCGTAGAGATGCGCCGGGATGATCGCTGCCGCCTGGGACGTATCCGCCGGAAGCGGCTCCAGCGTCGAAGGGCGCAGCGGGCTGGCAATATCGATCAACCGCGGACGACAGCCGCTTCGCAGCACCGCCCACAGCACGATATAGCACGCGTTGGCCGGGATGAGCACCTCGCGTCCCTCACAGCCCCATGCTTTCAGCGCTGCCCAGATCGCTGCTGCGCCCCGCCCGGCCAGCACTGCCTGTTCCCGCCCGGTCAGCGTCCGCAGCCGCCCCGCTGCTCGCCGCTCATGAACTCCCATTATGCTGGGAAAATGCCGCCGAACAAGGCGTTAAACAACGCCACTACCCCCAACACCCCTCCTATATGCACGCCGGCGGCGTAAAGCCAGCTTAGCGTGGTGTAGATGGCATTCCGCGCTGGACTGGTCGGCTTGGGCAGCAGGTAGGCTTCAATGAATGCTGCCACCAGCACCCCGACCATGAACACCGCCATCAGGATGAACAGTCCGCAGGAAAACAGCAGGTCATCCAGACCATTGGAGCGGCTCGTCGCTGTGTCGCTCAGCATATCGAACGGGTTGAACAGCGCCGTATCCAGTGCCTTATCGATGCTGTGCTGCCGCCCGAACAGCATCTGCCAGCCCAACGATGCCAGGCTGACTGCGCAGCCGCCGCTAATCAGCGTGAGTATCAGCGGTAACCACCGCACTGGCTCACTGACCCGTCCTTGCAGCAGGATCACTACTCCTCCCCCCGCTGCCGCGATGCCGATCAACAGCCCGATGAAGCGAGCCAACTGCGCCAGGCAACCCTTCTTCTTGCGTGGCACAGCAATCAGCAGTGCCCCGGCGAACAGGGTCACAGTCGAGACCATCACAATCATGGGGCTAGACATCACGGTTTCTCCAAGATGAGTGTCAGACAATCTCCACTCATTATGATGACGCTGCCTAATCCCTGCCACTCTGCGTCCGACTCGGTGCTACAATCGGAGTCACGCTGATGAAGGCAGAGGATATGCACAGAGGAATGAACCATGGAGACTCGTACCCAGACCGCACCGCTCCAGGCGCTCGATGAGGAATATGCCTGTTTCGTGCGGCAGTTCCCCGCCTATACCGGGACTGCCGCGCTCGACGACCTCCGTGCTCGTGAATACGCCCGCCTGGATGAACTCGGCCACGTCTACCTGGATTACACTGGCGGTGGACTCTATGCTGTCTCCCAGGTGCGCCAGCACCTGGAGCTGCTCGCCAGCGGCGTCTACGGCAACCCCCACTCCAGCAACCCCACCTCGCTGGCTGCTACCCGCCTGGACGAAAGCGCCCGCGCCTATGTGCTGCGCTACTTCAACGCTGATCCCAGTGAGTACGTGGTCATCTTCACGCCCAATGCCAGCGGCGCCCTCAAGCTCCTCGGCGAGTCTTATCCCTTTGCCCCCGGTGGACGCTACCTGCTGACCTTCGACAACCACAACTCGGTCAACGGCATCCGCGAATTCGCCCAGCACCACGGCGCTCAGGTCATCTACACGCCCGTGCTGCCCCCCGACCTGCGCATTGATGCTGCCCGCTTGCGCGAACACCTGGCGGCCATCTCGCCAGAGCATTCCAGCTTGTTTGCCTATCCCGCCCAGTCCAACTTCTCCGGTGTACAGCATGACCTCGGCTGGGTCGCCGAGGCCAAGTCCTACGGTTGGGATGTGCTGCTGGATGCCGCGGCCTTCGCCCCCACCAACCGCCTTGACCTGAGCGCAGTCAAGCCCGATTTCGTCTCGCTGTCCTTCTACAAAATCTGCGGCTATCCCACCGGCATCGGCGCTCTGATCGCCCGGCGCGGGGCGCTGAAGCGGCTGCGGCGGCCCTGGTTCGCCGGCGGAACGATCACGCTGGCGACCGTCAGCGGCCAGAAGCACTACCTCCACGACGGCGCCGAAGCCTTCGAGGACGGCACGATTGACTATCTCAACCTGCCCGCCGTCGAGATCGGCCTGCGTCACATCGAATCGGTCGGTATCGACCGCATCCACGACCGCGTCATCGCCTTGACCGGCTGGCTGCTCGACGAACTGTCCCGCCTCCGCCATCGCAATGGAGCCGCCCTCGCGCGCATCTACGGCCCCACCACCACCGAGTCGCGCGGTGGAACCATCGCCTTCAACTTCTACGACCCCGAAGGAACGCTGATCGACTACCGCTGCATCGAAGCCCAGGCCAACGCCGCCAACATCTCGCTGCGAACGGGCTGCTTCTGCAACCCCGGCGCGGGCGAGGCCGCCCTCGGCCTGACCGAGGCCGAACTATGCGCTGCTCTGGCCGAACACCAGCGCATGACCCTGCCGGAACTCATGGTCGTGTTGGGGCGTGTGCTCGGCGCGATACGCATCTCCGTTGGGCTGGCGACCAATTTTGCCGATGTTTACCGCTTCGCCGCTTTCGCCCGCTCCTTCCTCGACCGTCCCGCTGGAGAGGTCGAGCAGTCACAGCCCCGCTAGCCGGCCGTCCAGCCAGCCGCCGTCAAGTCGGCGCAACCGGGTGGGCAGGTTTGTCGTATACTGGGATGAGACTGCTGATCTCATTGTTGGATTCCATCAGGAAAAGCGATGCGCCTCAAACCTCGACATACGCTCTGGCTGGCGGTCTTGGCCGCCCTTATCGCTGTGGCGGTGGTCACCAGTACAGCCCCGCCGGCGGTGATCGCTGCCCTGCTTGGCTTGTTCCTGACGGCTCTGGCTGCCTCGTGGATCGAATTCCAGCCGCGCCAGCTCCGCTCGGTGATGTCCCCCTCGCCGCTCACCCGGATGCGCATGAGTCCGGCCGCCCGCGAAGCCACCGAACGCGCTCGGCGGCGAAGCAGCTATATACCTCCCGGCCTGACGTTGGTGGATGTCGGGTTGATTACGCTGCACGCGGGTGAAGATGGCAAGGTTCTGCGCCGCAGCCGCTCCATTTCCCTGGATGACAACGGCGTGCGCCCGTACATCACGCTGAACGTCGCCCCAGAAGAAGCCGACCGTAACGCCCTGGTGCGCTACGAGATCATCGACCACAACGGGCAGACCCAGTACGTCCACGAGATGAAGGTGTATCTGCGCGATGGCGAGATGAACATCCTGCCGGATCAGCAGCTTCCGCTTTCGGGCAACGAGCGCCTGAGCGGGGCCGGCGACTGGGATCTGCGCGTGTTTGTGGATGGGGCACTGGTGGGGCTGCTGAACTTCACGACCACGGGATCGCTGCGCGAACGGGAGAAGCTGCTCAACCGTTTGACGGCTGATGACGACGCCCGGTTGGTGAGCGAAGATGAGGAGTCTGCCCCCGTCAGCCTGGAAGACCTGATGCGCGAACAGCGCCGCCGGAGCAGCCGAGATTAGCAAATATGGAGCGGGAATGAGGCTCATCGAGGTATACATCCCATGAACACACCACCGCGCCGCACTTGGGAGATCATGATCGGCCTGTTCTTTCTGGTGGCCGGATTGGCCGCCTTCGCCAGCGAGTCCTTCCCGGCGCTGATGCTGATCCTGCTGGGCGGGGCGCTGCTCTGGCGGCAGTACAGCCAGAATGGCAGTCTCGATGTCTCCAGCCTGTTCTCTTCCACGCCCCGCCGGTCTGCCGAGGCGCTCGATGAAGAACCCTACTACACCGGAGAAGACAATCTGCCCCGCCAGGCCGGCTCCGAGAAAATCTACGCGCACGCGCTCCGAGCCGTGGAACGCGCCGGGCTGAGTCCGGATGAACTCCAGGTGCTGCCAGTGGACATTGGGCTGATGGTCTTCAAAGGCGACCAAGACCCGGTGATCTACCGCACCGGAGACATCCCCGATGACGCCGATTACATCCAGCCCTTTGTCCAGCTCCGGCTGTCGCGGCGGGCATCAGGCCGCATCAAGTTTGAGCTGGTCGACAGCGACGGGCAAACCCTCTTTGCCCACGAGGAAATTCACCAACTGGATCGTGGGCGCAATCTGATTACCCCGGCGGCGCGGCTGCCGATCCATGACGCGCAGGCCCTGCGGGATAACTGGCAGCTTCGCATCAGCGCGGATGGGATGCCGCTGGCGAACCACCGCTTTGGCTGGCAGGAATCCGATGAGCGCGTGATCCGGCGGCATATCACCGAAGACGGCGAGATCAGCAACGAACTGCGGACTGCGCTGGCGGAAAACCGCCTCCAGCGGATGTCGCTGGACGAACTGCTGGGCGATGATGCTGCTGCTGATGACGGCGCGGCGGCCTCCAGCAAACGCGCTAGCAGCCGCTGACGGATTCTCTTCGCCCCGCCAAGCCTCCAAAACGGCGTCCTTGCCGGATCCCTTGAATAAAAACTGGGGCGGTCAGGATAAGTCCTGCCGCCCCAGTTCGCTGAGGGGAATTCACGCGGCTAGTTCTTCGAGCGCAGCAGTTCCGGGGTTTTGATGGGGATGACCTTGGGCTGCGCATCCGGCAGCTTCGGCAGCGTCAGGGTCAGCACGCCGTTCTCATAGCGCGCTTCCACTTTATCGACATCTACCGACTGCGGCAGCGTCACGCTGCGGCTGAACTTGCCGTAGTAGCGTTCTTGGACGACCACTTTCGTGTTCGGCTCAACGGTTGGCTCTGGCAGCTCTCCGCTGATGGTCAGCATGCCGTTCTGCATCTTCACTTCGATCTGGTCAGCCTGGATGCCCGGTAGGGGCACATTCACGATGTAGGCCGTATCCGACTCATGGATATCCAGGGCAGGGGTCTCCCAGCGCCCGAATTCCGGGATATTCGGCCAGTTGCCGCGCCAGAAGTCTTCAAAGAGCCGATCCATCGCGGTCTGCATCGTCGCCATCTCGCGGAACGGATTCCAACGGATGATGCTGTTCATACCTTACCTCCTCGAAGATCGACTACCAATTTTATCTATACGCCCCGGATGTCAGAATGACATGAGAGACTCATCAGAATCACGCAAGAGCGCTTTCGCTTTGAGGAAAAATCGGAAATATGCATCAGGACGAAATCGACCAGCAGATCGAGGCAGACGATCAATTCTTCGAGAAAGCGAAGGCAGGCCGTCTCTGACCTTCTGACCGCGCCTACTTCGGGCGTTCCTCGGCGGGGATATCGCGCCACAGCCGGTTCTTCTGGTCGCGCGGGGAAAGCAGCGGCTGGCTCACCCCCCAATCCAGCCCAATCTCTGGGTCATTCCACGCCACACCGCGCTCATCGGCGCCGTCATAGTAGTTGTTCACCATGTAGGTCAGCGTGGCGTCGGTGATGGCATAGAAGCCGTGCGCCACCCCCACCGGGATGAACACCCCCAGGTTGTGCTTCTCGCCGATCTCCATCGTCAGCGTCGCCATGAACGTTGGTGACGACGGCCGCAGATCGACCATCCCGACTCGAATCAACCCGCGCGGCACGTACCAGTAATCGACTTGGTTGAAATGGAAGTGCAGCCCGCGCAGCACTCCCGCCTTGCTGTCCGAGCGGTTGCACTGAAGCCGCTCCCAATTCACCCACGGGAACCACTCCCGGCGGAACGTCTCCATGAAGCGGCCGCGGTCATCCTCGAAGGCACGGATGACGACCGTATACACCCCTTGAATAAGGTTCGAGGGGCGGGCTGGCGAAAGAATCTCAGTCGGATGATCTTGCAGCGTCATGCATCTAGCTCCTGGTATTCACCCTTTCGATTCAAGGAGCGCGTCCTTGCCGAGTCCTAACGCCGCACCTGGAAGAAGTAAAAATCCATGATGTCGCGGACGATGGGCGCAGCTGTGCCGGAGCCTTCTCCGCCGTTCTCGACGATCACCACCACCGCGATCTCCGGCTCCTCACGCGGGGCATAGGCCGCGAACCACGCATGGGTCACCGCCCCTGGCCGGTTCTGGGCCGTCCCGGTCTTGCCGCAGACCCCCAGCGTTTGCAGCTCGGCATCATTGCGGAACTGGTATTCTGCCGTGCCGGCCTGCGTCGAGGTTACATTGCACAGCCCTTCGCGCACCACATCCAGCACCTCTGGGCGAATGTTGATGTTCGCCATCGGATCGGGCGTAAAAGTGTAGCTCGGTGTCTCGCCGAGGATTCCAGCCTTCTGCACCAACTGCGGCCGATAGAGCGTGCCGCCGTTGGCAATCGCCGCAAACATCCGCGCCACCTGCAGCGGCGTCACCTGCACCTCGCCCTGCCCAATCGACAGGTTGACTGCATCCGAGAAAGTCCACTCGATGCCGGTGTTGACTCGCTTCCATTCCGGATCGGGCACGAGGCCGGTCGCCTCCGCCACATCCTGCAGCCCCGTCGGAACCCCCAATCCCAGCCGCCGGATGTAACTTGGCAGCGCGTTGGGATCAAACTGGTTCAACTGGTAGCCAACTTCATAGTAGTAAGGGTTGCAGCTTCGGGTCAGTGCCTGCGACAGCGTGATTGTGCCGTGACCGCCCGGCAGCCAGTCGTACCGGGTGATATCCCGCGTCCAGATGCCGGAACACGAGTAGCGCTGGTTGAGCGCGTAGACTCCGGTGTCGGCCACCGCAATGGTCGAGGCTGTCTTCATGACCGAGCCGAGCGGATACACGCCCTGGGTCGCCCGGTTCAGCAGCGGACGGCGCGGGTCGTTTTGCAGTTCGGTCACCAACTGCTGTGAACGCGCCCGGCCCAAAGTCGAAAATGGCGCAAAGGCGTTGATGTCGTAGGTTGGGTAGCTCACCAGCGCCAAGATCGCGCCCGTGTTCACATCCAGCACCACCGCCGCCGCCCCGTTGGAGTTTTTGCCAAGTTCCATCTTGGCGTAATACTCGTCCAGGATGCGCGCCACGCCCGCCTGCAGGTCCATATCCACCGTCAGCCACACGCTCTCCGGCGGGCGCGACGGTGTGCGGGCGATCTCCCGCAGGATACCCCCGCCCGTGCTGACGATCACCAACCGCCCGCCAGGACTGCCCCGCAGCCGGTCATCCCAACTGGCCTCGATGCCGCTCTGCCCCAAAATCGTATCGCCGTTGAACCCCAGCCTCTGCAAATCCGGGATCGCCTCGGCGTTGGGGTAGCCAACTACGCCGACGATGTTGGGCATGATCGTCCCGTTCGGGTACTGCCGCACTGGGCGGCTACCGAACTCGGCGCCGCAGGTCGCCTGGAGCTGCGCTTGGTTCGCCTCGTATACTGCTGGCTCAATCACGCCCCATTCGACCATCCAATCTGCCGACGAGCGGTCATATAGCCGCTGCAGATCAGCCGGATCGCGCCCGGTGGCATAGGCCAGCACGCTCTGACAGGCCGCCCAATCCGGAATCGCCTGCTTAACGGCACGGACGATCACCATGCGCCCGCTCTGGTCGGCCAGCACCCGGTCGCGGCGGTCGTAGATGTTCGCCCGGCTGGGAATGCTCATATCCAGCCGGAGCTGGCCGCCGTTCCGCAGCTCGGCGAAGATGTCCGCCGGAGTCCAGGCCACGCGCCAGCTTTCCGTACCTGGATCGTAGACCAACTGCATATCCCGGCCGTTGTCCTCAAAAGACCCGATCAGCCGGGTGGTGAAAGTCATGTTGTAGTTGAAGACCGCCACATCCTCCCGCGTCGGGTCGCGGTAGAGCGTGACGCCGGTGCTGCTCAGGCTCTCCAGCGTCATCGTCTCGGCAGCCGATTGGTAGAAACGGGTGAACACATCAGCGGGATAGGCTTCGCGGCTGGAGAAGGCCAACTGGTCGTACATCGCCGCGTAGTCACCCAACCGCCAATCTTCCAGGAAGTTGATCGCTACCGACGCTGCGCCTTCCAGATCGGGCGGGAGTGCCAGCGGCGCGACTGTCGGCAGCGCCTCGACGACAATCACCTGCTGTGCGGCAGGCTGGCAGGCTGCCGCCAGCAGCAGGGCAGCCAGCAGAAATACGGCAGAAGAGCGGCGTAGAAGAGTCATGCCCCTTATTGTATAGGGGATCGTTTCAGCCGGATAGTTAATGCTGGTTTGAATCGACTCACCCTTTGCGACTTTGCGATTAAAGTCTTCTTCACAACCTACCCCGCCGGAACCCGCTCGACCAGCGCCGCCGCCTGTGCGATCACCGCCGCCTGTGCCGCTTGGAGCGCCTGCCCACCCATTGCCGCCAGCCCTTCCAGGAACGGGTCTTCCACCGCCGTGCGGATGCCGCTGAGCTGCTCCAGCACGGCCAGCCCGCAGAAGGGCACATACGTCGTCGAATACCCGCCTTCGTGGCAGAACAACAGCCGGTCGCTGCACAGCTCAGCGGCAGCCTGCATGAGCATCCCTGTCATCTCCCGGTAGGTCTCGCTCGTGCACATCATCCGCCCCAGCGGGTCCATCGCACTGGCATCAAAACCCGATGCCACCACAATCAATTCTGGGCGGAACCGCCGCAGCGCCGGGAGGACTACCTGCTCGATCACCGCCAGATACGCCCCATGCCCAGAGCCGGGCGGCAGCGGGATGTTCAAATTAGCTCCCAGTCCGGCCCCACGCCCGTTGTCTTCCATCCGGCCGCGATCCAGCGGGTAGTTGTTGTCCTGGTGAATCGAGATCGTCAGCACATTCGGGTCTTCGTAGAAGGCATCCTCGGTTCCGTTGCCGTGATGCACATCCCAGTCCAGCACCGCCGCCCGCCGCAGGCCGTGGACGGCGCGGGCGTGCAGCAGCGCCAGCGGGATGTTGGCGAACATACAGAAACCCCGGCCCCGGTTGGCTTCGGCATGGTGTCCTGGCGGGCGGTTGAGCGAATAAGCGTAGCGCACTTCTCCGCGCACCACCGCATCCAGCGCCGCCATGCAGCCCCCCGCCGAAAGCCGTGCCACGTCGTAGCCGCCCGGCCCGAACGGCGTTTCTTCGCCAGCCTCGCCGCCTTCCCCCGCGCTCAGCTCGCGCACCCGCGCCACATAGTCCGGTGTGTGCAGCCGCAGCAGTTCATCCTCGGTCGCCATCCGCGGGGTGATGGTGTGCAGGTGGTCGAGCAGACCAGATACGTCCAGCAGGTTGCGGAAGCGCCGCTTGCTCGCCGGACTTTCAATGTGCGGCTCTGGCTCCAGCCACATCCCCGCCGGCAGATACCCCCCAGCCGTGCCCGTATCATACCAGGCGTACCGCTCCGCCCACACAAAACCCGTCTTCAGCGCCATCATCCTTCTCCTAGATCAAGCCGTCCTCGCCCCGTCGATCATCGATCATAACGGATGCCGCCGGCACAGGCCAACCAGGAGTCAGCTTGGCTCAACCACCGGGGCAGATGTTTTCACACGGTACACCATCATTGTCTCGGTCAAGGCTGTCGCGTCCCGCAGCAAGGCAGGCCTTCGCTTGTTCACAGCTCGTCATCTGGCTGCATTTCGTCGCGCCACCGCAAGAAACCGAGGAGTCTGAGTTTCTAGAACCACTTCTTGAACTACTCGAACCAGAAGGAGAAGCTGTGCCCAGTTTTGCGAGTGAGCTGTGAACGTACCCCGTTCGTCCGTTCACTTCGATCCTGTACCACAGCCTTGACCCATTTACACGGGCGCCTTCGACAGTTTCCAGCACGGTAATGCTGTCGCCAAAACGCAAAGTGGCGATTCGCTGGCTGGTTGTGTTTGGCTCAGCACGGACACGAGCCGTATCGGCAGTGATGGTATACGTTTCCTGGGCAACCGTAGATGAGGCAGCGCTGAACAGAACAAGGAACAAACCGGCCAGTACAAAAAAGTTCGATCTTTTCATAGTAGGTAACTGTTGTATTGAAATATACTATGCATACAGTATATGCCTTTTTATTTAGGGTGATAGTCTCATGGTCAATTGGTATCTCTTTGCCTGGATAGGTTGCCTGCTCTGTCTGAATTTCACCTCGCCTGCATCTGCCCAATTCCCTACAGAAGAGGTATCGGCTTTGCCCATCGAGGTTACTGTCGCTTTCGATTACAGTGGTGATATTTACGTATCGGACTTCTTTGGTGAGTTGGTGAATATTACCCAGAGCGATGCGTATGAAATGATGCCCGTTTGGTCACCGGATGGCGCACAAATCGCTTTCCTCTCCAGTGAGTCCTACCGTAATTGGGATGAATACTATCTCAGTGTTATTATGCTGGCAACAGGTGAATTGAGTCCCTTAAGCGATGTGATGTTCTCATCAGAGACAACGCTCACCTGGTCACCAAATGGTCGACATATTGCGGCAACACTGGGCACGATCTTCATTGTAGATGTCGAAAGCGGAGAAGCGTTGCGCCTTCCCGTGGAGTGTGGGGCATGTTCTGTAAACTGGCTGCCGGATAGTTCAGGATTGATTTTTAGTTCGGGCGGCGCGCTTTTCAGCATCGACCTGTATGGCAGCAATCTTCAGCAACTCACCACCTCACCACCTAATGCCTCTCGTCCTGCATTATCACCTATTTCCAACGAGATGCTTTTCGGATCCAGTTATGAGGGTGTTCCGGGTCTTTACAGCGTGAACCTGGAAGATTTGACAATCAATCAGGTTGCGGCGTTACTCGGCTATGAATGGTTTCCGTACCTGTGGTCACCTGATGGTCAATATATCGCCATTGGCGTGTTCCCGGCTTTCCGCTCTGAGGTTGAGGTTCCCGGTGGCGCTGATGTTTTCATCGTCAAGGCAGATGGCACTGGTATGCAAGCCGTTACTGGTGATGGCTTTGACAGTCTTGTTGGCTGGGCAAACGACAGTCAGCATATCCTATATTATGAAGGTAATCCAGGTAGTGCTGACGGTACATATTTTGCTATAAATATCACAAATGGCACAAAAACACGCCTGAGTAACGCAGTAATGGATAGAATGTGTTCGTATGGAAACTGCCGCAATTTTGTCGTTCGTCCATAGGGAGTGACCTTACCCCGAATCGATGGACGGTGAAAATGTCAGGGGCGGTGAAGCTGCTCAAAATACGCAGGGCTGTCGGACAGCCACGTATCGTTGGGGCGTTGGGCACTGAAATCGCCTGCTAGCACATTCGGCGACCGGCAGGCTGCCCGAACGGCGTGTTCGACTTCATTGAGGTATTTTACAATCGTCAGCGGTTGCATTCGTCACTGGGCTACCGCAGTCCACTGGCCTACGAAGCCGACCATTTATCCTGAAGGTGTCTCTTATTCACCCTCCACCAAATCGGGGCAAGACCATGTTAACATCATGCCATAGCTGTATAGTCCTAACACTCGTGTCTGGCTCATCGACAGCACAGGCACGGCGCTTGACACTTCTTCTATCCAGTTTTCTAATACCTGTTGGATGGACATCGTTATCTCGTTGGAGTTTGGTCGCTGCAACTTGCACTATGTCTACCCCTAAACTTTCAAGAAACCTACCCCTGAAAGGGGGAAGGGGGTGAGGGCACTAGATTCGCATATTCTCACATTCTCATTCTTATCATTCTTATCACTTCTCTCATCAAGTATCGCATTTTTATATCAACAATAAAATATGCTAAACATTAATTTTTTGCGCCTGACAAAAACCCCTAAGCCCTCAACGCTGAGCCACCCACCACACCGGCGACCAGTACGCCGCCTGGTCGAACGTCAGCCGCCGCGGCTCCCTCTCCTGCCCCACCAGGTACACCTGCGGCGATAACCCCCCCGGATCGACCAGGTAGGCCAGTTCCCCCCCATCCGGCGACCACGTCAGCGACCACAGCCGTGTCCCCCGCGGGTACTCCGCCACCACCTCAGCTTCCTCTGTCCGTCCCCCCGCCGCCCAGATCAGCCGCCCAGCCCGCCCAAATGCCAGCCACTTCCCGTCCGGCGACCACGTTGCCGCGAACCCCATCGTGAGCGGCCGCGGCACGCCCCCCTCTACCGGGATCAGGTACTGGCTGGCGTACAGCCCTCGGCTGTACGCCGTGAACTGGATCGACCGCCCGTCCGGCGTCCAGCGCGGCCCCAGCTCGTCGGTCGGGTGCGTCGTGAGCTGCCGCGACTCCCCGTCCGCAATGTTCACCACGTACAGGTCGAACTGGCTCCCCTGACTAGCGCTGTAGGCGATGAACCGGCCGTCCGGCGACCATGCTGGATTCAGGTTGTCCGACCGGTCAGTCGTCAGCCGCCGGATCGCGCCCGTGCACTCCCTCCGCTGCATCAGGCAGTCCGCCGCCATCAGGTAGATGTCCCGGCCTTCCTCCCCCGCCGCCGTGAACGCCAACTGGCTCCCATCCGGCGACCAGCTCAGCTCGTTCGGGTCGCGGATGTCAATCGGCAGCGGCCGCGCGTTCGCCCCATCCCAGTCCATCACATACGGAACCAGCTCGAAGCTCGTCGTCCCTTTGGAAGCGAAGAAGATCACCCGCGTCCCATCCGGCGAAAGCAGCAGGTTCGAGGGCGAAACCGCCTGCTCGATCACCTGGGGCATCAGCCCGCGCTGTACATCCAGCGCGTAGATGTGGAACTCACCCTCCCGGTCGGCAATCAGGTACAGCGCCTCCAGCGGCAGCGCCCGGCTGACCGCTGCCGCTGCCGCGATCCCGATCCCTGTCCCCAGCAGCAGCCCGCCGCACAGAATCAGCAGTGGGCGCAGCAGCGTCGTCATCCCCACGCCAGCCCTCATCGCTCAGGGGTGCGGAACCGTGCCGCCCGCCGACGGCAGGTAGAAGAACGCCAGCGCCAGCATGATGTAGACCGCCAGCAGCATCGCTCCCTCCAGCCAGTTCGATTCGCCGTCCAGCGCAATCAGCGCCGCCACCAGCGCCGTCGCAATCAGCGCGATCAGCTCAAACCCGCTGAAGACCAGCAGCAGCGTCTCTCCACCCATAATTAAGCTGATGAACACCAGCACCGGCGCCACGAACAGCGCCACCTGCAAGCTCGATCCCACCGAAACCGCCAGGCTCAGCTCCATCTTGTTCTTGAGTGCCACCTGCACCGCCACCAGATGCTCGGCGATGTTGCCCACCAGCGGGATGATGATGATTCCAATGAAGAATTCGCTCAGCCCAAACGCCTCAGTGACGTGTTCGACCGCTCCAACCAGCACCTCGCTCAGCACCACAATGCCCACCGTCGCCGCCGTCAGAATAAGGAGCGCTGTGCGGACATTCCACCGGGCAACATGGGCAGCCTCGCGGGTGATCGCCCCGTGGGCTTCACTCTCCGGGTGGGCATGAGTGAAAGCGTAAATGACGCTCAGCGCATACAGGACAATCATGACCAGCGCCACGCCCTCGCTCAGACCGAGTTCAGCTGCCTTATTGGTCATGATTGCCGCGTCGAACAGCGACGGGATCGCCAGCGCCGATACCGCCAAAATCAGCAGCGTAGCGTTCAGCCCCGCCGTGCGCGAGTCGAACTTTTGCAAGCCGTTCTTCAAACCCCCTAGCAGCAGACTTAACCCCATCACCAGCAGCAGGTTGCCAATGATCGAACCGACAATCGACGCCTTCACCAGATCAAGCAGCCCTTCCCGAATGGCGAAGATCGTGATGATGAGTTCTGCCGCGTTCCCCAGCGTGGCGTTCAACAACCCGCCAATCTTCGGCCCAGTGTGGTGGGCGAGTTCCTCCGTCGCTGATCCGATCAAATCAGCCAGCGGGATGATCCCCAGCGCGGCAAAGATGAACACTTGAGTCGGGTTTGCGCCGCCGAGTTCAGCGATGATCGCCACCGGCACAAAAACCAACAGCAGATTGACGATGCGGTCAACCGACATGATATTCCCCCCAAATGGTCGCGAAGTAGCGCTTCTATTCTACCCAAGAATTAACCCAGCGTGGGTTGACAGAAAAGTTTTGATGCGTCATAAAAGAGCGCATAACGAAAGTGAATGAAATTGATGCACGGTTATAGCCGAAATGGATCATCAGGCGATACAATAGCGGAAAATCTATCGAGCACGCTCGGCTCATCTAATGAATCGAATAGCTGTTCACAGCAGCATTTTGTCGAAAAAGGTTTTTCTTCATGTCCACCAAGCGCGTCATCGCTATAGACCTCGGCGCGGAATCAGGCCGTGTCATTCAGGTCAGCTTCGACGGCAACAGCCTGCACAGCGACGAAATTCATCGTTTCGCCAACCAGCCCGTCACTGTCAGTGGTACGCTCTACTGGGATGCCCTGCGGCTGTTTCATGAAATTACCACCGGCATCCGGGCAGTTCCGGCAGGGGCTGTCTCCCTGGGCATCGATACCTGGGGGGTAGATTTCGCCTTCCTCGACCGTGATGGCCGTCTGCTCGCCAACCCACTGCATTACCGTGACCGTAGTTGGGAAGGCATGATGGATTGGGTCTTCGAGCGCATACCGCGCCGCGAACTCTACGAGCGCACCGGCCTGCAAATCATCCCCGTGAACGGCATCTGGCGGCTGGCGAGTCTGGTGCGCAATCACAGTCCGCTGCTGGAGATTGCCCACACCTACCTAACGTTGCCCGACCTGTTCAATTACTGGCTCAGCGGTTCCAAAACCTGCGAGTTCACCCATGCCAGCACACACCAGCTCTACAATCCCCGCTTGAAGGGCTGGGACATGGAGCTGATCCAGCGCTTAGGCGTCCCAACGGCCATGTTCGGGGAGATCGTCCCGCCAGGCACAACCCTCGGCGAGTACCAGGGCATCCGCGTCATCGCCCCGCCAACGCATGACACAGGCAGCGCGGTCGTAGCCGTACCGACCATCACCAGTGACTACGCCTATTGCAGCAGTGGGACATGGAGTCTGCTCGGCTTGGAACTCCCCGAAGCGGTCATCGACGACGCTGCCTACGAAGCCAACATCACCAACGAAGGTGGCGCGGAGAATACCTGGCGCTTCCTGAAGAACATCGCCGGCATGTGGCTCGTGCAGCAGTGCCGTGCTACCTGGGCCGCCCAGGGAACAACCTACGAATACCCGCAGTTAGCGGCCATGGCCGAAGAAGCTGCGCCCTTCACTGCTTTCATCGATCCCGACGACGGTGACTTCTATCAGCCTGGCGACATGCCCGCCCACATCCGTGCCTTCTGCGAACGTACCGGCCAGACTGCGCCGGAGACCGTCGGCGCTTTCGTGCGAATCATCTACGAAAGCCTGGCGATGAAGTACCGCTACGTGCTGGATCAGGTCTGCCGTGTGGCTGGCCGCAAAGCTGAAGTCTTCCATATCATCGGCGGCGGCTCACGCAACGCCTTGCTCTGCCAGATGACTGCCGATGCGACCGCGCGTATGGTCGTGGCCGGCCCAGCCGAAGCGACTGCACTCGGCAATGCCATCGTTCAATTGGTCACACTTGGCGAATTCAAAGACATTGCCGAGGCCCGCCGTCTGCTCAGCGAAACTGCCGGAACCGTGACCTACGAACCGCGCAATACGGATGCTTGGGAAGAAGCCTACGCGCGCTTCCTCAAGATACTCACGGTGAAGTAACAGTGCGTGACCTCGGCCGTAAGCTGCGGCGGCTGCGGACGATGAGCCGGGCACAAATTCACGCGCGGCTGGGGGCGCGGATCAACCAGACGGGCTGGGAGGGTAAGTTAAGACGAGTTTTGAAAATGACGACTTATGACAACCGTTCCGCTTATGTGAAATCCCCCTGGCAGTTCCAACTGCGGGATAACCCCGTTCCGCCGCCCGGCCCCGGCCAGCTCCTTGTCAAGATTCACGCCTGCGGCATCTGCGGAACCGATCAGCACATCGCCGATCGTACCGCCTCCGATTGGCAGCCTTTCGGCCATGAAGTTGCCGGGATCGTCGAAGCCGTTGGCGCAGATGTGACCGCCTTCAAACTGGGAGATCGCGTCGCGCTGGACAGCTCCGCTCCCTGCGGTCAATGCCCCACCTGCGCCCCGCCGCCGCATGGACGTGCTCGCCCCGACCTCTGCCCAAACCCAGTCAATTACTGGCTGACGGCCACCATGGGCTTCGGCCAGCGCATCCTCGCGCCGCATCAGTTAGCTGTTCACGTTCCAGTGTCCGTCCCACTGGATATTGCCTCGCTGGTCGAGCCGCTTGGTGTCTGCATCGATCTCGTGCAGGTTGCTCAGGTCGGTCCCGGTGATCACGTCCTAGTCATCGGCCCCGGCCCGCTCGGATTGGGTGCAGTCTTTCTGGCTGTGCGGGCCGGCGCGGAGAAGATCATTCTCGCCGGACGCTCCACCTCCAAAGCGCGGATGGAAGCAGGGTTGAAGCTGGGCGCAGACATGCTGGTCGAGATCGACAAACGTGCCGTCACCGATACAGACTTCGGCGCGCGCAAGCCCGATAAAATCCTTGTAACCGCCCCACCGGACAGCCTTCCAGCAGCGTTGTCTGTGGCCGCGCTGGGCGGGATAGTCAGCTATATCGGCGTAGCCTGGAACGAAAAGACCCGTGTTCAGATCGACGCTGATGATCTGCACTTCCGCAAGCTGTCGCTGCGCCCATCCCATGCCTGGCCGGGAACCCATGCCGCCGAGAGCATCCGGCTGCTGGCAGCCTGCCCAGAATTGGGTCACACGCTGGTGAGCCACCGCTTCAGCCTAGATGAGATCGAACGGGCGATGACCACGGTGCGCGATGACCGCGCGGCCGTGAAGAAAGCCCTAGTTGTCACGTAGCGCCAATGCTCGAACGGAAAGCTGTAATGGGACCGATACTCCAACTCGAACACATCTCCAAGTCCTTCCCCGGCGTGAAGGCGCTCGACGACGTTCACTTCGAGATGAACGCGGGTGAAATTCACGCACTCCTCGGCGAAAACGGCGCCGGCAAATCAACCCTCATCAAGATCATCTCCGGCGTCTACAAACCCGACGCGGGGTCGATCAAACTGGATGGGCAGCCGATCAGCTTCAACAACCCGCGTGAAGCCCAAGCCAAAGGCATCGCGACCATCTACCAGGAACTCAGCTTGTATCCTGAACTGACGGTAGCCGAGAACATCTTCATGGGTCATGCCCCCAAACGCACCGTCGGCCCCGTCCGAATCATCGACTGGAAGACCATCAACGCCCGCGCTGCCGAACTGCTGGCATCCCTGAACATCACTGACCTGGACGTGCGCCGCAAAGTCGGCTCGCTCAACGTCGGCAATCGCCAGCGCGTCGAGATCGCCAAAGCGCTGTCGATCAACGCCCGTGTTCTCATCATGGATGAGCCAACAGCCGCGCTGACCGAGACCGATGTCGAGCGTCTCTTCGAGATCGTCCGCCTCCTCAAGCAGCGCGGCGTGGGAATCATCTACATCAGCCATCGTTTGCAGGAAGTTTTCGAGCTGGCCGACCGTTCCACCGTACTGCGCGACGGACAGTTTGTCGGTACGCGCCCTGTCAGCGAAACGACCGAAGATCAGCTCATCAGCATGATGGTTGGCCGCACCATCGAGAACCTCTTTCCCAAGCTGCCTGGCGAACGCGGCAAACCCGTGCTGGAAATCCGTCATCTGAACCGCCCCCCCCTGACCCGCGATGTCTCCTTCACCGTTCACGCAGGGGAGATCGTCGGATTAGCCGGATTGGTCGGATCAGGACGCAGCGAGCTGGCCCAAGTCATCTTCGGCATGACACCGGCCCAATCGGGAGAAGTCTTGATCGAAGGCAAGCCCGTGCGGATTCAGCATCCCAGCACAGCCGTCCAATTGGGCATCGCCTATGTACCGGAAGATCGCGGCACGCAGGGTCTCATCAAGCAGATGACCATCCGCGAGAACACGTCGATGGCAGTACTGCGGCAGCTCTCCCGGGCCAGCTTCATCAACCAGCGCGAGGAGAAAAGTCTGGCGCAGCGAGCTATTGAGCAGCTTAGCATCCGTGCCTACAGCTACGAGCAGATCGTCAACAAGCTCTCCGGCGGCAACCAGCAGAAGGTGGTCGTCAGCAAGTGGCTGGCGAGCAAACCTAAACTGCTCATCATGGATGAACCTACTCGCGGCATCGATGTCGGCGCTAAAGCCGAAATCCACCGCCTCATGAGCGAACTGGCCGTCAACCAGGGTCTGGCTGTGCTGATGATCTCCAGCGAACTGCCCGAAATATTAGGCATGAGCGACCGTATCCTCGTCATGCGCGAAGGGCGTTTAGTCGCCGAGTTCAGCCGCTTCGATGCAACGCAGGAAAAAGTCGTCGCCGCGATGATGAGCAACACGGCCCAAGTGGTGTAAGTTCCCGTCGCCGCTTACTAATCGTTTGTCTTAGGGATGGAATAGAACGACAATGGCAGCAATTACGCAGTCGCAGACTTCCCGCACTACCTCGTCCACGCGGTTGACGGGCTGGCTCAGCCAGGAATTAATTCTGGGTGTCATCATCATCATGCTGATGCTGGTGGTAGGGCTAACCTATGAACGCTTCCGCGCTCCTAACAACCTCTGGGATATCTTCCAGAGCAACGCCTACATCGCTGTCGCCGCTGTTGGGATGTCCATCCTGATCATTTCCGGAAACATCGACATCTCGGTCGGTTCACTGGTCGGCGTGCTGGCGATCCTCAGCGGGACGCTGGTGACCAGCGGCGTTCCAGCCTGGTTAGCCTGGTTGGTTCCTATCTTGGTCGGGGCACTGGTTGGCGCAGTCAATGGCTTCTTGGTCGCCTACCTCCGAATCCCGTCCATTGTGGTCACACTGGGCATGTTGAGCATCCTCAAAGGCGGCCTCATCATCGTCCTCGGCGGCACAACCATTTACAACATGCCGCCTGAATTCTTCCTGGCGCAGCAGAAGTGGCTGGGTATCCCTTCTCCCGTGGTGCTCATGATTGTTATCACCATCGGCGCAGCGCTGTGGATGCGTTACAGCAGCATGGGCCGCTCGCTCTACGCCGTCGGCGGCAATGCTGACGCTGCTCGGCTCTCTGGCATCAATACCCAGCGCGTGGTCTTCAACGCCTTCATCATCAACGGTGTGATGGTCGGCATTTGCAGCATCATGTACGCGACCCAGTTCAATTCCATCCAGGCCAGTGTACCCGTTGGTTTGGAACTTCAGGTGATTACGTCATCGGTGGTTGGTGGAGTGAGCATCTTGGGCGGAACAGGAACAGTCATCGGTTCGACGCTGGCGACCATCCTGTTGAGCACGATCCGCTCCTCCATGATCTTTACCGGGGTCAGCCCCTACTGGCTGCGCGCAGTGCAGGGAACCCTCATCCTAATCACCGTGCTGGTCGACATCCTACGCCGCCGCCGCATCAACCAGAGTCGTTGAGGAAATATCCATCATGGCTGTAAGTGAACATGCCCCTGCTTCATCTACTGCGGTTAGTCCGCTGCGGAGCCTGCTCCTCAAGAAAGAAACTGTCCTGCTGGCGATCTTGGTGCTGGGGGTGATCTTCCTCTCCACCCGCACTGATAAGTTCTTGACGGTGAGTAACATCCTCAATCAAGGACGTCTCCTGACCGAAATTCTGCTGATTGCCCTGCCAATGACCTACATCATCATCACTGGCGGCATCGATCTCTCGGTCGGTTCAATACTCGGGTTAACGGCGATTGTGCTGGGCTACGCCTGGCAAAACCTGGGACTGCCGTTGGAATTAGCGATAGTGGTGGCTGTTGCGTTGGCATCTCTAGCCGGCTTTGTCAACGGTCTGTTCATCGTTCGCTTAGGAGTTCCCCCACTCATCATGACATTGGCGACTCTGGCGCTCTACCGCGGCCTGGCCGAAGGCATCAGCCAGGCCCGTTCGGTACGCGGCTACCCGGACTGGTTCTTCAAGCTGGGGCAGGAAGAATTCCTAGGCGTGCCGACCCAGTTGTGGATTGTGGTGGTGGCGGTCATCATCGCCGGGGTGCTGCTGTCGCGGACGACCTTCGGGCGGGCACTCTATGCCATCGGCAACAACGAACTCGGTGCTCGTTTCTCCGGCCTGGCGGTGGATCGCTACAAACTGTTGATCTACACCCTGTCCGGCTTCATGGCAGGGCTGGCTGGCTGGATTTTCGTATCCCGCGTCAGCACCACCCGTTCGGACATGGGTACAGGCATCGAACTGGATGTCATCACGGCTGTCGTGTTGGGCGGAACCAGCATCTTTGGGGGCAGCGGCTCGATCTGGGGAACAGTAATCGGCGCGGTCCTCATCCAACTGCTCAAGAACGGCCTGAATCTTTCCGGTATGAAAGGCGATGCCACCATCGTCGTCATCGGTTTCGTGCTGATCTTCGCCATTCTCATCAATAACTTCATCCAGCGGCGCAGCGGGGCGTCCCGCGAATAATCACTACGATCAACCAGCACACCACCTGTGCTGATCGATCCGAATCATGTGGTTAAGCAGTTGATGAAAGGAGTAAAGCGGCGACACAAAAAACAATCTATATGTGGACAAGCTGTGTGCCATAGACCGATATTACCTTAGGAAGTGTGCAAGGAGAACGGACCACAATGTCTAAGAAGCTCTTCTCGATTTTGATTGTCGTGATGCTGGTTGGCATCGCGGCGCTGCCCGCAGTGCAGGCCCAGGAAACCCGCTGGGATGGCGCGGATGAACTTCCTGTCAATCCGCTGGAATGCCCCACTGCAGAAGGCGCGGCTGCGGCCGAAGCTACCCCTGAAGCAGCTATGGAAATGCCCGCCTATGATGGCGGCCAGCCCACTGGCGCGCCCGATCTGGCTGGCCAGCCCATCACCATTGTCGATATTCCCAAGCTGATCGGTATCGGCTACTTCGATGCTACGGCCAAGGGGATGCAGGAAGCCGCTGCTGAACTCGGCAATGTCACAGTCATCAATGACGGCCCGACCGAAGCCAACATCGATGACCAAATCACCTTCATCGACCAGTACATTACCCAGGGCGTGAACGGCGTTCTCTTCGCTGCCAATGACCCTGTGGCGATTGCCCCCGTGCTGAAGAAGGCGCTGAACGCGGGCATCCATGTCGTCGGCTATGATGCCAACAGCCAGCCAGATGCCCGCGAATGGTTCGTCAACCAAGCGGAATTCAACGGCATCGCCAAGGCGCTGATCGATCAGATGGTTGCCGAGAAGGGCGAAGATGCTAGCATCGCCATCGTCACCAGCACATTCACCACCCCGAACCAGTCGCGCTGGATTTCGGAAATGTGGGCCTATGCCAGCAAGTGCTACCCGAACCTGAAGTGGCTGGAAACCGTAGAAGCCCAGGAAGATGCCAAGCTGTCCTTCGACCAGGCCACCACCCTCATCAACAAGTACGGTGATGAGCTGGATGGTCTGTTCGGCATGACCAGCGTAGCGACCCCGGCCTCCGCAGATGCGGTCACCCAGGCAGACAAGTGCGGCGAGGTGGCCGTCGTCGGTCTGGCAACCCCGAACCCGATGAAGCCGTTCGTTGCTTCGGACTGCGTGAAATCGGTCGTCCTGTGGAACCCAGTTGACCTGGGCTATGCCGCCGTCTATGTGATGCGCGCCGTCGTTGATGGCACACTCAAGCCCGGCGACATGTCGGTGGAAGCCGGCCGTCTGGGGACGCTCCAGGTGGTCAACGGCAGCGAAATCCTGCTCGGCCCGCCCTTCGTCTACACCAAGGACAATATCGAGGGCTTCGACTTCTAAAAGTCGATCCACTGTCTGAGCGAGGGGGCGCGGCATGCCGCGCCCCTTTTGATTCGTCACGCTGATATTTATAACGTAATATTTACAGAAAATTTCGAAATCTTAAAGCTCTATTGCCCCAACACGCCGTTAGATTCGTAGTATGTAATTCGGTTTCAGACCGGCAGAATTATTCTCTCAACAAGCGGTTCTCAATATGCGTGCAACTCAAGAGATGCAGCGCCCTGCTGGACTCATGCCAGCAGTCTCACTGCCACGCTTCGACCATGCAGCTGTTCATCCGCAAATCAAGAAAACGCATCTAGTCCTGTACTATGCTGGCCTGCTGGGAATTACCCTTTTGGGAATTGCCTATGGCTTCTACTTCTCTGAACTGAATTTTCCGAGCAGCCGCGCCCCTTGGATCGAAACAGTGCTGAATCTAGGCAAGCTCGCCTGGTTGATTCCACTGCCCTATGCGCTGCTTAACTTCTATTCGTTCTTCCGTTATCCGATCATTATACGTCCCATACCGCCGCCCATCACACATCCACTCAAAGTTCGCCTCTACGTTCGTATCGTCACCCGTGGGCAAAATCCACACCTCGTTGCCGAGACAGCCCGGCGGGCCTGCCGCGAACTGGAAGCGGCTGTGGGGCCTTCTGGCTGGACGGTGGAAATCGTTAGCGATAATCCGCTGGACATCGACTCCAACGGCGGGCGTGTCGTCGTCATCCAGATTCCCGCCAGCTACCGCACTCCCAGCGGTGCCAAATACAAAGCCCGCGCCCTGGAATATGTGCTGGGCGTTTCAGATGCCGCTCCGGAAGACTGGATCATCCACCTGGACGAAGAAACAGCCTTCGACGCGGACGCGGTGCGAGCTATCCACGCCTTCATCCTCAAAGAAGACGAGCGCACCGGCCACGGCAGCAAGGCGCTCCCCAACATCGGCCAAGGCGTCATCCTGTACGGCCGTAATGGGATCGTCAACTGGCTGACTACACTAGCGGACTCGATCCGCGTCGGCGATGACTACGGCCGTTTCCGTCTCCAGTTTGAACATGGCAAAGCTTGGTTCGGAATGCATGGCTCCTTCATCGTCATTCAGAACGGCCTCGAACAGGCCATCGGCTTCGACCACGGCCCCCAGTGCAGCATCACTGAAGACTGCTACTTCGCTATGGTCGCTCAGCGCGACGGCGTGCGCTTCGAGTTCATCCATGCCTTCATGGACGAACGCTCACCTTTCACCGTTGCCGATTTCGCCCGCCAACGGCGGCGCTGGTTCGGCGGGTTGTGGCTGTGCGTGCTGGCGCCGGAACTGCCGCTGATTTCCCGGTTAGTGATGGGAACCTTCATGCTGCTCTGGTCACTGAGCTGGCTCTGTATCGCGATGGTCTATCTGAACTTCCTCGTTCCGACTGGTACGCCTGTCTGGTTAGCCGTCGTGGGAGGTGTATCCTTCTTCTATTATGTCAGCCTGTATATCCTCGGTTATCTGCGCACCTTTGATCCGCGCCGGGAAGGGTGGTTCCGTTACATCGGGCGCTTCGTGCTCCAGGTTGTTTTTATCCCGGTCTTCTCGCTCATGGAAGCTGCCGGCGTCCTCTACGGCCTGATCTCCCCGCCGCGTGATTTCTTCGTGGTGCAGAAAGAAATTTCAGCTCAGGGATCATGACAGGAACACCACATCGTAGGGTGGAACTCGCATCTTGATCGTGTTTCCCTTCGCTTCCACCACGTCATCTAACCGCAGGAAATCCTGCTCGCTCACCACGAAGATGTGCGGGTTGGCATCGTTGAAGAACCCGTCCAGCGGGATGCTCTCGTTGGCCGCGCTTGCCGCGCTCAGCCCCCGCCGCAGCGCCATCTGCTGGTAATGCTTCACCAACTTGCGGAACAGGTACGGGAAGATCGCCCGCTCCTCGGTCAGGACCTTGAGGCTGCTTAACGTCACCCCCGCCGTTGTCTGGTCCATCCGCCAGACGTTCGGTGTGGTTGCAGTCGGAGACTTTGCCGCTGCCTGTTGAGCTGTCTTCGCCGCTTTGGTCAGTTCCGCCCGCGCGACCGCCGGCAGCGTCATGAAGTAGAACGGGTACACCAACCCCTGCTGGATGAGGTAGTAGTTTGCGCTCTCCTTGACCATCTCCCCCAACTGCGCCCGCGTAATCGCGCTACCATCGGCCAGCACAGTCGTCCCGCGGAAACTCCAGGTCACCGGACGGCCGTTCTTCTCGATGTCCCCAGTCACGATGTATCCCCGCAGCGGATCCGCCAGCTTGGTCTTGACGACTGCCCCGTTCACCGTCGCCTCGGCCACATAGACCGACTTCCCGAACGTCCGCCACTTCACCTCGGTAATCCCCAGGAACTCAAGGAATTTATCGGCGGAAAGCCGCCCCAAGCTCGACGGCTGCGAGTAGCTGCCCGGCTTGAGCAGTTCCGCTGGGGGCGTCGTTCCCGGTGCGGGAGTTGGCGCTGGAGCTGTGTAATGCGTCTCCAGCGCATCTACCCCTTCCAACCGCAGCGTGATGACTCCTGCCTCCGCCGCGAAATTCTGGTTGAAGACGGCCCGGTTGTCCGTGTCGACAGCCTCCCAGAGCGCCGGGTTGTCCGCCCGGAACTTGATCGAGTCCGCGTCCGGGGACTGCCCGACGACGTGGTAATTGCCTTTGATGAGCGTGTACTTCATCCGCTTCCGCCTTTGGTTGTGCCGCGCAGACCTTCATTATAGTCCGGCTGGCCCAGGCGCAAAGCGGCTCAGCCCGCCAGCGTGATCTGAACGCCCACCAACCCCTTCGCCATCAGCGACTCATAACGGGCATCAGGATGTCCGGGATAAATCTGCCGCAGCATCTCCCGGATAGCAGCCTCGGCGTGGGTTGTCTCAGCACGCCCAGCCTGATCCTGGCCGCGCAGCCGCAGCCGGACATCCGCGCCGCCTTCGAGATTTTTCCACCATGTATAGGCTCGGCTGGTGACCACAACAACTCGCTTCCCGTCCTGGTGGTACTGCACCGGCGTGGTATAGACTTTCCCGCTCTTCCGCCCAGTGAACGTAATCAGCAGGTACATCCCGCTCACCACCCCATGCAGCGGAGACCGCAGCAGCCACTTCATGAACGGATTTTGGACTCGGATGAACAGCTTCCACAGCGCAGCCATGAAATCAGCCTCCATGCTAGAGTTCTACCGGTATATACGTCTGGTTGGGGGAACGGGTCGCGGCCTATCGCCGCCGCGTCACCGTGCTGAACTCTGGTGAAGGCAGCCAGACGGTGAAGGTAGACCCATGCCCTGGCCCGGTACTGCTCACACGGATGCGTCCGCCGTGCGCTTCGACGATCTCCTGTGTGATCGCCAGCCCCAACCCCGCGCCCCGCCGCGGCCCTCGCGCCTTGTCCACCTGGTAGAAGCGCTCGAAGATGCGCGGCAGTTCCTCTGCCGCGATCCCGATGCCGGTGTCTTGGACAGTCACCTCAACGCCGGATTTCCCTACCCCGGTCCGCAGCCAAATTTCGCCGCCTGCCGGGGTGTATTTAATGGCGTTGCTGACCAAATTGGTGACCACCTGCGCCAGACGATCGCCGTCCCCGGCCACTGCTGGTACGCGCTGGGTTTCGACATGCAGCGTCAGTCCCCGGTCGCGCGCCAGGATCGCCAGCCGCTCGCCCACCGCTGTCACAATCTTGCTGACGTCTACCGGGGTCAGATGCAGTGAGAAGCGGCCCGCTTGCAGCCGCGCCAGATCAGTGAGGTCGGTGACCATCCGGTTGAGCCGTCCGGCTTCTTCATGAATGATCCGGGCAGCGCTGCCAGGGTCTTTAGCCGCACCGTCCATGATCGCCTGCGAGTATCCCTGGATCGAGGTCAGCGGCGTCTTCAGATCGTGGGAGACGTTGGCGACGAAATCCTGCTGCGCCTGCTGAATGCGCTGCACCTCGCCGCTCATGTGGTTGAAGGCCGCCGCCAGCGACTGCACCTCCGGCGGGCCAACTTCTGGCACACGCTCGGAGAAATGGCCTTTCGCAACCGAAGCTGCCGCCATTTCGATCTGCGCCAGCGGGCCGACCAGCGTCCGGCTGATGAACGCAGCCAGTACCGCTGCGACGATCAGCCCGACCAGCGCCGCCTGGCACAGCGGCAGCGCCAGTTCCTGCCGGAAGCGCTGCCAGACGACTTCGGGGGGTTGCCGCGCCGGCTGTTCGGCCAGCAGCAGCCCTATGCCGACTTCATTCTGGCGCAGCCCTACTAGGCCAGCGAACGTCCAGGGCGAACCATCGACATCGCGGAAGCCGCCGAATATGGCCTCGCCGCGCAGCGCCAGGAGCGACCGGCGCTGCGGTAGGAGCGTGTACGGTTCCACATCCAGCGGCAGGGTATCCCGCGCCTGGTAGCTTCCGGCGCTGTCGTAGATCACACTGCGGCTGCTCATCTGCACGACGAGGACCCGCACTGCGTAGTTCTCGGCGATGTTGGACAAATCGCGGAAAATGCGTCCCGCCGCGCCTAAAGCCGGTGTGCTGCCGGTCAGTTGGTAATCGCTCAGGATGGTTCGCAGCGTCGATGCCAGGTCTTCGTAGACTGTCGCCCGTGGGACGGGCTGCGCGAACAAGAACAGCAGCAGCGCCACCGTCACCACTGCCAGCGTCAGTGCCAGCAGCACCACATACGAAACCAGCAGCCGCCCGCGCAGCCGCAGCCGCCGTCCATCTGGCGAGGCTTCGGGGCGTTCCGGTCGCACACCCATCGCGCCATCTCTTGCGCCAGCCAACTGCTTTACTCCAACTTATAGCCCACGCCCCAGACGGTTTCGATGCTGGCCGTCATCCCCGCCAGCTTGTGCCGCAGGTGAGCGACATGCACATCGACTGTGCGCGTTTCCCCGGCGAAGTCGAACCCCCAGACCACATCCAGGAGCTTCTCGCGGCTGAAGACGATCCCCCGGTTCTCGGCCAGCGTCAGCAGCAGATCGAACTCCTTCATCCGCAGATCGACCTGGCGATCATCGACGCGCACCAGCCGCCGCTCTGGGTAAATCCGCAGGTTGCCGACAGTCAGCGGCTGGTCGGAGGCCGCCGGAGCTGTCCGCTTCTCTGACCGGCGCAGGATCGCCTTGACGCGGGCGACCAGTTCACGCGGGTTAAACGGCTTGGTCATGTAGTCGTCCGCGCCCAGTTCTAGCCCGACGATCTTGTCGATGTCATCCGCCCGCGCCGTTAGCATGATGATCGGCACGTCAGACTGAGCGCGGACGCGGCGGCACACCTCCCAACCGTCCAAGCCGGGGAGCATCAAATCCAGCACGACCAGCGACGGCTCCTCCTCTAGGATGCGCTGGAGGGCGACCGCGCCATCGGTGGCGCTGGTCACGCGCCAGCCTTCCTGTTCCAGGTACATCGTCGCCAGATCGATGATGTGCTGCTCGTCATCCACCAGGAAGATCGTCTCGGCCATCGGCGCTCCATTCGACTGCTTCCATATGCTGCATTCTATTGTATCCCGTGACGTAGGTTAGGGTAACAGACCAGAATCTTTGTAACGACATCCTATCTCCAACCCTTTTGAATCAGTGGCAGCATGAGGCATACTAATAGGGTAGGAACTTCAATGATGAGAAAGGCTCACGGTAATGAAAAGTCAGGTACTTCTCACTGCCGATTATGCGTCGGTAGATCAAGCTACCGGAAAGCTGAATATTCTAGGAGCATTTAATCGCATTTTCGCAAAGCAGTTTCCAGCCGTGCATCCAAGAATGGCACTTGTAGCTAAACTAGTAGCCAGTGATTTCGCCGAGACAACCGAGCCGCGTCCAATTGAAGTCACCTTGACAGATGCGGATGGAACAGAGTTATTTCAGGTAACAGGCATGGTTCAATTACCGATTGACAAAAAGGGTTTCAGACAGGACGCGAACATTATCGTGGAAATCAACGCAATTGAGTTCCCGCGTCCCGGTACTTACGAATTCATCGTGAAGTGCGAGCATGAAGTGATCGGTGAGACCACCATAGAATTGGTTCCGGTATAGTCGAGTTGAGCAAAAACCATGCCTTCGAAAGCCGAAAAACTGCTTGCTCAAATGCGGGAATCACCCAAGAATTGGAGGCGTCGTGACCTTGAAACCGTTTATCGGGGCTTTGGGTTTGTGATCAAGCCTTCACGCGGCCCTCATGATAAAGTGATACACTCTGATTTCCCGACACTGATAACATCGCTGCCGCGCCATAGGGAACTCGCTATATATAACATTATTCAGGCAATTGATTTGATTGACAAGTTATTGGCTCTGAAGAAGGCTAAAGAAGAGGGTGAATCATATGACAAATGATATCGAGAAACGCGCCGAGGAATTGGCCGCGCGTCCATACAGCGAAGTCGTATTCAGAGATCGGACGACGACCGGTGGATACATGTACGTAGCGTTAACCCCCGAACTTGAAGGCTGCATGGTGCAGGGCGAAACGCTGGAAGAAGCAAAGGCAAACCTGCGACTGTTTCGCATCGACTACATTCAGCATCTTCTCGAAAACAACCTTCCTATACCCGATCCCGCATGGATGCTGACCGAAACCCAGGGTAATGGGTTGGTAGAAGTCGTAGAAAAACATCGTCATGTGCCTGAAGAAATCAAGCAGCCACCTCAACACGAAACACTGCATAAAGCCCAGATGAGTATCAAGAACGACGAAATCGAGTATGCATAGCGGCACGAATGTCACTTGGAGAAGTCTTCTCACTCAGAGAGCCGGTTCGTCTTTCGTGCGGGCGACCAGCACCTTATCGACGCGCTTGCCGTCCATATCCATGACCTCGAAGCGCAGCCCGCCCCACTCGAACGAGTCGGCAGCGTCGGGGATACGTCCCAACCGCTCCATAATGAAACCGCCAAGCGTCTGGTAGTGTCCTTCGTCCTCGCCAGGCAGCGCCTTCAGGTCAAACAATTCTTTGAATGCATCTACCGAAAGCAGCCCATCCAGCAGCCACGAGCCATCCGGCCGCTGGACTGATTCGGGCGCGTCGGTTTCGCCGAAGATTTCTTCAACCAGATTGTTGAAGGTGACCAACCCCTCGATGCCGCCGTACTCGCTGATGACCAGAGCCGTATGCTGCTTGGAACGCTTGAACAGTTCCAATGCTTGGGTCGCTGTGGCGCTTTCCGGGATGAACAGGATTTCGCGGACACAGGCGTTGAACTCCAGCGGCTGGCCGCGCAGCAGCCTGTCGAGCAGGTCTTTAGCCCGCACCAGCCCCACCACATGATCCAGCGAACCGTGCGCGGCTGGGAAATGCGAATGAGGGCTGTTGGTGATGATCTTGAGGTTCTCCTCTACCGGGTCGTCCAGATTAATCCACTCGACATCTAGGCGCGGCGTCATGAGCTGGTCGACGCGGCGCTCGTCCAGCCCCATCACCCCGGCTACCATCTCCTGCTCCTGCGCCTCGAAGACCCCGGCCTGGATGCCCTGCTGGATGAGCGCCTGGATTTCCTCTTCAGTAATCGGCGCTTCGCTCGAGTTCCGTGCCCCGACCAGCCGCAGCAGCGCATCGGTCGAAACGCTCAGCAGCCGCACAAACGGCGTCGTCACGACGGACAGCCCATGCATCAGCGGCGCAACCAAGATCGCGATCTGCTCCGGATTTTGCATCCCGATCCGCTTGGGGACGAGTTCGCCGATCACCAGCGAGAGATAAGTCGTCAGCGCCACGACGATGAACAGCCCCAGAACCTCGCTGACGGGCTGGAGCAGCGGAATCTGCGCCAACACCAGCGCCACGGGATGCGCCAGCGCCGCGCCGGCGAACGCGCCTTGCAGCACCGCCACCAGCGTAATGCCGATCTGTACAGTTGACAGAAATCGATTAGGGGATTCGGCCAGTTCCAGCGCGCGTGCCGCGCCTTTGCTGCCATCTTCGGCCATCTGGCGGAGGCGCACTTTCCGCGCAGAGACAACGGCGATTTCCGCCATCGACAGCAAACCATTCACGATGTTCAACAGCAGGATGATGACGAGTTCCATCAGGCTCCTGAATCCCGACCGGTAGGCTAAGCGGGGGAAATTATACACGCTGGAGCGGGTTGAAGAGAGTAGGGAATCACAGCCCTGCCGGCCAGCGCATATGGACGACTTCGCGCCGCACGGTGAACTGGTAGCGCCGCAGCACCGCGTTCGTCGCGGCCGCATCGCTGGGATGCTCCAGGCTGAGCGTCCCGCTCCCAAATCGCCGCACGACTGTATTGATGAGCGCCTCGTCGTAATAGCCCTCGAAGTCGGGCTGCACCATCAGCGTCAGTTGGGTGCTGCTGCCCAGGCTCGTATCCACCCACATCGAGGCCAGGATGTTGTTCCCCTCTGGCGACCGGATGATCAAGCGTTCGCGGCGGCGGAAGCTGATCCAATCCTGGAATTCCTGCCATAGGCTGCGGCGGAACTGGCGCACATGCAGCGGCCGCAGCCATCCCAACCCGCCCAGATGAGCTGGCCGGACCTGCTCGGCCAAGCGGTATTCTGCTGCCCATTCATCTGGCCGCCGCTGGGTGATGTGCAGTCGAGGTTCGCGGTCGAACGGCGGCGGTGTGCTGTAAGCCCCACCCCGCCGCCAGGTCGTCCAGGTGCGCTCGGCCACAAAACCGAGCCGCTGGTAGAGGCGCTGCGCGCCCGCATTGTCGGCATCGACCTGGAGCAGGACGTGTTCGCCGCCCCGCTGAGCGATCATCTCCAGGCTGGCACGCATCAGATGTTCGGCGATACCCCGGCGCTGGTAGCTCGGATGAGTCGCCACGTTGACGATCACCCACGTCTTGCCGTCGAAGCCAATCCCATCTGCCGGATAGGTCGAAACGTTCCCAACCAGCCGCCCATCCGCAATCCAGACGTAGCCCATCCCCATGCCCTGCATCAGGCTGCTCGCGCCGCTCAGCAGACCCAAGCCCGGCATCCGGCTCATCGCCCGCATTTCGCGTACCGCCGCCCGTCCAGCGTTATCCATGCTGCTGGCAAAGGCGATCTCGATCAGATCGGCCAGCGCAGCCAGGTCGGTGCGGAGGTTGACCGGGCGGGCGCCTTCCGTCGAGGAGGCTGTCTGGTGCGGGCTGGAGAGGCTGATCACGATCAGGAAATTCCGTGTGGATATTTCATTCAAGCGTATAGGCGGCAGGTCATCATGTCAAGCGCACTGGATGGGTACACTGACCAAAATCAACCTGACGACTCCTCGACGCTCCCGACCATTCATAAATCAGCCGTTGGAGAACCCGCTGCGAACCGCTATGATTGAAGCTGGTGGCTTCCGGTTTATAGATACAACGCCATCTTCAAGCCCGCGCATGTCGCCGCTTGAATCAACTGGTCACGGAGAGTAATGCGTTATGACGCGACAGAATTATGGAACGCTGCGTACCGGTGGTGGACGCCGGAGCGGAGCCTGGCAGTGGACGGTCATCGGCTTTGTGATGGGCTTCGGCTGTGCCGCCATCGTCGGCCTGCTGCTGGTCATCAGCGGCGCTACCGGCACGCTGGACAGCCTCCTAGCGGCCAGCCGCCCCACCCAAACGCCGTTTGTCATCACGGCCACCCCCCTGCCGGCTACCAATACCCCACCGCCGACCGAAGTACTGGTCGTGCCCTCGCCAACCGTCGGTCAGGCCGCCATCCTCGTTCCGACGCCGACCCCGCTGCCGCCCACGCCCGATCCGAACCTGGTTCCTATCCTGCCGAGCGCCACACCGACGACCCAAGCGCTCCCGACTCTGGCTCTCGCCCAGGCGCAGACCGTGAGCATCCCGCCGCTGCTTCAGAACAGCCTGACGCCGCTGCGCCGGGTAGATGGCGCGACTTATCTGATGGGCACGACCGTCGATGAGGTCTTCCAGGCTGTAGATGAATGCGTGAACATCTGGGAAGGCAACTGCAACCCCCAGTACGGCGAAGACTCCGCGCCGGCCCACAATGTCACCGTAGATTCCTTCCAAATGGAAATCACCGAGGTCACCTATGACCAGTACATCCGCTTTCTGAATTCGCTGCCGGGCCAAACCCCGCACCGCAGCGGCTGCGACGGCCAGCTCTGCGCCACCACCCGCGCCGAAGATCAGAACAGCAATATCATCTTCGACAGCGAAAACTACCGCGTCAACCCGGCGATCCTGAACTTCCCGGTCGTCGGCGTGACTTGGTACGGCGCTAAAGCCTACTGCGAAGCCATTGGCCGCCGCCTCCCAACCGAAGCCGAATGGGAACGCGCTGCCCGCGGCCCCCAGAACTTCATCTACCCCTGGGGCAATACCTTTGAAGTGACCCGCGCCCGCACCAGCCGCCCACGAGAAACTGATCCCACGTTGATTGGCCCGCGCCCCGTCGGCTCGTATCCAAGCGGAGCCAGCGTGTTCGGGATGCTCGATATGGCCGGTAACGTGGCCGAATGGGTGAGCGATTGGTACGGTTCCACCTACTACACGCAGCAGTCGCAGCAACAGGCCCTCAACCCGACCGGCCCGGTTGTAGGCACAGAGAAGGTTGTGCGCGGCGGTTCCTGGGATGCCGTGCCTTTCTTCTCGCGCAGCGTCCATCGTCAGAGCCGTGACCCGCTGTCTCCCACTGCCTGGATCGGTTTCCGCTGCGCCGCCCCGCTGGAAAGCTCAGTGCCCGCCGCGCCAGCCGATACCTCTAGCAGCCAGCTTCCGCTGATTGCCACCGTGCCCACGACGGGCGGCACGAACGAAGAAGATACCGCCAACAGCCAGCCGACTCTCCCCCCGCCGCCAGTTCAACCCACTCAGGCCGGCCCGCTGCCCACGCTGAATCCGGGCGGCTGATTTTCCTCTTCTGATCCGGGCAGCCTGCGCCGTGCGGGCTGCCCCGGTTCACTCACCTCAACCTTTCCCGCCCCGATTTCGACTATAATGCGCTTAAGCTGCTCCGAGTTGTTCGGAGTGCCGGGGAGGAAACGCATATGACCGGGCCAGCACTGCTCAATTGGGCGCGGGGGTTCACCAGCCGGGGCATTGGCCCCCTGCCAGAGACCTACACCGCCGATTACCAGATGACCGACCTCATCGCCAAAGGCATGTTGGTTCCTGGTGAAGCGCGTTCCGTCCTGCTCGATTCTGGTCTGGTCGACATGGTCTGGCAGATCACCTGGTCTGATCCCTATCCCTATCCTGATCCACAGCTTCCTGAACGCTTCTACGACTGTGACGGTTGGGTCGTCTTCATTCACGGTTGGACCGGCAACCACACCATCTGGGAAGACCTCCCGGCCATGATCGTCCGCGCCAACCCCCGGCTGGTCGCTCTCTCGGTCGATCATAACGGCTTTGGCCGATCCCGCTTCGTCGTCGATACGCCCGCGCTGGATCGCTGCTGCCCGCCTTCGGCGATGGCGGCCATCGAGCGGCTGGTGAATGTCCTCAAGCTGCGGCGTCAGCCTGGCGATCCCAAACGCAAAGTCATCAACTTCGCCGGCCACAGCATGGGCGGCGCGGCGCTTTTCTACCTCAACCCGACTCGCTACGACATCGGCGAAGAAACCCGCTATGCCATCGCCCCCGCGCTGCTGATGAACGACAGCCTGCACCGCGCTTTCTTCAATGCGATGGGCTTGGGTATCGGCATCGTCGATAAGCTGCGGATTTTTGAGCCGATTGAGGACATCATCAAACCCAATATGGTCAGCGCGGTCTGCGAAGGCAGCAGCGCCTACGTCAAACAAGCCCATACCCGCCAGTACGATGAGACCCCACGCGGCACGACTTCGGCCACTTTCCGCGCTATGGGACTGCTGCAAAATTGGGAGATCGCCCGCCGTTGGGATTTATTCCGGGTGATGTTGGGGCACAAAGATACGCTGGTCGGCCTGCTACCGATGATGGACATGCTCAGCAGCCTGGAAGTCCCCGCCGGCAATATCCGCGTGGTTGCAGGCTCGCATTACATGTTCAGTGTGGGCACAGAGACGGCCTTCCAGCACGCCCAGAACCGCGAGCTGGTGCTGAACGACATCCTCGACCAGCACAACCGCGCCCTCGACATGCAGAAAACCGGCGGCGGCAAACGCGGCTTCGGTTAGCGCTTAGAAGCCCAGCGGGCTGGCATCGTTGCCTTCGTCCAGGAAGCTGCCCATGATGCCGTCTTCATCCTCGTCAGATCGGCGGCGTGGCCGGCGAGCCGGTTCCTGCGGCGCGGAGGGCGGCGCAGGCAGCGGAGCCGCTGGCGGCTCTGGCGCAGCGGTGCGGACTGACGGATCACCGCCTTTCTGCGCCACCGCCGCATCGAAATCAACCGCGCGTGCTTGGGCGCGCAGATCACGAGCCGAAGGGCGCGGTGCAGCTTGAGCGCGAACTTCAAACTCCGAAGGTTCCGGTTTGGGATCCACAATAGACCGCAGCACGAGCGAGGCGATCCCGAAAATGCTCATCCGCATCACGCTGATGAGCAGAAAACTGCCTAGCATAATCAGTCCACATACAACCGCACCCAGCCCACACAAGCTGAGCAGAACCGATGAGCTTTCGTTCGACATAGCAGTTCGCGTTCTCTCGACTTCGTCCATCACCAGCATCGCCCTGCATTATAGCAGAATCGCGCCTCAGCCAGCGGCCAGCCGTGCCGCGCTCTGCTCGACCACCTCCTGCAGGATGCTTTCGAGCAGCGCCTCGTGATCTTCGACTGTCGCCAGCGCGTCGTAGTCGATCACCACCCCGTGCCACCCTTCCCGCCACCAGCGCGCCGGTTCGGGCAGGCGGATGTCGAACCACCCCGCCGGGATCGGATACGCGTACAAGTAGACATATGGGCGCGGCAAACCTGGGCTGCCTGGCGAGAAACCCATGTTCAGGTGTGGATCGCTGCGCTCCTTGGAGCCTCGCGCGAACCACAGAAACGACAAGTCAAACTCGTGCGGGAAGACAATCACCGGCGACATCGCCCCCAGCAGCCGCGCCCGGACGCGAGCAATGGCGGTGTAGATGCTGAACAGCGCCGCCGCGTAATCTGAAGCCTGCTCTGGGTCTATATCCAGTGGATCCATATCCGCCGTGCTGGTCATATCCATGCGTATCATACTGCCCGAACCCGCCAGCGTCCGCTGTGCGGCCTCGGCCAGCGTCCGCTGCGAATGCCCCGCCAGCGCCAGTTCCCATCCTTCCGACTCCCCCGCATGGAATGTGAGACGCTGCGCGCAAAAGTTCAGCGCCACACGGGTTCCGTTGGGGAGCCAGCCGCTCTCCAGCCCATGCCGTGTCACCGATAGTCCCAGATGGGCATAGTTGGGCAGCGGCGGCTGCGCCAGCTTGCGGATGGCCGCAGCGACCTGCGCCGCCCGGTGCAGCCCGGTGCGTGTCGAGTCCCAGTTGTTCAGAGCAGGTAGTGTCACAATCCCCCCCCCGTTTCATCACTTTGATCGACTCTGTTACTCCGGCTCTGTCCCGGCAGCCCTGCCAGCGTTACAGTCCCGACAGAGTGTCCACTTTTTCAGGACATTTTGGTGACGAATGGCCTACATGAGCCGCACCGCCGCCGCTTATAATGACGGAAATAACCGCACCCAGGTGGGATTTCAGCATGATTCGTACCCGAAGCTACCTTTCACAATCTGTTCAGAGCCTCCGCCCCTCCGGCATCCGCCGCTTCTTCGATATCGCCGCCACCATGAAAGATGTGGTGACGCTCGGCATCGGCGAGCCGGATTTCGTGACGCCGCGCCACATCATCGACAAGAGCATCGATTCGCTCCGCGCTGGACATACCGCCTATACTTCCAATTCGGGCTTATTGGAGCTGCGCCAGGCCATCGCTGATTACATCGGCGGGCTGTACCACGTTGAATACGACCCCAACGACCAGATTGTGGTGACCGTCGGCGTCAGCGAAGCCATGTGGCTGGCGCTGCGGACGATCCTCGATCCTGGTGACGAAGTGCTGGTTCCCGAACCCTGCTTCGTCGCCAATGCCGCTGCCGTCGAGATGGCCGGCGGCGTACCCATCCACGTCGATACCTTCGTCGAGGATCACTTCCAGGTGACGGGCGCAATGCTCGAAGCCGCTGTGACACCCCGTACCAAAGCCATCCTCATCAACTACCCCAACAATCCAACCGGCGCCGTCCTCTCCCGCGAACGTATGCTGGAAATCGCCGCCGTCGCCGAAAAATACGATCTGCTCGTCCTCTCCGACGAAATCTACGAGCGCCTGGTCTACGGCGTCGAGCATACCAACTTTGCCTCGCTGCCGGGGATGTACGAGCGCACCATCCTGATGAGCGGCATGAGCAAAACCTTTGCCATGACTGGCTGGCGCATCGGCTATGTCTGCGCCCCGCGTGAAATCATGGAAGGCATCCGCAAGCTGCACCAATATCTCATCATGTCCGCGCCGACCGTCGGGCAGTATGCCGCTCTGGAGGCCTTGACCCACGGCGAGGATGACGTGCGCGAGATGCACGGGGAATATGACAAGCGCCGCCGCCTGATCGTCGATGGCTTCAACCAGTTGGGCCTGCACTGCTTCGAGCCGCGCGGTGCGTTCTATGCCTTCCCCAATATCGGCGTCACTGGCATGAGCGATGAGGAGTTCTGCGAGCGCCTCTTGATGGAAGAGCGCGTCGCGGTTGTGCCCGGCAGCGCCTTCGGTCGCAGCGGAGCCGGCTTCGTCCGCGCCAGCTATGCCACCAGCCGCGAACGCATCGAGATCGCCCTCGAACGCCTGGCCCGCTTCATGCGGCGGCACGGGTAGCACGTTCACGGCGTAAACCTCGCCAGCAGCAGAGGGGATCGCAAGATCGCCCTCTGTTTTGTTATAAGTGCAAAAAAGTTGCAAAAACCGTTACATCATCGTTATCTTTATCAGCGGAGATCGGGTGACTTCGGGCAATTCCGGGATATAATCTCTAGGCATCCT
Source organism: Anaerolineae bacterium (assembly GCA_034431625.1). Lineage (GTDB taxonomy): Bacteria > Chloroflexota > Anaerolineae > Aggregatilineales > Phototrophicaceae > CFX2. Next base: position 9,006 of record DAOUCY010000114.1, on the reverse strand, counting down.
TGATCTTCCCAGCGGGGCAGCGCGACGATGGTTTCTCTCTTGCTTGTTGCCGCCCAATCCGGGACACGCTCTGCGCTCCGGTACATGGTTGAGTCCGCCGGTTACAGCATCAACGAAGCAGAGGACAGCGCCCTGGCGATCCAAGCGGTACAGCAGTCCGTCCCTGACATCATTGTGCTGGATGCCACCAGCCTTCATGCCAGTACCGCTTTGGTCGCCCGTCTGCGACAGATGACTCCCGCGCCGATCCTGGCCCTGGCGCTCTCCAACGCAGCCGACAGCCTGCTCGCCTCCGGGGTCGATGACGTGCTGCCCCCTGATGTCCACGCCAGCCTGCTCAAGCGCCGTTTGCGCTACCTCCTCGACCGGCTCCAGCGCCGCACCACTGTAACCATGAAGACCGCTGAACCGGAGTATATGCCCTTTCAGGCCATCCTCGATGCCATGCAGGACGGCGTCCAGTGCATCATCTTCGCTGACGACCTGCGCACCCGGCGCTACACCTTCATCAATGCGGCCCTGCATCACTTGTTCGGCTACGAACTCGGTGACCTGGATACCCTTCACCAGCTTCGCCCACCGCATACCTCCGAAGAGGACTTTCTGCGCTGGCTGGATGAAGCGCGGATGGTGGCTGCCCGCGAAGGTCTGTGGCGCGGCGATATCCAGCTCCAGCGCAAAGACGGCCAAGTGATTGAAATCAGCCTGACCATGACCCGGCTCAACCGCGCCGATGGCCGCATGATCGGCATCGTCGCCGTCTTCCACGACCTCAGCGGCCAGAAAGCCCTGGACGCGGAAAAGAAACGCTTCATCGCCCTGGCCGCCCACGAACTGCGTACCCCCATCACCAGCCTCAAGACGCGGCTCTTCCTCGCCCGCCGCCAGATCGACCAGGTGGAAAAGCACCTCGTCATCCTCGATCAGATCGGCGACCAGCTCGAACACCTGGTTGAAGACCTGCTCGATCTCTCCCGTTTCGATCACGGCATGGTCGAGCTGCATCCCACCGTGACCGATCTCGGCGAGTTCGTCCGCGGCATCGTGACCATGCACGAGTCCCTCGTCATCAACAAGGATATCCAGGTGGTGGACGCGATGCCCACTGCCCCCCTCTTCGTGCTGATCGACCCAGCGCGGATGACCCAGGTGATCGTCAACCTGCTGGCAAACGCCGTACACCACACTCCCCCCGGCGGTTCGATCATCCTCTCCGCGCACGAAGGCATCGACGGCATGCCAGAAGCTGGCTATATCGTCCTCGAAGTCCAGGATACTGGCGTAGGTATCCCCCCCGAACATCTCCCGCATATCTTTGAGCCGTTCTACCGCGCGGGCCGTGCCTCTCGCGGTATGGGGCTGGGCCTGAGCATCTCCCGCGAGATCGTCGAACTCCACAGCGGGAAGATCAGCGTGGAGAGCGAGTCCGGAAAGGGAACCCGTTTCATCATCTGGCTCAAGCGGGTTGAACCCGCCCATTAGGAACGCCGATGCCCTATTCACCTCTCCAAGTGGCCGAAGCCCATTTGCGGATGGGCGAGCTGGCCGACGCCCTCGATGCCCTCAATGCCTACCTCGCCGGAACGGCTGACGATGCCGCCCTGCGGCTGCGGGCTGCGGTGCGGCTGCGCCTGCCCGGCGAAGCGCACCTCCGTGGCGCGTTGGCCGACCTCGACGCGCTGGCCGAACCCGACGCTGCCGATTGGATGCAGCGGTCGGTCGTCTGGCAGCACCTCGGCGATTGGAACGCCGCCGCTGATGCGGCCCTGCAAGCTGCCGCCTTACAGCCAGACGACGAACGCATCGCCGAACGGGCGCTGCTCACCCTGGAGATGAGCGGCCGCCAGGCCGAGGCCGAGGCGCTGCTGGCACGGATGCCGCGCACCTGGCGCTGGCTCCAGCTTGGCGGAGACTGGGCTGGGCGACAGGGAGATTGGGAGGCGGCGGTCGTCCACTACAGCGCAGCGCTTGATCACCTCCAGACCGTCCTGGATGCCGGAACCAATCCGCTGGCTGCTTCGCTGCGGGGGACGCTGGCTGCGGCGCGGGCCGGAGCCGCACTCAACCTGGGCGACTACCGGTTGGCCGCTGAAGACTACCGCCTGGCTGCCGAGACCTTCCCGCGTGATCTGGGGCTGGCGCTCATGCAGGCCGTCGCGCTCGGCTTGGCCGGAGAGCAGGTCGAAGCCGCTCAGCTCTGCCAGGCTGTGCTGGCGGATGCCCCCCACCTCCGCGAACTGCTGCGCGATCAAATCACCCGCTGGCCGGAGCTGGACGGCCTCCTCTAGTCAGGCGCATCCGCTCCTCAACCCGTTATACGCCTAATCCGCCCGCACGCTGATCACCACCTTGCCGCGGGCATGTCCCGCCTCCACCAAGCGGAACGCTTCTACCAGTTCGGCCAGCGGATAGCAGCGGGCGATAACTGGTCTGACTTTGCCGCTGTCGGCCAGCGCTGTCAGCGTGCGCAGGTCGGCCGGTGTGGCTTTCGCCATCAGCCCTCCCAACCGCCTGCCATCGCGCTTCCGCATGAATGGAGCGCGCAGCATCGCCTCAAAGATCTGCGCGTCCGTCCCCCCGACCATCACGTACCGGCCGCCCGGTTTCAGCGCCCGCGCGTAGTGCGCCAGCGGGTGATAGCCGTTGATGCCGAGGATAACGTCGTACTCGCCCACCTGCCTGGTGAAGTCCTCACGGCCATAGTCGATCACCCGCGAAGCCCCCAACCCGCGCAGCATCTCCAGCTTACCGGCGCTGGCGATGGCGGTCACCTTCGCCCCCAGCGCGTGGGCGATCTGCACCGCGAACGTGCCCACGCCGCCTGATGCGCCGTAGACCGCTGCACACTCGCCTGCGCGCACCTGTCCCTTGTCGCGCACTGCCTGCAGGGCGGTAATCCCTGCTAGCGGCATCGCTGCCGCTTCCTCAAAGCTCAGGCTGGTGGGCATCGGGGCCAGCGCCGCTTCCGGCACAGCAGCATACTCCGCAAACCCACCCATGCCGTGGTTGGAGAGGTCTCCATAGACAGCATCACCCGGCTTGAACGTGGTAACACCGCTCCCCACCGCTTCCACCTGTCCGGCAATGTCGCCGCCAAGAATCGTATGCTTGGGCTTGAACAGCCCGTACCCCGCCAGCCGTATGATGAACGGCTTCCCACGCAGCAGCCGCACATCGGCGCTGTTGACCGAAGCCGCCCGGATGCTGACCAGCACTTCCCCAGCCTTCGGCTCCGGCTTAGGCACATCCACCAGCCGAAGATGTTCCGGCGGCCCGTATTCGGTGTAGATCATCGCTTTCATGTTCACTTCCTTAATGGGTAGCTTTAGTGGTTCATCTGGTAAGTCAACGCCACTTTGTTTGACCTCACCCCGCTCTGCGCTTCGCTTAGCTCCCCCTCAGGCCATCGCAATGGCTGAGGGGGCTGGGGGGTGAGGTTCTGAGACGTTGTCTGAACTGATCGGATGCGCCATTTAGGCCCAATTCCACGCATACCAGACCGTCACGCCGTTGAAGACCAGGCTGACGATCAGCAGAAACTTGTCATAGGCCGAGGGGTAGCTCCGCAGATCGGCCAGGACGAAGATGAAGAAGCCGACCGCAGCAATCAGGTTCGCCCAACGGCTGGCCGACTGCGGCAGCACCAACGACAGGAATACCATCAGGATCGGGATGAGCATGATGACGGCGGCTCCGAACCACTTCACAGCGCTGGATACCTCCCCCTCGGACATGCGGGCAAAATCACCGCTGTATATCCGCAGCACATCCCCCAGCAGATAGATGAGCATGACAGTGATCCAGGTTCCCGACAGGATGATGCGCGTATCGATCATGATTCACATACTCCCTTGAATGAAAAGTTGCTCCCTGCGGCGAACCCATTTAACCAGCCTTCAGGCTGCTGGCATTAGAGGAGTTCGCCCGCTGGCGCCACAGCCGCAGCAGTTTGAACCCATCACTCGCCAGCGTGATCGCGACGATCACCAACGTGATGATCTCGGCGCCCGTCCCCAGGAGCGGCGTCGCGCCTATATCCGGGTCCGCTGCCACCAGACGATCCATCACCGGCTTGAACAGCACAAAGTACAGGCTGACCGCGCCGGCCAGTTCCAGCGCCGACTGGGCCAGCCACGTCCCCAACCCCCAGCGGTTCCGCCGCAGCGCCCACAGATGCAGGATCACCATGCCCAGCGTGGCAGCCACCGTCACAGCCAGCCACGCAGTCGGAACCGGGATGACTTCACCCGGATCGCTCAGGTTGAAGCGCAGCGTCAATCCACCCACTTGCAGGAAATACACGCCGACCAGCGCCACAAACGTCCCTATCGCCACGCCGAAGGCCGCTTCCAGCCGGTCTACCGCGCTGGGATCATCCACAGGCGGCAGTTCCAGCGGGTCGAAAGGCTGTGCCTTCACCTGCATTTCGATCCCGGCGCGCTCCACGATGGCGAAGATCAGCACCACCACCGCCGAGAACACGAAGACCGATTGCAGCACGCTGAAGACCGTCCCCACCAGCAGGCCAATCAGTGTGCGCTCCTCCGGCGTAATCAGGGCGCTCACCAGGTTCAGAACCACCACCACCGCCGGAACCAGCCCCCATCCGTAGCGCAGCACCAGCATCATGAAGGGATACAGGTTCGGCCCAACCAGATACTGCTCGCCGCTGTAGGAAACCGCCATCCGGCGTGGATCCCCTAGCTCAGCCAGCACCGCGAGCACATCCGCCTGTGTGGGCGTCCCTGGGCTGCGGTCCTCGAGTTGGTCTTCAATCTGCGAGCGCAGTTCCGCTTCGATCTCCGCCCGCTCTTTTTCGGGCAGATAGCGCCCGACTTGATGCACATAGCGTTCAATGAGTTCAGCCATTATGGCCTCCTTGGAGTATCCGTTCCATCACATCCACCGTCTCAAACCACTCAGCGCGCAGCGCAGCCAGCACGTCGCGTCCCAGCGGACTAATCCGGTAATACTTACGAGGGCGGCTCCCGCCGACCTCCCACTCACTTTCCAGCAGTCCCTGCTTTTCCAATCGCCGCAGCAGCGGGTAAAGCGTTCCCTCTTCAACTTCCAGTCCCTGCTCGGCAAGCTGCTGGATCAGGCTGTACCCGTACCGGGCGGTATCCATCTGGCTCAGCACGGCCAGCACCACCAGCCCCCGCCGCAGTTCCAACCGCAGTTGGAGAATCGGATCGTCGGTTTCGGCCATACACTGTATTCTCCACGATACTGTACGCCGCACAGTATCAATATACTGTACGCCGCACAGTATTGTCAATACCACAGTATCCAGCCTGTCTGGTGACCCCCTTGTGCAGCACGTCCACTCGGCCTGTCCCTGCCCATTTCGTATATTTCATACAAGCCTATGCCAGGGTCATTGCTGGCCACATAGTTAAGCGTTATACTGTCTCCTCGCTGGGGATAATCCCCGGTGCAAGACTTACCTAAATGTTCAATAGGAGCTTGGAATGAAGATACGCTTGTTATTGGTGCTCTCGCTGGTGCTGGTGATGTCTCTGGCCGGCGTCAGCCGCGCCCAGGACCTCAGCGGCCAGCTCGAAATTTTCTCGTGGTGGGCGGGTGACGAAGGCCCAGCCCTGGAAGCCCTAATCGCCCTCTACAACCAGCAGAATCCCGGCGTCGAAGTCATCAACGCCACGGTCACCGGTGGTTCGGGTGTCAATGCCCGCGCCGTCCTCAAGACCCGCATGCTCGGCGGCACCCCCCCCGACACCTTCCAGGTGCATGCCGGCCAGGAACTGACTGGAACCTGGGTGGTCGCTGGCCGTATGGAAGACCTGACCTCGCTCTACCAGGAGCAGGGCTGGTTTGAAGCCTTCCCCTCACAGCTTATCGAGCAGATCAGCTATGAAGGCGGCATCTACAGCGTGCCCGTCAACATCCACCGCTCGAACGTGATGTGGTACGTCCCAGCCAAGCTGGAAGAGTGGGGCATCACTGCGCCGGCGACTTGGGATGAATTCCTGGCCGTCTGCCCGAAGATCCAGGAAGCCGGTGTGACCCCGCTGGTCGTCGGTGAAGCCTGGACGGTCAATCACCTCTGGGAAAGCGTCGCCCTGGGCGTCCTCGGTGCTGAAGGCTGGAACAACCTCTGGACCGGTAATCTCGACCCGGCTGGCGCGGAAATGCAGGCCGTCTGGACTCGCTTCGGCGAAATCCTGAACTGCACCAACTTCGGCGCCGACTCGGCTGGCCTCTCCTGGCAGCAGGCCATCGACGCCGTTATCGCTGGTACAGCCGCCTTCAACATCATGGGTGACTGGGCCGCGGGTTACATGACCACCACCCTCAAGCTGGAACCGGGCGTTGGCTATGGCTATGCCCCGTCGCCCGACACCGCGGGCGTGTTCATGTGGCTGTCGGATAGCTTCGGCCTGCCCGTCGGCGCGCCGAACCGCGACAACACCATCGCCTGGCTGAAGGTCCTCGGCTCCGTCGAGGGTCAGAATGCCTTCAACCCGCTCAAGGGATCGATCCCGGCGCGTCTGGGCGCGGTCGATGCCGCCCCCGAACTCTACAATGGCTATCTCCAGAGCGCATCGGCGGACTGGGCCAGCAACACGCTGGCGGGCAGCCTGGTGCACGGCGTAGCCGCCAATGAAAACTTCATGGGCAACTTCGGCCAGGTCATGGAAATCTTCCTGGCGAGCCGCAGCGCCTCCGCTGCTGCCACCGCCATGTCCGTGGTTTGTGCCCAGTCGGGTGCGTGCGGCTAACCCATTAGCCCTACGCTGCTTGTTTGAACCGCAGGAAGACCCCGCTGATTTCAGTGGGGTCTTCTCACAATAGGGAAAAGAGCGCTTATGAGAAGTTCACGCGACCGCATCACCGCCATCGTGATGTTGTTACCTTCCCTGATTTTGCTGGCGATTTTCGTCTACGTTTTCATCGCCCAGGCCATCGCTCAAAGCATGACCGACTGGGGCAATAACCCCGCTCAGCCGCCGCTGGCCGCCAATGTCGTCAAAAACTTCGTCGGCCTTCAGAACTACCAGAACCTCATGACCGACGTCCTGGAGTTCAACTTCCGCAACTCGCTTACCAACACCTTCTTCTTCACGCTGTTCTTCGTCGCCGGCTGCCTGGGGGTTGGACTGCTGCTGGCGCTGCTGCTCGACCAGCGCGTCAAGGCCGAAGGCTTCTTCCGCACCGTTTTCCTCTTCCCCATGGCGCTGTCCTTCGTCGTCACCGGCACGATCTGGCGCTGGATGCTCCAGCCCAACGGCGGCATCAATATCTTGCCGCAGGTCTTGTTCGGCTTGGAACCCATCCGCTTCACCTGGATGAACAGCCGCGAGGTCTGGCTCCCCTTCAACTGGCCAGATGTCCCCCGCATCCTCACCTTCATCGGGCTGGCGATCCTGGCGTTCATGGCCGTCTACTACACCACCCAACGCCGCTGGAAACCTCTGCGCTATGTCATCGGCGCCGCTGCCATCATCCTGCTCGTCTTTGCCGCCGGCCTCTGGGACTACATCTGGCTGCCGCTGGATACCCCGGAAGCCGAACCGGCCATCGCGCCGAAGGGCTTCAATGCCGCCCTCGTCGGCATCATCATCGCCGCCGTCTGGCAGATGTCCGGCTACACCATGGCGATGTTCCTGGCTGGCATCCGCGGCATCCCGGAGGAACTCCGCGAAGCCGCCCGCGTCGATGGTTGCACCGAAATCGGCGTCTACTGGTACGTCGTCATGCCGCAGCTCAACCCCATCATCCTCAGCGCCATGATCGTCCTGGGGCACATCTCGCTCAAAATCTTCGATCTAGTCTTTGCCATGGCCGGCCCGGATAACGCCCAGACGGTCGTGCCCGGCCTGCTCGTCTATACCGAAGGCTTCCGCGCCAACTCGTTCGCTTCCGCGGCGGCCATTGCCGTGGTCATGCTCTTCGCTGTCGCGGTGCTGATCGTGCCCTATCTCTGGTCGCAGCTCCGCGAGCGCCGGACCTAAGGAGGCCCCCATCATGATGACTGCCTACGAATTCCGGCGTTATACCATCCGGGTCAGCATTTACGTGGTGCTGGCGCTCTTCACCATCATCTTCCTGACACCCGTCTACATCGTCATCATCACCGCTCTCAAAGACCCGGCCACCATCAACCTGCCAACCACCTGGCAGCCGCCCTCCACCCCCTATTGGGCCAGCTTCAACGAAGTCATCGCAGCATTCGGCCCCCGCATTCAAAACAGCGTCCTGCTGGTCATCTTTGCCACCATCATCTCTTCAGTGGCCGGCTCGATGAACGGCTACGTGCTCTCCAAGTGGCGCATCCCCGGCGAACGCATCCTCTTCCCCTTGATGCTCTTCGGCATGTTCATCCCCTACCAGGCCATCCTCATCCCGCTCTTCGAGTTCATGCGGAACACCAATCTCTACGGTGGCATCCCCGGCCTGGTGCTCGTGCATGTCGTCTATGGCCTGCCCATCACCACCTTGATCTTCCGCAACTTCTACGTTGACATTCCCGACGAAATGCTCGAAGCCGCCTCCATCGACGGCGCTGGCTTCTGGCGCATCTATACCCAGGTTGTCTTCCCGCTCTCGCTGCCCGGATTCGTCGTCGTCATCATCTGGCAGTTCACCCAGATCTGGAACGAATTCCTCTTCGCCGTGACGCTCGCCCCCAATGCCCAGCCCATCACCGTCGGGCTGGCCCAGTTAGCCGGCGGCGAAGCCGTCAAATGGAACCTGCCCATGGCCGGGGCCATCATCGCCGCCCTGCCGCCCCTGGTCGTCTATATCATCCTCGGTCGCTATTTCATCCGCGGCCTGCTCGCCGGCTCCATCAAGGGCTAACTTCTTCCCCCTCTCTGACCTGCCTCCCCCTCTCCGTGTCCATGGATATGGAGAGGGGCTGGGGTTTTCAAGGGTGTGTTTTTTTGAAGATAAGGGGTGCGCTGTTAGCAGCATCCCCCGCAGTTGGTTTTGGCGCTGGACGTGACCTACTTGCGGGACCGTTATACCATTCTGACCGTCAGCGTT
>DAOUCY010000113.1:0-26950 GCA_034431625.1 Anaerolineae bacterium | reverse complement strand
TGCTCCGCAGCCTGGATTCGAACCAGGAACCCATCGGTTAACAGCCGATTGCTCTGCCGTTGAGCTACTGCGGAAGATGGCCGAATGGTAGCAAACCCCCCCAGGAGTGTCAAGACAAAACTGTTGCGTTGGACGGTAAAAGCGTTAAGATGATGCGCGAATGCCGGCGCGCGCCAGCAGCCCCCGGCGGGACTCACCATACACGGAGTATGCCCATGCCCCCACCCGTCACCATCCGCAAAGTCGAAACTCCAGCCGAGTTCCGCGCTTTCTTTGAGTTCCCCTGGACGCTCTACCGGGATGACCCGAACTGGGTTCCGCCGCTGCTGTCCATGCGCCGCGACCTGCTCGACAAGAAGCGCAACCCCAGTTGGGAATATATGGAGGGCGACTACTTCGCGGCTTGGCGCGGCGATCAAATCGTTGGCACGATCACGGTCTTCATCAACCACCGCCACAATGAATTCCACCAGGAAAATATCGGCTGGTTCGGCACCTTCGAGGTCTATGATGACCAGGAAGCCGCCTCCGCCCTGCTGAACACTGCTGCTGGCTGGGTGCGTTCCAGAGGCTGCGACGCCATCCGCGGCCCGCAGAGCTTCACCACCCACGAAGAATGCGGCCTCCTCGTCGATGGCTTCGTCCGCCCGGTACTGCTCATGCCTTACAACCCGCCCTACTACCAGCGCCTTGTCGAAGCCGCTGGCTTCACCAAAGCGATGGATGTCTTCAGCTTTCACCTCAGCCGCCAGGGCGCGCAGGAACACGCCACCGCCGACCGCTTGCAGCGCCTCACCCAAGCCGTCATGAAGCGCAACAAGATCACCGTCCGACAGATCGACCGCAAGCGGCTCCACCAGGAGTTCGAACTCTTCAAAGAAATTTATAACGCCGCCTGGGAGAAAAACTGGGGCTTCGTGCCCATGAACCCCAAAGAGCTGGACGCGCTGGTCAAGAGCCTCGGCCAGTTTTTCAACCCCAATTTCGCCTTCTTTGCCGAAGTGGAAGGCCAGCCAGCCGGCTTCGTGATGGCGATCCCGGATTTCAACCAGGTCTTGAAACGCGCCAACCCACGCCCCGGTGTCCCGGAGATCATTACCCTGCTGCGAGCACTCTGGTACTGGAAGATTCGCCCGGTGATGGACTGGGCGCGGATCCCCCTCATGGGCGTCAAAGAGGCCTACCGTAAGAAAGGCGTTGATGCCGTCCTGTATTACCACGTGCTCATGGCGCTGCTGGCTGATCCGCACATCCAGCATTCTGATTCCGGCTGGATTCTCGAAATCAACGAGAACATGGTCAGCATCGCCCTGAGCTTCGGCTCGGAAATCTACAAAACGCACCGCTTCTACGAACAGCGCTTGAAGTAAATGCCGCGAGGCTGCCGCGGCTGGCAGCCTCGCCCTTGAATCGGATCTCCTGCCAAGCTAATCCAGGATCGAGCGTGTCTCCAACACCGCGTTCAGTTCGATGTCCACCAGAGCAAAGAACCGAACCTCATCGTTCACCACAAAGCTGACGCTCCAGCATGCTCCACCCTGCTGTTCTGCATAGCTCGTCCACTCATCGTAGCCATCCAGCGCATCCCAAACACCTTCAGCGCTGTACGCCAGATTGATCGCCTCATCACGCGCATTCTGCAAAGCTTCCTCCTCACTCAGTTGATTTGGATCAACAATCCTGTCGATCCAGACATTGTTGTTCTCGTCAACCGACGCCTTGACCACCACACCGTCGATCCCGCGATAGAAAGCCACATTCCAAACCTGCTCCCAGCGGTTCCAGTCGGGATACATCTCCCAGCGATCCGGGTTCTCCAGCCAGCCCAGCACCTCGGCATCATGCAGCACATAATCGGTGACAACTGCCAACTGCGCCTGGTAAACATCCTGCGGCAGCGGCTTGGGCGCAAACGAGTCCTGGATTTCGAGCGTGTCAGCGTCAATCGTGGCGTAGCCCAGCCACTCATCCCCAGCCTCGTCGTAGAACTCCACCCCCCACACGTTTTCCTCATCCGGCCCCCAAGTGTTCACCTGATAGTTTGGATAATTCACCAGCCAATCAGTGAACTTCTCCGATCCAGTCACCACATCGATCAACGCTTGACGTACCGGGTCCTCATCTTGCGCCCGCACTACTGCACTGCTGAACAGCGCCGCGATGAGCATGATGCTCACGACACTCTGCACTAACTTACGCATCAAGGATCTCCTTTCCGATTTCAAACTTCATGTCTTTGTGGTTCCGTTCTTCCCCTCACCGTGGAACCACCAACCCCAGCGGAGTAGCCGTGAAATTCGGGAACACCTGATCAACTGCTGGATTCTTCAGCCGCTGTGTCAGCACCTCCGCCAGTACATCACGGTAATCAGTCGTGATTGCCAGATCGCCGTCATTGAGCGCGTCCGGCGAGAGTCCCGGCCAGCGGGCGAAGACCTGCCCACCTCGCGTCCCACCACCCATCAGCAGCATGAAGTTGCCATGCCCATGGTCAGTTCCCGCGTTGGCATTTTCGGCCACCCGGCGGCCAAACTCGCTCATCGTCACCACCGTGATCCCGCCCATATGATCTGCCAGGTCGGTATAGAAAGCATTCAGACCGCGCCCTAGGATGCTCAACAGATTCGCAAAGACTCCCCCATGCGTACCTTGATTCTCGTGTGTATCCCACCCGCCCAGATCGACGCAGGCCACTTCCAGTCCAACATCGGCCTTAATGAGCTGCGCAATCTGCTTCAGCCCCATCCCGAACCCAAAGTCGTCGGCAGGATACTCTGCGCCAGCCGCGGGCTGGTAGCTGCCCGCATTCAGCGATTGCAGCATGTCCACCGTATCGAAGACCAGCTTGGCCTGCGAGTCAAGCATATCAGTCGGTGCTTCGATGGTGTACAACTGGGCCAGGACATCCTGGGCTTTGCGCAGCTCACCTTCCCGCCCCTTCAAATGGAAATCGGCAATCGAGCGCAGCGACAGCGACGACACCGGCCCCCGCAGCGAAGTCGGCAGCATCGCGCCCATGCCCACTGCTCGGAACGGCGAGTCATTCTGCCATGCCGCCGATTTCAAGTGACGCCCAATCCAACCCGTGGCAATGGTCTTATCGCCAGGCGTGCCATATTCCATAAACTGCATGGCGTCGAAGTGCGAACGTGTCGGATCAGTTGAGCCGGTGGCATGAACGACAGCCAGTGCTCCAGAACGATACAGATCAACCAGCGGTGAGAATGACGGGTGCATTCCGAAGAACCCATCCAGGTCAATGGCCGCGCTGGGGCCACTGCCCGGTTCGGCCACAGCTTGCGTGGGCCGAGCATCATAGTAATCAGCCCCCTCGCCGAACGGTACAATCGCGCTTAGCCCGTCAATACCTCCGCGCAAGAAGATGCATACTAACACATCGCCTGGCGCCTGATTCGGGGCACGGAAGGCCAGCCTGGGCATCCAGGCCGGGAACAAACTCCGGCTGATCCCAACCGCGCCCGCTGCGCCCACCCCCTTCAAGAAATCCCGTCGCGTGAGGATTGTGTCCATGTTGAATTCCCCTTCATCCCGCTTCACTCTAATTGGTGGAGTCCTGCTGCGTTTCCCTTAACGCCACTGATACTGTGGCGAAGCCAGCATCAGTCCGAAGAGCGTGCCCAACTTTTGGCTGAGCAGATGCGCTGTCACCGGGATATCCGGCCCATTCCCGCCGCTGGCATACGCAATAAACTGTGCTCGTGTCCGTTCCGGCAGCGGCGCAGCGAAGACTTGCAGCGCCACTGCATCCACCAGTTCGCCCACCGTCGCAGGCGTGCCAATTCGTTCATGCAGGTTGTTGACCACGCCGGAGTCCTTGTCGCTGTAGCCGCCGTGTGTCAGCCGCATCGCCGTGTTCCACCGTGCCAGCAAACCACCAGAATTGATCCAAGCGGCGGCCACATCTGGGTAGCCATCTGGCGGATGCCATCCGAAAGGAACCTGTGCCAGATCAGTCAGCATCTCCTCCAGCACCCAGAAGTTCTGGATTTCGCTGCCGGTTGCCCGCAGTGCTCCGATGAAGAAGTCTAGTGGGCGGCGCAGCTTCTGCCCCACTGACGCCTGGAATTCCGCCGAGAGCAGGATGTGACGCATCACGGCGCGGATATCGCCGTCACTGTTCTGCCAGACATTCACCGCGCTGTCGATGATGCTGGCAGGCGGGTCATCACTGATGAAGCGTCGGCACAGCTTGGTGCAAACGAACCGAGCTGTTGACGGGTGGTGCGTCACGATATCCAGCACGTGCAGCCCGTCCTCGATGCCGCGTCCAGCCGGCAGACGGTGACCCAGCACCACTTTCTCGCCGGTATCGTGCATCTCCATATTGAAGAAAAAACCCGTCTCAGTTCCGTCATGGACAGTGAAGCCTGTCAGCGCGCGGGCGACTTCCTTGACATCCTGCTCGGTATAGCCGCCGTTGACGCCCAGCGTGTGTAGTTCTAACAGCTCGCGCGCATAGTTCTCATTGGGGTGTTCCTTCTCGCTGTAGGCCTGATCCAGGTAGTAAAGCATCGCCGGGTTCTGCGCCACGCCGAATACCAGGTCGCGGAATCTGCCCAGTGCATGACGCCGGATCACATCCCGGTGCAGGATCATCAGGTCGGGTCTATAGTCGCTGGTTGTGATATTGAAGTGGTCTGTCCAAAACTCAACCATCCGCTCCAGCAGTTGCCGGCGTGTAATGGCCGCGCGAATGACCATACCTTTGACCATCGTCATATGAACCCGGGACGCGCCTGGCCCCATACTGTAAGCTGCCCGCCGATCCATACTCAGAATCGGCATTGTCTTTAGCTGGGCATCCCATTCGGGATCATCGATTGAGTCCGGCTGAAGCTGCTCATCCAGATATGCTTCAATCCCCATCTGGCGAACCCGTTCCAGCTCTTCAGGCCGTGCCCCGTAGCTGATCCGGTTGAGCAGATGCAGCGCCGGATCAGTTGCGGCCGGCAGTTGGTCCGTTGGCAACCAAGCCATCGCCTCGCGCACTGCCCCCGCGCTGGTAACGGCTCCAGCCAGTGCGCCGCCCGCTAACTTCAGAAACCCACGTCGTGATGTAGTTGGCATAACGTCATCTCCCGTTCCAATCTCAGCGCGCGATAACGCGCTGATGCCCTCACTCTAAGACAGAAACTCGACAGAAATTTGACGCAAGTTTGACGATTCCGTCACAACTCTACGGGAAGAATCGGCGCTGTCACCCTTATCCCATGACACCTATCACAGATGTCATTTTCTTAATGTCTTTCCAATGTGAAGTCACCAAAATGGTGTCGTTAAGCAGCCAATCAGGAGCGCCGGAAGACCATGCTCGTGTCCGACATCATGACCCGCAATCCTGTCACCATTCAGCCTGGGGACAGTCTCCGCGCAGCACTGGAATTGATGGAAGAAATGGATTTCCACCACCTACCCGTCGTCAGTCCTGCCGGGCATTTGGTAGGCATCATCACTGCGCGGGAATGCCGTGCAGCGCTGCGCCTGCCAGACTTAGTGCGTGAAGAATGGAAAGACCTAGAACTCGTGGATAAGCTGACTGTGCGCGATGTCATGAGCAGCACACTGGTCGCCGCCGAGCCAGACATGCCCGCTGAGGAAGCTGCCCGTCTAATGCTGCTGAATTACGTCAGCGGCCTGCCTGTCATGCGTGGGGAGACGCTGGTCGGCATCGTCACCGTCTCCGACCTGCTGATCGCTTTCGTCGCTACCCTAGAACGCCGGGCGCTCCGCACTGCCTGAAGATCACTCGCTTCCGAACTCGTCCCGCCACTCCCCCAGCACCTCCGCCTGGGGCAGACCGTGATCGCTGAAGACCGAGTACACCCATCCCGCCGTATCGGCTGACCGCCAGAACGTGCTGAACTGCCCCCAGGTCAGCGCTGCCCCGAGATAGTCCCCAATCTGGTCGAAGACCTGCGCCGACTGGAACAGCCGTTGGTCGCCCTCGTCGTTCATTCCCGCTGCTCGCAGCGCCACCCCCAGGTTGTGCAGCGCGATGCCTACTTCCTGGGCATCATCCAGTTCGCGCGCCGCCTTCAACCCCTCGGTGAAGTGCCGCACCGCCACATTCCACTGCCCGGCTGCAGCCGCCAGCGTTCCCAACTGCTGGCGCAGCCGGTTTTGCAGCGCCATATCCTCCCCCACCGTGCCCAGCGCCGCTTGCAGGGCCTCGGCAGCCGCCCCCCAATCGCCATTCTCGAACTGCACACAGGCCGTATCCAACTGCGCTGTCGCCTCTGGATATGCATCCGTGCTCAGGAAACATGGGCCTTTCCGCCAACCGCGCCAATCGATCAACCAGCCCGACCACTCTAAATCCAACCCGCCGAAAGCCGGCGCATAATCTTCCGGTGCAGTCAGCGGCTCCGACGGGCTGTAGACGGCGATCACATCTGTCTCGTAGATGGTCTCCTGGCTGGCTTCTTGGCCGCTGCTTTCAGACATCGTGACCCGCGTCACTACCCGCAGCCGGTAATCTCCCGACTCTGGCAGATACACTGTCGAATCCAGCAGTTCTTCTCGGAAATCTTCTCCAGCGGATTCAAAGTCCTCGGTTGAAGCCGTCTGCATGAAGGCGAAATCGCTCTCGCCCGGCCAGCGCAGGTACACATCCACCGACACCCGACCGCTGCCGGCGCTGTCCGCCAGCCATAGCGCTCGCCAGCTTGCCCGCAGGCGCAAACCCCGCCCACTATCCACCACCATGTATTCCTGCGGTGCAGCCCACTGCGGGAACATCGTCAAAGAAACCACCCCCGGCGCGAATACCAGATGCGGATAAGCAATCGTCTTGACGACCACCTCGCCGTCATCTGGCTCGCTCCGCGCCACTAATCCCGCCGACGACATAATGATCGGCGGCTGCGGCGAAGGCGTCAGCGTTGGCGCGACCGTCGGCGTCACCGAGAAAATCGGCGCCACCTGCACATCTACCGCGCCGCACCCCGCCGACATCAGCGCTGCCGCGAGCAATGTACCCAACCATTTCACAACCGTTACCCTCATCACACCCGATCCACCTTCACACTGAAAACCCACTTCCCGGCATAGTCTTGGCGCCTTTTGCGGCTTTGCAATTCAATTCTTCTTCCCTCATCCGCCTATCCCACCCCATCCCGGCGTGGCAAACACACCGTCATCGTCGTGCCCATCCCCAACCGGCTCTGCGCGGTGATCGTTCCGCCGTGCATCTCGATGATCTTGCGCACGATGCTCAACCCTAACCCACTCCCGCTGCCATGCGACCGCGCCCGCACCAGCGGCTCGAAGATGCGATCCGGCAGATATTCCGCTGGGATTCCTTCGCCGTTGTCCACAAACTGGATAACGTACTGGCTGGGCTGCGCTTCCAGGCGGATGCTCACCCGGCCATCGGCGCCAGAATACTTCAATCCGTTGTCGATCAGATTCTCAAACGCCCGCACTAGCAGATCCCGATCCCCTTCCAACGGCATCGAACCAGGCGGCGCATCCATCTCCAGCGATTTACCGTCCCGTTGGGCGCGTTCGTCGTGCGCGTAAAGCGCCTCCTCCAGTACATCCGCCAGATCGAGCATCCCGAGAGCCAGCGGCACATACGCCAGACGCGCATCGAACAACATGCTGTCCACAAGCCGCGCCAGCCGCTGCGCCTCATCCTCAATCGTCACTGCCGACTTACGCCAGTTCTCCGGCTCAACAGCTACCGACTGCCGCAGGTTAGCCGCGTGTCCAATAATCGCCGCCAGCGGATTTCGCATATCATGAACAATCCGCCGGATGAAGTTCTCGTAGAAAGCGTTCTGTGTCCCTCCCTGTAGCGGCCGGCACACCAGCGCGCAGCTGCCCCGATCCAGCGGGAAAGCCTGCACCGAAACCCGCTGACCTTCTCGCAGCGCTAGTGTTTGAATGGTGATCCGCTCGCTGGACTGTGCCCGCTTGAGCAGACCCAACACATTCGCGTTCAGCGCCGCGCCGTCCAGCAGATCACGGGCCGCTTCATTATGCCAGCGTACTCGCCCGCGCCGGTCTGCCACCAGCACACCTTCGTTTAGATACATCGAGAGCGACTCAAACCGGGCGATCCAAGCGCCCCCAGAAGTTCGTGACCGGATCACTCGCAGGATCGCCAACAGCGCCAATCCCACCCCGCTCATGATCCATACAATTACGCCCGTTGAGGCGAAGCGAATCGTCACCAATGGCGTTCCCGCTGTCTGGCTCGCTGCAAGCAGCACCAGCGTCAGCACGATCCACAGTAGCACGCCTGCCGCGTAGAGAAAACGGTACATGCGGCCTAGCCTATTCCGCCACCAACCGGTAGCCCACGCCGTGAACCGTCTCGATTAGCTCGTCACGCTCCAGCTTGAGCTTGCGGCGCAGCGCTGCCACATGCCGGTCTACCGTCCGCTCATAGCCCACCCAGTGATAGTCCCACACATGGTCGAGCAGTTCCTCGCGCGTCCACTGGCGGTTTGGATACCGCGCCAGGAACGCCAACAGCGCGAACTCGATAGGCGTCAGGTCGATCTGCTGGCCGCTGCGCGTCACCCGGAAATGATCCAGATCGATCTGGATATCCTCCCGTACCCGCAGCACGTGTGAGCTGGCCGCACCCTGGCCGGTTGTCTCCCGCCGGATATGCTGCACCGCCCCCAGCGTCGCTCGGATTTGATTTGCCAGCGCGTTGTTATCCCACGGTTTGGTCACAAAGGCAATTGCCCCCTGCCCCAGACTCTCCACCTGCCATTCGGGATACGAAGTCAGCATGATGATCGGAATGAACCGGCTCCGCTGCCGCAGCCGCCGACAGACTTCCAGCCCGCTTATCTGGCTCTGGTCGCGTTCGTCCAGCACCACATCCAACAGCACCAAGTCCGGTTCACGTTGTTCAACCAACCCCAGCGCTGCCGCCCCCGTCGCCGCTGTGAGCACCTCATAGCCCAGTCGCCCCAAGAATGTACTCAGTGCCGACCGGATAGCCTCTTCATCATCCACGACCAGAATACACACTTTTGAGTCCATCGCCCCTCATTGCGTCAAACCTATTCGCTCGCCGCATTATAGCCTTGCTCTCTCTTCTCCGCTCCTCAGGCTGCGACTGCCCGCTGTCCACTGCCTAATACTCGTGCTATCATCATTCTATTGCCTCGCTGCGCGAATGGGAGCACCCTGATGTCCGCTGAACTGCCGATACGCCTTGACGAAACCATCTCCTTTCTGACCGGCCTGCTCAATACGCCCAGCCCTACCGGCTATACCGTCGAAGCCGTCGAGTACGTGGAAAAAGCCTTCAAAAAACTCAAGATCAAAGGGCTTGCTCTCTCCCGCACCCGCAAAGGCGCTCTCCTCGCCCACTGGCAAGGCGCAGCCAGCGATTCGCCCCGCGGCTTGACCGCCCATGTCGATACACTTGGCCTAATGGTCAAGGAGATCAAGAGCAGCGGTCGCCTCAAAGCCACTCAATTGGGAGGCTTCGCTTGGAACGCTGTTGAGTTTGAGGGTGTTACTGTTCGCACCACCGATGACAAGCGCCTGCGGGGAACCGTCCTGCTGGCTAACCCCAGTACCCATGTCAACAGCCGCATGGGAAGCGCAGCCCGTGAAGCCGACAGCATGGAAATCCGCCTGGATGCCCTCACTCGCAGCGCTGCCGACACCCGCGCTCTCGGCATCGAAGTCGGTGACTTTATCTTCCTAGACCCGCGCGTGGAAGTCACCGACACCGGTTTCATCCGCTCCCGCCATCTCGATGACAAAGCCGGAGTTGCTGCCATTTATGGAGCCATGCTCGCCCTGAAAGATGCTGGTCTCAAACCCGCTCAAGATGTCTATATCCTGATCGCCAACTATGAAGAAGTCGGTCATGGTGGCTCTGCTGGCTGGCCGGTCGAACTCGCTGAACTGCTCACCATTGATATGGGTGCGCTCGGTGACGGGCAGAATTCCGATGAATTCTCAGTGAGCATCTGCGTCAAGGACAGCACCGGCCCCTATCACCACGAGCTGACTCAACATCTGCGGCGTCTAGCCGCCGAACATGACATTGCCCACCACATGGACATTTACCCGTATTACGGTTCTGATGGTTCAGCGTACTGGCACGCTGGGGGATCAGGCCGGGTCGCCCTCATTGGCCCTGGCATCGACGCCTCGCACGGTTACGAACGTACCCACCAGGACAGTCTGCGCCATTCTGCCCACCTGATCGCCCGTTACCTTGTGAGTGCCGGATGAATTCCATCGACCGTCGGCTGCCTGTTTCGACCCAACGCGGTCTGCTGGCTTTTGCTCTGCTGAGCTTGCTGCTGGCTGCCTGCGCTGCTGCCATTCAGAACAGCACCGCACCAACTGCCGCGCCGCTTGCGCCGGCGGCAGCGACCCTTCCGGCAACCAATACCTCCATTACGCCTACGTCCACGCCCTCAGGTCCGCTGATCTTGCGGGTATGGTGGCCGGATGCACTCACCTTGCCGTCTAACCCCAGCGCCGCCCTCCTGCTGGATGAACAGTTCAGCGACTTTCAGGCAGCACAGTCAGATGTCCGTGTGGAGATACGTCTCAAAAAAGCCGGCTCGGTCGGTGGCATCTTCGAAACGCTCCGCTCAGGTAGTCTGGTTGCACCAGATTCGCTCCCGGATGTAACCCTGCTCCGGCGTGACGAACTCGTCGAAGCCGTGCGGATGGGTTTGGTTCAGCCCATCCAGGGGCAGATTGCATCCGCCATCCTCAGCAGTCTTGCCCCAGCCGCTCTAGAACTCGGTCGTTTCGATGGAGTCCTCTACGGGCTGACCTATGCCACTAACGTGCATCTCATCGCCTATCGCCCTGTCACCCTCACTGGCAGTTTTGCGACCTTTAAGGACGTGTTAGCAAATCGCCAGCGTTTTGTCTTCCCCGCAGGTATCACCCAGGGAATCAGTGACGTACTGCTGGTGCAGTATCTTTCGGCTGGTGGTCGCATTCGTGACCTGCTCGATAGTCGCCCAAAAGCTGAGCCGCTGCGAATCGTGTTCAACTTCTATGCACAGGCGGCGGCTGAGGGAATTATCACTCCTGCCATGTTGGACTATACCGATTCCAGCGCCTACCTGCCCGACCTCAGCAGCGGCAGGTTGGATGCTGCCGTCGTGACCGCCCACCAGTACCTCGACTTGCGCTCTGGCAGTGTCAGCCTCAATCCCGCGCCGATTCCGCTGGCTGCTGGCGAGCCGTCGACTACCTTGGACGGCTGGATGTGGGTGATCGTCACCCGTGATCCAGATCGCCAGACCGAAGCCGCGCGTTTAATAGAATGGATGATGGGGATTGACCGTCAGGGGGTTTATACCGAACAGATTCACTGGCTGCCCTCACGGCCAGCAGCATTGGCTCAATGGGAACAAAGCCCTTTCACCGACCTAGCCGCCGCGCTGATGACCAACGCCGTCATTGCGCCGGCTGAGGACAGTGCCCCTGCTGCCTTCCGAGCCTTGCATAACGCCCTGGCCGCCGTCATTTCCGGCCAGCGCACCGCCGATCAAGCCGTCAGCGATGTGCTGAGTCAGGCTGCCACAGCCGCCCCCGGCTGAGCCGAATGCGCCGCTAGCGCCCGACCCCAGCGCTCTCCAACGCCTGCTTCAAATCCGGTAGGCGAATCGGTTTCTGCAAGTAACCGGTTGCGCCAACTTCAGCAGACTCCCGGTCCATTTTGGGAGAATGTGCCGAGATCATAATAATGATGGGAATGTCGCGCGTCTTCTCCTCTGCCCGCATCCGCCGGCAGATATCCAACCCGCTGTCGTCTGGCAGCATGATATCCAGCAGCACTGCATCCGGCTCTTCGTAAGCCAATCGATCCCAGGTTTGCCGTCCAGAAAGTGCGCTGACCGCATCGTGACCGATCAACTTCAAGAAGGTGCACAGCATATCTACAGTCAACTGCTCGTCATCAACGACGAGTATCTTTGCCATAGCCAAGACTCGGCCTCCTGCCCTGGTGACTTCCGGTCAGTGTACTGCCAATCGCAGCGCCAAACATCAGGACAATAGTCTCTCTTCAGACTCATCATAACAGCCAGACCAATTTACACAATGAGGATTTCTTTTTGGAAACCAACCAAATACAACCATTACAATACTAACAATACAACATCAGAGAATTTCGTCGAAGTAGTCGAAGTATAAGAACATCTCCCAGGAATGAGGAAATGAACGAGGCGCATTGATATGACGTCCCAAGTCCCCGCGTTGTCTAGCGAACACCATCTTCGGATGGGTTGGAATCTGCGAAAGCAGCTCAACATCCTCATTCTAGGAATTCTCACCGTCCTCCTCATCGGCATTTGGATCACCACCAGCGCATTCGTTAACGTGACCGAAACCAGCGCTTGGGCACAGCGTCAGCGCGATGCGGTCAATGACGCGGCAGAACGCATCGAGCTTTTCCTCGATCAATCGCGCTCCACCCTGAATATCACCGGCATGCTGGACGACCAGTTCCTCCGCTTACGACCCACCCTGATGCAGGGCATCTTGAACTCCAATCCTGCTCTGCTCGAAATGCTGCGGGTCAACTCTACCGGTGAGATCATCCAAAGTGCCTATATCGACCGCCCCATCCTCACTAATCAGTTCACCGTCTCCCAGGCGCTCTGGTTTGAAACGGCCAAAGCCGGCCAAAACTACTTGAGCGACCTTCAGGTTGCTTATACTGGTGAACCTTACGTGATCCAGGCTGTGCCCACCACCGACGGCGGCGTCATCGTGGCCCGTATCGGGATGAACCTCCTCTGGCAGTTGGTTGCCTCTATTCGCTTCGGCGAGACCGGATCAGCCTACATCATTAACCGTGACAGCGAAATCATCGCCCATGGACAGACTCAGTTGGTGCTGGATCGCGTCACAGTGCCCGTCACTGTCCAACCCACCGAGAGCGGCCAGTTCAGAAGTGACTATCGTACCAGCTACGTCAACTTTCAGCAGGTTCCCGTCAACAGCCTAGCCCAACCTATTCGCGGCACAGACTGGACGATCCTGGTTGAGGTAGCCGACTCGGAAGCCCATTCTGCTACCCGGACGACCATCTTGGCGCTCGGCGTACTGATCCCGATCCTTCTCCTCTTAGCGCAGCGCATCACCCTCCAGCAGTTGAACCGTCTCATTCTCGATCCCCTTGAAGCCATCCGCATCGGTACCCTCAAGGTCGGCGCTGGTGACCTGACTTATACGGTCGATGTCGACCAGCCCCAGGAAATGTCTCAGGTCGCGGCAGCCTTCAACCAGATGGTGCGGCAGTTGAAGGAGAACCAGGAGCGCATCGAAGCGCAAACCCAGGAAATCATCCGCGAAATCACCGAACGCCAGCGGGCACAGTTCAACCTAAGCCGCAGCGAAGCGCGCAACCAGAAAATCCTCGATGCCATCCCCGACATGCTCGGCCAAGCCAACCGCCAAGGCTTCATCACCGGGTTGCGCCTAGGTGTCGATATGGACAACTTCAGTGAAGAAATGTTCTTGGGCAAGCACATTCAAGACTTGACCTCTGCCGAAAGAGCAGCTGAAATCCTCGAACGCATCCAGAGCGTTCTGGACACAGGCAAGATCAGCGTCTTCGAGCACCAGGTGCAGTTCAGCGACAGAACCGGATACTTCGAAATACGGCTGATTCCCACTGACGAAGACCAAGTGCTGGCTATGGTTCGAGACATCACAGACCGCAAAATGCGCGAGAAAATGCTCCGCGACGAACTGGATCGCCAGCAGCGCCTCAACGAGATGAAGCAGACCTTCACCACCTTGATGTCGCACGAATTCCGTACCCCCTTGACCATCATCATGAACTCCAGCGACATCATCCGGCGCTATAGCCAAAAGCTCACTGATGATCAGAAGATCGAACGGCTCGACCTCATCCAACAGCAGGTCAGACACCTCACTCGCATCCTGGATGACATCCTCCTGTTGAGTAAAGCAGAGACGGTCGGCTTTGATGTCAACCGCAAACCCCTCAATCTCGAATCCCTCTGCGCTGAAATTGTGCGGGACTTCAAACTGTCCAACCTGACCCACCAATTCGTTTTTCATCCCAGCCACCACGCCTGCGAACCTGTCGCGCTCGATCAGACGTTAATCCGCCAAGCCATCACCAACCTGCTCTCCAATGCCATCAAATTCTCTCCCAGCGGCAGCCGGATCAGGCTGGAACTAGTCTGCCACCCCGACGAAGTCTTGATCCACGTCCGTGACCAGGGCATCGGCATCGCGCCAGAAGACATTTCTGAAATCTTCGCCGTGTTTCAACGTGCCCAGAATGTTGATAACCGGCCAGGAATCGGACTCGGCCTCGCCATCGCCCAACGTGCCATCCAGCTTCATGGCGGTCAGATTACCGTCGAAAGCGAACTGAATGTGGGCAGCACCTTTACCATTCGTCTGCCAATCAGTGAATTTGTTCCAGGGATGGAAGTCTCGTGATGCAGCCCATCAAGTCTCTTCCTCGCCTGGAACGCCAATTCCTTGCCATGTTGCTCCTGCTGCTTGCTGCCTCTGCATGCAGCCCGGCCAGCACAGCGCCAGAACCAACCGCGATCCCCTCGCTGGCTCCCCGCCTCACAATCCACACCTGGGAAGATGACATTCCGCAGGAAATACTTGATACTTTTTCCAACGAAACCGGCGTTGACATCGAACTGGTCCCCTTCCAAACCTACGAAGAGGCTGTCGAAAACATCCGCAGCGGGCAGCCTCTAGATATCGTCTGGCTGAGTACCACGGAAGTCGGCCAGTTGATCCGCGACGGCTTGCTGGCCGAGATCGACTACCGCAGTATTCCCAATGCCCGGAACATTGCTGCTAACTTCCGTGACCTGATCTATGATCCCGACAACCGTCACACTGTTCCCTTTAGCTGGGGAACAACAGGCTTTGTCTACCGCCGGGATTTATTCAGAAAGCCGGGTCTGCGTTGGGGCGATCTCTGGGACAATCGCTTCGGCCTGGTGGGCATCTGGCAGGATACCCGTACGCTGATCGGCCTAACGCTCAAATCCCTCGGTTATTCGGTCAACTCGGAAAACCCCGCCGAACTAGAGGCGGCGCTCGAACAAATGACTCGTTTGAAAGGGCGAGCCATCTTCTTAGAAGACCTTGATCCTTATACCTTGGCTTACGCGCTGGACGAAGGACAGATTAGCTTGGCCTTCGGTTGGGCCTATGACATCCTCGTCGGACAGGACCTCAATCCGAACATGGCCTATATCATCCCAAGAGAAGGCACAATCCTGTGGGGAGATAACATAGTTATTCCCGCCAACAGTCCTCACAAATATACAGCCGAAAAATTCATCGACTTCATGCTCCGGCCAGAGATCAGCGCCTTGTACACCAACACCAACTTCTATGCCACCGCCAATGATGCCGCCTACGACCTCATCGATCCGGCAATTCGGACGAACCCAGCCGTCTTTCCGCCGCCAGAGTCACTTCAGAATGCCGAAATCTTGATGCCGCTCAGTGCCGAGGGCGAAGCCCTGTATGATTCCATCTGGACTCGCTTCATGGAAGCCATGAACACAAATTAACCGCTGCTTCCGGCCCACGCACTGCGCCTGCACTCGCGCCATAGGCACACTACTTCGGACACGTGCAAGAACATTAAGCATAGTTGATTGACTGAACCCTATGGCTCTTCAATCCTCTGCCCTACATCAGGTCATCAGAGCAAGTGGGCGACCTCGATGGTCAGGCCAGGGATAATGGTGATAGGGATAACTGCACCGGTTCCATAGGATGCTGGAGTACGGCCGGGCAGGTAGACATCGATGATCTTATCAGGAAGGGTGGCAAGGTGATGAACAGGCCGCGCTCCTTCGCGGCCCGCCGTGTTGTGCGTTTATCCCTTCTTGGAGGCACGGATGGTCTGGATGAGGGCGAGCATCTCACGGGTGAGGGTCTCCAGCGAGGCGAAGTCGCCGGCTTTCAGCCAATCAGCGCGGATGAGTTTGCTACCCATGCCGACGCAGGCCACGCCCGACTCAAACCAGCTTCGCAGGTTAGCCTCCTCCGGGCTGACTCCGCCGGTGGGCATGATGCGCGTCCAGGGACGCGGCCCCAGCACCGCTTTGACAAACTCAGTCCCGCCAAGGGCATCTGCCGGGAAAAACTTGACGATCTCCGCGCCCCATTCCTCGGCGTTGGCAATCTCGGTGACGCTGCTGCAGCCCGGAATATAAGCGACTTTACGGCGGTTGCAAAGGCGCATGACCTCCGGATTGAAGTTGGGACCAACCACGAAATTGGCGCCATGAGCCAGATAAAGCGCTGCTGTAGGCGCGTCCTCGATGGTTCCGACGCCAATTACCAGGTCTGGATAATTCTTGGCGCAGTGCTGCACCAATTCGCTGAAGACCTGTATAGCGAAATCGCCGCGGTTGGTAAACTCCAGGACACGCGAGCCGCCGCGAGCCAGCGCTGCCGTGACCCCTTTGACGAGGGCAGCATCCGGACTGTAGAAGAGCGGCAGCATCCCGTCATCGAGGAGCGTGCGGTAGACGGTCAGTCGATCAAATCGTGCCATAGCAGGTCATCCTTTTGTGTTCTCCGCCATCATGTCGTAGACCGGGAGAAGCTGCTGGTAGCAGGCTTCGAAGATGGGAACGAGGCGGTTATAGGCAGCAGTGGCTTCGGAGTCTGGTTCGATCACTTCGGCGATCTGGTTCATCTGCTCGCTGATAGAGAAATCTTTGTAGAGGCCAACAGCAATTCCGCCAGCAACGGCTGCGCCCATCGAAGTGGCTTCTTCGAGGATAGCGAGGCGCTGGACAGGGATACCAAAAACATCGGCCATAAGGCGGTTCCAGAAGCGTCCGCGAGCGCCACCGCCGATGACGCGCATCGCTTCGATGCGCGCGCCCTGCGCCACGAAGACTTCCAGAATGGCGCGGAGGTTGAGGGTGATACCTTCGAGGACAGCCCGTACCATATCGGCGCGGGTATGCCGGATGGTCAGGCCGATGAAGGCGCCGCGCGCGCGCGGATTCCAACGTGGGCTGCGTTCACCCATCAGATATGGCAGGTAGATCAGGCCGTTGGCGCCGGCGGGAGACTTCTCCGCGCCGAGGTTCATGATTTCGTAGGGGCTGAGTCCGAGCGCCTGGGCCGCCTGGACTTCGACCGGGCAAAGTTGGTCGCGCATCCACTGGTAGGAGGCTCCAGCAGCCTGCATCGTGCCGGTGGGCATGAACATGCCGGGAACCATATGGGCAAAAGTGAAGGTCTTCTGCTCTGGGTCGAGGATAGGTTTGGCAGTGGACAGGGCGATCCAGGAAGAAGAACCGACGTAGTTATAAGCCGCGCCTTCGCGCCAGACGCCGGCACCGATGGCCGCGCAGGTTCCATCACCACCGCCGATGACGACGGGCGTCCCCGCAGGTAGGCCGACTTCATCAGCAACAGAGGAAAGCAGCTCACCAACAACCTCGATAGACTGGCGAAGCTGGGGAAGCTGGTTGGGGTTGAGTTCAGCGGCGTCGATGATACGGCTTGACCAATCCCCCTGTTGGAGATCGTAGAGGTTCATGCCGGAAGCATCCGACGGTTCGGTGACGAACTTGCCAGTCATACGGGCGACAATCGAGTCTTTGGCATGGACGAATTTATAGGTGGCTTTGTACGTGTCAGGCTGGTGATCACGCAGCCAGAGAATTTTAGAAAGCGAATAGGAAGCGCTGAGGCGATGACCGGTGATACGGTAAACCTCGGCGGGGTCGATTCGTCGGCCAACCCATTCTTGCTGCTCGACGGAACGTTGGTCGGCCCAGATAATAGCATGCCGGAGCGGGCGAGCGTTGCGGTCGAGCGGAACACAGCCCATCATCTGGCCGCTGAAGGTAATGCAGGCCACTTCATCTGGACGGACGCCAGAAGCCTGGGCCAGGAGGGTGCGGGTAGACAGGCAGACAGCCTGCCACCAATCTTCGGGATTCTGTTCCGCCCAGTTGGTTTGGTCGAAGCGGGTAGCATAACCAGAGAAAGCGCTGGCGACGAGGCGACCTTCCCGATCATAAAGTGTCGCTTTGTTGCCAGTCGTGCCGAGGTCGTGTGCCAGAATGTAGGTCTTCATCGCTCTACCCTTTATGATGCAGGAAAAATCATCTAATCCGGCCACAACATATCGATCAAGTTGTGGATGAGATAGCGGATTTCAAGAAGGCGGTGATCCAGTTCCTCCAGTTCGATAGCATAGAAGCACCCGTGATGGTTGGCGGTGGCGATCTGCCAGCGGAGGCCGTTACAGGCGGCAAGCGCCTGGCGCATCCGCAGACGGCCGCGTGGGGTGGCGCGGAGTTCGAAACCTGCAGCGATACTGCTGACGATTGAAACCATCGAGCGGCGGATATCGCGGCAGAGAGGATCATCAGCATAGGGAGGCCGCTGGGTAATGCCATAAAGAATCCGGTTCAGTTCCCGTGCCCGCTGCCAGGGCGTCAAATCCTCAAAGCGTGTAATCAGCATCACCGGTCGCTCCGAAAGCTGCGCTGGAGCAGGGCGCGGTTGACAACATACTCGCAGGGTTCGCCGTTCAGTACAGCGACAAGGTTGCGGGCGGCCATCATGCTCATGCGATGAACGGATTCGCGCGTGGTGGCTCCAAGATGCGGCATGGCGATGAAATTATCCAGCGCCAAGAGGGGACTGCCTTCAGGCGGTTCGTGGCGGAACGCATCGGCTGCCGCACCGCCGAGCTTCCCAGAGGTCAGCGCGGCCAACAGAGCATCTTCATCGACGAGTTCACCGCGGGCAGTGTTGATAAGATAGGCGCCATCTTTCATGCGGGCGATACGCTCGGCATTGATGAGGTTGGTCGTTTCCGGCGAAAGCGCCGAATGCAGCGTCACAACATCGGCACGGGCGAGCAGTATATCCAGATCGACGCTTTCGACTGGGCCGGCCTCGCCTTTCCAAAAAGGATCATGGGCGAGGACAGTCATGCCGAGGCCGAGAGCGCGGCGGGCGACCTCGCGGCCAATCGAACCGTAACCGATGATTCCGAGGGTCTTGCCAGTGATCTCCCAGCCGGTAGGCCGCTTCCAAATGTTTTGGCGGGCTGCGCCGGCAGCCAGCGGAATGTGGCGAGCGAGCGAGAACAGCAGGCCGATAGTCAGTTCGGCGACGGCGATGGTATTGGCGCCGGGTGTATTGGTGACAGCAATGCCATGGCGAGCCGCCTCCTCCAGATCAACAGCGTCGACACCAACGCCGTAGCGGGAAATCACCAGGAGCTTGTCAGCGCGGGCGATGACCGAAGCATCGCAGACGTCCAAGCCGAGGATGACTCCGTCGTGACCGGAGATGATCTCAGCAAGCTGGCCGGCAGTATAGGGATGGGAGGGAGCGCGCAGGTCAAGTTCACAGCCGTGCTGGCGGAGGTAATCGTGATGTTCGCCGGGGGTGTTGGCGAAGGAACGGGCGGTGACGAGAATATTGAAGGTCATGATTAGCTCACCATGCAAGAAATTAATCTCACCTGCAAGGATTTACGTAAACAGCCGATTGACCTACCGATGAGAATTTTGCCATAGGATAACGCCGAGGGCTGGCCCCCCGCAATGTGCCAACAGCGCCGAACAGCTTTCGAGATGAAAGAAATTCAAAGCGAACGTAAAATCTCGCAGGTAAATTGGACAAAGCAGGGCAGCGCGTTATAATCGTCCCCGACCATCTTCACAAGATTCTGAGGGATGGTTTCCAGGCATCAACGCGAGCATCGAAGGAGGTGACCGATTTCCTCGAATCCAGCACGAATGTCTGCGAACCCTGTGTGTTATTCAACAAATAGATCATGAGGGAAAGAACATGAAGAAACTCCTGTTGATCCTGGTCGCATCGGTGTTGGCCCTCAGCTTAATGCCGGTCGCCGCGCAGGATCAGCCCTTTGCGGGCCAGAAAATCGTCGTCGTGACTCAGGAAGGGTCAGCCATCGGTGGTCCCGCCGAGAAGTACGGCGCGGAATGGGCTGCCAAGACCGGTGCGACCGTCGAGGTGCAGCGCTTCGCCTTCGGTGACCTGTTCCCGAAGATTATCACCGCTCTCCAGACCGGCACAGGCGAATTCGACGTGATGATTTACGCCTCGGACTGGATGGGCGATATCGCCGGTGGTGGCTATGTGCTGCCAGTTCCCGACTCAGTCAAGGAAGCGATTGACTGGAACGACATTCTGCCGCTGTACCGCGAGCGTATCGCCGACTGGGGTGGAACGACTTATGCCGTTCCGTTCGATGGCGACAGCCACATGATGTATTACCGTAAAGACCTGGTCAACCCCAACAGCCCCTACGCGGCTGAATTCCAGGAAAAGTACGGCTTCGCGCTGGATGAACCGCAGACCTGGTCACAGTACAAGGCGATTGCGGAATTCTTCCAGGGACGCGAAGTGGATACGGCTGGCGTGACGGCCCCGATCTACGGCGTGGCGGAAGCGCTGCGTAAGAACGCCCAGAGCTTCTGGTTCCTGATGAGCCGCACCGGCGGTTACGCCAAGGTTCCGGGCGACCCCTACTTCTTCTTCGATGAAAACATGAAGCCGCTGGTCAACACCCCCGGCTGGGTGCAGGGTCTCCAGGACTGGATCGACATTTATAACTGCTGCGCCGC
This sequence comes from Anaerolineae bacterium, assembly GCA_034431625.1. Lineage (GTDB taxonomy): Bacteria > Chloroflexota > Anaerolineae > Aggregatilineales > Phototrophicaceae > CFX2. Next base: position 6,317 of record DAOUCY010000113.1, on the reverse strand, counting down.
CCCCGACATGATCAACTTCGACGTTGTGAATGTGCGCGCGGTCTTCCCGGCAGGCCAGACCGTGTTCGGCCTGGACTGGGGCGATGTCGGCCCGATCACGGTTGACCCGAACACGTCAGTTGTGAAGGGCCTGGCGGGCTTCGGCGTGCTGCCCGGCGCAGAACGCTACTGGGATCGCGCTTCGGGCGCTTGGGTCGATGCTGAAGGCGGCGTCAACAAGGCCCCGTTCATCGCTTACGGCGGCTGGGTGATCTCGGTCGCGGCAGACTCAGATGTCGCGGAAGCGGCCTTCGACTACGTCACCTATCTGTCCGGCAAGGAACTGGCCGGCATCCTGGCGACTACGGGTGGCACGGGCGTGAACCCGCTGCGCCAGAGCCAGTTCGACAGCCTCGACCTGTGGATCAACGCCGGCTTCGATGAAGAATCGGCCAAGGATTATCTGGCTGCAGTTCTGGACACGATCAACGACCCGAACAACATCGTTGACCTGCGTATCCCCGGCGCGTTCGAATACTTCGCAGCGCTGGATCAGGGCATCGCCAAGGCGATCACCGGTGAACTCTCGCCGCAGGCCGCGCTGGACGAAGTCGCAGCTTCCTGGGACGCAATCACCGACCGTTTGGGCCGCGAGAACCAGCTCAAGCTGTACAAGGAATCGCTGGGCATCCAGTAAAGTTCCCGCTGATGGGCTGGTAGCAGCAGTCTGCCAGCCCCCATCGCTCAACAGGGGCGTTGCCTGGCGCGATGCCCCTGTTGAGCGTAGAAGTAAAAAGTGGAAGAATGGTTCGTTGTTTGATTGAGGGCTTTTGTTTTGGCTACTCAGACCGCACTCAAACCTCTGCCCCCTGATCTGGATACTATCCGCGAATCCAGCGAAGACCGCATCTTCAAACGGGTCTTCCTCTCCCCTGCTGTCGCGGTACTCCTGCTGCTCTCTATCTTCCCGCTGCTCTGGTCGCTGGGCGTCAGCTTTACGACCTGCCAGCGAACGGCGACCGCAGGCAATACCCAAGCACAGGCGACTGCCCTAGGCAACGTTCTGTGTCTGGGCAACCCGGCCGAAGTGTCGCTCCGCAATTATGAGCGTGTCCCAACCGACGGGCGTCTGCTGACGGCAATCCGCAACACGCTGTTCTACGTGATATTTGGCGTTGCGGTACAGTACGGTATGGGGCTGGGGTTAGCGATGCTGCTAAACCAAGAATTTTTCGGCCGGCGGTTCTTTCGCCTGGTGTTTCTCTTGCCGATGATGCTAACACCTGTCGCGGCAGGCTATGTCGGACGCATGATGTTCGACTCCGGCCTGTCTCCGCTGGCACAGCTTCAACGCACCATCAGCACGTTTCTATCGGGTATCGTGGGAACAAAAGTAACGATCTCGATCCCGTTCATCACTGATCCAGGCGTTGCGCCGATCACAATGGTGCTGATCGACTCGTGGCAGTGGATTCCGTTCATGACTCTGCTGCTGCTGGCGGGGATGCAGGCCATCCCGGACGAAATCTACGAGGCGGCACGGGTAGATGGAGCGAACGCGCGGCAGTTGTTCTGGCGGATCACCTTCCCGATCCTGCTGCCGATCTCGCTGACGGCGATCCTGATCCGCAGTCTAGAAATGTTCAAACTGGTGGACATCATCAACGTGGTAACCGGCGGCGGGCCAGGAACCTCGACCGAATCGATGGTGATGTACATCTACGATACAGCGTTGAGCTTCGGCAACTATGGTTACGCCGCGGCGATGGGCTATGTGCTGCTGGTGATGGTGATCGTCTTCGCCACGGTGTTCCTCGCCATCTCGCGCCGGTTGACCAAGCAGCAGTTGGGGACGTAAAGCTTATGAAGAAGCGCTCTCGTGCCGGCACTTTCGTCCTGTACACGCTCTTGTGCATCTGGGCGTTTATCTGCATCTTCCCGTTCTACTGGATGTTCACGACTTCATTCAAGCGGCCGCTGGATGTCAACCGCGTGCCGCGCTACATCCCCTTCGTGGATTACCAACCGGTGCTGGATCACTGGAAGTTTCTGCTGGTGGATGAGCAGTCCAAAACAGTGCGTTACTTCCGCAACAGCTTGATCGCCGCATCGGCCTCATGCGCCCTGTCGGTGGTGATCGGGTCGATGGCGGGCTACGGGCTGTCCCGGTTCCGCTACAACTGGCGGCGGATCGGTTGGAAGAACGACAACATCGCTTTCTGGATTATTTCGCAGCGGTTCTTGCCGCCGGCAGCGGTGGTGATCCCGTTCCTGTTGTTCTTCAACTTCCTACGGCTTATCGACACACATGGGGGCTTGATCCTCGCCTATACGATGTTCAACCTGCCCTTCGCCGTATGGATCATGCGAGATTTCTTCAACAGCCTGCCCATTGACCTGGAAGAGAGTGCCCGCGTAGACGGAGCGACGCGCTGGCAAACCTTCATGCGGATCGTCCTGCCGCTGGCGGCTCCGGGACTGGTAACAGTGGCGCTGTTCTCATTCATCTTTGCCTGGAACGAATTCCTATTCGCGCTGATGCTGACGAACTTCGAAGCGATCACGATGCCGGTGTATCTGGCAGGCATGAAGAGCACCAAAGGCATCGACTGGTGGTACATCTCGGCGCTGACACTCATCATGGTGACACCGGTAATGCTCATCGGGTTGTTCCTGCAGCGCTACATCGTGCGTGGTCTGGCAGCGGGCGCGCTCAAAGGGTAGACCGGTTTTTATTTGAATGGTTCACCAGCGCTGAAGACAGAGCGGGAGGCCGGGCGGTCTCCCGCTTTTGATTTTTGACAGCGGCTCATACCGGGCGGGGTTGGTGCGGCAGCGCTCCGTCGCGGCGGATGGCCCACCAGGCAGCCAGCAGTCCGCCAACGGTCAGCCCGGCAAGAAGCAGCACCACCATCAACAGCCCCGGAAGCGCGCCAGCATGGGCATCCTGCGTCCAACCGGTCAGCGGCAGCGAAAGCTGGTAGAGCGGCGCAGTGCCGCCGTCGGCCAAGCCCAAGTAGGGAAACCGCAGCACGCGCCAAGAGGGAGCCGCCCCGACTTCGTAGCGGGTGAAGGCAGCGAACAGTGCCACTGGTGTGAACCGGACGATCAGCGCGGCAATCAGCGCCAGCCAGCCGCGCCGCACCAGTGCGCTGGCAGCTAGTCCAACAGCAGTACAGGCCAGCACCTCCAGGATAGTCAGGAGGATGGTCATGGCTACCGCCAGCAGCGCTGCCCAGGGAACCCAGCCTACACTGGCCAGCACTCCATAACCGGAGTAGCTCGTGACGCTGCCTGCCCGCCAGGCGAACCGGTTGATCAGGGCAAACATGAAAATCGGGATCATCACCAAACGCACTGTCCCTAGCAGCACGATCCAGGGAGCCGAAAGACGCAGGACGCCCTCCCACTTGCCGAGCAGGATGTGGCGAGCGCTGACGCCGGTCAGAATGAGCGTATCCCAAGTCTGTCCGACGTGTTCGCGGCTGATCGCGTTAGCGCCAGCAGCCACACAGCGGGCGGCCGTCAGCGCATGGACGATCCAGATGGTGATGAGTGCCAGCTCACGGGTCGGCCCGGTAATGTCGCGGAGCGTCAAGGCAACTCCGGCCAGCACTAGGCCCACCACAAGCACCCCCAGCGGCCAGTAGCGCCGCATCAGGGCTGAAATGCTGCGGGCCTGGTACAGGCATTCTTGCCAGAGGATTGGATTCGCCGTTACCGTTCGTCCAAATGAAATTCCTCCAACAGCCATGCGTCTCTGAGCCTCCCCGCCAAGCGGCTATCCCTTCAAAAGAGCTTCGACTTCAGCACGGCGCGGCATGCTCGGCGCCGTGCCAGGTTTAGTCACACTCAACGCAGCGGTAGCGTTGGCAAAGCGGATAGCTTCTTCGAGGGATTTTCCCTCGCCAAGTGCGACGGCAAAGCCGCCGTTGAACGCATCACCCGCACCGGTCGTATCCACAGCGGTGACTTTGAAAGCCGGGATAATAGTCGAGGTTGTCGGCGAGACCCACTGCGCTCCCCCTGCCCCGATGGTGACAATAGCAGCCTGTCCGTCACGGGTAAGGAGCGAACGGGCAGCCTTCTCGTAATCGCCGGTGATCCCGCTGAGGATTTCCAGTTCGGTCTCATTCGGGGTGAGGTAATCGGCCAGCGCGACCGTCTCGCGCGGGAGCTTTCCCGCTGGGGCGGGATTCAGAATAGTGCGAACGCCGCGCGCCTTGGCAACCTTCATGGCGTAATCAACCATGTCGTAGTTGATCTCAAGTTGGGTGATGAGCACATCAGCCCCACCGATGACTTCGGCGGCGCGGTCAATATCGGCGGCAGTCATGTGAAGGTTGGCGCCGAGAACGACAATGATGCTGTTCTCGCCGCTGTCATCAACCCAAATCGGGGCGACACCGGTGGCGTTCTCCGGGTCGCGAACCACAAAATCGGTATTGATGCCTTCCTGCTTCCAGAAGCTCAAAGCGGCGTCAGCAAAAACATCGTTGCCAACGCGCCCAATGAAGGTAACATCCGCGCCCAGACGGGCGGCGGCTACAGCTTGGTTCGAGCCTTTACCGCCGGGGCCAGTCACAAACTTGCGACCAGGCAGAGTTTCACCTGGCTTGGGCATCCGTTCGGCGTACGCGGTGAGGTCCATATTGAAGCTGCCGACAATAACAATCTTGGCTGCCATGAGGTGTGATCCTTATATCAAAAGGCTGAACTGACCTTATTGCAGGCCATTATAACGTGCATTTGCTGAAGGAGGTTGGCTGGTGGCACAATTTCATTCCAGAGGAACCTTTTTCACTAGAATGCTTTGCAGCAAGGAGCATCAAAATGGACATCCGCTTTGATGGAAAACGCGCCCTCGTGACCGGCGCAGGCAAGGGCATCGGCCGCGAGATCGTCAAGCTGCTGACGCAATGCGGCGCATCAGTAGTGGCGGTGAGCCGGACACAGGCCGATCTGGACAGCTTGAAGGCTGAGACCGGCTGCGAGGTAATCCTGGCCGATCTGACACAAACAGACGAGTCTCGCCGTGCGGCAAAAGCCGCTGGAGATATCGATCTGCTGGTCAACAATGCCGGCATCGCCGTGATTCAGCCGTTCCTAGAAGCCTCAGTCGAAGGTTGGGATGAAACCATGGCCGTCAATTTGCGGTCAGCGTTCCTCATCAGCCAGATCATAGCGCGGGGAATGGTGCACCGCGGCAAAGGCGGTGCAATCGTGAACGTCTCCAGCCAGGCAAGCATGGCTGCGATCCACGGACACGCAGCCTACGGCGCCTCGAAAGCCGGCTTGGATCACCTAACGCGCGTGATGGCGCTGGAATTGGGGCCGCACCAAATCCGGGTGAACGCCGTCAATCCGACGGTGATCCTGACCCCGATGGGCGAGAAAGTGTGGGGTGATCCAGTGAAGAGCGCCCCAATGATCGCCAAGATTCCGCTGGGGCGCTTCGGCTATCCAAACCATGTGGCGCAGGCAGTAGCCTATCTGCTCAGCGATCAAGCCGACATGATTACCGGCGCGACGCTGCCAGTCGATGGAGGCTATCTTGTAGGATAACTCTCGCCGAGATAGTCGTCACAAAACCCGAACAGCCGCGCACACCAATATCTGGCTGGGGGCGGCTGTTTTGCTTGGACGTTATGCTCCCTGAAAAGCCTCACCCTAGCATAATCGATTTAGGCAATGGCTTGGGCAGAAGCGCATTAAGCCCCATTTCATGGGGGGCACAAGCACCTTGTTAGGCGGTACAATGCAGGGCATGTGGGACGGAATCATCGAATCATTAAGCCGGTTATATGCACAGGTCATCTTGATCGTTACAGGTCAGATGGCCGTCGATCCCACTCTGGCAGTCGTTGGGGGATGTCTGTGCACGGGGATCATTCTGGTGCTGACCGCCATTGCTGTCTTGTCGGTCAACCAACCTGCACCAGCACCGATCATCATCTCGCCGCCGCCCCCACAGCAGTCGCCGCTGCTGCTGCCGCTGTTCGCTGGGTTTGTACTGCTGTTGGTCATTGGAGCCATTTTTCTGATATCACAAACCCTGCAATAACCAGTGTTCGGCAGACCGGTATCCATCAGGAGGACGTTTCGGGCTAAGCGCGAACCAATTCGCAGTGATGGAGTGGTAGAAAATGTTACGCCGGCTGCTGATGTTGGTGGTTTTCGTTCCAGTGACCTGCTTTTGCGGTGTCGGGCTCGCTTTGATGCCTCGGATTTCGCGCCACATCGCCGACTACTAACTGTTGGTGCTAGTTGAAAAAAGGTCACGGACGGCATACAACCGATAGTCGTCAAACTGTTGGAGGTATGCGCCGTGACTACGG
>DAOUCY010000112.1:0-6103 GCA_034431625.1 Anaerolineae bacterium | reverse complement strand
CATCGGCATTGGCATCGGTGGTCGCCGTGCCGCTGGCTTTGCTGTAAAACTCGGCGGTGTCGGCATCACAACCGCCGTAAATCACCTGGGTTGCCAGACCCGTGAACAGCGCCTGTGTGCCTTCATTGCCGTAAATCATGTGAAACTGCCCTTTGGTCTGCGCCCCTATCATGATGGAGATGCGGCGCTTGCGGACGAGGTTCACGTCGGCTACCAGGCTGTCTAACTTGCCGAGCGTGGGGAACTCATCCAGAATCACGCCGACGGGAACAGGTAATGGACCTTTATTGCGTTCGCCAATGGTATCGAGGTCGAGCATGAGCTTCCGCAGCGTCGCGCCCAGATACGAGGCATAGACTGCACGCATACGACCTGGACAGGTCAGGACGACCACCGTCGGTTGTCCCACCACTAAATCAGCATCGAAGTCCGAGGCGCTGGTGTTGGCACGGACATCGGTGGAAGCCCAACCCGTGAGCGCGGTTGCCAGTGTCGCCACGACATTCGAGGCGACTTTCCCATCCGAGCCTACTGAGGCGATGAAGCTGTTTGCCAGTAACGCAGCGTCATCCTTCTTCGAGGCAAGTTTCCCAGCCAGCCCTTTCAGGTCGTTCATAGCGTTGTAGATTTCGCCGAGATTGGGAAAGCGGATCAGACAGGCTGCCAGTAATGCCGCTGCGCTGTCCGTCCAGAAGCGGTTGTCACCCGCAGCGGAGGGTACGAGGACATCGGCAATGGCACGGGCATCGGAAACATTGTCGATCCCTTCCGCCAGGTTGTAACGCGGCCCGATAGGGCTGGTCGGGTCATGGACGACGACCAGATGCCGTGTGACGGCGGCATACTTCAAGACATGCCCGGTGATTTCGCCCTGTGGGTCGGCGACGACGAGCGAATGTCCCGCCAGCATTCGGTCAGCAATGGCAGGCAAAATAATACCCTGCGTTTTACCCGAACCCGGACCGCCCAGCGTCAGGATACCGCGTGCCACATCTTCGCCGCTGAGGGCGAAACGACCCATGCCCAGATCGAGACGGCGTTTTTGCTCGCCCCAGAACGCACCCAGCAGCGACAACCCTTCAGCGTCTTCCCGGCGGAAGCGTTTGTACTCCCGCATGGTGCAGAAGTGCGACGAGCCGAGCGCCCCGCGTTTGACCTGTGGATTGCGAAGCCGATCCACCCGTTCGCGCAGCCAGCCGCCGTTTTTGATGCCGCTGTGCAGCCCGATGGTTAGGAAGAACCACAACATGACCAGCATCATGCTGAACATAAACAGACGCATGGCGTTGACATTCGGTGGCGCACCGGTGAGCAGTTGGACAAAGCTGTTGGGGGACTGCCGCCCACGCAGCGGCTGCACCGCCATATCGCCCAAAAATGTGAGATAGATAGCAGATACGCCCAGCACGACGATCAGATGGGCAAAGAGTTTCGCGCCGCGCTTCCAATCGGCTGTACCCTGTGCTTCGCTGGTGCGCTGGATACCTGCCCCCAGCATCGCACTGACCATGATGGGAGCCGTCAGGGTCAGGCATAAAAGAGGGGCGAGGCAGCCGCCCAGCAGCGTCCGCCCCTCGGTGAAGAGCCAGTAAAACATCAGCTACACCTCCTGATCTTCGGATGGGCTGATGCAGCGCAGCATAAGCCAGTTGGTGATCCAGCCTAACACCACCAGCACCAGCCCGGTCAGATAAAGGGCTTCGCCAAGACTCACACCGAATAAGCGCCCTACGGCAGCGCCAGCCAGCAGCAGGGTAACCAGGGCAAAGCCGCCCAGCGCAGTCTGTGGTTTGAGCGTGGTCATCGCCAATCCGCTTCCCTAGAAGTCCAGTTCGGGCGCGCTGGAGGCGATCTCCGGTTCATCCCGCTCGACAGCCTGGTGGATTGGGTCGGTGTAAAGTCCCTCAGCGGCAATGCGGGCATCGCGTTCCGCATTGGGGTTATAGGGATGCCAGTCAGCCAGATCGCGGACAAGCGGCGGCTGTTCATCGGCGAAGAATGCCTTTGCCGCCTGCCCCTCCATCTCCAGCCACTTGCCCGGCATTCCTTCCAACTGCGCCACCGCCTCGGCCAGTTCCGAACCGTCGAACAGTCCCGGAACCAGATACCCCCGAAACTCCGTCTCAAACTTATCCGCCGCTTCCAGTGTCTCGAAGTGCGCCATCTCCAACATCTGCGCTCGCAGAGGTACGTCGAAATCCGGCACCGGGTCTTTTGCATCGGGGAAGACGGTGCAGAACATCGCCTGACCTAACTTCTCGCCATCCGGGTCTACCACCTCGCGCCGGTCCAACCGCCAGTACGAGTCATCCCGCTCAATCTGGGCAGGCAGCGGTTCAGCGCTTTCAATAACCTCCCCGCTGGTGTTCCAATAGGGGTTGATTTCGCCTTCCAGCCGCTGCGCCAGCGTCTCGAAGCGGTCCGGCGGTCCCTGCGTAAACAGACGCGGGTCAGCCCGATCTCCATCCAACCAGTCGTTGTGCATAGCGGTCAATTCGGCTTTGTGCATCATGGCTTCCAGCCCATGCTGCTCGCGGACTTCCAGCAGCGCATCGCGCTCCTGCTCCGCCTGTTCCCGTCCCGTATCTGGGTCATAGGTGTTGAGTGTCACCGATTGTGTACCGAGATACCCGTTCGGTTCGCGCCAGTATTTCTCGACAGCCAGTTCCAGCGTCCAGGGGTCGGCTTCCTGCACCACGACGGCATAGCGCACGCTGTCGTCATCCGACTCCAGCAGGTCGCGCTCCGAATCTTTGAAGGTGGCGTCAAACCACGCCGCGCCTTCCAAGGACGCATTGGCTTCGCGCTGGCGGGCGGCTTCGGCGGCGAACTCGCGGTACATCGTCGGGTAGTCCGGCGCTTCCGGTTCGAGCGTGACCGGGGTGTAGGGTTCAGTGTCCATTTCGGTGACATCCACCTTCTGCGCCAGTTCGCGTTCCCGGATGGTGGTGAACGGGTCGGGCGGTCCCTGCGTGAACAGACGCGGATCAGCGCGCTGCGGGTCAATCACGCCCGCCTCCATGCCTGCCAGTTCAACCAGCGTCATCGCGCCTTGCAGATTGTCAGCCAACATCATGTCGTAGGCAGCCTGGGCATTCGCCTGTGCGGTGTCCCAATCCAGCTGAGGAATGAGCAGGCGCTCCCGCTCGTGTTCCGCATCGCCCCAGGCTTTCAACACGTCCAGGCGCGATTCACCATTGGCGGCAATCGCGTCTACGCTGTATTCAGAGTGATGCTGTGTTTCGTCGTGCTGCATGTCACGCTCCATTGCTCGTGTACGTTCGGTGGTAAAGGGGTCGGGCGGCGCATCCTCCTCAAAGAACACCCGCCCATCGACGCGGCGCGGGTCGAGATACCCCCCCGCCGCCGCCAGACGCTCCGCCTGATTCATGGCGGCTTCCAAACCCCGCGTTTTCAGAACATCCTCTAACTCACGCTCATCGGTCTGGGCTTCATCCCACAGGCCGTATTCGGCGATGGTGAGGGTATCGAAACGCCGTTCGCTGCCGTCCATCCAGGTCTTCACGGCTTCCAGTGAGGGGGAGTTCGACGGACCGACCCCGTAGCCGAAGTAGTATTCCGGCTCCGGGTTAAGCGCGGGCAAATCGAGTGGATCAGGACACGCCAGCCCGTGATGGTCGGCGACATCGTGAGCGAACTGCTGCGCCATATAGACATCGCCCTTTTCCAGATACATCTCCAATCCCAGCAGCGGCCACGCCGAATCGGGGTCATCGTCAGGCAGCGGCATGACCGGATAGGAGTCGTGCTTGGGTGTGCCGTCGTTCGTCTCCAGCGCCCGGAAGTAGCGCAGTTCATAAGGATCAGCTTCTGGCTCACGGTTTTCGACCACCGCAAACCAGTGCGCCGTCCCACCGCCATCAACGTGATGCGCCAGTCCAATGCCCTGTGCGTCAAAGGGCTGCATCCCCTCGCCAAAAGTGAAGGGCAGATCATCAGGCAGGTCGGGATTGGATGCAGCCTCAAACAGCGGTGTACCGGGCGCGACCTGTCCCCGCAGTTCCGCTTCGTGCTGCGCTGTTGTCAGCAGGCGTTCATTCCCGCCTTCGACCCAGGCGCGATCCAACTGTCCGCAGAGGTTCTCCATATCCTCAGTGCGCCCGTCGGCGACCAACGCCGCCGTCACCTGTTCGCCGCTGAGATACAACAGATGGACTTTGGCGCTGTCACCTGCCGAACCATCCGTCGGAAACACCATCGCCAGATACTGCCCGTCCAGATAGGGCATCTGCGTCACCCGGCGGGCATCCTCGCCCAGTCCATCCAAGCCGTCTTGTTCCAGCGCGGCTTCGACTTCCTGTTGGTGTTCCTCGGCAGACCCCCACGACGAGTATGCACCTAAGCGCAGGCGCTGCTCGTGTTCCAGCCCATAGCGGTCTGTCGAAGCGCGGACGAGTTCCACGCCATACTGCGCTCCGTATTCTTCGCGCTCTGGCGGCACGACTTCGACAGCATAGACCGAGCCATCTTCAGCGGTGTGACGCACAACCTCGCTCTCACTCATGCGCGTCCTTTCGCTCCAGCCGGATCAGAAATTCCGGCGGTTCAGCCTCACCCGCCGGGACGAAATAGCCGGATTTGCCCAACTTCTTCTTCCATGCCAGCGCCTGGCGCACGGCGCGGCGGATACTGCCGGGGCGATCCAGCCCGTAGAGGTCGCACAGTTCCGCCAACGCCGCCTGATCTTCAGGTGTGAGGCGGATGGTGAAACTGCGCGTTTTCACTTCGTTGGCATCGCTTACATCGCTCACAGTTCCACCTCCCAGGCATCGCGGGTGTAATCGGCAATTTCCTTTGCCGCGTCCGGTTCCAGCGCCACCCCGCGTTGGTTCTCCCACAGTTCGCGTTGATCGGTTGCCAGCGCCATGCCTTCAGCGGCATCGAAACAGCGGTCAATCCCGCCTTTCTGCGCCACCTGAATCAGATACTCGGCTGAGGCATACGCCTTGTCCCATTCACCGGGAACACAGGGCGCAAGCTGTGCTTCCATCTCACCCGTTTCAGGGTTGCGCCCCAGTGACAGGATGGAGGTGACGCAGTTCTCGCGGTCTTCCTTATCGGGCTGGAAGACCCCGATCCAGTACGCCGTTCCGGTTTCCGCGTCATAGAAGGGCGGCGGGTCTTTGGCGGGGTCGAAGTTCTCCGCTTCAATACCGATGGCGCTCAACGCCTGGAACGCCGACCCGTCTTCAAGCTGCGGCGCTTCTATCTCTGGCTCAACCACCACCCCACCCAATTCAATCGCGGTTTGAATGAGCGGATCAACAGCAGTGTCGGGTGGTTCGTCGCGTCCGGCGATGCCGCCGTCTTCCAGATCACGCAGGTGTTCATAGGCGGCATATTCTTCGGGTGTCGCCCCGCGCCAGTTTTCGGGTTCGGGGTTCATCTCAGCAGCGCGGGCTTCGGCAAACTCCGGCACCTGATAAGCGGGTAATTCCTGATCGTGAATCTGTTCCTGAAGGTTGTGGTAGAAGGCTGCCGCCACGTCTACATCATCAAATGAGGCGACGGGCAGATAGCTCCCGCCCAGGTCGCCCGTATTGACGTTGGCGTACACGTCGATAGCGCCAATTTCGTAGCGTTTGCCGTCGTCCGTCTCACGTTCCACCCCAATCAGGCGGGCATCATGCCAGCCCCAGCCTTCATCCGTTGATTCGGGCGGCTCAAAACCCTGCAAGCCATCCTGCGCCAGCGGCGGGACATCGGGCAGGCGCTGCATGTCCTCCGGCACAAAACGCTCATCGTCCGGCAGCCAGGGGTCATCCACTGGCACGTACTCGTAATCCGGCGGTAGTGTGCTGCTGAACAGGTCATCCGGGAAGGGATCGTCCCGCATGAAGTAAGCCTCATCCGGCGGGGGCGGCATCCAGTCGTCGTAGTCGATGGGCGGCGGTTCGGGCATGAAGTTGCTCATGCGTTTACTCCTCCACTGGACGCAGCATTAGCGGTTTGGGAGTGTGCCGCGCTTTGACCTGTGCGAGCGCATATTCTGTCGCTTTGCCCAACTGTGGATTGAACCCCTCCCAGAAAGCTCGCAGCACCTCCAACCGGGTTGTATCCCCTGCTGCAATCCGGTCTAATT
>DAOUCY010000111.1:0-2337 GCA_034431625.1 Anaerolineae bacterium | reverse complement strand
AGACGGTCGAAGGGGGCGCGCCGCAGTCGCGCAGTGTGCTGAAAATGCTTAGAGCCTGTTTGGAAAAGCTTGTTGGGTAGGCGAAGGCATTGCCTTCGCCTACCCAACGAGATTCATTCAGCGATTTTTCGGGCAGGCTCTTAGTGATGTATTTAGCCCGCAGCGTCAGAATGCCACCTGACAATCCATGCCCGCTTCGAGACAGCCGGATGCGGTTATGAAGTCGGCAGTGCCTGGGGTTCGGTGGAAGTTGCGGGGATGGCACATCGTCGTCTAACCCAGGAAGCGATGAATGACATTTGATGTGATACGTGATACGTGCGGATCAACCAGCAGTGCAAGCGGCCAGGTGATTGATCCGACCGAGAAGACGCTGCCGCCGCTGCTGGTTGTGTAGGACGCCATCTCAGCGCCGCCATTGTCTGGATTCAGCCCTTTCGCAAGCAGATCCGTTCCCGCCGGCGACGACGCGCTCATTTTATCCGTTTCGTGTCCGGAGGCGCCTCCAGGGCAGCGTTCGTGCAGACTTTGCGCGCCAAAGATATCGCCGTCTTGTAAGCCTGTGCCTTCAAACACCCAATGATCCGCCTTCACTACCCGGTATGGAGCGGCAGTCATAATCCCGGCGTCGGTCGTGACAACACCGAGCAGGCTGGCTTCCGGCGCAACAGTGGCGTGGAACCTGCTCTCGAAATAGACATCCGGGCGCTGCGGGTCGTGCATGCCCAGGCTGCCGTCACTGCTGAGCAGCTGCGTCTTGCAGCGCATTGTCGCACTATCCAGGAACTCGACTTCACAGTTGAGACCGTTCCCTCCCAGATACATCAGTTTGCCGCCGCGCTTATCAACCCATGATTTCACTCGCTCGAACATGGTGCGCGACCAGTACTCCGGGTGAACACCGAGGATCAGGACGGCGTAGGCATCGAGGTCGAGCGTGCCATCGTGGAGTTGGGCGTCAGCGTACAGGTCGTAGGCGAACCCTTCGCGCTCCAGCCATCCGAGCAGGCGCCACTCCGCCGGCGCCAGGCTGCTAGCCAGTCGCCCGGGAACCGGATCGAGAACGTGGGCATTTCCGGGTACACTATTCGCAATTTCGGGTCTGTCGAACGACAACGGCGCGTAAGCGTCATTGGGCGCGTGCCATTCGGAAAATCCGCTTCCTGCATAGCGCGGCAGATCGAGCCGCGCGTTCACCGTTGGAGTCGGCGGGAGCCGGGTTGCGTTGATGTAATTGCTGCGCCCGCCAAAGTTGTTGTAGGCGTTCCAGGTATTGGTGGAAGCAAGCACAGCGATGGGGTGCGCCGGTTTCGCGGGAGCGACGACCCACGGAAACGCAAAGAATTCGCCAGCTTCGTTCTCGGCGTGCAGGTAGTACAATCCTGATCGCTCGGGCGCGGTAACATATTGGGTGTGGTGGAGACTGCCGTACCCCCGCGTGTTCCAGCGCACCCCGATTTGCGTATAATCGCCGTCAGGCGTCACCTGCATCACCGCGCGCGGACCATGTTCGTCGAACCAGCCAAGCGGGCGCACCCGGACTTTCTCCCACCCGTAGCGCCAGAGACTCAGGCGATACGGGGTCGTCGAGTGGACGCGGAATTCGCTGCGTTCGCCGGAGCGCACCCATTTGGGCCACATGTAGCCGAGCAGACGGTCGGAAAGCAGGCGAAAATGGTGCGGATGTTCGGCGGATACGGTGATGTTCACCCGTTTGGCGCCATATCCCGGCTTGTGCAGCGTCACCTGATACATCCCAGGAGCGATGTCGGCATAGACAGCGCCGCTCGGCGTTGATCGCGCGACAGCGATGGTATGTCCATCAGCAGTGAATTCCAGCACCACATCGCACAGCGCCATATAGTGTTCATCACTGACATATCCGACCAGCATGGCATGCCTCCTGGAATAATATGTGACAGAAGGGGAGTTCCGCCCCTGGAAGCGTCGGAGTGTCCAGCCGTGACTCGTCAGACGGCATCCTGGCGCAGCGGGCTAATGAACATTTAGAACATAGTTCGGCACGACGGTGCGCTGCGATCTGAATCTCCGGCTGAGATCATGCCAGCCCATGCGGGGCTTTCATGTCCTCAGCGATTAAGAATGACTTCACTGTAAAAAGCTGTAACCACGAAGGTCACAAAGGGACACAAAGGAACTGCGCTTCATTTTATCGTGCGCTTCGTGTCGTTTGTGGTTAAGCCTTTGTGCAGTAACCACGAAGGTCACAAAGGGACACAAAGGAACTGCGCTTCATTTTATTCGCCTTCGTGCGCTTCGTGTCGTTTGTGGTTAAGCCTTTGTGCAGTAACCACGAAGGTCACAAAGGAACTGCGC
>DAOUCY010000110.1:0-4097 GCA_034431625.1 Anaerolineae bacterium | reverse complement strand
TCATCACGATCAACGGTCAGGAAGTCGCGCTCAAGGTGATCCCCGAAGGCAGCGAATTCCTGATGCGCTGGCGCTACAGCGACATCCGCCGCTATCTGGACGGGGAGACCGTGCAGCCCGGTGCGGTGTTCAACGCGGTTCACGAGCTGTTTCGCCAGTATATCGACTTCCGCTCCGACATCGAGAGCCGCATCCTCGCGCTGTGGACGATGGGCACCTACTTCTATACCATGTTCCCCGCCTACCCTTATCTGGCACTCAACGGACCGAAGAACAGCGGCAAATCCACGGTGCTGCGTGTACTCCAACCACTGGCGTTCAACATGATTTCGACCTCCGATCCCACCGGCCCGAGCATGTTCCGCCTGATTCACCACACGTCCTGTACGGTTGGCATCGATGAAGCCGAGCGCTACCACAATCCGAAAGACCCCGGAATGCAGCAGATCCGGCAGTTACTCAACAGCGGCTACAAACAGGGAATGCCTGCCATCCGCGTCACCGGCGACGACCTCAAGCCGCAGGCATTCGATGTGTATTCACCCAAGATTCTGGCAGCCATCATGGGGCTGGAGGACATCCTCGCCAGCCGCTGCATCACTATTCCCATGCGGCGCACCACCCAGAAGATGCCGTCGTTTCCGCCGGATTTCGACGGCGCGCCGCTGCGACACCAACTTTACACGCTGGCATTGACCCATTTTCAAACAGTCTACACCAACTACTTCGAGCGTCCAGAGCTGCACAAACTCCACAACCGCTCCGGCGAGCTGTGGTCGCCGCTTGTCGCGCTGGCAGCGTTCTTCGAGGAGCAGGGTGGTGTGGTCGGACTGCTGGATGCGATTTCCGATGCGGCAGAATGGGACGAGCAAATCAGCGAAGGTAAGTCGCTCAGTGAACGCGAAGAGGCGGTTTTGCAGGCGCTGGAACTGCTCACCCGTAATGCGGATGAGGTCGTCTGGGTGAAGGGAACGGACTTACGCGAGAGGATTCGCAGTGTGCTGGGGCAATCCGCTGACGAGATGGGCAATGCTCAATGGATCGGGCATATCCTGAAGCGGCTGCAATTGATCGACCAATCCCGGCGTAAACATCACGTCGGCGGCAAGCTCTACGCCATCGAACGCCGTGAAGTGCTGGACATGATGCAGCGCTATGATGTGCCGCCGATTGAAAACGGAGCCTCAAAATACCGATCAAAGCGATCAGACCGGTCAACCACAGTCAGTGCGTCGATACAACGTTCCTGATTGGTTTGACCGGTTTGACTGGATTGATTTATGGAAATGATATTCCGTCGACAGTCTGCTCAATCCATTCCAAATATGACATGGCGGGTCCATCAGGTTCAAAGGGTGACATGATGAGATCTTCTGCCTTACCCAGATAGAGCAGCGCATCTGCCCAGGCAGGCTGATAATCTGGCGGTAGAATCGATGCTACCCGCGAGCGGCAGTCTGGCCGATTTAGCAGGTCTGCCAGCGTGGTGTCCCGCAGCGAAACAAGTGTCGGGATTTCCCAGGTTTCGGCGAGCTGGTCGAATTCTTCAGCACAAGCCTGATCGGCGATACCATCAAACAGCGTGATAGTGAATATACGCCCATCCGGGTAAGCGGCATCGAGAAGTTGGCGCACGTTGCTGCCCAGATCTACCGGAAGCAGCGGTACGGAGGTAGCATTGCCAGGGACAACCGGCATGGGCATAGGTTCTGCACCGATCGGTGGAGCGCCAGCATCACCGGACTGCGGCGGCGATCCAATAATCATCGGGCCGCCCGGCTCACCTGGCAGCGCAAACGGGAACCCGGTCGGGACAAGATGGTACGCGCCGATAATGACCAGCGCTTTTTCACCTTGGCTGATCAAGCGACTAACCACGCCAGCGAAATGTTCATCACGGTTCGGCGGCGGATTGTTGGGACTGTAGATAATAGGCTGATCAGGATTGAGCGGCGGATCGCCAAGCCATACATGCAGGCGCTCACCTTCTGGAAGTGCTGCATTGACCTCACGCACAGCACGATAGAAGTCAATGTACATTTGGGCGACAGGCGATGGCCCATAGGCAAATGTCGGAGTCCAGACACGCTGCAATTCCTCAAACGGCACATCCTCACCGTTGACGTAGCGGTCAATCACATCTTGATAGAAGGCATTGCCGTACTCAAAGACGATGTTGCGCACCTGCCGGGCAAACTCCGGCTGCTGAATGAGCTGGATGTAGAAATCGCCCAACTGCTGCACATTATGGTTATCACCAATGGCTACAATCGGGTAGCTGTCAAATGCATCAAGAATGCCCGCAAGCGCATTGTCCACATGTACACTAGATGGCTCTTCCTGTGCCAGCGCTGATAAAGTACCTGCTGCTAACGCCGTGAGCGTGAGCATAATTATTAGTGGGAGTAGCTTCATAGGCTCCATTCTTTCATCTGATTTTTGAACCTCTTTAAGAATAGTCCCAGAACAAGCCATACTAACCCACCTAACGACGGGTTATCGTCCAAAAAGATATCTGGTCAATTAGCTTGGGGGGGATAAGGTGAGTTACACAGAGCAGGTGAAGAAGAAATACTGCTGCCTACCTGGGAAATCCCGGCAGGCAGCTGCGGACATCATCCGGTTAGGGAATAGAAACGCTGAATACCCAATTCCCCTCACGCTTTTCAAAAAGTGCTTCTTCCCAGGCCTGCTGGAGGATTAGTCCAACGTCGCCGTCTGGCTGAGAGAGAATCGTGTAATCAAGATCACCCCACTGATTAATGCCATTGATGGAGACTTCAACACCGCGTTCGGCAAGATACTGTCGGAAGAACTCAGCTGATTGCGAGGTGAATGAACCCCCATCAGCAGATGCACCAATCAGTTCAGCCACTTCCAAAGTGAGCATTCTGGATTGGGGAAGCGAAAACGCCAGATCCGTACAGCCCTGTCCATTCAGCAGTGGCAGTTCGACAGAACTCATCGCAGATGCGGTGATGTCACTGACAGTCAGCTCGGCAACAGGACGCCAGCGAATCCCGTCTGTTGCACTGTCACATACGACGGCAACGGTAGTTGTTGGCGTAACGGACAGCGATGTCAGCACGAGCGCGATGCCGTCTGACTCAACCGACTGATCAGGCTCGATTTGCACAGCCGGGAGCACTGGCACCGAAACCTCAAAGATAAATGGCACAGCGGAATTCTGCACGCCATTATCAACGAAAATCCCTGGCGCAGGTGTTTCGCCAGGAAGCGCAACGCCTGTGCCAAACCCACTGCCTCCCGCGAAACCTCCGCTGTCGGGTTCAAGAGTGATTTCAAGACGAAGCATGATTTGCTCTGTGGCGGGGCTGTAAAAACCAGCACCAAAAGAGTAGGTGTATTCAGCATTGCCACGCGCGTTGATGAATCCATTGCCTCCACCACTGCGGGCCATATAGAAGCTATCGGCGCTGTCAGTCAGGTTGAAACGGCTTCGGTACATCATGCCAGGCGTGCTGCCGCTGGCAACTTCGTAATTCAGCGCGATACGATACGCATCGGCGTACACCCAATTCAGCGTGATGGTTGTATCTCCTACGGTTTGTGATTGATTGACGAAGACGCCAAGATTCGCCGCTCGGACAGCCTCAAGCCCGGGATCGTCATTGGGCGGTTGTGCTTGAGACGGTGCCGCCCAGGCGGCAATCAGCACAAGCACGATTATGAGTGGTGAAATACGCTTCAAGTATACCGACATCGTTCGTTACTCCTTGTGATAGTTTGAACTCACATGCAGCATTCTGCACACTCCAAATATGCAGAATGCCGTCTTCAGGTTGGTTTTTTGCATACTGAAGTCTCTCGCCCAACCTTTTGGTGGTGTTGTGCATATATTCTGATGAGTACTCAGGAAAAATCGAAGCGAGGATGCATCCTTGAATGATGCTTGCATAAATCGAGCGATTATTCGACTCAAACGCCGTGACATCGGCGGTTTAGAAATACTGGTCAGGCGATATCAGGTGCGCGCTGTGCGTGCTGCGTACCTGATTACCGGCGATCAGTCGGAAGCGGAGGACATCGTGCAGATGGCATTTCTGCAAGTGAGCGCGAAGATTAATCAGTATGAT
>DAOUCY010000109.1:0-4195 GCA_034431625.1 Anaerolineae bacterium | reverse complement strand
CGACGCTGAAACTCATCGGCGTATTGGCCGGGAGCATCGTGCTCAGACTCTGCCACACGACGCCGTATTCGACGCCGGTCGGCTGCGTGACCTCGAGCGCGCCGTTCACCACCCCGCCCGCGCTGAAGTTGACCGTGTTCCACGGGACGAGTCCGCTGGCGAACGATGGGTTGGTCAGCAGATTGGTGTCCGCGGGCGGCAAGGGAATGGGCGTGGCCGTCGGTATCGGCGTCCGGGTGGGGGGGGAAGTGGATATAGAGGTTGGAGTCGAAGAAGGTGTCAATGTTAACGCGGGAATATCAGACTGCGGCGCAGGGATAATCATCAGATTGTCACCAGCAGTGTAGGCTAGCTGCGTTCCATCCGGACTCCATGATACGGACATCACCGGTAATCCCGTTTGCTGCTGGACGCGTTGGATTAGGTCGTAGGTATATGGGTTCCAGATTTCCACGATGCCATCGGCATAGCCCACTGCCACCAACCGCAGTGTGGGATGCCAATCGACACTGAAGATGGCTACGTATTCTTCGCGAGTTGACACCACGTCGCTTCCCAAGCGACGTGGAAAATAATCAAATGCCTGAAGCGTGCCACCACTGGTGCCTACAATCAGGTTATTTCCATTCGGTTCCCATGCCATGGCCCAAGGCGCATCTCGATTATAAGCATCGGCGCCACCAGAGTTATTAGCTGTCAACAATTCAATTGAAACAAACCCGGTAATATCTGCGTGTGCCAGTCTCGTCCCGTCTGGGTTCCATGCCGCTGAAACCATGGGTGTAGTGAAGGGATCAATGGTCTCGATAAGTTCTCCCGTCCGACTGTGCCAGATATAAATGCGTCCCAATAAATCGGCGAGGATCTGCTCGGCGACATCATTCCAGTCAAGTACATGAAGCATGTTTAAACCTAATGGGTCAGGAGGCACCTGGAGACTGAGGGAGAGTACCATCTGTGTTTCATCCCATGCTTGCTCCCAAATCTGAATAGCATACTCTCCACCTACAGCAAGGCGCGTGCCGTCGTCACTCCATTTCAAAGCACGTACAGGGAAAGGCATCACCGGTAAGGTGTTGATCACCTCGCGAGTCTGTGGATAGACAATGGTAACGATGCTGCCCGCATCACTGATGGCGATCAGATCGCGGCTTGGGTGCCAGTCAAGCCGTACCGCACTTATATTCGAAGGAATAAGTGCTTCTTGTGCTTGTCCTGAGACATGCAAGTGCCATAATAAAAGCATCACGCAGGATGAGAGAAACAAAATATTCCTTTTCATTATAGTCTCCTCATCGCTGGAATACGGTTGTAATCCAGGTTTCGTTACCATTACGGTCGAACCGCAACACATGAACCAGATAACTTTGTGCAAACCCGCGATAACCATAATCGGGGTTCATCTGTACCGCCTCATGCCGCACCCAGGCTTCGGCTCGTGTTTCGTTAATTGATTCTCGGCGTTCTTCATTTGGCTCACGTCCTGTGGGATTGCCAAGCAAAAAGTAGCAGCGCGAGAATCCGCAACTATACGGTTGATCGTCTGTGTACAAGCCCAAGTTGATCAGATTGCGCGTGCCGACGACGGTCTCCAGTCCAAGCTGCTGATTAGACTCCTGTCCCTCTGTCGATGCCAGCCAGTCCGCAACAACGACACCGCTTGGATTAATGGACGTAATCTGACAGTTGCGGTTAGGAATGGGCGTTGGTGTGGGGACTGCTGGGTCGGAAGGCGGTATTACATAAGGCGACTGAGCGCAGAACGTCTGCATATTGACTCGGCCCCTATCGCCATAACAACTCGTGATGAGACCGCTCGTATCATCGCGCTGCCACACAAAACATGAGGAGGTGTGCTTCACGAACTGCGCGCCTTCAACGGGATTGATAGTCCCATTCACATGGTCGGCAATCGCGGCATTGATGAAACCTGTAATTTCGCCGTATACCTCGTCAAAATTCGGTAATCGGTTTTCCAGCGGCTGCCCTGTTCGAAAACACTCCATATAACCATTGAACCAGCGCAAGATAGCTTCATCAGGTGCGCTCTCGCCTGCTGCGTTTGCATAACTGAATGCGACAGGCTCTCCTTCAAAGTTACAGGCTACCCGCCCTTGTTGATACAACCAAAGTGGGTAATCTGTAGTGCGTATCGAGCCGCCCCAACGGCGCATATATGCAACACCCGCCGGAATATTATCGCTAGGAATGTTATTTAGGATCGTCCGTGCCATCAGATAACGGTGATCGTGATCAGCGATCGAATTGGGAACGCTTGTGGCAATTCCTGGCAAGGCTTCATACAACGGGATTTGCTGATTGCCATTAGTCTCATTGTAGATTGCCCAGAAGATGATCCCTCTGAACTGAGCATAGTACTGCTCTTGTGCTGCACGCTGACTGACCTGCACTAATGTCTGACTCAGCGACCAGCCATAGTTGACAGACAACCCTGCAACATCGGTGCTGATCCTGGTGAATTCATTGGCGGGCGTGGCCTTCCATTCCCAGATGTAGGCTTGATGCTGGGGCGATGGAACTTCACCCGCCGCCGTATACCGGCTGATCAGCAGTTTACTCTGCCCTTCCGAGAACTCGATTTCGCTGATGTTCTGGCGGTAGCCGTTGAACGTAAGCGCCGACTGGTAGGCCGGGATCGCAGCGGCGATCCAGTTGTTGTTGGACTGTGCCGACAGCGTCCACAGGCCGATCTGGCAATCATGACTGTTGGGGCCGGGGTAAGCCCCATTGAAGCAGGTCGTCCCGGCGGCAGCGCCTAAGGTGAAGTGACCATTGGCGGCCCTCAGGACATCGAATGCAGCGATGTGCTGCGGCGACGATGCGACGGGCTGCGCTGGAATCCAGCCATTCGGCTGGACATTGGCAAGCTGCGCGGCATAAAGAGGGTAATTATTGGATAGCTGCACACAGAAAATCGTGCTGTCACTGCCCTGGGGATACAGGCAGTTGGCAATCCGCCCAAGAAAAGTCGCTGAAACGGGTCCAACGTCGTAAATTTCCGTTGTGGATCCCAAATATCCAGCCGCGTTAAAAGCAAGGCGAGTATCACTCAACCATGTTGGATCGCCCGTATATCCCTGTGGCATGGTCATAGCATACACGATGCGCGGCGTCGGGAGTAAATCGGCAATGCAAATCGAATGTCGACCGGCAAAGCCAGTACATTCAACAGCCAGTCGCTGGCCATCTGGCGAAACCGCGATGTCCGCCGAGTCAGCTATCTGATGGGTGCTACTTGACTGAAGGGTCAGACTGGCCAGAGTGCCATCAGCGCGCACTGTCTGCACCACACGGTTCCGGGTAGCAAACAGGATATGGCTGGCTGACTGAGATAAGATCCCGCCATAGTAGCCCTGTGGCAGGGTTGGGCCGCCCAGCGCTTCACGAAACAGGCGGGGTTGTCCGCCGATGGCAGTGGAGAGCGCTTGAATATCCGCTCCAAGCAGTTCAGCGGCAGGTGCGGTGACGGTAATGTTGTCGAAGGCACTGCCGACCCCCGCGCCGCCAGCGATCACGAGTTCAAGCCGCCACAGTGTCAGGGGATGAGGATCGGAGATCGCCGGAAAGTCATATTGATTAACAGACGCCTGCAACATGCCCGCAGAGTAGCGCAGCGACAACTGATACTCTGCGCTTGTGTCGAGGGCGATCTGCCCAACATCGACGCCATTGCGCTGAAGGCGCGCTGCGCCCGTCGCTGACACCCACAGGGTGTATTCGTCCGCCGCACCGGCATAACGCAGACCGGCCTCACCGGTTCCCAGACGCACCGTCCCGCTGATCGTGTGGTCGGCCTGGATAGGACGCAGCAGGGTAACAGGCGCAGTGTCAGTCGTGATCGCCAGTTGATAGCCTGCGTCGAGGGTCCATGTCATTCCGAATTCACCGCTGAACCACTGAAACGGATCAAGGCCGTCGTCAAAGGTGAAAGACAGTTCGTCCGGTATCACGGCGAGCGAGGAGGTTGGCGCGGCCTCAGAAAGCAGGTGGAAGCCTGGCTCTTCACTGGTCAGTGCAGTAGGAACAAAGGTAGGTTGTGGCGCGCTCACCACCAGTCCCGGTGGCAGCGGGACGGTGACGTCGTCGAACGTCGAACCCTGGCCGTTGCCGCCCTGCACGACGAACTCGGCGCGCAGCCCCGCGAACGCCGTCCCGTCGCTGAGCGGTGGGAACA
>DAOUCY010000108.1:0-2558 GCA_034431625.1 Anaerolineae bacterium | reverse complement strand
TTGAGGCGCAGATTGAGCTGGCGCAGCAGCGGCTGGCTGGCATCTTCAGCCTGGCGGAAGTCGTACACGCGCATCTGCCGCCGCAGCCGGTCGTTGCGCGCCGCCATAGCGATCAAACCGGCACAGTGCGCTTTTTTGAGTTTTGACGTCATGCAAATCGCACTTCCTTCGTCCCCGCATCTTCCTATCTATCATCTTGCAGCCAGCTTCGGTAACGTCACAAACTCCTATAAGTTCTATTGGTTGTTAGCCATCCTTGATCACTTGAAAGAGACCGGTGAGACAACGATTTCGATCAATCACTTGGTTGCTCGTATGATCGCCGGGGTCTGGCATCCAAGCAATTACTTTCGCCTGTCCTTTGGAAAACAAGATCGACTCGGCATTATTGCATTGGCAATCCGCGCAGAAGGCGCCTTGCCAGCGAATGCAGTCAAAGCTGAAATCATTGATGCAGCGCTCGCCTATGCAGAGGGTAGCTCAGACCTTGCGCAGCAGGTGCGTAGCCTCGCTGCGTATGTACCATATCGATTCCTACGTCCATTCTTCAGTGAATCACTTCGCGGTATTGTCGACTCAAAGGTGAACGCACAAGTGCAACAGATGGCAAGCGAGCAGTTCGCAGACGATGATTCTCCTTGCTTGTATCGGTTTGTGAAAAGTGAAGATCTAGCGATTGAATTACATCAGCGCTGGGCTGAGTATCTAGAGAGCAATCTCGCCATTGTCACCGGTTACTGTTTGTGGCACTTGACCCGATACCTGCAGAAAAACAATCCAAACGTACCGAACATTCCGGGCAAACTGATTGAGCCTAGTCAACGTAACCTGCGCAACGCACGTAGATTTTGGAATCTGGCGCTTACAAAGCTTGGCGCAATTCGTTGTGTGTATTCGGGGGAATCGCTTGATGCCGTGACATCGCTCGATCACTTTCTTCCCTGGAGTTTCGTTGCTCATGATTTGCTGTGGAATATTATCCCGACTTCGAGGACCGTCAACTCAGTCAAGAACGACCAACTACCGCACTTTAGTCGCTATTTTGATGCATTCGCTCAATTGCAGTATCAGGCGCTACAGGTTGTTGCAACATCAGGTCCGGAAAGTCTGCTTGAAGACTATATCCTGCTCTTGAGGATTGAATCAGTCCGTGATATTCAGATGCAGTCGTTTCAACTTTTTCGCGATACCTTACGCGATACTATTGCGCCACAGATGCAGATCGCCAAAAATATGGGCTTCACCGCCGATTGGAGCTATATTCCTCAATGATCGTTCAGTCTCCCAGGAATCCGAATAGTCATCTGACAGTCAAAGACCGCAAGTGGTTGTCGTTTCCAACCAGATTTCTACTTGCACAGGGATTGATACGTGGTAGGGTGTTAGACTTTGGCTGTGGTACAGGAAAAGATGTTGCATTTCTACACGACCAGGGATTCAGTGTGACTGGTTATGATCCATATTATGCGCCAGCGTATCCTACAGGTCGATTTGACACGATTATCTGTCACTATGTGCTTAATGTTCTGCTGCCAGAAGAACAAGCCCAGGTTCTGATGGCTGTATCAGAACTCTTGCAACCATCAGGGAAAGCCTACTTCACTGTCCGTCGAGACATAAAACGTTCAGGATTCAGAAATCACGCGGAACACAATGTAAGTGTATATCAGTGTAATGTTGTCCTTCCATACAAGAGTCTTTTGTTGGTTGACCATTGCGAAATCTACGAGTACCAGCATTTCAATCAGCTCGCTCAAGCCACAGAGACTGTCTGCCCGTTTTGTCATCCATCGCCGGATCGAGAACTGCTCTCTGAATCGGCAACAGTGTATGCCATGCTTGACAAGTACCCAGTGTCCCCGGGTCACAGCCTGATAATCCCCAAAGCGCATGTCGGAAGTTACTTCGATCTGCCTGATAAACACCGCACTGCTTGCTGGTTCATGGTAGATCGCGTCAAGATGCTTTTGACAACCCGATTTCGTCCTGACGGGTTCAACATTGGCGTTAATGTCGGCGATGCAGCGGGACAGACGATTCCCCATGTCCACATTCATTTGATCCCACGTTACAACGGAGATGTAGAAAACCCAACAGGCGGCATACGCAATGTCATTCCCGGCAAAGCGGATTATCGGTCAGTTGTGGTGCCATCGTCGCAGTTGACTGAGTAAAAACGGCCGTCTCCTGGCGCGCTCGGTCCGAACAGTGGATGCGCCGTCGGGAATGCAGGCTCATGGCCGCACGGCGTGGGGTGACGCCAGCCGTGCGTACCCGGCATCAGGTTATATCGTTGAAGACGAAATCGTCTTCCTACACGGTGAGCGCTTTGGTCTGCCTGACAACAATTCCCTTAGCCGAATAGCGGGCGCTGCTGCTCACATCGATGGGGTATAGTCCCGCCGCATTCACAGAGGAAGAACAGACCCTTCTTCTATGTCGCCTGCTGCCCCTCGTGCAAAAGAATATGCACATGATGGAGCTTGCTCCTAAAGGAACAGGCAAAAGCTATATTTACGAAAACATCAGTCCGCGTGTACGCCTTCTGAGCGGCGGTA
>DAOUCY010000107.1:0-5774 GCA_034431625.1 Anaerolineae bacterium | reverse complement strand
TGATGGTTGTCCATGCCGAACTTGACCCGGATACCGACCTGCTCAAGCTGGTGCAGCTTGCTCTTGAAGCAGCACCGCACAGCCGGTTGATCCTGTTGGGTAACTTAAAAGATGGGCTGCTCGTCCGCGACCTGTTTGAGTGCGGTGCGTGGGGTTATCTCTACGAGAGCGATGACCTCCAAGAGTGTTTACCACTGGCGATTGACACCGTGATGCGCCAGCGTCCCTATCTCTCTCCAACAGCCAATTCAGAATACCTCGTGGCGATGCGTTCACCGCAGCGTGACTGGCATCTGGACGACGAAGCCCGCGCCGTCCTGCGTATGCTGGCACAGGGGCATCATGTCGGTTACATCGCGTATCACATGAAACTCCAGCCGCGCCGTGTGTACTGGATTCGGGAGAAGCTTCGGAACCGCTTCGGCGCACAAACCAACGAGCATCTGATGAGCCGCGCTGCGGCTGAAGGCTATGTTTTTCCCTGAACGCGAAATGCTCCTCTCATCGTCCGCAGTTTTTCAGAAGCGGGCTGAAATTTTACAGGGGGTAGGGAAGGGCGGTTTGAGATGATGAAAGGGTGAAGAAGGCGGAGGCTGAAGATGAAGCGTCGATTTTTGCGTGTTTTGATTGTGATCACCTTGATTCCCTGGATCGGGGCGCTGCTGCTTTTGCGTGCTGATCTGTCAGCGCCCGTGCCACTGCCGACGCTGTTTGTCCTGCCGTCGCTGACCCCTTCATTCACACCATCGGTCACGCTAACGGCAACATCGACGCTTGTGCCGCCAACCCTGACACCAACGGTAACGCCCTCGGCAACGTGGACACCTTCACCGACACTCACGCCCACGCTGGCGACGCGCGTGCTTCAGATGAGCGCGGTCATGCCCGATGTCTACGTGCTGCCTACCACCACGCCATTTCCGCCCGGCACTATTTTATTGCCTGCACCGCCACAGCCCTTTGAACCGCTGCCGAACGCGACCTATCAGCCGCCGCCATACGAAGGCTGGTACAGCTTCGAGTCCGATCATCCGAACGTGCGCTACGCAACGGCGTGGGAACCGCGCCTGCACGTAGACGCTTCTCAGGGGCAGTATCACCGCACCGAGAACATGGGAAGTTCGCTGTCATTTGCCTTTGAAGGGGAAGGGCTGCGGATTCGCTACATCGCAGCGCGGAATATGGGTATGTTCCAGGTGATTGTCGATGGCGTAGTGATAGACACCGTGGATGCCTACGCATCTGAAATCGCATTTGTCGGAACACGAGTCTATACCCTCTCGCCAGGCTTTCATGTCCTCGACATTCGCAGTGCCGGGGAGAAGAACAGCGCGAGCGAGGGTTACGTCCTGTCGCTGGACGCGGTGCAGGTGTTTCGCGGAAGCGCCAATACCCTCATTCTGACACCGCCTTCCCAGACTGGTACCCCGACACCCGTTCCGCAGCCTGCTGCTGGTATTGAACTGATTGCCGCGCCGCCAACCGTTCAGCCCACCGCAACCCCAATTCCTCCACGCCTGATCACGGTTTCTGTTGTCATTGCCTATGACGAAAACGGCAATCGGTCAGTTGATCCGGCAGAAGGGGTACGCGGTATTTCCGTTCGCGTCGTCGAAGTCGGCACGAACCGTGTGATCACACAGGCTTTTACGGACGCGGGCGGCTACGCCCAGCTTCAGGTTCTGGCGGCTTCACCAGCACGGGTGGTCGTGCCGTATTTCGGCAAGTTTTGGGAAATCAACAGCGGGCGCGCCGGTGGGAACCTGCGCTTCACGCTGCTCCTCACGCCAGGTAATCAACCGGGCTTAATTCCGTAAATCGTCGAGGAAATAACCATGCACGAATTGACACCTCCAAATTCAAACATGAAGCGTGTGCAGCGCGTCATGCTGACGCGCTCGATTTACCTTCTATTTGCGCCTGTGATGTTGCTGCTAGCAATCCTCGCGTGTGGAACGGTGGTCACACAGACCGCCTACTATGTCTGTCCGACAGCGGTTCCGCCAACACCGCGTCCGGTGGTCACGCTACCGCCGGGATTGCCAACGGCAATTCCGACAAGGACACCGCTGCCGCCCACGCCTTACCAGATCGTGCCACCGCAGAACTTCTATCGCGGTGATGCCGTGTTTGTCGGTGCGCCGGGCGCGGCAGTCCGGCTTCGGTTTCGCCTGGTCAGCGTGACCGCTCAGACAGCGCCCCCAACAGGTTTGGGAGCGCCGCGCAATCTTTACATCTGGACTCTGGAAATTCGCAATCTAGGGACAACGGTGTATGAGACCATCCCGCCGGGGCAGATGGTCATTTCCACGCTCAGCACTGCCAGCGGGGATCGTGAGGGCATTTGGCGGACATCGGACGCTGCCATGCGTGCGGCTGGCATCACCGGGGAAAACTATGATCCGCTCCAGCCCAGCGCAACGCGCCTTTACCGGATGGCGGCTTACGCGCCCGTCGGCAGCGTGCGCCGCCTGACCTTCACCCTCGATGATGAGGGCAACAACACCATGACCTGGCTGAATCAACCGAATCCCGATTGTTCGGGTGATGTGGCCGATTAGAGAGGACAGCGATGCCTGATTTTGCACGGATGCTGGATGAACTCCAATACACCCTGATCGTGATGCTGGCAGGGGTGCATTGGAGCCTGCAAAAAGCCCTGCTGACTGGTGGGTATACCATCAAATTGATTAACCAATGGTTGATCGACAATGCCTTTGTCCCGATCATTAGCCAGACGAACGACAGCTTGCGAGTTGCAGTTGGTTGGGTGTTCGTCGTCGCGCTGCTGGTGTTAGGCATTACCTATCTTCTCGCGGCGTTTGTCCGGTTAGAGGTGGTCAGCCCGCGCAGCGCGATCCTGTGGTATGTGGCGGGGCTGCTATTTTTCGCTGTGGGTCCCAGTCTGTATCAGGGCATGAACACCTTTCGGCTGAACATCTCGCAGGTGATGTACCTGAGCGTTCTGGACAGCCTGGAAACGACCACCTCTGGGACCTTCTCGTCACTTTCGCTGATTGACTCGGACGATCTCACGCTTGGTCCGCTGTGTGATGGTTTTGATGTGTATCTGCCGGGCGCGACGGGCGCGGGTCCGATTGATGGGCTGGACGTGGCGCTGGCGTATTTGCGTGGACATGCACAGGATGTGATGGGCTATCCACAGCCTGTCTATTCGCCCGGCTGCGGCGTGTATCTCCTCAATCCGAATCCATCGACGTGGACGAGCGGGGGCGCGGGTGGCTCCGTCGTCCCCATGGACTGGAACATGGAAGGCGGGTACTTCGATCACAATGTCTCGCCGATCACATGGGATGACATCACGGAAGTCGAACGCGATGCGGCGGTAGCGATGGCGGGTGCGTCCCAGCGCCGGGCGCTCACGGCGTGGCCGCTCATCCTGTTCGGGCTGGCGGAACAGATCGTCGGGCTGCTCATCACGATTGCGATGGGCATCACCTTCATTTCGTTCGGGGTGGCGATCCTGTTCGCGTTCTTCAAACGGACCGAGAGTATCGCTCAGAACATGATCAACCAATGGATTGAACTCATCGTCCAGACCGTCGCTATCGCGCTGGTGCAGGCGCTCATCATGGGCTTCTTCCTGGCAGGGGCGGCGGCAGGGAGCGCACCTGCTGTGATCGGTATCAGCCTGATCTGTCTCGTATTCATCCTGATTACGCTGTGGTCAGGGGTGAAGGCGGTCTGGAACAGTTTCAACCGGCTGTTTAACGCGATGGGGCAGGTGGCGGGTGGCACGATCATGTCCCCCGGAACGGCAACCGTGGTGGCAGCCGGTGGGGCAGCCGCGGTTGCAGCAGGCGGTGCGGCGCTGGCATCCGGGGCAGTCACGGTCGGGTCGAATGCGATGGCAGGGGCTTCGGCACTGAATCAGGGCGCGACGATGGCACAGGCAGCCGGACTTACGTTGGGCGGCTCGCAAACCCTTACGGGTGTTGCGCGGACCCTCACCCATTTGCCGGGGCTGCATGGAACACCGCTGTACGACGTGGCGGAACAGTTCAGCGAAGGCGCGGCAGCGCGGCGTGTCGTGCATCCGATGGTTGGGCGAATGCTCCTGACGGATCGTGATCCTGATAAAGCGCAGCGCGACGAGGACGGGCGGGTGATCAGCCGTCCGATGCTTGTGCCAGCCGTCGGCGATATGCTCAAGGACTGGTCGCTTCCGGGTGAGAAGCGCAAGCGCGGTGATACCGTTTCTGCCCCACAAAGTGTCAACTGGCTTGAAGGCGAAGATGGCGAACTCTATCCCCAGTTTACGCCTGTGCGTGCGCGGCGGATGGGCATGTTTACGCCCGTTACGCCAGCCGAGGAAACAGGGGGTGAGGACAGCCGTCGGCAGCGTGAAAAGAGCGATTACGCGGCAGAGATGAACAGTGAGGAAATGGAACAGCACGTCAGCGACGTGATGCGATCTTCAACGGGTGTTCATTCGACGCTTGGTGGGATGCTCGAACGGGAAGGGCAGTCGGGAACGACGCGGCTGGATGCAGCAGTCGGACGGCTGGAAGTGGCGGCAGAGACGCTGGCGAACGCGGCTCGACTTGGCATGATGGTCGGGCAGCTTCGGGTGACGGGTGGTCAGGATGTGGCAGGGGTACTGGGCGATGCTGTGCGTGGCATTGGGACAGATCGGCAGCGTAACGGTGAAACAGCAGCGGCAGGCGCGGATCACCTGACGACGGCGAACGCGATGGCACGAGCGATGGGTGTGATGCCGTTGGCGAATGGGCAGCCTGCGATTGTGGACAATCTGGCACGCTTTGGATTGTTCACTGATCAGGCGTTACGAATGGGCTTGACCGGGGAGCAGACGGAGACCGTCATCCGTGAAGTGAAAGCATCGCCGGAAGGGAGATTGAGCGATGAAACGCGCAATGGTCTGGTCGAGCAGGTGCGTGGGGAGCGCAATCTGTCGTGGGAAGGCGCACGCGATGAGGTGAACCGCCTGGAACACTACACGCGGGCATTACCTGAAGAAGTGACCGCCTTTGGAATGGTGGCGGTTCCGTCGGGGATGGCACCGCAGCCAATGGTACAGGTTGAACCTGAAATTCATGTCGAACCCGAAGTGACCGTCGCGCCGGAAATTACGGTAACGGCAGCAGATGATCCCGCGGCTCAGCCGTATGACGAGGCGGTAAAGCGAGAATCAGCGATGGGTGGCAGCGGGAGTGTGCTGTTATGAGTGAAACGTTGCGTTATCACACCGTTACAGACCTGCGTGAACTCTCTCTCGACGAGTTGCAGGCGATTTGGGAGCTTGTCCCGACGGAACGCCAACGTGCCTACAAAGCGGCGTATGAGCGAGAAATCGGGACAGCGGGGGCTTCTGGTTCGGATGCGCTGGAAGCCCAGGTGAATGCTGAACTGCTGCGGCGCTACGAGGAGTCGGCGCTCGTGCCCGTTGGGGCGCGGTGGGCGCGCACGCCCAGTCGTGTGCAGGAGGCGGCAGGGCAGGACGAGCGGCTGACGATGCCCGAAACGGAGGCCACAAAGGGTAGCGCGAAGCCATCACCAAAGGTCGCGTTGGCATTAGGGCTGCTCGCCGTTGTGATGATTGGCTTCCTTTTCACGCGCCTGCTTGGTGGCAGGGGGAATACAGGTCTTGATGAAGCCACCGCCCAACCCTCCCACACTCCTACACCTCGTGTCAGTCCAACGCCGACACCGCTGGCGCTGGAGGATCAGGACGACATCATTCAGGGTGGGGATGCAGCGCGGGCGGTCGCGTATCCGGTCAATTTGCAGGT
>DAOUCY010000106.1:0-4153 GCA_034431625.1 Anaerolineae bacterium | reverse complement strand
GAAGCGGTAGAAACTGTCGCGGGAATAGCCCATCACTTTGCAGGCTTCGCTCACATTGCCCAAGCGCTCCGCCAGTTTGAGTAAGCCTAATCTTGTGGCGACGATCTTCTGTTCGTTGGTCATCTTGACACTCCATTCTCCTCTTGAGTTTACTCAGAGTGTCAGATGAAATCTTGTCTAATACAGCTCATGCGATGACACGAACTTGCTCACCAGCACGGCGTCCGTCTGTCGCGGGTATACCCATGCCGTTCGTCCGATTGCAGTGCTTCCACCTGCACGTCCCGCACACACACATCGTGGAATGCCTGTCCGTGTTTGCCCAACCAGCGGTTCAACCGCACCACCACGCTCCGGTCTACGCCGGTCAGCCGCTGCGTTGCGCGCATCGAACACCCTTCCGCCAGATGCGCCGCCACCGACTCTGCTTTTTCCTCGCTCACCTTCGTGTTCCACAACACGCTTCCTTTGCGCTCGCTGAACTCCTGCTGACACGTCCGACAACGCAAATAGCGAATCTGGTCTTGCCCATATCTCTTGCGCACCGTCAGGTTGTTCAGCCCTGCCTGTGCATAGTCCTTGCACTCTGCGTTCACACACGCTAAAGTGTCCAGTGAGGGTCGGGTTGGTTGGACTGTTTTGTTTCGCATACATTCATTCTATCCGCCTGTCCCTCACTTTGTGGAGATAATCTCACTGAACTACCCACTTTGTCAGTCTTTACATTAAGGCAAGATGCTTACAAGATGCTTATAATATAGCTATATCGTCTCGCGTGCCTTAACAATGCTCTGGAAGCTGACCCTATGCCTGCTCAACTAGCCGCCCTGCGCAAGTCGCCCACCCGCAAGCACATCTTCATCAGCTATGCCAGCGCTAACCGCGCCGCCGTCGCTGACCTGCATCAGCGCCTCAAGGATGCCTATCTGGGCGATATCTGGATTGATAACCTCGACGTGAGCGAGGGGCTGAAAGCCGGTCAGCCCTGGCGGGATGGAATCGCCGAAGCGATGCACGCCGCGACCTGCGTCGTGTGGATGGCATCGCCCGCCAGCATCCGCAGCGAGTGGGTGCGTGCCGAACTGCGCCGGGCGCTGGAACTCGGCAAGCCCATCCTGCCGTATGTGCTGGATGCCGACTTCACGACTCAGCCCGAATGGGACGAGGCGAAAGCGTGGCTGACGCTCGACGGCGTGCCGTTCGGTGATGTGCAGCGCATCATGCCCACCAATCTGGGCGACGACCTGGCCTACGAGAAGCTGGCGAGCCAACTGCGCGAGCAGGTGCGGGCGGCGAAGCTGACCGGCGTGCAGTTCCCGTCCAGCGCGCTGGAAATCCCCATCAGCGGGCGTGACGACGACCTGCGGGCGGTCGAGACGCTGCTGCGCGAACAGCGCCGCCTCGTCGTGGTGACGGGCGTGGGCGGGACGGGCAAGACGCGCCTCGCCGCCGAGATCGCCAACCGCCAGCGGCGTTTCGCCCACGGCGTCGTCTGGCACAAGATCGAATCGTACACGCGCGCTGGCGACCTGACGCTGCTGCTGCGCGACCATCTGGGGTTGGACATGAACACGCCCGACGATGAAGCGTGGGCGGCGCTGGGGCGGCACAGCGTGCTAATCGTGCTGGATAACGCCGAATCGTGCGCCGACATCCCCGCCTATGCCGCCCGCCTGCAAAATTATGACCCGAATAACGGCACGCGCTTTTTGATGACCAGCCGCTTTCAGTGGAAAGAGACGCAGATCATCAACCGTGCGTATGAATTAGCCGTCCCCACGCTGGACGCCGCCGTGCAGATTGTGCGCGACATGGCGGCGCATCACGGCAACCCAACGAGGCTGGCGGAGCGCGAGGCGGAGCTGGCACAGGCGGCGCGCCTGCACCCACGCCTGATCCAGTACGCGGTGGCGTGGCTGAATGAATACCCCATCAGCCGGGTGCTGACGCTGCTGCGGACGCTCAGCGGCGGGGAGGACATCGAAGCGGTGATGGACGACATCCTGGGCAAGACGCTGGGGCAGATCGAGACGCTGCCGAACGGGGCGCAGGCGGTCGCCGACCTGAAGCGGCTGCTGGTGTGCCGCGGGGGCTTCACCCTGGAAGCCGCTGAGGCGCTGCTGGGGGAGAGCGCGCTCGCCAGCCTGAGCCTGCTGCGGCGCTGGAGCCTGCTGAAGCTGGAAGGCGAACGCTACACGCCCGACGTGCTGGTCGAGG
This sequence comes from Anaerolineae bacterium, assembly GCA_034431625.1. GTDB lineage: Bacteria > Chloroflexota > Anaerolineae > Aggregatilineales > Phototrophicaceae > CFX2. The sequence continues at coordinate 1,936 of DAOUCY010000106.1, read as the reverse complement.
CGGCACTGCCCGCCGATGAGAGCGTCCGCCCCGCGCATTACGACTTCTATCTGGCACTGGCGCAGGCGCACAATGAGTGCCAGGACTACGCCGGGCTGGACATCGACAGCGCCAACCTGAGCGCCGCTTACGACTGGGCGATGGCATCGGGGGAGTACGAGAAGGCGCTGACGCTGCTGAATGCGACATATGACTTCCTGGGCAACCGCGGGCGGGTGCGTGAGTTCGCGGCGCAGGCGGGGCGCGTCAGCGCCGCCCTCACCGAGCATCCCGACAGGCGGGTGTGGGCGAACGCGCAAAACACGCTGGGTCTCGCCTACTGCGCCCTCGCCGCGCTGGAAGACCCGGCGGGCAACCTGAAGCGCGCCGTCGAGTGCTATCAGCGCGCGCTGGCATACCGCACGCCGGACGCCGCCCCGCTGGACTACGCCATGACGCAGAACAACCTGGGGAACGCCTACAGCGACCTCGCCGCGCTGGAAGACCGGGCGGGCAACCTGAAGCGCGCCGTCGAGTGCTATCAGCGCGCGCTGGAACATTACACGCCGGACGCCGCCCCGCTGGACTACGCCGCGACGCAGTACAATCTTGGTCTGGCTCACAAAGCGCTGAACGACAAGGCACAGGCGCGCGCCGCCTTTCAGGAAGCGGAACACTACTTCCGGCAGATGGGCGATGTTACTTGGGCAGACAATGCGCTGAAGCAACTCAAAGACCTTGAGAGACTGTTTGAAAAGTAGAGACTGCATGAATAAAATTGAGGAATGGACGAACGAAAAGCATACCCCAGTGACGTGAAAGACAAAGAGTGGAAACGGATTGAGCCGTTTCTGGTGCGTGGGATCATGTGTATTAGACAAGATTTCATCTGACACTGGTGACTTAACCGACGACTTTTTCAATCGCGTTGTCGGGAGTAGCTAACATCCTGTCAGGTTGTTCAAAGAGCGTATCCAATCGCTTGGCATGTGCCAAATGTTTGGTCTCACGGAAGGTCTGCAATGGGGTACGCCCAAAGCAATACTTGCCGGTGTGAGTCCGCTCACGATTATACTGCTCAATCCACTCGTCTAAATCGGTCTGTAATTCCTCCAGTGTAGTATAGATTTTCTTGCGAAAGGCAATGGCATAGAACTCGTCTTGAACGGTGCGGTGGAAACGTTCGCAGATGCCATTGGTTTGCGGATGACGGGCTTTGGTCTTGCTGTGATCGATGTTCTCAATCGCCAGGTAGAGTTGGTATTCATGGTGTTGCAGCGAACCACAGTATTCCGTGCCCCGATCCGTCAGGATACGCAGTAGGGGGACATCCTGCTGCTCGAAGAAGGGCAGCACCCGGTCATTGAGCAGGTCGGCAGCCACCAGCGCATTCTTACGGTCATACAGCTTGGCAAAGGCCACTTTGCTGTAGGTGTCGATGAAAGTCTGCTGGTAAATGCGTCCCACGCCCTTGATCGTGCCGACGTAGTAGGTATCCTGTGCGCCTAAGTACCCTGGATGCTCGGTTTCAATCTCGCCTTGGGCTTCTTTCTCCTGTTTACTTTCTCCAGCGCCACGACCTGCGCCTCCGTCAGAATCAGGTTCTCCTCAGCCACCTTCTTCTCCAACGCGCTCAGGCGCTTTCTAAAGGTCTCCAACTGGTGGCGCAGCCAGATCGCCCGGCGACACAAACACACCGCGTTTCTTCAGTTCGTTGGATACTCGGACTTGCCCATAAGCGGGGTATTCTGTCGCCATGCTCACCACAGCGACTTCCACCGCCTCATCCACCCGGTTTTTGGGATTGGGTTTCTTGCGACTGATCTCTTGCAGTCCCGCCTCACCCTGTTGGTCGTACAGTTCCTTGAAGCGGTAGAAACTGTCGCGGGAATAGCCCATCACTTTGCAGGCTTCGCTCACATTGCCCAAGCGCTCCGCCAGTTTGAGTAAGCCTAAT
>DAOUCY010000105.1:0-4362 GCA_034431625.1 Anaerolineae bacterium | reverse complement strand
TTTCAATAAGCTGACTCAATTTGTCAGTATCTGTTGGGATCGATAACACGGTCAGTGTAATGGGAAACCAGAGATTAGTGGCTCCAAGTGCAATGGCACGCGCATGATGTTGACAGGGATTTGAGTCGTAGTCCCGCAGATGAGGGCGACGACCTGTACAAAGCGGCAATTTATTGCGATTCTCCGTCCCGAAAGCTTCAGACAAGCGTCGACTCGCGCCACAATCGCATCGCACCTCAAGATCACGTGTCTCCCCTGATGCCCCATATTCCAGCAACTTGAGCAGAGACTTCTCATGTTTGCACGGTTCGCCGCGATGAACAAATTCTACCCAGGGGAAATCGTCCAGATGTCCATCTTCACAGGCGACCAGAATACGTGAAGGAATCGCTTCTGGTGATTTCTTAGCTTCTGTGCATCCTGTATGACGATATACAGTTCGATCTGGCTGATAGGGCTTTTTGTCTAATTCAAATAGTCCTGAACTTAATGGAGCAAGTCGGCGACACACCGGGCAGACCCACCAGCGTGGGAATACGGCCACAGGAACGCCATAAAGTGCTGCCGAGTCAAATGGTGAACTAGGTTCGCCTTCAGCCCGAGGCAGACTACGCAACTCCTCGACAGTGGGAAGATGGTGACGAACCGCACTCAATAAACGTGGTTCACTCAGAATATTCGTGTTGCGAGGCCAGTCATCCAACCCCATGACAATCACGGATAAGCTGGGTAAATCGACAATCGAACCCACTCCATAGGTATACATCAACTGACTGGGGCGAACTTCACCTACAAATAAGCGCTCATTCATCGTTCATCATCCATACGATAGTCATCAAGGATCAGACGGATTGGAGCCTCCACATCGCGCATCGAGTTTAGACAGGTAAACACCTGCCAATCACCTTCTCGTTCCTGTGGTGTGCTCAGCAGTTTAATTTGAGCACCACGCTTGCTCGTGTAGGTCAACTGGGAGGAAGGCAGGCGGGTCTGACGCAACCATTCATCCAAACGCGCATTAAGCATCGTTCGCACTAGATCAGCCACTTCTTGCCGTTGGCTTACCAATCCTGCCCGGCGAACAATCCATTCGATAACATCTTCAACCATCTTATCATCCCGCCGCAACCTGCCTGCTTTTTCATCTTTGTTGAGATGATCATCATAAAGTCTGATAAGAGCAACGAACATGGCGGATAAGGCGCGGTCAAGAGCGCGAGGCGCAAAAGGCGTCACAGAGAGCGCCTCAACCTGCTGGTAGAAGGTCGCATGATAGTGCTCAAAGCGTTCGTAATGACTCAAGTCGCGTGGACGAGTCCAATTGTAGATCGTAATGACTACACCCGGCGCACGTCGCCCTACGCGGCTGGTTGACTGAATGTATTCAGCGGTTGCTTTAGGTTGACCAGCAACCACCATCACCCCAAGCCGCCCAACGTCAACGCCTACAGAAATCATATTGGTTGCGAGTACCGCATCCAGCGGACGCCGACTCGCATCTTTAGTGCCAAAAGCGGTCTCCAATCGATCAAGAATGTCCGGTATCTGCACCGCGCTCTTGCGTGAGGTGAGTTCTTCAACCGTATTGGGATAGATAGCTCGTCGGGCCAATCCACGCTGGTCCATACGTCTCAATCGAGACTGTACCGCATCATCCATCACACGCAGCATCCCGCCCAGTTCACGTACCGAGTTGAAATATCCAACCAATGTCATGTAGGGATCTGCGGCTGCCCCGTAACGTTCATAGAGCGCCTGAGCCGCTGCCATGGTGGTTACATAAGCTCGAATTAGGACAGATTTCAAACGAGTGCCAGAAGCACATATGCCGAGATATAAGCGTCCAGGTGCCTGTTCATCCTCTTTGGCGAAGAAATTATCAAAAGCATTCAGTCCTGATGGGGGAAAAATGTTGACACTGCGCTGGAACAACCCGTGTACCTGATAACCTGCCCTGCGAATGGTTGCCGTTGAGGCGACCACCTTCGGACGAATGGACACATCCCCCAGTTGCCACGTGCACAAAGCGTCAATTGCCGTTTCATACAGGCCAACCAGTGTTCCAAGCGGACCGCTGATTAAGTGCAGTTCATCTTGGATAATAAGGTCTGGCGGACGCAGCCCGTTTGCAACGGGTTCGGTTCGACAAGCGGGGTAAGCGCCCTTTTTGGGATGGCTATCGGAGTCTGGAAGTTCTGGCGAGCGGTAGCCGTGTCGGGGACACCACCCGTTGACTCTTCCAAACAACATCTGCGTCGCACCCTTCCAAGGCATCTGGGCAAATTTGTCCACAGTCGCAATCAGCAGCGCAGGCAGGCGACGATAAATCTCTTCGTCAACAACGACAATGGGCAGCCCTTCGCCTTTTGAGCGGCGCTCCCCAAACGGGCATTCTCCAAAAATATCACTGCAATACTGGAGCGTCCGTCCAACGCCCTGTTCCACAGTCTCGACTTTAATATTTTTGCCAGGATGAATAGGACTTCCACACCAGGGGCAGGTTTTTAACTGAACTGGTGTCCCGCTGCCGCCAACGTTCCCACGCCACATGCCGTGTGCTTGCGACACTGCAGTTGCCGAATCCTCGGTATAGTTTGGCGTACTGCGTGCGCCAACCCATAATCCGATCCGAAAAGGCTCTTCGCCCCACGTGACAGGATCATCGCGCCTCAACACCTCGCAGGCAGCTATGAGCGCGGTAGCCCGTTGAAACTGCTGCAATGTGAGCAGTCGAAGGGTATAACGCATGATGACGGCCACGCCCGCCCCGCCTCGATCAAAGCCGCCTAAATTGCCCTGAAGACGACGAATGGCAAGCGTGAATGCGGTTAGCCCCAGATAGGCTTCCGTTTTGCCACCTCCTGTCGGAAACCACAATAAATCTGCCACACTGTCCGTTCCCTCACGATCACTGCGATCCGGATGAGCAGGGTCAACCATCGCGGGTAAATTCAATAGGATGAAGCCGAGTTGGAAGGGACGCCAGCTCCTGTTTTCAGGAATGTCGATCAAATTGATGTCAGGTTTGAGTTCGCGGCGCACTTCTTGTGCAAAGAGTGTCCGAATACGTTGAAGGGACATCGCTGCATTGGCGAACTGAAATGCCCGCGCCGCTTGTGGATGGCTGTCGAGTAAATCAATACCAGCCTGAATACGTCGCAGCGTATTTTTACCCTGTGCAAGTTGCCGAGCAGCAGTCCCATCCTCTACATAGGGACGAAGAAGATCATCCGGTGAAGCTAACTCCGCTTCCCGTGCCTCAAGCCAATGCTGGTATTCCCTGACCAGCGGCGAAAGGGCAGCGCGGAAACCGCCTTGTGGTGTTTGCGCCAGCGCCGTCATATCCGTTACCAGATCAGGGATGCTGCGCGCCGTCATCTGGGCAACTTCGTATTGGGGAAGTATACGAGTTGCGACCTTGGTTGCCCGCGCAGGATTACCCGGCGCGGTCTCTACATGCACGCTCACCCCATGCCCAACTGCGAATTCCTGATGCGTGCGGTAGAGCATTTGCATCGTGCGGTCTTCCATATCACGAACTGTGCGCGTCATTGCGCGCTTGGCGAAAACAGGCGAGCCATCCGGCGCATACAGAACGATTTCAGGCTGAAAGATCCACGCCTCGTCCTTGTTACGTTTGGGTTCTCCCTGACCATTCACCAGAAACAGAGTGAGCGAGTAGCCACCTTGTGTCTTGCGACACAAGCCTGTGAGATGTATTCCGCGTCCACGCTCAGTGTGAATTTGCGGGATAAGCCCATCCTTTATCCGGATTGGGTTGCTGACAAACCGCACCGGGATGCGCTGCCAGTACGAACGGTCTAATGCTTCATCCTTATGCCGCTCATAACGCCCATAGCGTACTTCGGCGATGATCTCCCGTGCGTCTTCCCCTAAAGACACCGTTAACCCCAGCGACGACGGGATAAATGCGGCTGTATCCCCTACATCCGGGATTCCAGGGTCAGCACTGCCATCATCGCCTTCATCCATGCCGCCAACCGCCAGTTCACCCTGTTCGTCTACAGGATCAACAAAAGTTTCTTCAGGTTCGGTATCGTTGCGATCTTCAGGCGCAGCCGGGGCTTTATGATTGGGGGCCAGTGCGCCGACCAGGTAGCGATCCCGCACACTGCGTTCGTAGATAACCTCATCTTCCCCACCGGCTGGCCCCAACCAATCGCGAATGAGCATGTCGAGAAGTTCAGCGCGCACCTGTTCGGGGGAAACATGGGGCAGTGCAGCTTCTTCAGCTTCAACAGGCTTTGCTTTCGGTGTTTTTGGCATGATTGCTTATTCCTTCGTATCGCTGAAGCTGGTGCGGAGCATCCTGGACATTCGTTCACCTGTCGGCAGCACACC
>DAOUCY010000104.1:0-11627 GCA_034431625.1 Anaerolineae bacterium | reverse complement strand
TTGGTTGTCTGGTAAAGAACATGCCCCTACTCGCGTTTCTGCCTTTGCTCGCTTAGCTGCGGCTTGATTTCGATTCGCCAGCAGCATCTGTGCCGCCTGAGACAAGTCTAAACTATTCAGCGCACAAACCATCAAAACTGCTCGATGGCTCTTGTAAGTCATTCACTATCAATGACTTGGAGTTGCTTTTCGGCAGTCTGACGGTTCAGCATAGGAAGGTGGCGTGCTTGCCCCAGACCTAAAGCAGTAAATCGCCCTACTCCCGCATAAAAGGCATAATCTGCCAGCAGTTGGATAATACTCATCCAGTAGCGGTCATACCGTGTCACCACATACTGAATATCGCCTTTACCCCCAATAGGATGATTTTGCTCCAACATCTGAACACGCCGCGAATGCAGGTTAAAATGGCTAACGCCCAAGCTCGAAGAGCAGAATTCCCGAATATCCTGACGAATAGAAATGGGGCTGAAGGCATTCCACTTATCCAGCAGACTCCCAAAAACCAGTTCTGGCAAAGGGAAAGGCATATTCATCTCATTTTGGTTGAAAACAACAGGCGCAGCGAATTCCATCTTCAGGCGGCGCTCAGGATTTGATCCTGTTAGCAGATGAGGTGCAGCAATATCTTCATAGGTTTTTGAACTCGCCCATGAATGATGTTGAGGGTCGGCTGTTATGCTCAATACGTCAAACGCCGTTTCGCCGATGATGATTGCGTGAGGAGGTCGCTCAAGGTAATCATATAGAATGCTCGTGACCCCCTTCTCCAGTGTAGTAATACGGAACCACGCTTCATCACCGCACTGCATTGTTCTCGAATTCGGGCAAATAAGCGTCGAACAAGTATACGGCTTCAGACCTTGAGAATCATGCCAGTGCTTCGCAAGCACGGGATCGCGTGCATCAAGCCAACGCAACCAAATACTATAAATCATCCGTCCAGTATGAGGCTGAAGAGTAGCTTCAGCCTGCGCCCGGACTTTCACAACAACTGAAAGTAAATCATTCATGACCGTACCTCAATTAGATCAAGAATGAGCGCATTGATTGTGTCGTATGGGTTATCGCCCATGTCGGTATTGGTAATCTGCACTAACAAATCGCGCATATCGTGTATCACATCTTCCACGCCACCGTTGTACTCACGGCTCACATCGTTTATTGAAACACCTGCATGGTTATGAATCGCATTATTCCGTATTCTAGAGAGCGGTACAAAACGATCAATGCGGTCAGTTAGTGTCTTCAATGTTGGATTTTGCCTTGCTAGAAAACCCAGAATACGCTCGAACACAAATGTTGTGACGTCACGATTCGGATCAATGTTTTTTTCCTTCAAATAAGTAAGAAGTTCTTCAGACTGTGAATTCAACCATTCTGGCGCGAGCTTACGGTTATCTTCTAGTTGCACTCCCTCACGTAACGCCAACCAGCGTAACAATCCCTCACGGAAGGCAAAAACGTTTGCTAGGGCATCCTTATAAGCATGTGTTCGGAAGTCAATCTCTGCCCCAAAAATCTCTTCACGCAGTAACCATATCGAGTCTCGATTACGGATCGAATCAATTAAAATGTCAATCCGCTGCACGAAATCATCATCTAACCCACTTTCTGCGCCTAGCAAAGCCCCTTCAGCCGCTTCAAAGTTAAAGTTCAATCGTTGATACGAATATTCAACAATTGAACATACGGTACGATATGTAGGTAGCAATCGATCCAGCAGACCATCATGGGCATTCAATAACTGCTTGGCAGCCGAATAGCCGTATACTTGAATGCTCTTTTTTATATCGCTGAGAATTGCATTCATCAGGAGCATTTGACCGATGTTTAATTGCAAAGGAAGAGGACGCTCTTGAATGACATAAAGTGGTTGAATATGTTGCTGGAATATTTCTACCCCCTGCCACAGCAACATAAAGGACATTGCTGGCGTTCCACCTGAAACCGCCGCGTAGACGCTATAATCACCTTGAAGTTGGTAAGCAATCTTTTGGAGTGCGTTGCTGTAGAAATGCAACATCTTGTCATAATCGGAGGGGTTATCCGAAATCGTAACGATTTCAGTCACAGTTTCAATCCAATCCCCGTAGCGTTCTTTAAGCACTTGTTTTACGATCTGCGCGAAAGGCAGTGTATCCGTGTGGCGATAGGCTTTGTCACGTTGATCGCTGGCGAATAAGACAATGTGATCCACTCTACTATGTTTTTTGATTACGGCTTCCAATGCCTTTACAAGAATAGGCAGACGCAAGTCGTCTCGATATTGCCCCCAATCTGCCAGAATCATCTCACCTAAGGTACGGGAATCTTTAGGCAGATTCGCACGACCTTCAACTATCACATCTCGACTTCCTACATTTGCCAGAAACGAAATGGTCATTCTACTGCCTCCATCCGAACCCATACCCATCCCAACAGACTAATTGGCCGCATTTTGCGGGTTACAATTGCTCGCCGCGTTTTAGGGTACATATCTCCAACTTTGAACTTCCCTTGGCGTATCATTCTGTAACGGTTTACCAGATCAGCAAATTCTGCTTTGTTATCTGTCAGATGCTTGCCCAATGTTTTGCTGTCCCAACCTCCGCCCCAACCGAGTTGAACGACGAATTCACTGGATGTCTGATCGGCTACAAACCGATCAACAATTGGTTTAATTTGCTCGAAGGCGTTTGTCCAATTGGACGATCTGTTCGTTTGGCTTTCAATGTTGAGCCTATCCTGTGTCCAAGAATTCACTATTTGCGGCAAACCCTGTACCCATCCTATCTGGTCATCGACATAACCCACTTCTCGACGTATCTGATTACTGAGCAAGTATCCATCAAGCGCCAGGGACATCTCGAACGAGACATCTGACGGTATCGCCTCTAATTCAATCGGTGAACCACTCGGCTGACCATTTTTGCTTACGGTAACATTCACGATTTGCAGGCGTTTCTGCTCGTCAGGCACACTATCACTTATTTGCAAAACACGCAGCAAGTCGAAGTTTGACGGCTCCTCGCGCCGTTCCAGATTCTTAACAAAAACACGCCGCTCTAATGGAGCAGCGGCAAATTTGGCGTTATTGCCCAGATCACTAACCCTGAATTGTAGATTGCGCTGCCCATATCCGGCATAAAACAGTGCCGTTCGGAGAGCGCCTTTCAGGGATGAGCCGGGGATATAAGGGCGATCCCAGGGGTCTTTGATCTGCTCCTGCAACACCGAACCGGGATTCTGGGAGCGTGGTTCGCCAGGCAGCACGTAACGGAACAAAGGGCTGTCGGCATGAAAATCCTCCGGCCTGAGGAGTTCACTCGCAGGTCGCCCCGCTGCCATCTTCGCCAGATCGTCTTCATAATCCACGAGCAAATCTGCCAGTGCATCGTCACTAATGACCCATGTTTTTCCATCGTGAGTGACAAAATCGAAGTCGCGCAGCAAAGTATTTCCCGTACCAATATGCAGGGGGGTGAGCGTCGTTACAGTTAATCGAAAGTTGCTGTGCAGTTTCGCCATCATTGATCGCCTCTCTTCCCTGCACCGACCAGCAGTGCAATTCCGCTGCGTATGACGGGATGACGGGGTGTACCCGGCACGTTATCTGGCGGGCGCACATCCACCAAACGGCCTGTAACACTGGGGTTTTGCCGTAAGTCCAATATCGAACCCGCCTCGATAAAGCGAACCCGTTTACGCCGCTGCCCCGCAGCACCGATGGCGCTTAACCATCCACCTACGTCAATCAGCTCGTAGGATGCGCCCTCACCAAGTACACCTTGCTCCAATTCTTTGAGTGTTGGGTTGTAGCGCGAGAGCGTCATCGCCTGTGGGTTATTGTCGAGAGAGGGTATTTTCGGCACAGGGATTGAATACAAGTCAAAACTGCCATATCCTGCCGAGCGTTCTCCACCGATTCCTGTATCCCCCAGATGATTCAGCACTTCGTCTAATCTGTCCTCATAGTGACGAATATCCGCCAGGAGCCATAATCCGCATTCGGGGGCAAAGAAAGTCCGTCCTACCTGATAGATATTGCTCTGGTTTGTAATCCGATCAATAGTGACGCGAGGGACCGTACCGACACTCCAGAATCTGGCATCTTTCAGGTGGCCGATGGATAGGTTTTGAAATCCATTTGGAAGTTGTGCGACTTCATTGGCATCAATCCACACTACCCCACCTTGCAGAAAACGCCCTCGGCTCATTTCTGGTTTTGCTTCGTTGGGCAGCCAGTCGTCAACGCTTTCATTGGCGAGAATACGGTGAAGGATTATGGGCGAGACATAAGCCAGTTTCTTGAATAGTTTGACAGAATGCTGACCATCCCGTGCTGTATATTTCAGTTGCAGACGGGGCATCGGAAACAGCGGCAAATCACCGATAATCGGGTAGAGCGATGACAACCGGAAAGGGGGTTCGCTTTGGTCGAACTCTGCCAGCAGTTCTGGCACTAACCTCGGATGAAGCAACGCCAGTTCGGAGATGATCGCTGAAAAGAGCGAATCTGAAGGAAAGGTTTCACCGCTCGATTCCAGTGCCAATCCCTCGCGCCCTGGGTGCAGACCTGTTTTGAAAATGAACTTGTATGCTTTAAGGGACATCGCATCAACTCTGGAACAATAGCCGGTTTATCTCGTTCAGTATGTTGGGTAAATCGTTCGAGAAATCTCCTAACGTGGGATAACGAACAGGTTGGGGATTGCGGTAATCATCTTTTTGCTTGATTGTGATCGTCAAATCTTTGAATGCCACCTTGCCGCTGCCCCGCGACCCGCTCCCACCGAGATAATCGTCTTCCAACAGGGTCATACCGTCTACCAGCACACTGAACCACACCACATCTTGTGATCCATAGATGCTGTAGACCATTTCCATAGGGCCAAATTCTGCTCCGGCTGGTACACGCTCGATAGATCGTGGATTTGCCTGTGACGTAATCCTGTCAATAGACACCTCGGTTTTGAATTCAGTGAAAGGTAAATCTGTCCGCGCTTTGAAAAGCTGTTCACGGGAAGTCGGTGTCAACATGACATCCCGGACAATGAGACGGGAGGGCAGATTGAAGTCTTGTGCTGGAACACCATAGATATTGGCAATTGGCGAGTTGGTATATATTGCTCTCGCACGGTTTTCGTCCACCCCTGTCCTATTGTTCACCTCGGCGGTATGTATATGTTTCACACCCGCGTGTTCAAACAACTCTGCTCCCGTATATTTCTCTGTCAGAGAGCGCATTTTGCCGCGCAAAGATGAACCGGGAATGTATGGTTCGCCGTTCATTGGATTGACAATCACGGGATTATCGTTACCACCAATCGAAAACGAACCTCCTGAACCTCCGATGTGCAAACCAGTTTTGGCTACAACTATTCCGGTAATGAATACTCGTCCGTAGAGTTGAATTTGGTTCTCTGCCATTTTTACTGTCCCCCTGCGGCTTTGTGATACGCTAAAATCGCCTCAAAGAAATCGACAAAACGCTGGAATTTGTCACGGTTATCAACCTGGTCAATCATCTTGGCAAGTAATTCTGCCAAGTCTTTAACCTCGTTTTTGCGCTCCGCCTGGTAGCGTAATTTAGGTTTGAGCAGGATGAGATCACGTTGGGCAGTTCTGTCCTGAGTTTCGGTTGTTGCCCAATACATCTCAATCTGGCGTACTTTGCCAAAGATGTTACGGATCTGCGCGGTCTTGAGGTCTTGCTTGAGTGCTGTGCCGATTTTTTGCCCCCACTCATCAGTTGCTTTGGCACTCTCAACGGGATCGCCTGCCATGATCATGCTTAAAACACTATCTGGTGGTAGTTCGATGCCATGCTGCTGAGATTGCTGGCGTTGTCCCTGTCTCTGTTGATTTGGTCTGTGTGTACTCATTGTTCTTCCTCCATCTGTCGTTCCTTACGAGTTAGGGCATCCACCCAGCGTGCCGTGATTCCTGCCAAGGCAATACCCTTAAAGTTATCTTTCTTCAACCCATTATGCAGCCTTTGAATACGTTCTTTTGCCACGCCAGAGCGTTCGGCAATACGTGTGAACTGATAGGCACTGCGCCACAGCCAGGGGCCGTAAGCGAGCTGCTGCTCACCGGCTCGGGTCTTGCGAGTTTCCTGTAGCGCAGTTTCATAATCAGTATGAAGCTGTAACAGGGTCTGAATCAGACTGCGCTTCGCATTACCCGTGCTGGTCAGGTCAAGTAATTCATCTCGCAGCACCAACACCTCTGTCCACTGACTCCACTTAAGCGGCTGCCCCAGGAAGCAGATACCATCCTTACCGGGTAAGTTCTTTGCCGAGTCGAGCGCGTCGCTGGCTTCTTCTGCTGCCCGATAGAGAGGGTATTTGCCTCCGTGCAAGGTGATACCGGCGCTGATATGCACTTCCGGGTTATTGCAGGCATACTTTCCGAAACCCTCGCGGATTTGCGCTGCGAGTTCAGGAAGCGTATCCCATCTGCCAACAATGAAAAGATCGTCGCCGCCTGAATACACTGTGTACACAGCTTCAATTCCGTCTTCTTGCCTGTACTTTTCATTCATCTTTCGGCAAAGCTCACCCACATAGCCTTCAAAGTACAGGCTTAGAGCAAAACTCAAACTCGCCACACGCGCCAGAGATGCCCGTGACTTGCCATCTGCTCCACGAAATCCGCTTGCGAACAGGCGACCCAGATCATCTACATCCATTCTCAGCACACCAATGCGTTTAAGCCCTTTGGACGATTGCTGCAATTCTGTAAAGTCGGCTATACTGCCGTCTTTCTTTTCCGGTATAACATTTACGGTGTAGCGAAGACGACCAGCAATCGGGCAACTGAAGCGTTGGCGCATCTGCGCTAGTATTGTCTCATTAGGCGAGTGCTGTATTCCCATCACAACAGCCTTATCGAGTCGGAGCGATGTGCTTCGATCAGGGAATATCTGTTGTCCTGAATTGTCCAGTAGAGCTACAGCCTCACCTAGTTCGTTCAAAACTGCCTGAAATGATCCTGGCATCTGTGGCTGTGGTTTCACTTTGCCCAAAAGGATAAAGTTCGCTCTTGGTAGTGCGCGCCCAAATACATCCAGTGATGAGCCAAAAGCAGAGTAAGGCTCCCAATCTTCCTCATCTACGGGGTTTTCACGGTCATCACGACGCTTACTGAATTCATGATCGCCATAATATCCACGCGGCTCAAAAACCTGATTAAATAAATTGGCAGGGGGCATTTGTCCGAACCGTCTGCGCTTGTTCTGAGTAGTAGACTGCCCAACCTCTCCCCACTTTTGCTGAAACTGCTCTGGCGTGAAGTCTTGCGCTGTTAGTTCGGTTTGACCAAGCGCAAGGTATAAGTCACCATCATGATGTTTGAGTAGTAGCCCTTCCAACTGTTCTCGAACAGGCTGTAAATCAATGTGAGCCGGAAGGAGTAAATAAAAACGTCCACCACCGCTGTAAATCAAGTTGGTGGGTGGCATATCAAACTGTCTCAAGATGAAACGAGCGATAGCATCTGTCAATAGTTGCAGGTAAAGCGATCTTGCTCTAAGCTGGCGTGCCGCACCACTTGCTGGAATGGTATAGATGAATCGCTGAATACCAGATATATCGCCTTCAATGAAAGTCGCTATTGCGGTTTTTTCCCAATCCTTTAATAAACGTACCAATGTCACATCATCAATACCGGTCAAACAGGCTGCCAAAGCCGCCGTAACACGACTGTGGTCATACAGAGAAATATCTGGCTCGCTGCCATAATAAGCTGAAGGAATGCACCAGCAGTACCGCTGCATTAGTCCTTGTAGCGCTTCCACGTATGTCGCTAAATCTGTTTCCTCGGATAACTGCTGCGCCTGATCGCTAAATTCCTTCCAAAGCGTTTGATATCCCTTTTCTCCCGCGATAGTGTTTTTCGCGGGAAAAAGCGCCGCTGATGTGAGTTCGAGAGCGTGCAGCGGGACGTACTGCCGTTCGGTATGGGTTGTCCCGATGGTTGAGAAAACAGAAATGAGCGCTTTTGGATGCTGATCCGGTGATTTTTGGCGCTCGTTTGCTGCTGCGAGACGGTCCGCCAACGCTAATCTACGAGCGTGTTCATCCTGTGGATTATGGTGAAAAAGTATCGCTGCACCAATCTGGCGAAATGGCGCAGGCACGAACTGCTCGACAAATGCCGCACTGAACGTTGCATGTGCGCCATTGGCACCATAGTCTGTTTTATCAAAACCTCGATAAGCATCATGAACACCGCGCCTTTCAGCTCGCTGCCAGAATTTGCCGATGTCGTGCAGTAGACCTGATAACGCTGCCAAGTGTGGATTGAGTGGCGGTGAATTATGCAAACAATTTCCCCTTTTCTATCAAAGCCATGCTAATTCATGGTTAGCCAATCTGCCAATCCGATCATCATCCCAAAATTTTAGGAGCTTTTTCCTAACAGCACGAGCAGCATTGCCCGGTCTGGAGGTTGAGATAATCCGAAATACTGCTGGAGTTTGAGATAAACCCCTGTCAATTGATTAGCTATTGTTTTGGGACTCTTACTCAGTCGCTGTGCCAGCACTGCATTAGATAACCCTTCACGGAGTCTGTCAAGACTTTGGTGTAAATGACCTGTCCTTCAAAGCGGTATTCTGCCTTCAAAGCGAATGGCGAGCTGGTTGAGGATCAGTTCCCAGTTGTGAATGGGACGATCCCATGTCTGGGCGATGTTCTGGTGCGCTAACCAGAAGCTCTTGCGCACGGCCTCCGCCGTGGGAAATGCGCCTTTGGTCTTGGTGGCCTTGCGCAGTTGGCGGTTGTAGCCCTCAATTGGGTTGGTGGTGTAGATCAACCGCCGGATTTCGGGCGTGTAGGCGAACATCGTCGCCAGGCTTTCCCAGTTGTTTTCCCAGGAACGCACCGCCAGGGCGTACTTGGCGCTCCAGCGCTCGCTCAGTTGCAGCAGGGCGGTCTCGGCGGCCTCCCGCGTCGGCGCTTGGTAAATCGTCTTCAAGTCAGCGGTGAAGGCTTTGCGGTCTTTCTGGGTAACGTATTTGAGGCTGTAGCGCACCTGATGCACCAGGCAGCGCTGCACTTCGGTGACGGGGAAGACCGCCCGCAGCGCCTCCTCGAAACCGCTCACACCGTCCACACAGGCGATGAATACGTCCTGTACGCCTCGGTTCTTCAACTCGGTGATGACCGACAGCCAGAAACTGCTGCCTTCCGCGCCGTCACCAACCCAGTGCCCCAACACGTCTTTCCTGCCTTCCAGGTCAATGCCCATCACCAGATACACCGCCGTATTGACGATCTTGTGTTCCCGCTTGAGCTTGACATGGATGGCATCCAACCACCAGATCGCCCAGTGTGAAGCCAGCGCCCGGTTCTGCCAGGCTTCCACCAGCGGCAGCACCTTGTCGGTGATTTTGCTGATGGTTTCGGCGCTGGTCTCAATCCCGTACATCTCCTGCAAGGCGCTCTGAATGTCCCGCACGGTCATCCCCCGTGCGTACAGGGCGATGATCTTGTCTTCCAATTCGCTGCTGCTGGTCTCGTATTTGCGCAGCGCCTGTGGCTCAAACGTCCCGTTGCGGTCGCGTGGTACGCGCACTTCGACTTCCCCGCTGCTGGTCTTGACTTGACGTGTGCGTTTGCCGTTGCGACTATTGCCGCTGTTGCGACCTTTAGCTTCATATGGCTCGTAGCCCAGATGGGCGCTCATCTCCCCTTCCAGCATCGCCGTCAGCGTCTTGCCAAACAGCCGGGCGAACACCCCATCTTTGCCGGTGAGGTCGTCTATGCTCTTGGCCTTTGCCAGTTCCTCCACGATGGTTTCGGCATCCGGCAGGTGCGGCAGCGTCGGTTTCGGGGTATCCTGGTTCTCGTTCATGGTCGTGTCCTTTCCTCGTTCCTCTATTCTCTACCTGACACGCCATTTACACCAATTAGTTTACAGTCTCGATTTTGAAGACACCAGATTGGGTAATCCAACCAAACGAAGCAGAAACTCGCCAGGCAAAATACGAGCAATCTGCCTCATCACGAAAACAATTGTTAGTGGTATCGCAAGATATAAGAAGACTCTCAGACCAAAACTAAGAAGATACTGATCACTAAGCCCAACCAAACGATCTGCTCCCAGCAGTTTAGGAACCAAGGGTATATGGGTAAGATAGACAGGACTTACGCAAAACGCATTCGAATAGCGGGTGAACGCAATTGAGAACGCATGTAATCATCCAGCAAGCCGCGTTTGAGCTGATAAACGGTGGAAGCGGTTTCCTGAGCGACTTGTTTGAGACGAACCCAAACCAGTATAGCGCAGGCGATATGGTTGCGTTGGATACGCGCCAGACGACATTGGCAGCCTTCAAGGCCAGTGGTTTGCTTGCTTTCACGGTGAAACTGCTCAATCTTCCAGCGCAGGTCACACACCTCTTGAGTGGCCTGGGTCGAATCTTGAGCCATATCGTTAGTGGCGATATAGTCCGTGCGCTGGGCAGACAGCACCAACCGGAACAGTTTCACCTGATGCCCTTTGGGGAAGGTCTTGAGGTGGACGAGTTTGCCCTGCTGCTGCTCGGTTTCCGTCCACGTCAAGCTGTCTACCCGCTGATAACCCCGTTCGCCACCCGTCTCGTCCACTTGACGGTTGTCCTTCAGCGGACAGTAGTAGACCTTGCCCAGACGCTCGATATGCAGCATCAGTTTGCGTTCGGCATACCAGCTATCCATCAGTACGCCCCGAAACGGCAGCTGCTTGTCGCTCAGCGCGTTATCCAGCATCTCCCACACATGGTCAAGTTTGGTCTTCCCGTCCCGCTCCGGGTCATAGATGCGGTAGTCAATGATCCAGAACTGGTCGATGTCGGGGTTGACATACACGCACGTCACCACCCCGATCCCCTTGATGACCGCGTGGGCATTCCCGCTGTATTGCCGTCGCACCAACTCGATCTGGAACGCGCTGCGATGCTCCAGCACCGTGTCGTCGAAGGCCAGGTAGCCATGCTCACTCCGCACCACTTGGCCGTGCACGCTCTCCCACACCATCCGCGCGGTGAGTTTGTCCTCCTCCAAATAACGTTTCACCGCGTCGTGGCTAAAACCTGGGCTATGCTCGGCAAAATAGGTCAGGGTGTAGTTGGTTTGGCTCACCAACAGAAATTGACAATAATCCAATCGTGTGACTTTGCTCATCCTTTAAGTTTATCGTCTCGTCCTTATTTTTGCTCGTTTGCGTAAGTCCTAATAGATAAAAAAGGAGTATCGCGCTATTGTCCTAGCTGGCTGATCTACCCACTGGGGTAACTTGGCTACTTGAAGCGCGAGGAAAATGTAGTGAATGGCAATGATTTCATACAAAAAACTGGCCACCTTAAAGTAATCCTGTGCGCCAGGTAAGAGAGCCTCATGAAGAGACCAGGTTTCCCATGACGTAATTATCCACAAGACTAATGCCAGACCTAGGCCCAACACTTTGTGTTCCATTAACCACTTAAAGAGACCCTGGTCAAGGCTGTGATTAGTTCGAGAAACATAAACGCCATACTAGCCACCGGACATCAAACAAAAGTTCGGATTCGAGACGAGTGGGATGGGATCGGAAAGGGCTAATCGGCGCTCCAGGAAGTCCCATCCGAGCCGCAAGAGGCTCAAATCACGGCGGTCAGT
>DAOUCY010000103.1:0-4287 GCA_034431625.1 Anaerolineae bacterium | reverse complement strand
GACCCACATTTACTGCAAGCCTTCGCCGCCGACAAGCGCAAGGCAGCGGGCGAATCGCATTTTTTTCACACCAGCGGGCGCTACCCCTTGTGCGGGCGCGGCGACATAAATAAGTATACGATTTTCGCGGAAATGGCGCGCCACATCATCAACACGCAGGGGCGCGCCGGGATGATCGTCCCGTCGGGGATTGCCACGGACGACACTACCAAGTTTTTCTTTCAGGATTTGATGCAGACGCGCTCCCTTGTCAGCTTGTACGACTTCGAAAATCGCGACGGACTCTTTCCCGCCGTCGACAGCAGGATCAAGTTCTCTCTGGTCACCATGCGCAGCCCCCGCGCCCGGCGGCAAAAAGGTGAGGACGGCGCACGGTTTATCTTTTTCGCGCACCGCGTCGCCGACCTTGAGGACCCGGAACGCCGCATCACCCTGAGTGACGCCGACATCGCCCTGTTCAACCCTAACACGCTCACCGTCCCTATCTTTCGTACGCGCCGCGACGCCGAGATCGCCAAAGCGGTCTACCTCCGCGTCCCGGTGCTGATCCGAAAAACGCCGCTCGAAAACCCGTGGGGCATTTCGTTCTCAACAATGTTCCATATGTCCAACGACTCGCACCTGTTCCGCACCCGTAAGGCGCTGGAGGGCGAAGGGTATGCGCTGCAAGGGAACCACTTCGTGTGTGAAGGTAAGCGCTGCCTGCCCCTCTACGAGGCGAAGATGATGCACCAGTTCACCCACCGCTGGGCAACGTACTCGCAAAAGCCCCCATCCCCGTCCCTTCCCCATGAGGGGGAAGGGAGTCAGGAAGCGCACGGTCTGAAGTCTCCCCACCTGAGGGGGGGAGATTTAGAGGGGGGGCAAGGCGAGGACCTCTCCACTCGCAACATGACCCCCGACGAACTGTGCAGCCCCGACGCCCTGCCCCTGCCGCGCTACTGGGTGGACGCGCAGGAGGTGCAAGCGCGCCTTGACTTCTGGGAGCATGGCTGGCTGCTGGGCTTTCGGGGTATTGCAGGGAGCACCAATGAGCGCACCGCGATCTTTAGCCTGCTGCCGCGCGCGGCGTTTGGGGATACAGCGCCTCTGGCGTTCCCCAACGTCGGTCCGCGTTTGACATCCGCGCTGCTGGCGAACGCTAACACATTTGTGTTTGACTACGTCACGCGGCAAAAGATGGGCGGGGCAAACTTCAACTTCTTTGTCTTGAATCAATTGCCCGTCCTCCCGCCGCACACCTACACGCCCGCGCTGCTGGATTTCATCGTGCCGCGCGTGCTGGAACTCACCTACACCGCCTGGGACATACAGCCCTTCGCGCGCGACGTCGGTTACGACATCCCGCCGTTTGTGTGGGACGAAGAGCGGCGCTTCCTGCTGCGCTGCGAGCTGAACGCGCTCTACTTTCACCTGTACGGAATCGAACGCGACGACGTGGACTACATCCTGGAGACGTTCCCTATTGTCAAGCGCAAAGACGAAGCGGCGCACAGTGAGTATCGTACAAAGCGCATCATTCTGGAGATGTACGATCAGATGGCTGCGCTGCCCATCATGCACGCCCCCGCGCCGAAGGACGAGTCAAAAACGTATGATGTGCCAGATGTGCGCCAGTGGCAAACGCGGCTGCAACCGCCACCGGCGGATGCGCGGGCGGCGCATTCCGATGACCGCGAATGATGCTAAAATAGAAGGGAAAAGGCGGTGACACATGACGCTTTATGAAGAAGCACGCCAGTTGACCAGCAGGCTTTCATTGGTACACGGCTTGATTGTCGTCACCCGCCCTATCAGAGAGTTCAGTTGTGTTGCGTGGCGCAGGCGTGAGGATTGAGGGTGTAATGTCCATTCCTTCTCAAAACGAGTTTCTGCTGCCCTTCCTGAACTTGCTCAGTGATGGGCAGACCCACACTCGTTCACAAATTCTGTTCCGTCTGGCAAAGCACTTCAACATCAGTGAAGATGAAGCGCAGGCGATGAGCGGCAATCAGCTCACGCTGGTGAGCCGCGTGGCGTGGTGCGATGTGCATTTCTGTAAGGCGGGCTTTGCTGAAAAGCGTCCTCATCACAGCGACTCGATGCAGGATGCGTTTCGCATCACCACGCTGGGCATCCGCGAACTCAATCGCCGTGCGGATAAGCTGACGGTAGGCTATCTGCGCGGGTTCTATATGGGCAATGTGCATCGCGGCGCAGGCAGTGACGATACCACCAGCGACGCGGAACTGCTCTTGTATGAGGCATTTGAGAAGCTGTCGGATTCGTTCACCGTCCTGCACGCGGTTAAGTGGTTCGCCCGCACACTTGGCACGGTGGGCGAGATCGACTTTCTGATTGCACATCCCGACCATGGCGTGCTGATTATGGAAGTCAAGGGTGGCGATATTCGTATCGAAAATGGACGTTGGTTCAGTGGTCGGTATGAAATCAAAGACCCGTGTGAACAGGCAGAACGTAATCGCCGGGCATTGGGCGATTGGCTGGCGAACGATCCCAAGACGAAAGGCATCCCCTTCGCGTTGTTTCCAGCGGTTGCCCTGCCAGATGCGCGGGTGTACGGTCACATTCGCCCGGATTGCCCGGATGACATCTTTATCGACATAACACACCTGCACGATCTCGAAAACCGCCTGCTGGCGATTTTCCGCTACTGGCAGTCTCGGGCTGATGCCCGTAACGCCACTATGGGCGGTAAACGTGCCGTGGAGGCGCTGCTCAGCCTGCTTGTGCCTACGCGCAGCCTACAACCGCGCATTGTGGAACAGTTCGCGCAGGAAAATCGTAAAATCGAGGAGCTTACCCGTCAGCAGTTCAGAATCCTCAATGTTCTGCGCTATCAGAGACGCGCTGCCATTATCGGCGGGGCTGGCACGGGTAAAACCTTGCTGGCGATAGAGAAGGCAGCCCGACTCGCAGAGAGTGGCTTGCAGGTGTTGTTCGTTTGCTTTAACGCCAATCTGGCCAAGTGGATTAGCGCGCGGCTTCAGCATCCACAGATTGATGTGTTCACATTTCACGGTCTGGTCGGACACATGGTTCACCGAGCACGCATTCCCATGCTACGCGGTGACAGTTTCTACAAACAAGCGCCAGACCTGCTGGTGGATGCTGTCGGCGTCCTGAAAGCGCCCGATGCCGACCCCAATCAGCTGTATGATGCCCTCATCGTCGATGAGGGGCAGGACTTCGAGGATACGTGGTGGATCGGTCTGCTGGATGCGCTCAAAGACCCTGAAAGCGGCGTGTTCTATGTCTTCTTTGACGATAACCAGCGCATCTTCACCCAGATCAGCCAGATACCGATGGAGAGTGAACCCCTCTATCTGGATGAGAATCTCCGAAACACGCAGCACATCCACGAACGCCTGAAACCTTACTCCCGTGATGCAGAAATGCAGTGCATCGGACCAGAAGGGCGTCCGGTTGAGATCATTTCCGCACCGGATAAGCAGTCCGAACGCCGTGAGCTTCAGCGTGTCCTGCATCGGTTGGTTAATGAAGAAGGTGTTCCAGCCGAAGACATCATCGTGCTTACCCCAGCAGGTGAGAAGCGCAGTCAATGGCAGAATGATGACCAGCTCGGTAATTTCATCCTAACCTGGAATCTGAACACAGAGATGCCGATGGCGGCGCGTATCTGCACGATCCACAGCTACAAAGGACTGGAAAGCGCTGTCGTGATTCTGACAGAACTCCATGCCCTGCGTGAGGAAATCGCCAATCAGTTGCTGTATGTGGGACTGTCCCGCGCCCGTCATCATGTGATCATCATCGGCAACTTACCCTCTCCGGTACAGTAGCGATGGTGATCGACACCGAGCAACTGTTCAGGAAGGGGACGACAGAGGCGAACAAGACGGAAGTTCACAAGCGCGTTCACTCCGCGTTGGACTATCTTTTGGGGATCGATTAGACTCTCATCAAGTCCACTCGCACGCCAACCTCTCCACAAATGCTACATGGCGCGATTTTGTTATCGGTTTTTGACACGGTTTCTAACGTTTTTCCAAGCAATTGCAGCCCAAAGTGTGCTATAGTCTTAAACACACAAAGTACGCAATCAGCAGGAGTAACACAGTATGGGCAAACCGAACAAGCCAAATATCGCTGCTCGACTTCGTGAGCTACTAGACGAACTTGGTCGCCTTTTGAATCCACCGAAGGTCGTGCCAGCGCGTGTGCCTGTTCGCAACCGCCCTATTCCACCACAGCCGCGCCGTTAGCCTTTCAAAAACACCTTCTGCTGCATTCATAAGAGGTCAGGTTCGTTCATGAACCTGACCT
>DAOUCY010000102.1:0-153926 GCA_034431625.1 Anaerolineae bacterium | reverse complement strand
CATTGGGGCGCCTCAAGCGCGAATGGGCCGTCCGCGAACTCGAAGGCGTCTACGAAATCGATACCACCTACCTCACCACCCCGCAGATCGTGGACGCCATCGTCCAGCGCTGGCACGAACTGGCGGGCGGCGTCCTGCTTCCGGCGCAATAGCCTTTCAGTCCTGTTGTCTCTATACCACAAAGGGTTACACTGGAATCATAGCAGCGCTAAGTGATCCATTGTAGGGAGGGGCATGGTCGACTCGCGCGCTGAAGAGATGCTCCGGTCACCCCTAACACGTTTGGCCTACGCCATGCAGTCTAGTCTCGCCGGCAAGTCCGAGCGGGTCAAATGGACGACGGAGCAGATCAAACCCTTTTTGTCTCCCGATCAGGTCGAAAAACCCCTCGAACGGATCGACACGGCCGCGGACGGTTTTCCACGTTGGGGCTTCATGTCCCTCAGCATCCAGCAGCAGTTTGCCGGCATGTACCTAGCAGCTCAAGGAAGTCTGGAGGCAGTCATCGATCACCTTCTGCAGGATGCCGCCGTCTGGCACGAAGCCGTGAACAGCGCCGTAGGCTACATGGCTCGCTATCCTGCCTGGATCGAGCAGCTCCTCGCCGAGGATCTGCCCAACGAAGTGAATTCACCTCACTGGTGGAAGGTCTGGTTGGCCGGGCAGCTTGCCACCCGCTCGACCAGTACTGCCCTCATCCAGCGTGTGGTCGAGCGCCTTGTCGCTCTACTCGACCATGCCGAGCCGCTGGCGAACGCCGCCGCCTGGACGCAGTGCTGGCGAGCGCTCTCGACCCTCGGCGATCCTCGCCCTGGCCTCGGCCTCATCTCACAAGGGCCGGGAACAGGACTGCCCGACATCAGTTGGACGGATGTCGTCGAACCGGGCAAATACCCGGCCAGCCCTTTCAACGCCGCTGGCACGTCTGGCAAAGTGACCCATTACGTCATCGACTGTCCCTACCGCCTGGCGCGGTATCCGCTCACTTACCGTCAGGTGCTTGCCTATTTTCAGGCCGTGAGCGAGCGCCCCCGTGCATTGTACAACCCCGAATCCTCCACGCTGCCCGCCACCCGCATCTACTGCACCGAAGCGGTCGCGTTCTGCGCTTGGCTGGAGCATGAACTGCGCCAGGCCCGGCTGCTGGAACCCGGCTGGATGATCGACCTGCCCAACTTCCACGAGTCCCTAGTAGCCATCGGACGCTTTTTCAGCCCCCACTCCTACCGCAGCCTCTACATCCACGAGAACTTCGATCTTTTCAGCGAGTGGGCCTGGGACAAAACCGATGGCCGCGCCACCCGCGAGCATCTCCAGTCCCATCCCGACAACTGGGGCAAAGTGTGCAGTCTGCTCTGTCAGGTGGTCTTCTTCCGGCGGCGTCAGGCCATCTTTTCGATCACACCCACCTGGGATGACCGCATCGGCATTCGCCTCGTCTGCCGCCGCATCAACTGATCGGACTATTCCGGCACGGGATGCGGTTCCACCGCCACGCCGTTCGCCGCTGACGCCGCTTCATCACTTGGCGGCAGAGTCACCTTGCGCGTCACGTGGACTTTGCGGATGCGCCGGCCGTCCAGCGACTCCACCTTGAGCGTCAAATTGCCGTGTTCCAGCGTCTCGCCAACTTCCGGCACATGCCCCAACTGGGTGAACAGAAAGCCGCCGAGCGTGTCGCTGTCTTCGGTCGGCAGTTCAACTTCCAGCAGATCATTAAAATCAGTCAGGTTCATCCCGGCATCCACGCGGTAGACGTTCGGGCCGAGTTCCACGTATTCGACCTCTTCGTTCAGGTCGTATTCATCCTGGATATCCCCGACGATCTCTTCGATCAAGTCCTCAACCGTAATGATGCCGGCCGTCCCGCCGTATTCATCGACCACGACGGCCATGTGGACTTTGCTGCTGCGGAGTTCCTTCAGCATCACATCCGCCCGTTTGCTCTCCGGCACAAAGTAAGCCTTCCGCATCAACTCGCGGATCGTTTTGGTCGGCGCAGTATCCGGCTGTACCCCCAACAGATCTTTCGCGTATAGCAGCCCGCGGATGTTATCGATGCTGTCTTCGTAAACAGGAATACGCGAATGCCCGCTCGACTGGAAGACAGCCAGCGCCTCCTGTACCGAAGTCTGTATCTCGATGGCCGTGATGTCGATGCGCGGCACCATCACCTCGCGCACCGTCTTATCGCCGAATTGAAGGACCGAGTAGATCATCTCCTTCTCTTCGTTTTCGATGCTGCCTTCTTTTTCGCTGGCGTCCAGCATCGTCATCAGCTCTTCCTCGGTGAACACATTCACTTTGTCGCTGCTGCCGAAGAACGCCGCAATCGTCTTGCTCAGTCCCGTAATCAGGTACACCACCGGCCCCAGCAGCACGATCAGCAGTTTCATCGGGTAGATCGCCCACGGCGCGATCACTTCCGCACGTCCGCTGCCAATCGCTTCCGGCACCATGTCACCGACCACCAGCGTGACCAGCGCCGTCGGAATCAGCACGATGATATAAGCCAGCGCCCGTTCCAATGCAGCATCCGCGATGCTCAATCCATCGATCAACGCCTGCCCCAGCGCCGTCACCGCCAGCGCCGCAATCGTGAAGCGGACCAGCAGCAGACTCAACTGGTAGGTGATGTGCAGACGGGGCGGCGCGTCGTGTCCGGTCTCGGTCTGGTCACGCAGCAGCGGCTCGCGCGTATTCGTCAGCGCCGCATACGCCAGCGTGATCAGCGCGTGGAGCGCGATCAAAACGATCAAGGGCACTATACTGCCGTCCAACGCTTTTTCCTTCTCCTGGATCGACCCTCTCCGAACCCCAAATACTAAAAACCGGATGTTAAGCGCGGATCATCGCCGCCTTAACCCGGTTTTTGATGTCGGTTAAGCCTGTCGTGAAAATGGGGAGGGTGATCGCTGTCGGTTTCTAACACGGCTCTCGAAGCGGCACAGGGTCGCATCTGCCGCAAAGTGTATCATAACCCGGAAGTCCGATGCAAGATTGCACCCGTGCTCCGCCGCGTGTTAAGGTTCGGTTAGGGCACGGCTGGACATGCAACCGCCTGCTGCCCTCCGGCGTACTCTTCTATGAATATCAGCGCTGGCCGCCTTGACAAACCCGGTAGAGTTGTTTTATAGTCTTACCATAATGTTGTATATATACAACATATCCTTGTTGAAGTAGAGTGATCGATATGGAGAAGACAACCATCTACAACCGGGTGGCGGTGCTGCGGGCCGACTGCGGCATCTCGCGCAAAGAACTGGCCGATGCGCTGGGCGTCAACTTCCAGACCATCGGCTACATCGAACGCGGTGACTATCATCCCAGTTTGGAGCTGGCTTTGAAGATGAGCCGCTACTTCAATGTCCCCGTCGAGGCAATCTTCTCTTTAGAACCTTTCAAACCCCTTCGAACAGCTTTATCGGAGTAAAGTGAGGATCAGGGATGGAAATGGCTGTACACTTGCGATGGTTCAATAATGACCGGGCGTTGGTCCTGGCGACTTATGCCAGCTTTGCCGGGGCAGTGCTGACCCGCACCCTCGGCGAAACTTACCCCATTGTCCTGCCCGCCTTCGCAGTCTTGGCTGTAGCGACCGTGCTGTTCGCCTACAAGCTGATGCGCGGGGAACTCTGGCGGATTACAAACGACGAAGACCGCAAACTAGATGAGCGCGAAATTCTGCTCAGGAACCGCGCCTATCGCGGCGCCTACATCACCCTGGCGAGCGCGCTGCTGCTGGCGCTGGTGTACTGGCAGATCGCCAGCGATGCCGGTCTGTGGCTGCCACAAGGCGAAAGCGCCCAGGCGATATTGGTCGCCGGAGCGTTTCTGTTCGCGCTGACCCTGCCCAGCGCGGCGCTGGCCTGGATCGCCCCACCGCGCCTCCCGGAAGAATAACGCCCGTTACAAACACGAAAGGATTGCCATGTTCTCCGTTACACGCATGCTTGTCCGCCTGTTGGTCGCGGGCCTGCTGCTCGCTGCGCTGGGCATCTTCCCGGCGCTCGCCCAGCAAGCCGCAGATACTTACCAAGACCCCGAAGGTCGCTTCACCGTGCCCGTACCGGCTAACTGGACGGTTCAGGAAAGTGACGGCTACGTCACCCTCACTGACCCCGATGGCAAGCTGGTCGTCCACATACTGGTCATCCCCGGCCAGGATGTCCGCGCCGCCATCGTCCAGGGTTGGGCATCTGTCGCGCCGGATTTCACCTTCACCCCCATCCAGAGCATCGAGCCGCCCTCTGCCCCCGGCGTTGAGCTGACCGTGGTCGATACCGCCCTCAGCGACGACCAGACCCGCGTCTATCAGGGTGTCGGCCAGTTGGTAGCCGGGAATGTGTATGTCGCGCTCTTCGATGTCGATCTCGTCGCTGCCCAGGAGCGCAATGCCCAGCTTCAAATCATCATCACCGGCCTGACCATCACCGCTCTCGAAAAGACCGATCTGAGCGGAACGCAGCCCAAGACGGTCGATGCCAGCATCACCAGCGAACTCTCCGCGTACACCACGGACTTGATGGATCGCACTGATGTGCCCGGCGCGGTAGTCGCCATCGTCCAGGATGGCGAGATCGTCTTTGCCCAGGGCTATGGCGTCAAACAGCTCGGCGGCAGCGACCCCATCACTCCCAATACCCGCATGATGATCGGCTCGGTCGGCAAATCGCTCACCACCCTCCTCATGGCGACTCTTGTCGATGATGGTCTGCTCCAGTGGGACGAACCCGTCATCGACGTGCTGCCCAACTTCGCCGTGGAGGATCCCGCGCTGACCCAGACCATTACCATCCGCAACCTGGTTTGTGCCTGCACCGGCGTCCCCCGCCGCGACCTCGAACTGATCTTCAACGCGCGTGATCTCACCGCCGAAGGAGTCATCGAGTCGCTGCGCACCTTCCGCTTCTTCACCGGCTTCGGCGAAGCCTTCCAGTACAGCAACCAGATGGTTGCCACCGGGGGCTACGCAGCCGCTGCCGCCAACGGCGGGAATTACGGCCAGCTCTTCGATGCCTACGTCCGCGCGCTTTCCGAGCGTGTCCTTGAACCCGCCGGCATGAGCCGTACCACCCTCTCGTTCGATGCAGTCGTCAAAGACGGCGACTACGCCGCCCCCCACGGCGCCGTCATCGAAGGCGTCTACGAACCGATCTCGTTGAATCTCGAAGCCTCCCTGCTGCCCATCGCCCCGGCTGGCGCCCACTGGTCGACCGCCAACGACATGGCCCGCTACCTCATCACCGAACTCAACAAAGGCGTCTCGCCGGATGGAACGCGCGTCGTCTCCGAAGCCAACCTCGCCGAGACTTGGACGCCCCAGATCGCCATCAATGCTGACCTCAGCTATGGGCTGGGCTGGATCATCGGCACCTACAAGGGCCAGCCGGTGATCTCCCATGATGGCAATACCCTCGGCTTCACCTCCGCGGTCGCCTTCCTCCCACAGGCCAACCTGGGCGTTGTCGTCCTGGCGAACGGCCAGGCCGCCAATCTGTTCACTGAAGGCGTCAAGATGCGCCTGCTGGAACTGGTCTTCGACCAGCCCCAAGAATACGACGAGAACATCGCCTTCGCGCTCAAATCCGCCGATGAAGCCTTCCAGCAGCTTCAGAAATCGCTCCAACCGTTGGACCTCGACGAAGTGCGCCCCTACCTTGGCGCTTACACCAATCCTGCCCTCGGTCAGATCACCATCACCCTGACCAACGACACCCTCTGGCTCGATGCCGGTGATTTCACCACCCGGCTCGTCAAGCAGGTCAATGACAAAGGGGAGGCCTCCTATGTGATGGCGATGCCCCCGCTCGCCGGGACCCCCCTCAAATTCACCCAGCAGGACGGCCAGCCTGTCATCCAGATCGACCTGGTCACCGACCTGTACACCTTCGCCCGATGAATCTGAAAGGACACCTCATGCGTCAGATGCTCGTTCTCGTCATGCTCGCCCTGCTGGCCGTCTCGGTTCCGGCTGCCGCTCAGAATAAGGCCCTTCCGCGCTTCGAAGAGTCGCGCTGCCCCTTCACTGTCCCCCAAGGGACAAACCCGGACTGCGGCCGCCTGGTCGTCCCGGAAAACCGCACCAACCCCGACGGCCGCACCATCGAAATCGCCGTAGCCATCTTCCGCAGCGCCGGCCCGGATAAGCCCGCTGACCCCCTCATCTACCTCGAAGGCGGCCCCGGCGGCGCAGTTCTGGACCTGCTCCCGCTCGTCTTCAAAGACCGCTTCGAGCCGCTCTTGGAAAACCGCGATCTCATCCTCTTCGACCAGCGCGGTGTCGGCCAGTCGCAGCCCGCGCTGGCCTGCGCCGAAATCCGTGACCTAACCTACGACACCCTCGACCGTGTCCTGACCACCGACGAGTACGTCGCCTTGTACAGCCAGGCGCTGACCGAATGCGCTGACCGCCTCAGCGGTCAGGGCATCGACCTCACCGCCTACAACAGCGCTGAAAATGCCGCCGATGTTGCCGACCTGATCGCCGCGCTGGGCTACGAACAGGCCAATCTGTTCGGCGTCTCTTACGGAACCAAGCTGGCGCTCACCGTCCTGCGCGACCACCCCGAACGCATCCGCAGCGTCATCATCGATTCGGTCTATCCCCCCCAAGTAGCGCTCACCAATGTGCCCTTCACCTTCCAGCGGGCGCTGGATGTCCTCTTCGCCGGCTGCCGGCAGAATCCGGATTGCAGCGCAGCCTATCCTGATCTGGAGACCGTCTTCTACGATCTTGTCGATCAGCTCAATGCCAATCCGATACGCACCGATGTCCTCGACCCGTCTACCGGCCAGAGTCTCGAGGCCGTCGTCGATGGCGACACCTTCGCCAGCTATGTCTTCAATGCCCTCTACGCCGCCGAGATCATCCCGGCGCTGCCCAAATCGATCTACGAAACCCGCGACGGGAACTACCAGTTCCTCTCCCTGATGACCACCGTCGTTTTGCAGCAGCTTCCCTATGTCTTCGTAGGCATGAATACCGCCGTCCAGTGCGCCGAGGAGTTCACCTTCGAGACAGCCAACAGCCTCCAGGCCGCAGTCGAGGAAACCCGCCCCGAACTTCAGGGCTTCGCCCGTCGCGGTCTGGTCGATCCAGCCCTCTTGCCAGTCTGTGCTGCCTGGGGCGCGGGCCAGCCCAACACCATTGAGAACCAGCCGGTCACCAGCCCTGTCCCTGCGCTCGTCGTCAGCGGCGAATACGATCCCATCACCCCGCCCAGCTACGGTGACCTTGCTGCCGCAACGCTCTCCAACAGCACCGTGCTGAGCTTCCCCGGCGTTGGTCACGGCGCGGTCTTCTCCAGCGATTGCGCCCTCAATATCGCCGAGCAGTTCTTGGCCGATCCAACCGCCAAGCTGGATACCCGCTGTATCGCCAGCATGAGTGAACCGGCCTTCCAGATCGCCAGAGCCGCTCCGGTTGCGGTTGAACTCGAACCCTTCACCAGTGCTGACGGCAGCTACACCGCTCTCAAGCCCGTCGGTTGGACGGAAGTCATGGCCGGGACATTTGCCCGCGGCGGCCTCGACCAGACCGCGCTGACCTTCCAGATCATCCCTGGAGCGACCGTCGAGATGGCAGTCCCGCTCATCAGCGCCCAGTTCGGCATCGATGCCAGCACAGCCGTCACCCGCGAAACGGACGCGCTCGCCTGGACGCTGCTTGAGGGCGAATTCCAGGGCTTCGCCGTTCTCGTCGCGCTGGCGAATGACCGCCAGCAGGCTTATCTCATCGTCGTTGTCGTCAATCCTGACGAGCGGGAGGCCCTCAGCGAGTCGCTCTTCCTGCCCGTCATCGACTCCTTCAAGCCCGGCCGTTAGCGCCCAACTTTTACAGCCGCGCCGGACGAGTCATAATTCAGGGTGTCCCATCGTGGACACCCTTTTGATTCGAGGAGCTGTCCCATGAAACTACAAGATCGTGTGGCGCTGGTCACCGGCGGCGCATCCGGAATCGGACGGGCGGCGGCGCTGGCCCTCGCCGAAGCCGGGGCGCGGGTGGTCGTCAGCGATGTCAGCGTCCCCGGCGGTGAAGAAACGGTCCGCCGGATCATAGAGAAGGGCGGTCAGGCCCGCTTCGTCTATGCCGATGTCACCGAGCAGAATCAAGTGCAGGCCCTCATCGAGATGACGCTGGAGACCTTCGACCGTCTGAATTGCGCCGTCAACAATGCCGGCATCGGCGGCGATCTCCTGCCCACCGACCAGCGCGAAAAGGCCATGTGGGATCGCATCCTCGCCGTCAATCTCACCGGTGTCTGGCTCTGCATGAAGTACGAAATCCCGCCCATGCTCGAACACGGGCACGGCGCGATTGTCAACGTGGCCTCAGCCGCTGGGCTGATCGGCTTCCGCTATGCCTCCGCCTATGCCGCCAGCA
This sequence comes from Anaerolineae bacterium, assembly GCA_034431625.1. Lineage (GTDB taxonomy): Bacteria > Chloroflexota > Anaerolineae > Aggregatilineales > Phototrophicaceae > CFX2. The sequence goes on along the minus strand of DAOUCY010000102.1, from coordinate 145,540 downwards.
AGCACGGCGTCGTCGGCTTGACTCGCTCGGCAGCCCTGGAATACGCCCGCAAGGGGATCCGCATCAATGCTGTCTGCCCCGGTTTTACCGAGACGCCTATGGTCGCTGGCATCGGCGAGACCGATCCCCGCATGCTCGAAAGTACCGTCCATGCCATCCCCATGCGGCGGCTCGGACGGCCCGATGAAGTCGCTCAAGCAATTGTGTGGTTGTGTTCGGAGGACTCGTCGTTCGTCACCGGCCACGCCCTGGCCGTCGATGGCGGCACTGTCGTCGCCTGAGGCCTTAGCCAGCCGCCTCCAGTGGCAGATGCAGCTCGCCGAAGCAGCGCATCGCTTCGATGATCTCGTGCAGAGCGCTGCCTTTAGCTGTCAGGCTGTACTCCACCCGCGGCGGAATCTCTGCAAACGCTTCCCGCCTGATGATCCCGGCGCTTTCCAGCCGTTTCAGCCGCTGCGTCAGCGTCTTCGGGCTGATGTGCCCCAGCGACTCCTGGAGCTGGCCGAAGCGCTTCGCCCCGCTCATCAAATCGCGCACAATCAGGATCGTCCAGGTATCGCCGACCAGTTCCGCTGTCCGCGCAATCGGGCACAGCAGGGGGTTCGATGTCGTCTCAGCCATGTCAGCGCATCCTAATTAAAGAAACAGACTGACTCCACCTCTCCACCTCACTGCATTCCCCTACTGCGGGGAAAGAGCGTCAGCAGGTGAAGATGAGTCGATCCACACCATTCTAACACTTCCCATTAAGAAAGTGCATTGACGTTGCCCCCACTGTAGCGCTAAAATAGCATCACTTCCATAATGGAAGTAAAAGTGCAGTCCTCGCCTATCCTCAAAGGAATGAACTCCATGCCCCTGCCCCCGGATACCCACATCGGCTCTGCCCACCTCCGAACCGCTGATCTGCGCCGTTCCCTGGCCTTCTACAGCGATCTCATCGGCTTCCGTCTGCTCAGCCGTCAGGACGGAACAGCCGTCCTCACCGCCGACGGTCGCACCCCCCGCCTTCGCCTGACCGAACATCCCGGTTGGCGTCCCAAGCCGCGCCGTAGCACCGGCCTCTATCACGTCGCCATCCGCCTCCCCAACCGCGCCGAACTGGCCCGCCTCTTCCGGCGCATGGTCGAGGCGCGCATCCCCTTCGGCGGCTTCTCCGACCACGCCGTCAGCGAGGCGCTCTATCTGGATGATCCCGACGGCAATGGTCTCGAACTCTACCGCGACCGCCCCCGCGACCAGTGGCCACGCCTTGACGACCGCATCCAAATGACCACCGCGCCGCTCGATGTCCACCAACTGCTCTCTGAAGGCGAGTCAGCCTGGACGGGACTGCACCCCCAGACCGATATCGGCCATGTTCACCTGCACGTCTCTGATCTGGAAAACGCGCGCGCTTTCTACGGCGGCCTCCTGGGGCTGGACTTGATGACCGATTGGAGCGGGCACGGCGCCATCTTCATGGCCGCCGGCGGCTACCATCATCACCTGGGCCTGAACATCTGGGCCGGCTCTCAGCCGCAGCCGCCGCACACGCTGGGACTGGAGGCGTTCTCGTTCGTCATCCCCGACCACGATGCCTGGACGCGCCTGGGGGACTCCCTCCGCGCCGCCCAACGCCCCCTCGCGCAGCCGGACGACCACACCCTTGTCACCCGTGACCAGGACGGCGTCACCGTCGAACTCGTCACCTGTTGAGCTTGCCCGCCGCGGATGCTCTCCGAGCGCCGCTCAGACTGTATAGCGATGCAGCGCCGGGATGACTTGTTCCCCCAGGATGCGGATCCCCTGCGCCGGGACGAGTCCATGCGGCGTCCCAAACTCGATGCGCCCCGCCCCCGCCGCGTAGCACCGTTCCACATGCGCAGTCAGGTCAGCCGCGTTCCCCGAAAAAGCGAACCGGTCCAGCAGCGCATCAGAAATCAGCCGCGCCCCAGCCTCGAACTCGCCGCGGTCGGCATGAACTTGCAGCCGCGCGATCAGTTCCGGCTCGACCTGTACCGTCGGATCAAGCGGCGCGACCACCGGCAGATACAGCACCGCGGCCCGCCGGGCCGCCTCGCGGGCCGCCTCGCGGTCCTCGTCCGCCACCGTCACCGCACCCAGCACGATCCCGACCGTGCCGGGTGCACGCCCCGCCCGCGCCTCACCCTCGGCGATATACCCGCGGATCACCGGGACAATATCCGGGTTGGCCGATCCCCCCACCTTGACCTCATCGGCGATCTCTCCGGCCAGCGCACACAGCTTCCGCCCCCACGACCCGATCATCACCGGAATCGGACGCTCCGGCAGCGGGTATGGCGCACGCACGCTCTCCGCGATCCGGTAGACCTCCCCTTGGAAGCCGCCCGATTCCCCGCTCAGGAGCTGCCGCACAATAGCGACCGCCTCGCGGATCGCCTGGATCGGGCGCGGGATTTCCGTCATGCCGTGCTGCGCCAGCCACGCCCCCCGTGCAATCCCCAAATAAGCCCCCCCTGGCGCGGCACTCGCCAGCAGCGCCGTCTCCGCCGCCATATCTACCGGGTGAATGCGCGAGGGCGAAACTGCCGCCGGCCCCACCCGCGCCCGCCGCAGGTGTGGAGCCATCAGCAGCAGCGGGCCGTAGCTCGGATGGAACGGCGCATCGCAGTACACGCTGGCCGCATCAAAGGCGTACTGGTCAACCAGCTTCGCCAGCGCGATATACTCCGCCGGCGTTTTATCCGTCTGGAATGCAATGCTGATCTCACGCTGGCTTGTCAATCTTTGCATCTTTCCTTAGCGCTCTTGGCGTCTTGGCGGTTCTATTGCATCATCCCGCCCGCAGCCGCTCCGCAGGGACGCCGTTCCGCGTCATCAGCAGGTTGCGTGTCCGCTCGATCTCCGCCTGGATTTTCTCCGCCGTCCACCCCAACGCTTCGCCTGCCGCCTCAGCGATGGCGGCCAGCGCCGTGCCGTTCACCAGGCCGAGCATCGCAATCCACGACCGTCGCAGCAGGATGTCATCAACATGTTCGACGCGCTCATGGATCGCCAGGAACATGATCTCGCGGCGGCTGTAGCTGGGTAAACCGTTCAGCGGCGCATCCGTCCCGCTGGCGATGAACCTCGCCACCGCTTCCGCCCGCGTGCCGTACCGTTCAAACAGCGCCGTCACCCGCTCAACCGGCACGCCCGTCGCCGCGCTGACCCGCTTCAGCCACGCCTCCCGCGCGTCAGCCTGTCGCGGGTAATCCTTCCCGCCGCCGATGGGCAGGTTCGCCGTGGACTGCCGCCGGCTCCGCCCCAAGAAGGCCAGCGCCTTATCGGTCGTCTGCTCGGAGAGCGCCCGGTAGGTCGTCCACTTACCGCCTACCAGCGAATAGATCGGGAAGTGCACCTCGCTGTCCGGCTCCACCACCCGAATGCTGTGATTCCGGCTCACCAGCCCCACAAATTCCACATCGCTGGCCGGCAGTGGCCGCACCCCGCAAAAATGGAACACGATCTGCGAACGCTCCACCCTCATCCCCGGCAGGATATGCTTGGTGAACTGCAAAAAGTAGTCGATCTCCTCGTCGCTGCACACCGCCTCGTCCGGGTTATCGCACCGCAAATCGGTCGCCCCAATGATGACCTTATCCCGGAACGGCATGAAGATCGCCAGCCGCCCGTCAACATTCTCAAAGAAGATCGAACTCCCGTTGACCACCCGCGCCAGTTCAGGATGGTCTACCACAATGTGCGAGCCTTTCGTCCCGCCGATGAAGCGCGTCGGCCGCTGCATCGCGCGGTTCACAAAATCGATCCACGCCCCGCCGGCGTTGATCACCAGCTTGGGCTTCACGCTGAAGTGCTGGCCGCTGGTTTCGTCGCGCAGCGTCACCGTATCGCCCCCGCCCTCAACCACCGCGCAGTAATTCAGCGCGTGGGCTGTCTCCGAAGTCGCCTCCGCGTCCAGCGCCAGCTCCACCGCAATGCGCTCTGCCTGCGGCATCAAGCAGTCGTAATACGACGCCGCCCCGATCACCTTCGGGTTGAGCTTGCTGTGCCGCTCCAGCGCCTGCTGGCGGTTGAGCATCCGGTGCGTCGGCGTCGCCCGGTCATTCCGCGTGAACCAATCATAGAACAGCATCCCGATCTTCACGACCAAATAGCCCCGCTCGCTGGGACGCTGGAGCAGCCCCAGGAACTTCAGCGGCGCGTTCAGCAAACCGGAAAACCAGTGGAACACCGGAATAGTCGTTTGCAGCAGCTCGACCGCGTGAGGCGCATTCCGCAGCAGCCGGTTCCGTTCGTGCAGCGATTCCCGTACCAACTGGAAATCGCCGTGTTCCAAATAGCGCAGCCCGCCGTGTGCTTGCCGCGACGATGCCGCGCTCGATCCAGAGCAGAAATCGCCCTTGTCCACCAGCAGCACATCCACCCCTTGCAGCGCCAGATCGCGGAATGTGCCGATGCCGTTGATCCCCGCCCCAATAATCAGGACGCTCACCTCCGGCTGCCGAATATAATGCTCAATGATCTGCTGGCGATTCATAGCGGCTTCCTCTACTTGTCCGTCTCGTGGGGATTCCTACCCAGTATACCGCGTGGTTTTCCCTTTGCCGCGCCTCTGGATATACTCATCAGGAAAAAATTGGACTGGCTCAAGGGTGCATTTCGCTTAGCTCAATAGGGTTATTCCGAACATTATGGACGAACTCATCCTCGGCATTGACATCGGCACCACCAACGTCAAAGCCCTCTTGGCGACACCCGATGGCCGCGTCGTCGCCCAATCCAGCGAGACCTACCCCCTGCTCACCCCCCGCCCTGGCTGCGTCGAGCAGAACCCCGAAGACTGGTGGACGGGCACGGCGCGGGTCGCCCGCGCGGTCATGACTCAGGCCGCCGCCAAACCGGATCAGGTCAAGGCCGTCGGCTTGAGCGGACAGGGCGCAGGAGCCGTCCTGGTCGATGCTGCCGGGCATCCGGTCCGTCCCGGCATCATCTGGATGGACGCCCGCTCCGAGCGCCAGTGCGAGCAGATGCGCCAGCGCTGCGGCCCCCGCATCCTCGCCATCAACGGCAAGCAGCCCGCCCCCTACAACATGGACCCCAAGCTCATCTGGTTGGCCGAACACGAACCCGATTCGCTCGCTCGCGCCGCCTTCAGCCTGACCACTACCGGCTATGTCAACTTCCGCCTGACTGGCGAGGCCGTCCTCAACGTCTCCGATGCCAGCATCCCCTTCGCCTTTGACCAGGCCGCCTGCGACTGGTCAGAGGAACTCATCGCCTGTTTCGGCATCCCCCGCCATCTCTACCCACCTGTTGCCCCCTGCCAGCACATCATCGGCGGTCTGCTGCCACAAGCCGCCGCCGCCATGGGATTAGCTGCCGGGACGCCCGTCATCGCCGGCGGCGAGGACACCTCAGCGGCAGGGCTGGCCGTTGGCGTCAGCCAGCCGGGGCAGGCCATGCTCTCGCTCGGGACCGGCGGTTCCATCTACATCGCCCAGAATCGCCCTCTAGCGCATCCCAACCTGCTCACCTTCGCCCATGTCCTGGAGCAGCAGTGGTTCGTCGGCGGCACAATCGTGGCCTTCGGCGCGTCGCTCGCCTGGTGTCGTGACCTGCTCGGCCATACCGATTTCACCGCCATGACCGCCCTCGCTGCCCAAAGCGCCCCCGGCGCGGATGGGCTGATCTTCCTGCCTTATCTCAGCGGCGAGCTTCAACCGGTCAACGACGGACACGCCCGCGGCGTCTTCTTCGGCCTCAGCCTGAACACCCGCCAGCCGCAGATGATCCGCGCCGTCTTGGAAGGCACAGCCCTGGCGATACGCCACAACATCGAAGTCGCTGCCGAAGTCGGCGCTCGCCTGACCGAGCTGCGCGGCGTCGGCGGCCCAACCCGCAGCCCCCTCTGGTGCCAGATCATCGCCGACGCTGCCAACCAACCCCTCACTGTGCTGAAAGACAATCCCGGCGCGCCGCTGGGGGATGTCTTCCTGGCCGCAGCCGCCGTCGGCCTGATCCCTGACGCCGGCGAGGCCGCTGTCCGCGCCGCCCAGGTCGAGCGCGTCTACACACCCGACCCGGCTCACCGCGCCGTCTATGATGCTCGCTTCGCCGTCTACCGCGACCTCTACCCCGCCCTCAAACCCACCTTCGACACCGCCGTTATTGCCAACCAGTAAGGACGGGCTTCTGCCCGTCCGACCTTCCCCCACCAATCGTCCACCACCACCCCCAAACCCTGCAGGAGATGATCGATGATCTTCAACTAGCCCAGCCATTTCATGACTGGACATCCCTTTGCAGTTCAATCTTCTTCTTTCCGATTTTATGCTAAAGAGTAGACAAAATGTCACCCTTTTGTGCCCATTTTGTGCTATCGTAGGAGTAGGGACGCCGTTCTTGGCGTCCGGTTAGCTCCCTCTCCCAGCGCCGCAGGCAGCGTTCGGGAGACGGGCCAGGGGGTGAGGGCCGCTCGTTCACAACCATCGCCCGGGGAGCTGTCACAAACCGGCGCATCCAACCCTGCCGGCACTGACGCCATTGCCGCCAGTTGCGCCACAACAAATGAGAATTTTTTATCATAACGGGGGATTCTCATTCTTATCATTCTTATCACTTCTCGCATCAAGTACCACATTTTTCGATCACCGATGAGCTGCCCGTGTCGTCTGGCAGTCAGCAAAAAGGTATAGGCTAACCGCTTCATCGCCATACAGCATCCTCTCCCTTAGGGAAAGACCGCTTTTTTTGACCAATCTGTCCGATTCCCTTAAACTCTAGGCGCCCGGTGGATTGCAGTGATTCTGCGGAGATGAAGCCAATGCGAGCGGCCACCCCCGAACAAATCGACACCTATACCCGCCAGGGATGGTGGGGAACGGACACGCTGATCGACCTGTTCCTGCGGCAGGCCGAAAGCGCGCCCCAAGTGGTCGCCCTGGTCGATCCCCCCAACCGGGCTGAGTTCACCGAGGGCAGCCCACAGCGGCTCACCTATGCCGAGCTGCGAGCACAAGTAGACCGGCTGGCGGCTGCGCTGGTGCGGTTGGGCCTAGGGCCGGATCAGGTCATCATGGTGCAGCTCCCGAACATCGCCGAACTGGTGATCACCTATCTGGCCGCAGCCCGAATCGGCGCGATCATCAGCCCGGTTCCGGTGCAGTACCGGACTCATGAACTCCGGCAGGTGCTCGCCCTGGCCGAGCCGTCAGTGTACATCACCGCGCGGACGTTCAACGGCTTCGACTATCTGGCAATGCTCAACGGGCTGCTGCCGGATTTCCCCAGCGTGCGCGCTCTAATCGCAGTAGGCGCAAATGTGCCGGAAGGTGTGGTTTGCCTAGATCGACTGCTCGCCGAACCCCATGATGCCGAGGCGCTGGCCGCTTACCTCCGCCGGCATCCCCTCGACGCCAATGACGTTCTGACGCTGTGCTGGACTTCCGGCACAGAGGCCGATCCGAAAGGGGTCCCGCGCAGCCACAACCATTGGCTCTCCATTGCCTATGTGACGGTGGATGGAGCCGAACTGCGCCCCGGCGACCGCTTGCTCAACCCCTTCCCGCTGGTGAACATGTCGGCCATCGGCGGAATGCTGGTTCCCTGGCTGCTGACGGGCGGGACGCTGGTCATGCACCAGCCGCTCAATCTGGGCGTCTTCCTCCAGCAGATCAAGCAGGAGGGCATCCATTACACCGTCGCGCCGCCGGTGCTGCTCAATCTGCTGCTGCTCAAGCCGGCGCTGCTGGCTGATTCCGACCTCAGTACCATCCGGTGCATCGGCTCCGGCTCGGCGCCGCTTTCGCCCTGGATGGTCTCGCAGTGGAGCGAACGTTACGGCATCCCGGTGCTGAACTTCTTCGGCTCGAACGAAGGAACGGGCTTCGTCAGCACGCCGGGCGATATCCCTGATCCGAGCGAACGCGCCCGCTTTTTCCCCCGCTACGGCGTCCCGGGCTGGCGCTGGAAGCTGCGCAATGCCAGCGCGCTCTCCACCAAGCTGGTCGATCCAGAGACCAAAGCCGTCATCACCGAGCCAGGGGTGGCCGGGGAGCTGGCGATCCGTGGGCCGGCGGTCTTCTCCGGCTACTACAAGCGGCCCGATCTCACCGCCCGCGCCTTCGATGCCGACGGCTACTTTTACACCGGCGACTTGTTCGCCATCGCCGGCGAAGGTGGAGAACTGAACCGCTACCGCTTCGTCGGGCGCTGGAAGGACATCATCCTGCGGGCGGGCATGAAGATCGCCCCGGAGGAGCTGGAGAATCTGCTGGCGGATTTCCCCAAGATCGCCGAGTGCGCTGTGGTGGGCATCCCTGACCGCCGCTTGAACGAGGAGCAGGTCTTCGTAGTGGTGGTGGCGAAGCCGGGCGAGCAGCCGGCCCTTTCCGAAATAGTGAACTTCCTCAAGAGCAAGGACATCGCCGCGTACAAGCTGCCGAAGAAGCTGGTGCGGGTCGAGGCGCTGCCGCGCAACCCAGTCGGTAAGGTGCTCAAACGGGCGCTGCGGGAGAAGATTGAAGCAGCCCTGGCCGTCCAGCAGACAGCCGCCGAACCCGAAGCGGACGAACTGGCCCTGCCGGTATAGAGCTATACATCGAAGATGTCGGCCAGCGGCAGCGAGAAACCCGGCAGAACCGGCTCGCCGCTCAGAATGCCGCCCGCATGGATCACCTGAAGCGGTTGGCCTGGGCTGTGCACTTCCACGGTGCGCGCCTCCGGGTCGATCACCCAAACGGTGGTTCCAGCATAAAGATAGTTGGTCAGCTTGCGGCGGAGGGTGGCTTGTTCATCACCGGGGGACAGCACCTCGACGGCCAGATCAGGAGCTAGCGGGTTATAGGCCTCGTGGGAGCCTTCCGGCTGGCGTTCCGCCGAGATGAAAGCCGCATCCGGGATGTAGCGTTCGCCCGCGACGACGTAGCCGCCGTCAGCTCCAGTGACGCCGCCGAGCCGCCGCGGTTTGGTGAAAGCGCGCAGTTCCCCCACAATAGCTGCCGCAATCCGCGATGAGTAGCTGTTCGAGACCACTTCGATGATTTCTCCGGCGATCAACTCCAGGCGGCGATCCCGGTTTTCCGGCAGTGCAGCCACACGGTCGAATTCCTGGGCGGTGATGAGTTTGGTTTGCAGCACCACGCACGGCCTCCTTACGCTCTAGAGGCATTATACTACCCTTGACGAACTGTTGGGGGCAGCGCTGCCGGCCGCTTGCGCCTTAAAAATTCAAAGCCACCCCTCACGAAGCGTGAAAAGCTTCGATGATCTGCCGCCGCTGCTGCCAAAAGACCGCCGCTCCAGCCACCCCCAGCACAATAATGCCGGACAGAGCCGCTTCTCTGGCCGAAGCGGTCTTTCCCTCCGGCACGGCCGTAGGCACGTCTGGGGGCAGCACTTGCAAGCTGTAGAGGAAACTCACCAGCGCCCGCTGGTCATCCAACGGAAGCTGCGTGAATGCGTCCCGGCTCTCCCGCCCCTCGCCGCCGTGCATCAGGATAGCGTCCGTGATGGTGGTGAGATTGCCGGCATGCCCATACGGCGCGGAGTTGCCCACATCCCAGAGCTTGCGCGTCAGGAAAAACTCTGTGCCGGGTTTGCCGTCCTGTGCGGGACGTCCCTGCGCCAACTGTTCATCGCAGTAGAAGCGAATGGCATCGGGGCGATCTTCGTCGTCACAAAGATTGTGCCGTTTGAGATCGGTGTAGGCGCGGACAATTGCCCCTTCCCCGTCACGCTCCAGATACGGCCCTTCGCCCAAGCTGGTCATGTCGAAGGCGAACGACTGGGTGGTATCCGACCACGTCCCTGGCGGGTTGAACGGATTTGGCTCGATGAAGAAGCGGGACTCCAAGCGCATCTCCGGCACGTGACACGACGCGCATCCGATGGCCGTGAACACCTGCTCGCCGCGTTCGACTGCGGCCAGTTCCACAGGATCGTCCGGCAGAAGGCGTCCCGGAACCCCTAACGCGGCCTGGTAAATGACGGCGGCAGTGATGTCGCCAACCGTGAGTTCGCGCCGCACACCATCCCAGTCAAAATCCGGGTTGTTCACCACCGGGTTGATGTCGAAGCGTTCCTCAGCCTGCATTCCGTGATGGTGGTTCATGGCATTAACCGTAAATTGGCGCAGAGAAACCACCACCCCAGCCTGATGGAACGGCTTGACCACCAGATCGGCATCAATCCCCTGACAGTGAGTAGTGTCAATCGTGCCATCGGGGTAAGCCGTGATAGAGCCAAAGTTGACGCCTTTCGTATCCAATGGAACCGTCACGGGTTCATCCGTTTCGATAGCGAGAGCCAGCGCCTGGTCGCGCAGTCTGTGAAGCTCGACGGTCATTTCCCGCGCCAGCAGCTCAATGGCGCCTGACCCGAACATCCCCAACGTGTTGCGAAGGTTGCTAAATTCGGATGAGGCCGAGTCCAGCACCGGGTCGGCATTCTGCGCCAGCACGAAGACATTCGCCACAAAATCACCCGCGCCACCGGAGCGGGGCTGGTTATGGCAGCCTTCACAGGAATTGGCGTCAGGCCCGGAAATGCGGGTGAAGTCCGGTTGGGTGGGGTCGCGATGCGTGGGGACACCCGCACCCGTGGCTGCAGGACGCCCCTGACCATCGCAGCGGTTGAAGCGCACATTGAACAGTTCCTTGCCATGCGCAAAGATGGCCTCAAAGGACAGCATGCCATCAAGAATGGCGATCTGTTCGATGTGCTTGGAAAGCGCCGGGCCTTCGGGATAGCCGGGAGGGCACTGGGCGCTGACGGCGGTGTAGGACATCGCCAGGAGGCTTATGAGCAGGATGATCCACACGCCGCTGGTCAGGGTTTTCCGCATGAACCGCACCATAGTGAATGTCCTTTCCGTCCCCAATGTGGACGGTTAACCAAGAGAGGACACAATGCACTCAACACGCTTGGAGGCTGGGGGATCAGGGCCGTGCAGTGAGGGGTTGGCTTTAAAGGTCCACACACAACTGAGCCTCCTTAAAGTTCGGTCGTATTATAACCAACCTGCGCCACAAGGGGAAAGAAAACAGGGCAGGAATGGCCTCCCGCCCTGTTCGCTCAAACGTCTGTTAGGAGAAACGAGCAGCTTAGGCTGCACCGCCCTTGCTGCAGCCCGCCGAACCGGACACCATTGCGGCCGCGGCGGTTTCCGCCTGCGGAACCAGCACGGCATCGATGACATGGATCGTACCGTTGGCGGCATCGATGTCGGTGGCGACGATCTTGACCACGCCGTTGATGACCACGTTGCCATCCATATCGACGGTGAAGGTCAGCGGTTGGCCTTCCAGAGCGCTGTCTACCACTAGGCCATCCTCACCAGCCTCGGACAGGAGTGCCGCCAGATCGAGGCTGCCGACGGTCGAAGGAACGACATGGTAGAGGAGGATATTGGTCAGCAGGGCCTGGTCACCCAGAACAGCGTTCAGGGTATCTTCGCCGAGGGCGGCAAAGGCAGCGTCTGTCGGGGCGAAGACAGTCAGTTCAGCTTCGGGATTGGAGAGAGTTTCTAGGACGGCGGGATCAGCGGCCTGAACCGCGGCCAGCAGGCTGGTGAACTCCGGCCCTTCTTCCGCCGAGGCCGATTCCACGACGATCTCGGCGATGGTGCGGCTTTCAGGCAGGATGACCGCGTCGATAACGTGGATCACGCCGTTGGCAGCTTCGATATCGACCATCTCCAGGTTGAGGTTGGCGTTGTCGATCATGATGCCGCCATCTTCGGCAGCCATCACGTCGATGTACTGGCCGTTGAGCGTCTTAGCAACGAAGCTGCCTTCACCGGCTTCCAAGGCTGCAACCACGTCGGACGACATGACTTTGCCGTCGAGGACATGGTAGAGCAGAATGCCAGTCAGCATTTCGGTATCGGCCAGCACCCCATTGAAGGCTTCTTCACCCAGCGCTTCGGCCAGGGCAGCAAAAGCAGCATCTGTCGGGGCGAAGACGGTCAGCGCGGCTTCAGGATTGGAAAGGGCTTCCAAGACAGCGGGATCAGCAGCCTGGACCGCAGCCAGGAGGGTGCTGAATTCGGGCTGTTCGGCAGAAGCCGAAGCGACGACGATCTCGGCAATCGTACCGGGGGTGTCCTGCGCGCCTACCGCGGGGATGGCGGCAAGGAACAGAGCGAACAGAACCAGCAAAATCCACTTACGCATTCAATCATCTCCTCAAAGTTACGGTAAAGATGAGCCACAGGTCAACTACAACCCTGTTTCGGAGTGCATGTTGAGGGCTGCAGTTAAGCTGTGTTGTAACAAAGCATGAAGAATTGTTAAGAAGGAACCCAGAGGTATCGGCGGACGTCTTCTCTGCGTACAATGAACTCTAGATGAGAAAGGAGCCGATTATGAGGCACAGCCTGAGCACATTCGGACGGATCGCGGTGCTGGTGTTGGTGGCAGCGATTACTTCGACCGGGGTGCTGGCCCAGAGTTCGATGGAGGAAGCGGCGCTCGTGAACGGCAATACTGCTTTTGCCTTCGACCTGTACCGGCAGTTGGCCGGAGAAGAGGGCAGCCTGTTCTTTTCACCGTACAGCATTTCGCAGGCGCTGGCGATGACCTACGCCGGGGCACGTGGCGAGACCGCCCGGCAAATGGCCGCCGTGCTGCATTTTGACCTGGAACCGGCGGCACTGCATCCAGCTTTTGGAGCACTGGCCCAGTCCTTGGCCGAGCGGCCATCCGTGGCTGGCTCTGAGGATCAGCCCTTCCGGCTGAACATCGCCAACTCGCTGTGGGGCGACCAGCAGACGATATTTCTGCCGGAGTTCCTGGCACTGCTCCAGAGTGACTATGGCGCAGGATTGCAAGCAGTGGACTTCCGGGGACAGCCAGAAGCCGCTCGCCAGCAGATCAACGACTGGATCGCAGAGCAGACGGAAGACAAAATCCGCGACCTGGTTCCTGAGGGTGCAATCAACCCATTGACCCGGCTGGTGCTAGCGAACGCGATCTACTTCAACGCGAACTGGCTGCGCCCGTTCTACGAAGGAGCGACCAGCGACGCGCCCTTCACGCTGCTGGATGGGACGGTTGTGAATGTCCCGATGATGAACCAGCAGGAACGATTCCTGTACGGGCGCGGGGAGAACTACCAGGCGATCACTCTGCCCTATGTTGGACAAGGGATCGAGATGGTGCTGATCCTGCCGGATGAAGGCATGTTCGAGGCGGTTGAGCAGGGGCTGACGCCGGAATGGTTCAACGGCGTGCTGGCCGGACTGAAGAGCCAAGAGGTGCTGCTGGCGATGCCGAAGTTCAGCTTCGAGTACACGCTGGAGCTTTCCGAAGCGCTGATGGCGCTGGGGATGCCGGACGCCTTCAGCGACCTGGCGGACTTCAGCGGAATGACAGCAGAAGAAGCTCTGTACATTAGCAAGGTGCTGCACAAGGCGTTCATCGAGCTGGATGAGGCCGGGACGGAAGCGGCTGCAGCGACGGTGGTCATCATGGAAGCGATGATGGCACCTATGCCACAGGAACCGGTCGAACTGCGGCTGGATCGTCCCTTCCTGTTCGCCATCCGCGACTCGGTGACAGGCAGCCTGCTCTTCCTGGGGCGCGTTCTGGACCCGCTGAGCTAGATACCACGCCCCACCCTCAGCGGCAGGTGGAGAGAGTTCGGGCAGTGCCGAGCATCAGGGGGCGGAGACGATCCGGGGGACGGGCGCTGTAGCGGACGGAGAGGACGGGCGTCTGCCAGAACCCCCGTGCTTGGACAGGGCAGAGATGCCGGGTGGCAACAATGACGCGGCCGCCGGCGTAGCGGTGGTTCAGGATCAGGCTGACGCGGGTTCCGAGGTCGTGATACCAGAAGCCCGCGTCCAGCGACTCTGGCGGCCCCAGGCTGAGGTAGACCTCGCCGAGGTTCAGGGGCGTGCCCGTTCGCAGGAAGAGCGTCTCCAGAGTGGCCGCGCTGATGGCGGGCGTGAGCGTCAAGTCCATACGGCCGGCGCTTTGGAGGGGGTAGAAGAGGAAGCCGCTCCAGTTGACCATGTGGTAGCGGGAGCGGCCGTTCAGGCGGTACTGCACTTGGGCTTCCAACGGCGGGGAAGCAGACAGGAGGGAGACGGCTTCGCCGACGGAGGCCTCCCCAGCACGCAGTCCCAGAAAGCAAGGCGCAGGACAATCCGGCGCGAGCAGGAGACGGCGCAGGCCGCCATCCTCCAGCGGGAGGGCCTGGAGCAAGGCGGCGAACAGGGTGAACAGGCCGCTCAAGAAGGCCGCTGTGACCAGCAGCAGGCGGATCATGGAACCTCAGCCAGACGGTCAAAATCCTCGCGTAAGTGTATGTACAGGTCGCGGAAGAGGGCGTACAGGCGGGCATAGCGCCAGGCATATTCCAAGTCAGGGTCGTAGACGGTCTTGATGCGCACCATCTCCCGCAGGGCGCTGAGGACATCAGGATACAAGCCCAGCCCCAGCCCGACCAGGACAGCATCGCCGAAGGGCGCGCCGACGGAGGCTTCCGGGAGCAGGACAGGGATACCCAGGATATTGGCCTTGATCTGGTTCCAGAGGGTGCTGCGCGTGCCACCACCGACTGAGCGGATTTCCCGGATAGTCACGCCGGCCGCACGGGCGACATCGAGGTTGTGGCGGAGGGCGAAGGCGGTTCCTTCCAGGATAGCACGGATGACTGCGCCGCGCGGGGTCGCCAGAGAGAGACCGAAGAGCACGCCGCGCGCTTGGGTATGCCAAATGGGAGCACGTTCTCCCATCATATAGGGGAGGAAGAGGATACCCTCGCTGCCAGGGGCGGCGGTGGCAGCCTGGCGTGTGAGCAGGTCGAAGACATCAGTTTCAGTGCGGCGGGCTTCTTCGATTTCCCAGCGGCCAAACTGGTCGCGATACCAGTTGAGGCTGGCACCAGAAGAGACCATCGCGCCGACGAGCAGGTGCATCCCCGGCAGGGCGTGGGGCATGGCGATGAAAGCCGGTTCGCTGATGCCGCTGGTATTGGGGATGAGCAGCACGGTCGAGGTTCCCGTCATCTCGGCGACGATGCCTTCTTCGGCAACGCCGGCTTCGACAGCCGCAGCCGCGCCATCGACCGTGCCGACCATCACAGGCGTTCCAGCGTGGAGGCCAGTGGCTTCGGCTGCCGCCGGAGTCAGCTCGCCCTGGCGGTGATGCCCTGGGTAAACGGGGGGAATCTGATCGGGGCTGAGGCCGCAGGCTTGGCAGAGCGCCGCCGACCAAGCGCCGCTCGTCCGATCCCAAAGCCCCATCAGGCCGCAGTGAACCTCATCAAGGGTGAGTTCTCCGGTAAGGCGCAGGTTGATGAAGCCGGGAATCTGCGCAAACCAGCGAGTCCGGCGGAAGGCCTCCGGCTCGCGCTGGTGGAACCACTTGATCTTGGAGGCGACGTAATAGGGGTCGGGGCGGTTGCCAGTGATGCGGATGATCTCGTCCCAGCCGAACTGCTCGACCAACTGGGCGGTTTCGGCCTCGGCGCGGCGATCCATCCAGATGAGCGCAGGGCGGACAGGTTCTCCGGCGGCATCCAGGGCGACCATGGAGGGGGCCTGGGAGCTGACGGCCAGCCCGATCACCTGTGCGGGGGCATCAGGAACTTCGGCCAGGGCGGCGCGGACGGCGGCGCAGGTGGCCGTCCACCAGTCCTCTGGGTTCTGTTCGACCCAACCAGGGCGGAGGTGGTGGGTGGGATACTCGACGGTGTGGGCGGCCTGCAAGCGACCGTCCGGGGTGAAGAGGGCAGCCTTGACCCCGGTTGTGCCGACATCGATTCCGAGCAGCAGTGTCATAGGGATCGCTGACAACTTTCAGCCGGTAACCCAATGGATGAATTTATTTTTTGATAGTTTATTTTTAATATAAAAATGCGATCATAGATGAGAAAGATGATAAGAATGATAAGAATGAGAATCGGCCATATGATAATCATTTGGGCTACTGTCCCTCGTGGTGATGATGCTCCGGTATGCCTATAACTCCACGATAGCACAAAATGGGCGGTTTAGGGTGACATTTTGGTAACTCTTTTGAGGGAAGTTCTGCACGACGAGGCACCGCCAGAGAACGGCCGAGCTGAGGTTGGGCGGTGAGGCGAAAAAGGATGGCTGAACCTGTCGTTTGCACGACGTTCGACATGCGCTGGCGACGCACAGGGTCAAATGCCCGTATAATCGACTCAGATGGTGTCGAGTAGTTGCTATCGAGCTGTTATGTCCAATCCACGTCTCCCCAACCTACCGCGAATCCCGACGCCGCAAGAGCTGGCGGCCCAGGAACTCCGGCGCCAGCGAGCGCGGCTGCCGAACTACTCGGCGGCTGTGCCGCGCGTCCCCACACCTGAGGAGATCGCCCGGCGGGAAATGCGGCGGCGAGGGTTGATCATGCCGAACCAACTGCCCTCCGCCCAACAGATCGCCGAGCAGGCGCTTCAACGGCAGGGGGCAGCCCAACCGCGCCGGATGCTGACGACGCAGGAACTGGCCGAACAAGAGATGCGCCGCCAGGGAATTCCAGTGGGGGCCGGGCCGGTTCCGCTGCCGCCCAGCCCAGTGCGGTTCCCGGATGGCCGGCCAGTGCCTGCCCCGGAGATGGCACGGATCGCACGGGCAGACCAGCCATCAAACACCAACTGGGTGCTCTGGGGCTTGGCTGGCTTTCTGTTGGTGACGGTGTTGGCCTGCGGCATGTTGGGATTAGGAGCAGCCCTGGTTTACGCGGGGGGCATCCTGCCGGGCGTGTATGCGGGAGGCGTGGCGCTAGGGGGATCGTCACAGGCGGAAGCCGCGCGTGAACTGCGGGATGCCTGGAGGACGATCACGGTGCGGGATGGATCGCGAGTATGGCGGATTGATCCAGCGACACTGGGGATCACACTGGATGCGGACGCGACGGCGCGGGCGGCTTATGCCCAAGGCCGGACAGCCTTGGAGACGGCACTGCCGGGTATCTTTGGCCGGGTGGATGTGCCGCCGACGGTGACCGTTGACCCAGCAGCGCTCAGCGCAGGGCTGGATGCCTCGGCCGCGCTGTTCGATCTGCCGGCAGTGAACGCGGGCGTGACGTTAGTCGATGGGCAGGTTCAAGCAACCCTGCCGCAGAACGGCCGGGCACTGCAAACAGCGGCGACTGCCGCCCGTGTGATGGCCGATCCCAGGGCGGCGCTGGTGAACGGTACGCTCGACCTGGTGATGGTCGATGTGCAACCAACAGTGCTGGACGCGACGCCGCTGGTCGAGGCTGGGCGAGCACTGCTGGCCGCGCCACTGACATTCCACGTCTTCGACCCGGTGACAGGCAACAGCGTGGATTGGCGCGTGCCACCGGAGGAGTGGTCAGCATGGCTGACGACTGCGCCGAATCCGAGCAGCCCGGCAGGGATTGGCTTCACACTGCTGTACACGCCGGTGGCAGGGTATCTGGCTAACCAGGCGGCGGTCACGCTGGATGCCAGCCGCTCGCTTGATTTGGGCGAGGCGGTGGCAGCAGCGCAAACAGCAGTCGGCACGCTGCAAAACACGGTGACAGTGCAGGTGCATCACAAACCGCGGCAGCATGTCGTCCGAGCGGGGGAAACGCTCATCAGCATCGGCTGGGATTACGGAATCCCCTACCTGTACATCGCCGGGGCAAACGGCGGGCTGACGAGCGTCTCCGCTGGGCAGACGATCGCGATCCCGCCAGCGGATGCGTTCCTGAAGCTGCCGGTCATACCGAACAAGCGGATTGTGGTGAGCATCAGCCAGCAGCGGGCCTGGGTGTACGAGAACGGGGCGCTGAAGTGGGAGTGGGTGGTCAGCACAGGCATCCCCGACAGCCCGACCTGGCCGGGAATCTACCAGGTGCTGTACCATGAGCCGAATGCTTACGCGGGCAACTGGAACTTGTGGATGCCATACTTCTTGGGCGTGTACCAACCGATCCCTGGCTCGGAGTTCACCAACGGGTTCCACGGCTTCCCATCACGGGGTGGGAGCCAGATTCTGTGGGCGAACAGCCTGGGACGGCGGGTGACTTACGGGTGCATCCTGCTGAGCACGGAGAACGCGAAGGCGCTCTACGACTGGGCAGAGGATGGGGTGGTGGTGGAAATCCGGGCGTAGGGAAACGCACTCCCACCCGCGGATGAACGCACCCCGATCTTGAAATGCCCCTCTCCTAAATACAAGCGATAACGGCCTAACTGCGGTATATTTTCAACCCCACATTGTTAAGAGCGGGGTTATTCAGGCGCATGAAGGCCGCCTGGGATCGCAGAATAGGAGTCCAATCATGGAGTTCGCAATTACGTTTAAGGGAGACATCAGCCCGAAACGCACGGTAGCTCTGTGCCGTCAGGCGGAGGTCGCCGGGTTCAAGTATGCCTGGTTTTTTGATTCGCATGTGCTGTGGCGAGAGTGCTACGTGACGATGGCGATGTGCATGGAGCATACCGATACGCTGCGCTTCGGCCCATGTGTGACGAACCCAGGCGTGCGGGAGTGGTCGGTGGCGGCCAGCTTGTTCGCCACGCTGGCCCTGCAGAGCGGCGGGCGCTTCGATATGGGTGTGGGACGCGGGGACAGCTCGCGACGGATGCTGGGGCGGAAGCCGCTGAACATCGAGACAATGGTTGAGTTCTCCAACGCGGTCCGGGGCATGGTTCGCGGCGATGAAGTGGTCTACGACGAAGACCAGAAGCCCGTCCAACTGCCGTGGGCGAACGGCTACGAACTGCCGGTGTGGATCGCAGCGTATGGGCCGAAGGCGCTGGCCGGGGCTGGACAGTCCGGGGACGGGTTGATTATCCAGTTGGCCGATCCGTGGCTGGTGAAGTGGTTCAGCGACCAGGCGATCAGCGCCGGGAAGCAAGCTGGGCGGGATATGTCGGGCTTCCGGGTGATGTCCGCCGCACCGGTGTGGGTAGGCGATATGGCGACGGCGCGCGCCCAAACGCGGTGGTTCCCGGCGATGGTGGGCAACCATGTGGCCGACATTGTGGAGAAGTACGGCAAGTCGAGCGACATCCCCTCGCGCCTGACGGATTACATCGAAGGGCGGAAGGGCTACGACTACCGCCACCACGCGGATAAGGACGCCGACCATCTGGGATTCATCAAGGATGAGATCATTGATTCGTTCGGCATTCTTGGCCCAGTAGAGGCGCATGTCGCCAAGCTGAAGGAACTGGAAGCGGCGGGGGTGACCCAGTTCAACATCTACCTGATGTGCGGCGAAGAAGAGCGCATTGTGGCAGAGTACGCCGAACACGTGCTGCCACATTTCCAATAGCGCCATCATCCGTTTCAGCGAGTCACGGATTTCCTGATCGTCACCTCCTGACTTCTTCTCCACTTGGCAGCCTGAGGGGGAGTGATACCGGGTTCTGGAAGTCACTTCGCTGCCACGAAGTTCAGACTTGAGCCTGAGTGGCGCATCCGAATACGTTTAGACAATGTCTTAGAACCTCACCCCCCAGCCCCTCTCCATTGCGATGGCTGAGGGGGAGCTAACCGAAGCGCAGCGGGGTGAGGTCAAACAAAGAGGTACTGATTTACCGGATGAACCACTAAGAAGGCTGATCCGGGGCAGTCTGCCTACTGAAAGAAGGTCGTGACTGCCCCGGATTAGAGAACCGCTGAATTGCTATCGACCGATAGCTGTTGGTGCGGCAGAAATCGGCTCTATTCCACGCCATTAAATACCACAGACACAGAGTTGAGATTTAGTGTATGAATACACCAATCGATCCCACGATTTTGAAAATGTACAAATCCCTGGCCAGTTATGAAAAGATGAAGCAGTTTTACGAGGATGCGCTGGCGAAGTACCCGGTAGCGCATGAGAGCCTGTATGTGGAGACGCGCTTCGGCAAAACCCATGCGCTGGCGATGGGGCCGGCGGACGCACCGCCGCTATTGATGCTGCAAGGACTGGCCGGCAGCGCCGTGCTCTGGCACCAACAGGTTGCGCCGTTCTCGCAGCACTTCCGGCTGTACGCGCTGGACACGGTGGGGCAACCGGGGCGCAGCGCTCCGAACGCGCCGTCGATCTTCGGCAGTGGGTATACTGATTGGCTGGTAGATGTGTTGGACGGGTTGAAGCTGGACAAAGCGCATATGATCGGCGTTTCGCTGGGGAGTTGGGCGATCATTGAACTGGGGATCGCTCATCCTGCCCGGCTGGACAAGGCGGTGCTGCTCAGCCCGATGGGACTGGCACGGGGCAAGATGAATGTGCGGCGCTGGATACCCAACCCAACACGGCGCAACCAGGCTGATGATGACACACTGACCGACCAGCTTCAGGAACGGTCGTTCTCGCCGACAGATGGCGGAACGCGGGAGAAGTTCGACCGCCAGTTGGCGCGGGCGATGGCGCTGGCAACCAAACACTACCGGGTCGATCTGGCGATGGGCATCCGCGAAAACAGTGGGAGGATCGAGAAAGCGGTCGCTATGACGCGCACCATGCTGAAGTTTATGGCTCCGACACCGGCTGGGCATTTGCGCCGATTCCGAAATCAAGGAATGCTCATCATTGGCGAGCACGACTCGCTTTACGACGCGCAGACAGCAGCGGCGCGCGCCCGCGAACTGATGCCGCAACTTCGCATCGAGATCATTCCCAATGCAGGGCATGCTGCTATTTACGAACGGCCTGATGAGGTAAACGCGATGATTGTGGCCTACCTGAGGGATTGACCGAGCAGTACACAAGGAGGCAATCCAATGGCGGATGTGTTCATTTCCTACTCGCGGCGAGACAAGGCCTTCGTCCAGAAAATTCATGAAGCCCTGACAGGACAAAACAAAGACATCTGGGTGGATTGGGAAGACATCCCACCCTCAGCCGAATGGTGGAAGGAAATCCAGAGCGGGATCGAGGCGGCGGATGCCTTCCTCTGTATCATCACGCCGAACTTCGCACGGTCGGAAGTTTGCCGCCAGGAAGTCGAACACGCGGTACAGATGCGCAAGCGGTTCGTGCCGATTCTATACCAGGATGTGACCGAGGCTGACGACCAGCAGAAGCTGCACTCGGCCATCAACGCGCACAACTGGGTATTCCTGCGCGACAGCGACGACTTCCAGGCGGGTTTCAACAAGCTCCTGACCGCGCTGGACACTGACCTGGATCATGTCAAGACGCACACACGGCTGACATTACGGGCGACCGAGTGGGAGCGGGAGAGGCGCGATCCCAGCAAACTGCTGCGCGGAAGTGATCTGGTAGAGGCGGAGCGATGGCTGGCTCAGGGGTTGAACAAAGAGCCGCGTCCTACAGCGCTCCAATCCGACTACATTGCGAGCGGGCGGCGGGCGGCCATTACGCGGGCACGAACGCTGCTGGCAGGTGTTTCGACAGCACTGGTGGTCGCTGTCGCACTGGCGATTCTGTCGTTCTTCCTGTTCCAGCAGGCGGAGGCTAACCGTGCACTGGCGGATGCGAACGCGGCTACCTCAGAAGCCAACGCCGTGCGCGCGGATAACAATGCCCGCACCGCCGATGCCAACGCGGTGATTGCGCAGCAGAACGCCGCCACTGCCGTCTACGAGGAGAGCCGCGCCCGGTCGCTGGCGCTGGCGGCGCAGGCAGAAGCCCTGACCGCAAGCGACCTTTCTGAGCAGCCGGTGCTGCTGGGGTTGGCGGCGCTGGATGCCTATCCATACACGTGGCAGGCGGAACGCGCCTTGGGCATGGCGGTGTATGCCAGCCGCGCCCGCGCGTTGTTCGATCCACAGGCTGTAGTGACCTCGGCACGATTCTCGCCAGATGGCAGCCAGATGCTCATCGCCACCATCCCCGGCGGTGCACAAATCTGGGATGTCCAGACGAGCCAGGTTGTGCGAACGCTCGATCCAGAAAGTGGGATGAACAGCGCGGCGTGGTCCCCGGATGGGCTGTGGGTCCTCACCGCTGATACCAGCGGCCGGGCGCGAATTTGGGAAGCAGCGACCGGACAGATGCAGATGGAAATAACGACCGATCCGAATCTGCTCAAGGCGGCGTGGTCGCCGGAGGGAACGCGCGTCATCACGACCAGCGGCGATGCTACGGCAACAGTGTGGAGCGCAGTGACAGGCGACGCGATCTTCAGGCTGGAGGAGCATATCTCCGGCGTGACCGACGCGGCATGGTCGCCGGATGGCACGATGATCGTCACGGTCAGCGATGACGCCAGCGGCATCATCTGGGATGCTGCAACAGGTCAGAAATTATTCGATCTGTTCGGGCATTGGGGAGGAATTACGGGGGTGGCCTGGTCACCCGACAGCACCCACATCGCTACGGTGAGCAGCGACTACACGCTGCGCATCTGGGACGCGAATGACGGCTTCCAGCAGTCGCGAGGGGATTACAGCACGATGCTGCAATCGGTGGTGTGGTCGCCGGATGGACAGTTGGTGGCTACCGGGAATCGGGATTATTCGACCACGCTGTGGGACCCGTGGAGAGGAGTGATCGAAGCGACGATCTACGGGCACAGCAACAGCGTCAACACTATCGACTGGTCGCCAGATGGGACGCTGATCGCCACAGGGGGATGGGACGGGACAATGCGGCTGTGGGACGCGATTCCGGGCCGTGAACAGACCGACTTCGAAGGGCACCGCCGCACAGTACAGGATGTGAACTGGTCGCCAGATGGTACACGGCTGGCACTAGCTGATGCCGACAACAAAGTGATTATTCTGGATGCGGAAACGAAGATCACCGTGAGCGAACTAGCGCGGCATGAAAGCTCGATCCTGGATGTGGACTGGTCACCGGACAGCCTCAACATTGTGACCGCCAGCCGGGATGGAAGCGCCATCGTCTGGGATGCAGAAACAGGCATCCCCTTTTTCACCGTGTATCCTGGCGGTGGGGAAGTACTCGGCGTGACATGGTCGCCGAATGGCAAATTCATCGTCACAGCGACAGAGGACGGCGCTGCCCGCGTGTGGAATGCGAGGAATGGAGAACTGCTGCACATCCTGGGAATGGGCGGCGGCTTGTTGATGGAGGCGCGGTGGTCTCCGGACAGCAGACGCATCGTCACGGCCAGCGAAGACGGCACAGCCGTCATCTGGGATGTGGAGCGTGAAGAGGTGTTGGCCACATTCGAGGGTCACGGTCAATGGGTGAACAGCGTGGATTGGTCACCGGATGGCAGGCAGATCGCCAGCGGTGCGGACGACAATGTCGTCCGCATTTGGGATGCGGAAAGTGGCAATGAAATCCACGCTCTGGCTGGGCACAGCGCGTTTGTCGTCACTGTCCGGTGGTCACCGGATGGAAAAGCGGTGTTGAGCGCCAGCGAAGACGGCACGGCGGTCATCTGGGATGTGGCAACGGTGGAAAAACGGCTGACTGCCGGCCAGCCCGAACTGCCGCTTTCCAACGCAGTCTGGTCACCCGATGGGAGCCAGTTCATCACTGGAGATTCAAACGGCTCGGCTATCATTTACGATGCCCTGACGGGACAAGAAGTCAGCAGTGTGATGAACCCGGCCCGCTTTGCGCTGCGCTCAGTGGCGTGGTCGCCAGACGGGCTAAAAGTGCTTTCGTCAGGCATGGACGGGACAGCGCGAATCTGGGATTTCCAGACCGCAGTGGAACAAATTCAACTGGTGGGGCATGAAGGTGCGGTGTACAAGGCGGCGTGGTCGCCGGATGGAACGCGCATCGCCACAGCCAGCGAGGACAACATGGCCGTGATCTGGAACGCGGCTACCGGAGATGGGTTGTTCGAGTTGAAGGGTCACACAGATCAAGTTACCAACGTGGATTGGTCGCCGGATGGGACGCGGGTCATCACGAGCGGCCAGGACAATGTCGCTATCATCTGGGATGCGCAAACTGGTGAACGGCTGCGGACATTGGAAGGAGGCCACAATTCCTGGGCGTCGATCTCCGATGCGGCCTGGTCGCCGGATGGCAGCCGCATCATCACCGCCGGGTATGACTCCACAGTGGTGATCTGGGATGCAAACACTGGCGCCGTCGTGAACAGGCTCACCGGTCATGATGACAGCGTGATTGAGGCGGTTTGGTCGCCGGACAGCAAGCGCATCCTGACCAGCAGTTTCGACCGCACGGCACGCATCTGGGACGCTGAAACAAGCCAGATGCTCATGATTCTGACGGGACACACCGACTCGGTGTTCGGGGCGGATTGGTCACCGGATGGGACGCGGGTCGTCACGGGGAGCGGCGACCAGACAGTACGGGTGTGGGATGCCAGCAGCGGGGTCGAACTGCTGAACCTGACTGCCGGGAATGGGAGCGATGCGATCAATAGTGTGGACTGGTCGGCAGACAGCAGCCGGCTGGCCGTCGCGACTGCCAACGGGGCGCTCCAAGTGTGGAGGGTATGGCCGACGCTAGAAGCGCTCCAGCAGACGGCACGGGCTTGCTGCACATTCCGCTCGCTGACGGCGGATGAGCGGACGCGGTACGGACTGCCGAGCAACTAAGAGAGATCAGTCCTGACGGGGCAGGCGCGGCAGAAGGGCGGCAAGGATGCCGGCCTGCACTGCGTCCGCGGGTTGGGCAGCGTCGATCTTCACCCAGCGATCTGGCTCCTCAGCGATGAGGCGGTAGTAGCCATCGCGGACGCGCTCATGAAAGGCCAGTGCCATAGCGTCCAGGCGGTTCCATTCACCGCCCTGCTGGAGGGCGCTCCGGCGGCGCTGAAGACCCTCTTCGGGCGTGATGTCGAGGTAGATCGTCAAGTCAGGGCGCAGCCCACCGGTGGCAAAGTGGGTGATTTGGCGGAGCGCGTCGAGGTCAAGGCCGTGGCCGTAGCCCTGGTAGGCGTAGGTTGAATCGAAGAAGCGGTCGCTGATGACAAGGCCGCCCTGATTCAGGTGTGGGCGGATGACTTCCTCGACCAACTGGGCGCGCGAGGCGCTGAAAAGCAGCAGTTCGGCGCGGGGGTGCATCCCGGCATTCTTCATGTCGTGGAGGATGTGGCGCACCTGGTCGCCGATGGGGGTTCCGCCCGGCTCGCGGGTGAGCAGGACGTGATAGCCGCGCTCGCGCAGAGCAGCGGTCGTCTGCGCGATTTGGGTGGTTTTGCCGCTTCCATCCGGGCCTTCAAAAGTGATGAACATAATCGCTCGACGATGTGTGGATGACAGTAATGCGGGGCGATGGGGATCGCCCCGCTTGCGGTGAAAACTCAGTTGGCGCGAAAGATGCGGACGTGCCGGTAGGGTTCGTCGCCGTAGCTTTCCGAAACCAGATGAGCCTGCCGCGCCAGTTCGTGCTGGCGGCGGCGGATGTCAGCTTCCTGGGGGTTGAGATCAACGTATTCAGCGCCGTTGCGCACCCGAATGATGGCCGCCTTAGCTTCCTCCATCGCCGTCCCAAAAGGGTCATCGGGACGCTGCACCTCCAAACCGAAGAGATCGATGACGAAGCTCTCGATCTGCGAGACGGTGTTGGCACGAAGGACATAGATGGGCGTCCCGCGCCGCTCGGCATCGACGATGAGCCGGGGGCGTCGGCGATAGTAGTTCTTGATGGTAACGATGGCGTCGGCCTGTGAGAAGTCATCGACGACCGTCAGCGGTACATGCAGCCGCCGGGCAGCCTGCTGAATGCGATTCCGCGCCACGGCATAGACATACAAGCGCACGGGCTGCAAGTTCGCCCCGCTGCCAACCGGAACGGTTTCGGACGCTTCAGCAGGCAAATGCGCTCCAGACTTACCGTTGCGCCGGCTGGATTGAGCCGGGCCGGCACTGCCTTGGACATTGGAACCAGCTCCACGCACGTTTAGCTTGGGATCGGGGACGAAGGTCTCGATCTCGATCTCACCGTGGGCGTTGCGGCTGCGGATTTCCATGGGCAGCGGACGACCGCGGAGCTGCGCATCGACAGCAGCGGCTACATCTTCATGGACGGCCAGGCGGTCGCGGGTTTGAATCTCAATGAGCACATCGAAAGTAGGTGGGGCGCGGCGCTCCAGGACGGATTTCTGTGTCCCACGGCGGCGGGCTTCCTCGTCGGAGAGAGTCACCGATTCGATCCCACCGACGAGATCGGAGAGCGTGGGATTGAGCATGAGGTTTTCGAGCGCGTTGCCGTGGGCTGTGCCGATGAGCTGGACACCGCGCTCGGCAATGGTGCGGGCAGCCATGGCCTCCAGTTCGCGGCCAATTTCATCGATGACGATGACTTCGGGGTTGTGGTTCTCGACCGCCTCGATCATGACCTCGTGCTGGCGTTCCGGCTGCGAGACCTGCATGCGCCGCGCTTTGCCGATGGCGGGATGGGGGACATCGCCATCACCGCCGATTTCGTTGGAAGTGTCTACGATGACAACCCGTTTGGTTTCGGCCAAGACGCGGGCGGCCTCGCGCAGCATGGTGGTTTTGCCGACACCGGGCGGTCCCATCATGAGGATGCTCTGCCCGGATTCGATCAAGTCCTGGATGATGTCAATCGTGCCATAGACAGCGCGACCGACACGGCAGGTCAGACCGACCACATCACCCCGCCGGTTGCGGATGGCGGAGATGCGGTGCAGGGTGCGTTCCAGGCCGGCGCGGTTGTCATTGTCGAAAGCGCCGATGTTGGAGACGATGGCATCGATGTCGTCCCGAGTCACCTCGTCCTCAAGGAGGACAAGCTCGCCATCGACGTAACGGGCCGTCGGAACCCGTCCGAGGTCGAGGACGATTTCGAGCAGTTCGTCGGTATTGCCGATGTGGTCAATCGCAGCGTTCAAATGAGGGGGTAGAATGCGCTTGAGTTCGTAGATGTTGTCGGTAATGCGTCGTTCCATATAGACGATAGATGGCTCCTGTTCTCTGCTGCACTGGCCTAGCGGAGCAAAGGGCCTGCGCGATCTGCGTCAGTGCCAGGGGCGAAGCCAAGCTTCACCCCACGATCCAACCGCCTTGCTCATAGGGCCTCTTCCAATACTTCGGTAATGCCGCTGGTGGGCGGCTTGACGGTGCTGGGCACGGAGTCCAGCGCCTCGCTTAAGGACTTGAAACCAGGAGAGCGCACTCCGGCGGAAATGTGTTTGACCATGACCGCCTGCCGCGCACAGATTTCAAACCCCATCCGCGCGAGCGCGTCATCGAGCCAGTCCTGGTAGCGCCGCACCCTGACGTAGACAGGAACACGCGCGCAGCGTTCAATCCGGCTGACAGCCTCGGCAATGATGTCCTGGGCTTCGCTGAACACATCTGGGTGCAGGTGCGGGGTCAAATAAACTCCGGCGCGGCCCTCGGCGACGCCGATATGCCCTTCTACGCGCTCGTCCTTGCGGTAGACAAAGCCTTCGTTCTCACGCGGGAGTTCGGTGATGGGCTGCACCAGCTTGGGAACGATGTTGCCATACAGGAGGTGAATACCGTGCAGATCTGCCTCGCTGGTGGTAGTGAGTTCGAGTTCACGACCGGAACGCTCGATAGGCTCGCCAGGAAGCCGCTGCCAGATTTCCTGACGGGCATAGATGGCGTAGCTGGCTGTGCGCAAGGTCTTGAAGAGTGCCGAGGATTCTTCCACCTCGGCGGTCAGCATGTGCGCGCCGCGCCGACCAGCTTCGGCGGCCATCGCATCCAGCATGTGCAGCCAGGGGGTATCGTCTTCGCCATCTTCCAGCGCCGGGGCGAGATAGGTGATACGGGCACAAGACTGGTCTTCCTGCTGGCGGAACTGGCCGACGACATGGCGTTTATCGGCCCGCGTGACCAGTGTATAGACCCCACGGTAAGGCAGCAGCAGCGTGATCAATCCGGCACTTTGTGAACCGGCAGCGTCCTGCGTGAAACACAATTCGCCTTCCAGGACAGTGCCACTTTCGCTGAGCCGCTTGACCAGCGGAATATCCACCAGGGTGACCGTTCTCGTCTCAGTCGTGTCTCGCGTGGGCATTCAGCCTCGTTTCCAGCCGGTAGAGCACATCGGAACGCCTACAGTCTAGAATGGCATCCTTGCGCCCGCCTATGCGGAATGAGGGGGTTCACAATGCTCCTATTCCGCTCTAGATATTGTAGCATTCCGCGCCGACGCTTGACAATTGAGCACGGGTGAGGCGGGCGGGACCGCAGCACCCTTTGCTTGGGATATCCGATCATTCTAGGGATATTTTAGATGCGCTTTTGGAATTATAAAGGGTCAACAGAGATCAAGCAGCAAAATTCATGCGCGTAAGGCGCGGCCAGGCGATTTTGGACAGTTTTCACAACCTTGACGATGATAGGCAGCAAAGCGTTTGAGGACAAGAACCGGTATAATGCGGTCTATGGTGAGCTATACGACGACACTCGACACACTCACTGCTGACCATCTGTGCGGCGGCTTCTTTGCTGGCTGGCCGAATCCGCCGTCACCGGAGACCCATCTACGGCTACTCCAGGGCAGCAGCTTTGTGGTGCTGGCTTGGGATGACGGGCAGGTGGTCGGTTTCACCAATGCGATCAGTGATGGCGTACTATCGGCCTATATCCCGCTGCTGGAAGTGCTGCCGGCGTATCAAGGCCGGGGGATCGGCAGTGAATTGGTACGGCGGATGCTCGACCAGTTGAACGGCTTCTACATGGTCGATGTGGTCTGCGATCCTGACTTGCAGCCTTTCTATGCCCGATATGGGCTGCGTCCCTACAGCGCGATGGTGGTGCGGAACTATGGACGGCAGTCCGGGAAGTGATTGTTAAGCTATGTTCAACACTGTGCCAGACCCCCTCCGCATTCAATCCAACTTCAACCAGTTCTACGCGGCATTGGGAGCAGCGGGCACGATTATGGGAATCGCTGTAGCTGCGGTGCTGTTCATGGGGGGCGGGGCACAGGAACTCCTGGCGCTGTTCGCTTTCCTGGGGAGCTTTTGGCTGCTGCTGATCCTAGTCAGCGGATGGAACGACCGGCGCAAAGTCCGCCGCGAACGCGCCGATGCCCAAGCGCTGTTCGAGGGATCGGCCTGGGCGCAGTGGCGCTGGTCTCCGGAAGAATGGAAAGGGGAAGCCGCAAACCGCCGAGCGGAGTATGAGCGGATGATCCGGTTCCAGCGGTTCGTCCCAATGATCGGGGCGGTCGCCAGCCTGATTATCGGCGGGTGCGCGCTGCTGCCGGCCGCACTGGGGGGCGAACAGATGGAAGAACGCGCCCGCGCCTTCATCATCGCGCTGGCAGTCTTCTTCACGGTGCTGTCGTTCTTGCTATCGGTAGTTGGGGCGGGAAGAGAACGGCGCAAGTGGCAGCGGCGGCTAGAACGTTCCGAGCAGGTGGTGGCTCCGCGGGTGGTTTTTGGGCCGTATGGCTTCTATCACGAGGTCGATG
Organism: Anaerolineae bacterium; assembly: GCA_034431625.1. Lineage (GTDB taxonomy): Bacteria > Chloroflexota > Anaerolineae > Aggregatilineales > Phototrophicaceae > CFX2. The sequence continues at coordinate 116,315 of DAOUCY010000102.1, read as the reverse complement.
GGCATACCAGTTTGCGCGACCTGGGGAACGTGACTCTGACGAAGAAAGGGCACACCCTGACGTTCTATACCAAGCACGGCATGGGGCGCGGTTTGTTCAGTAGCACATATCTGCATCCGATCCCGGTGACGGTCCCAGAAGCGCATGTCGAGGACGGGGCGGCACTGGTGAAGCGGTATGTCACCGAACACAAACTCAAGGGCTGACGCGCGGCCACCATCGGCTATAATGGGGGCACTTTATCCGTACTTGAAGCCCTGGAATCGAGACCATGACCTCCCTGAACACCTTCGGCGCGATCCTGACCTATGCCATCCAGCTTGAAACGCAGATGACTGAGTACTACAAGCGAGCCGGCAATGCGGAGCAGTCCAGCGCGGCAGACAAGCGCCGGGCCAAACTGGAACGCGCCCGCCGTGAATACGTGCTGGAGATCACACTGGAAGCTATCGAGGGACTGAACGAGGCCGACTATGCGCTCGACCTGAGCGACACCTCGGCTGCTGCGCAGAAGACCGCCGCCCAGACAGCCGCCCGCTTCTACCAAGATGTGGCTCCACGGATCAACGTGCGCGATGCCCAACGTATCCTGGAGAAGTGCGCGAAGGAATACAGCGCTGCTGCGGGGTAGCCGCCGCCCGCCTGCGTTCCCGCGGCAATCAGGCCACGATGAGCCGGATGAAAGACGAGCAATGGAAGCACGCAAATTACGCTACACAGTCGCCGAGTTTGAGCGCATTGCCGACCAGCTCCAGAACCGGAACAGGCTGCTGGAACTGGTCAACGGGGAGATTGTCGAGAAAGTGCCTACGCAGAAGCACGGCATGGCCGCGGGGAACATCTATGGGCACATCTGGAACTGGGTGCGGGAAACTCGTTCGGGCCGCGTTGTTATGGAAGTCCGCTATCACGCGCCGGATGACCGTCACAACGTTCGCATCCCAGATGTCTCGTATACTACGGGAACTGAGCCGCCGGTGGACCGCGGCAGCGTACCACGTATGCCTGATCTGGCTGTCGAAGTCAAATCCCCCGATGACCCCCTCAAGGCCATGCGGGAGAAGGCGCGCTACTACCTGGCCCATGGAACACGGTTGGTCTGGTTGGTTGTTCCGGAACGACGCTTCGTGGAAGTCTACACCCCCGACGATGAACGCATCCTGTTTGAGGGAGACATCCTGGATGGAGCCGATGTGCTGCCCGGATTCCAGATGACCGTGGCCGAGGTATTTGAGGATACTGCTGCCTAAATGCCTAAAACCGGGAGTAACGCGCGGCGGGGACTCGTACCGGACATTTGGTCGTTGCCAGCGGCGCGGCGGCGCGTCACAATAACAGGCTGCATTTCCGGGCACAGGAGAAGAAGTCACCATGCACTACCGCGAACTGGGTCGGACGGGATGGAAGGTCTCAGAGATCAGCTTTGGCGCGTGGGCCATCGGCGCGTCCTGGGGACAAGTCGATGACCGCGAGTCCCTGGCGGCGCTGCACCGCTGTGTTGACTTGGGCTGCAACTTCATCGATACGGCGGATGTTTACGGGGATGGACGGAGCGAACGGCTGATCGCACAGCTCAAGCGGGAACGCCCTGGCGAAGAGATCATCGTGGCGACCAAAGCGGGCCGCCGCCTGCCCCAGCAGGTTCCAGAAGGCTACACGCTGGAAAACCTGACCGGCTGGATCGACCGGAGCCTGCAAAACCTAGAGACGGACTGCCTCGACCTGGTACAGCTTCACTGCCCGCCGACGCAGGTGTACTACATGCCGGAGGTCTTTGACGCGCTGGACACGCTGGTGCGAGCAGGGAAGATCCGCTACTACGGCGTGAGCGTGGAGAAGGTCGAGGAGGCGCTGAAGGCCATCGAGTATCCCGGCGTCCAGAGCGTCCAGATCATCTTCAATATGTTCCGGCTGCGGCCATCCGAATTGTTCTTCCGGGAAGCCCAGCGGCGCAAGGTAGGCATCTTGGCGCGGGTTCCGCTGGCGAGCGGTCTGCTGACCGGACGGATGACGGCGGACTCGCAGTTCAGCGCGGATGACCACCGCAACTTCAACCGCTACGGGCAGGCCTTCGACCGGGGCGAGACGTTCTCCGGCGTGGACTTCGAGACGGGATTACAGGCGGTGGAGGAATACAAGGCGCTGCTGCCGGAGGGGATGACCCTGACGCAGTTCGCGCTGCGCTGGATTCTGATGTTCGAAGCGGTGACGTGTACGATCCCCGGCGCGAAGCGACCCGCCCAAGTGGACGAGAACTTCACGGCAGGCGATCTGCCGCCGCTGAGCGAAGCGCAGATGAGCCGGGTGCGCGAAATCTACGGCAAGTACATCGCCCGGCAGGTGCATCACCGCTGGTAATTGGTTCGTGAACCGGGGAGGCTGGCGGCTGGCCGGCCTCCTGACTGATCTACACTGCCCTGGCTATCCTCTCTGCTGGCTGTACAATAATATCCCTGCTAACCCAACTTTGGGGACTTTTTATCCCAAACGGGGCGCCATTCCCCAATGGCACTGCCCGCCGATATCCCAGATAGTCTTGGGATATCCGAACGCTTGTTTGCTTATCCCAGCCGAACGTTTGGGCGAATATCCCCAGATAATCCAAACGAGGCATCCAGGAGGTCAGACCCTGTCGAAAACCTGTTGACAACTTTACCCAAATTGTTGATAACCTGTCGAAAGCGACTCCCCTGTCTGTCGATAAGCTGGATGGGCGTATCCCAATTGGACAGAGCGATTTCGCAACCTGAAGGGCTGTGAACAGGCAGGCTGTCGAAACTGTCGAAAACTCGGCGAGTTATCGACAGGAGGCTGTCGATAACTGATATCCCACCTGACCCACATTGAGGCTCCGATTTGGATGAAATGGGGATATATCCGAGCCGGACGGCACGATCTTGCGATATGTATCCCACGTTGCGGCGATCCTTACAAAGTTATCGACAGTTTCGACAGGCTCTACTAGAACTACTACCTTTATAAAGAGGATTTCATTGGGAGGACGCTTATGATGCCATCAACTCAGGCGTTCCAGAATCGTGCCCGTGCCCATCCCACCGCCGCAGCACATGGTCTGCAAACCGAAGCGCTTGTCATGCGTTTCGAGGGCGTGCAGCAGCGTCGTCATCAAACGCGCGCCGGATGCACCGAGTGGATGCCCCAGGGCAATCGCGCCGCCGTGGACGTTGACGCGGCTCATCTCCGCACCGATTTCGCGCTGCCACATGGCGATCACACTGGCGAAGGCTTCGTTGACTTCGAAGAGATCGATCTGGTCGAGGGTCATGCCCGCGCGGGCGAGGGTTTTGCGGGTCGCGCCGATGGGGCCGGTCAGCATGAGGTGGGGGTCAGAGCCGACCGTGACCATGGAGACGAGGCGGGCGCGCGGACGCAGGCCCAGCGCTTCGGCTTTCTCCCGGCTCATTAGCACGAGGGCGGCCGCGCCATCGGTGATCTGGCTGCTGTTGCCGGCGGTGGTCACGCCATCGGTGCTGAAGGCCGGGGCCAGCGTCGCCATCTTTTCGAGCGAGGCGTTGGGACGCACGCCCTGGTCACGGGTGACGGTGAAGGGTTTGCCGTCTTCATCGAGGCCCTCCTGGGGAAGGATTTCCTGATCCAGCCAACCGCTGGATTGGGCACGGGCCGCTTTCATGTGGCTGTCATAGCCGATCTGATCGACCTCAGCGCGGCTGATGCCCCATTTCTGGGCGATTTCGTCAGAGGCGATGCCCTGGGGGACGATGTTGTAGGCCTGCATCACGCGGTCGGTGAAGGGACTGCCCCCCGCCAGGCTAGACCCCATCGGGACGCGGGTCATGCTCTCGACGCCGCCCGCGACGACGATCTCGGCCTGGCCACTGGCGATCATGGCAGCGGCGAGATGCACGGCCTGCTGGCTGGAGCCGCACTGGAAATCGACCGTAGTGGCGGGAACATCAATGGGCAGCCCGGCATCGAGGACAACGTTCCGGGCGAGGTTGAAGGTCTGCTCCATGGCCTGGCTGACGCAGCCCATGATGACGTGATCGACTTGAGCGCCGTCGATCTGGGCGCGGGCGAGTGCTTCACAGAGGGCATTCGATCCGAGCCGGACGGGATGCACTTCCCGCAGCCAACCGCCGCGGCGTCCCAGGGGGGTGCGTACTGCGGAAATAATGACGACTTCGCTCATGTTGGGGTCTCCTCATCATAAAAAACCGGTGACTATCTTCAATAATGCAATGCGCTTCAGCTCCAAAAGGCGTCCACACTGATCCGCGCGGCTTCCTTGCCATCCAGCAAGACCGGTACCGTCTCGCCAGCACGATACACTATCTGTGAGGTATAGGCTGCGCCTTCGGCTGCACCTATAGGATCACTGTACACTTCAAGCTGCTGATCTGGGAGGTTGACGATCCAGTAGACCGGAATGCGGGCCTTGGCATAAATCCGCAGCTTGAGAGTCTGATCCCGCGCCAGTGTGGTATCGGAGACTTCGACGACCAACACCACATCAGCGGGGCTGGGATGCCGCTCACGGTAGTCACGCCGCTGACCGCGCACAATTACCACAACGGGTTCAGGTTCGCTATCAGCAGTGGTGACTGGCTCCTGGACATTCACGAACCAGCCCATAGGAAGCACAGCGGCCAACTGGCTGCTGGTGAGCTTCGTCGCCAGGGTGTGGAGAGGATTCTTAGGCATCTTCGTCACCAGCCAACCTTCCAAGAGTTCGACCGGATCATCTTCGGTGAGAATTCCTGACGCGACCATGCCGTGGTACTGCGCAACGCTTAACCGCCAGATGGGATCGGTGGGGACGGCCAGCGATTTTCCTGGGGGTGAAGCCAGCGTCATGGGTACTGCTCCTGATTGCGGCCAACTGATTGTATGATGGCCAGACAACGATACGATGATTTATGCGAGAAGTGATAAGAATAATAAGAATGAGAATCCCCGTTATGATAAAAAATTCTCATTTGGTGCGGCGCAACTGGCGGCAATGGCGTCAGTGCCGGCAGGGTTGGATGCGCCGGTTTGTGACAGCTCCCCGGGTGCTGGTTGTGAACGTGCGGCCCTCACCCCCTGGCCCTTCTTGATTGGAATGGAGAGGGGGTATTTGTATGCCTACGATAGCACAAAATGGGGCGTTTAGGGTGACATTTTGTCTCTTTTTGATCGTAAAATCGAAGTGCATAAGATTGGGGCGTGTTTCTTGGGGGCGGGATTCATGCACGGCGGATGACCTTCACAGAGGATCATCCGCCGCTGGGTGCTTTACTTTAACGGCTGTGAACGGGGCGGCGGGGTGACCGCCTGCCCATTTTAGGGATTGAAGCGCACGGAGGCGAGGATCGCATCCATCACTTCTAGGAACTGTTCGATCTCACCCTGGTCACTGCTGGCGATGGCAACGGCCAGCACATCCTCATCCAGATCGACGGCGGCCAGGGCAATGTCGTTGCCGCCCTGGGTGCCTAACGAACGGGCAGCAGGCAGCCCGCCGACCTCGATCTCGCGGACTGCGCCCATGTCTCCGGGCGGGTCTTGGCCTTCGATGAAATTGACCAGCGCGGGAAGAAAGCTGGCGGCCGTTGTTCCGGCCGGCGCGCCAATGTCCTGGATCGTCGTCACGACCAGGCTCATAGAGAACATCCCGGCGGACAGGTCGTTGGGATCTGCACTGAAGACCTCTTCCTGGTTGACGATCAAGATGACGCCGTTGTTGAGTTCTTCGACGATCCAACCGGCGGGGTAATCGAAGCGGGTCGAGCGGTCATTGGAGCGGAATCTTTCGGCCAGCTCGACTGTGCCACTCGGAGTGGGTTCGACGGCGGGGAGCGGCGTGGGAGTCGGCACTGCCGGGAGGGGGGTGAAGGTGGGGGTTGCGCCGGAGAGCATGGCGGTGGCTGTTGCCAGTTGGTCGCTGACCTCGGCCAGGGCCGTGGCGGCCGTCCAGGCTTGGATGAGCGCGTTCTGGCGGTCGTCCTCGGCGGCTTCGCGGGCGAACTCGGCCAGGGCGATCTGAGCGGTGGCTGTGCCGAGGGCGGCGCTGCTTTCGGCCAGGGCTGTGGCTCCGGCGGCGATCTGCGCTTGGGCGGTGGCGGCTTCGGCGGTGGCTTCTGCCGCTAAAGTGGTCTGAGCGGCTTGGGCGGCTTCGGCCTGGGCGATGGCCGTTTCAGCGGCGGCGGTGGCGGTGGCGACGAGGACGGCGCTTTGGGTCTCGGCGGCTTCGGCCTGGGCAGCGGCAGTGGCGAGGGCGGCTTCGGCCTGAGCTTGACCGGCGGCGCTCTGTTTGGCATCCGCGGCAGCGGTTGCCAAGTTGGCCTCGGCCTGCACCTGAGTTGCCACGGAGTCGCGCAGTATGGCTTCAGTGGTGGCGCGTTCACGCTCAGCGGCGGCGGCGAAGGCCTGGGCGGTCTGGGCCGTATCGAGGGCCTGCTGCCGCAGCACGACGGCGGCGACGGCGATGATCGAGGCAATCACGAAGCCGATGAGGGCGAGACGCTGGCGCATAGGGACGCTCCTGAAGACCTGGACAGTCCGCCAACTATGGCACAGAATCCCGGGCGCGGCAACCGCATCGTGATGCGCGGGCGGATGGTCTGGTGCGGCGCGTGATCGATTCGGGATAGAATCGGCGCGGCCTGATCCGAAGGAGGAATTCACCATGACGGATATGTTGGTCAAGCTGTATACCCTGCCGCCGCTGGAGCCAGAGCTGGCCGGGCAGATGGCTCAAGGGATCACCATCCGGCGGGGATTGACGCCGGAGAAGCATGTAGTGCTGGATTGGGTGGAGCAGCACTTCGACCGCTACTGGCGCAGCGAGTGCGATGCGGCCTTCAACCGCGAGCCGGTGAGCATCTGGCTGGCGGTTCATGAAGAGAAGCTGGTGGGCTTTGGCTGCTACGATACGACGGCGCGCGGGTTCTTTGGGCCGACAGGGGTGAGCGAGACGATGCGCGGGCGTGGGGTGGGCAAGGCGCTGCTGCTGGTCTGCCTGCACGCGATGCGGGATATTGGGTACGGCTACGCGATCATCGGCGGGGTTGGGCCAATTGATTTCTACCAGCGGGTGTGCGGCGCCCAGGTGATCGAGGACTCGACGCCGGGAGTCTATGCCGGGATGCTGCGTTCGCCGAACGAATGAGGCTCCCGGTCTAGCGGCGCGGGATCAGCACTTGGGCATCGATGAAGGCGGCATAGCGGCGGGCCTGCTCGCGCGTGCCTGCGGCCGAGAGGTGGACCGGATCGGTGCCCGCGAAATAGCTTTCTTCCTGGGCAAAATCGGTGGCGGCGAGGTCGTAAAAGGGCAGCCCGTAGGTTTCGGCCAGCCGCGCCAGGATGGCGTTGTGTTCGGCGATGGCAGGGAACCAAGCAGGCGGCAGCTCGGCGCTGGGGATGGTGGCGCTGTAGACCCAGGAAGAGAGCATGACCTGGATGCCCTGGGACTGTGCCAGCACGACCAGGTCGCGCAGGTGGCGTTCAAAGTACACGGGGGGATGTTCGGCGATGCGGCCGTTGTCGAAGTCTTGGAGGCAGCGGTAGTAGGTATCCAGGTTGACGCTTTCCAGGGCGCTGGGGTCGGGCATCCAACCGAGAGGGATGGCGACCAGGCGGTACAAGGCGCTGGCGATGGGAATGTCCGGCAGGGCGCGGTAGACACCCCGGACCGGATTCAGACCGCGGAAAGCATTCGCGCCCTGATAGCAGGCGTCACTGGCTGCGCGGGGACGAACATCATTGATGCCATCGTAGATGATGAGCATGTCCGGCTGCAACTCGACGACGCGCAGCAGGTAGTTTACCAGCGTATCCCAACTGGTGTAGCCGGGAATGCCGCCGTTGATGACCTCGACGTTGGGGTAGCCATACTCTTCACGGAGGATGCGCTGAAGCTGAGCAGGATAGGATTCCTCGGCGGAAGTAGCGGTGCTGTAGGTGGTGGAACCGCCGAGGGCGACGATCCGAAACACACCCTCCGGCTTGGGGAGGGTGATTTCCGGGCCGCGATAGCCGAGGGCGTTGTGTTCCGGGAAAGCCGGATGGGGGACATAGCCGACATAGGGCAGGCCGTTGAGATAGCGGGCGGGAAGGCGGGCGATTTCCTCGGCGGTGTAGAGATAGCGGATTTTTTCGACCTCGGTTCCCCAGGCGGCGTAGTACAGGCGCAGCAGCGCTTCCATAACGAGGGCGGCCGCCAGGGCGATGACGATGCCTAGGCCGAGGGCACGGGCGATCTGCCGGATGCGCTGGGCGGGACGGCCGGGGGCGGCGGCGAGGAACAGCGCGGCAGCTCCAAACAGCGCCAAGACGGCCAGGCCCGCCAAGCCCTGAAAGATGAGGCTGCGGACGAGGATGCCGATGGTGAAGGGGAATTCGTGTTCGGAACCACCAGCGAAGATGACACGCAGCACCGGTGGATGGTCTGAGGCGGCATCGATGCAGACCTGACGGCTGCTTTCGCCGACGGTGGCTTCGCCGTTAAGGTACACCGCGCGGATGCCTTCGATCCGCCAGCCGATGACGAGGCAGTCACCGGGAAAGGGGACTGCGCGGCGTTCGGCGCTGAGGTGGATTTGAGCGCCATTCAGGGTGAAGTCCTGGCTGAAGGGAATCGGGATCAAGAGCAGAAGTGCTGCCGCCAGCCCCGAAAAGAGGCTGGTCAAGAGCAGCCAGATGAGCGGAATTTTGATGCGGCGCGGCATATCGTGTTGGGCTATCCTCGGTATGGGCCGGTGTGCTGAGCATAAACTGACACTGCATTATGGATGATCCCGGTTCAGGACGCTATTTCTGAATGCGCTACCGTATGCTCCGGCGCGGGTCACTCGACCCGGCGGCGGTTTTCGTGTACACTTAGCGCCTGCATGATGAACCGACAGTCAGTGGAGGCGCAGCCGCATGGCAACCGATGCGCGGACCTGGTTCTACACGACCCCGGAACCCCGTCCGTATTTCATTGAGGAGCGGGTCAACCATACCCTGTGGCGGAACCGGCTCCAGGGCCTGTCGATGATCTGTACCCAGTATACCGCCCCATTCAAGATGGAGGGGGTGTGGAACGGGATGCCGGTGGAGTTCGAGTGGCAGCCGGGGCAGTGGTTCATACTGCGGGCCGGACGGGAAGTCAAAGAACTGATCGGCGTGATCCGGCAGATTTTGATGATGCGGCCGGCGCTGTGCTATACAGACGTGAACGGGATGTTCTGCGTGGAGTGGCACACTAACGGCGGGCTGGAACGCTTCAAACAGCTCCAGGGGGACCCGGCTTACCAGGGGCTGCGGCGCCTGCGGCGGGACTAGTTCCGACCATCTGGGGATTGGCTGATCCTCACCTCCGGCTACCTGTCACCCCCTAACTGGCGCATCCGATCCGTTCGGACAGCGTCCCAGAACCTCACCCCCAGCCCCTGCTCCAGTGCGAAGCCTTCCCGTTAGGGGGTGCACTGGAGCGGGTTTTCTATTCACGCACAAGCGAAGATGTTCCTGCTGTGGAGCGGCGACTCAGCCGGCCTTGGACCGGGCAGGCTGGCCGGGCTGGTCTTCGGATTCGATGGCGCGGGCGAGGGCGACGGCTTCCGGCTCGGCGACGAGATCACCGCCGCGCACGGTCGCACCGACGGCGATGGCGGCGCTGACGATGATGATGTTCTTGATGATGTACTGGCCTTCCAGCGTTGGAACGAGCGGGAAGCGGCTGAACATCTCATTGGAGAACAAGAAGAGGGGCGTGACTGTGCCGAGCATCTGGGCAAAGAGGAGCAGGATGATGGCCCGCATGAAGCGGCCGGAGATGAAGCCGAGGCCGATGACGACCTCCCAGAGCGCCAGCAGGGGGCGGGACAGCTCCGGCTGGACGAGGCCGAAGGTGAGGGTGGTGATGGTGCGGGTGGCAAGTTCGTCGGCAGGGCTGAGGCCGGGGACGAACTTGAGGATGCCGAACCAAAAGAAGACGATGCCGATGCTGATGCGGAGCAGCGTCATGCCGTGGCGGGCCATCCAGCGGGTGATGGCGCGATCCAGGGTGGTGAAGCCGCGAAGCTGGTTTAGGGGGCGCATGGTTGATTCACCTTGTACTCTTTTTCACAATACCACCAGCTTAGCGGTCAATCTGAGCGGTGTAAAGAAGCGGCAGGTTAATATCCGATGATTCTTTCAGCGGGTATCGCTGCCGTCGTTGAAGATGCCAGTGGGGTGGCAGCCGCGGTTGGCGGCGCGGGCCTCCCGTTCCAGGCGGAGGTATTCGTCATAGTGAGCGTCATTGGGCGGATAGAGGACGACTTCGGCAAAGCCCTGCTCGACCAGCGCTCGGTTGACATCCAGGCTGCCGACGTAGACGTAGCGCAGAAGGCGGTTGTAGCGGTCGCGGTCTTCGGCATCGCTGACGAGGGTGACGGTCTGTCCCTGGACGAGGAGGCGGTTGGCCTCGCGGGCTTCGCGGTAGCAGACCTCGTCGCGCTCCGGGGTGTTGATGCCGATATAGCGGACGGGGACGACCTGACCGCTGGCCAGGCGGACATCGATGGTATCGCCATCCACGACGGTGACGACGGTGGCAGTTTCCCCCTGGGGCGAGCCGCCAGAGTTCCCGCCGCTGCCGGGCTGGTTGGGATCGAAGCCGAAGGTGCAGGAGATGAGGCCGTAGGCGGCCAGGGCGACGACCAAGAAGATGAGGGGCGGGTAGATGAGGCGGCGGCGGGAACGGTGTTTGGTCATGGGAGGCTCTTTGCTGGAAGCTTATCACGGACAGGCGGACGGGAGATATTCATCGTTGATCGAAAAGTGCGGTGATTGGTGCGAAAAGCGATAAGAATGAGCATATGAGAATGTGGCCCTCACCCCGGCGCTTCGACCGAACGTGCCTGCGGCACTGGGAGAGGGGGGTATTTGTATGCCTACGATAGCACAAAATGGATGGTTTGGGGTGACATTTTGGTCACTTTATGGGATGAGCAGCACCTTGCCGCTGGTGGCGCGGCTGGAGAGCGCCCGGTGGGCGTCCGCGGCCTGCGCCAAGGGGAACTCGCGGTCGATGCGCACATTGAGCTGCCCGCTGGCGGCCCACTCGAAGATGTCCCAGGCGCGCTTCAGCAGTTCGTCACGGTTGAGGATGTAATGCCCCAGCGAGGGGCGCGTGAGGAAGAGCGAGCCGCGCGCGTTGAGAATCTGCGGATCGAAGGGGGGGACGGGGCCGCTGGATTGGCCGAAGAGCACCATCATGCCGCGCGGGCGGAGGCACTGCAAGCTGCGGTCGAAGGTGTCCCTGCCGACGGAGTCGTAGACGACATCGACGCCGTGGCCGTTGGTCAGGCGCTTGCACCCGGTATCGAAGTCGCCGTAGAGGAAGACCTCATCGGCGCCGCAGTCACGGGCGAGTTGGGCTTTTTCCGGCGTCGAGGCTGTGCCGAAGACGCGCGCGCCACGCCGCTTGGCCATCTGGACGAGGAGCTGGCCGGTTCCACCGGCGGCGGCGTGAACCAGCACGGTATGACCGGTGTGGATGGGGAAGGTATCGGTGCTGAGGTAATGGGCGGTCATGCCCTGGAGCATGAGCGCGGCGGCCACGCGGGAGGATAGGCCCTGGGGGACGGGCACGAGCTTCTCGGCGGGGATGACGGCGTACTCGGCATAGGCTCCGGGGACGAAGGAGTAGGCCACGCGGTCGCCGGCTTTGAGGTGATCGACGCCGTCGCCGACGGCTTCGACGGTTCCGGCGGCTTCCTGGCCGGGGGTGAAGGGCAGCCCGACGCGGTAGAGTCCGGAGCGCTGGTAGATGTCGATGAAGTTGACGCCGATGGCTTCGATCTTGACCCGCGCCTGACCCGGCCCCGGTTCGGGGATAGGGGCATCGGCGAGGTGCATGACATCAGGTTCACCGTAATCGTCGAATTGAACGCGTTTCATGGGTGGGAGTCCTTTTGGGGTAGGCGCTTCGCGGGTTATTCCTCTTCAAACAGGCTGCTGACGGAGAGCGCCAGGCCGGGCAGGCGTTTGCCGTCAAGCTGGGACATCGGGCTTCTGCCGTTCACTCCAGGCGGTTGGTTGTTTCCTGCATTGTAACCCGAATTTGATGCGAGCGGACCGGGATTTGGATATATCCCGGCCCGGTTCGAGATGGCTCAGATGACCAGATTGATCTTGGGTTCCTGGCCGCCGCGGGAGGGGACGAAGATGATCTTGCGGGGGGAACCGCCGTTGAGCGCTTTCTGGACGATTTCCCTCGACAGCGCGACTGCCTGGGCATCGGCCTCGCTGATCTCCGCGGCCACATCCACGCGGTCGCGGACTTTGCCGTTGATCTGGATGACCAGCGTGACGAGGTCTTCGGCAGCGCGGGCGGCGTCGTACTCCGGCCAGCTCTGCTGGTGGATGCTGTAGGGATGGCCCTGCTGCGCCCAGAGTTCTTCAGCAATGTGGGGGGTGAAGGGGGCCATCAGCCGCAGCATGACCTGGACGGCATCGCGCCAGGCGGCTGCCCCGACATTCCCAGCGCGGATGAAGTCCTTGAGGTCGTTACGCAGGCTCATCAGGCCAGCGATGCTGGTGTTGAAGCTGAAGTTCTCCAGGCCGTCGGTGACGCGCTTGATGGCCTGATGCAGCTTGCGGTCGATGTCGCGTTCGGCGGCAGGATCACCGGTTTCCGGCGGCTGGTAGGCGGTAACGATGTCCCAGACATCGTTCAGCCAGCGGACGACGCCCTGGATGCCTTTGCTATCCCAGGGGCCGCCCTTCTGCCAGTCGAAGCCGAACATGAGGTAGGCACGGACACTATCAGCGCCGTGGCGGGCGACCCATTCATCCGGGTTGACGACGTTGCCCTTGCTCTTGGACATGCGCTGGATTTCCAGGTGCTGCTTCAACTGGTCGGCGCGGCAGGGGCCTTCGATGCCGGGGATAGTGATGACGGCTTCCGGCACGACCTCGACGGTGCGCAGTTCGCCGCCGCCAATATCGACGGTCAGGATGTTCTCGGTGCGCTTGATGATCTCGCCGACGACGAGCTTGTTCTTGCGGCGGGCGGGCACGTCAGCCGGGTCGATGACCTCGACGCGGTCGGCGAAGAGCTTGGCAGCCTGCCAGGTTCCGGAGGCGACGATGGTATGGCCGCTGCGCTCCTCGCCGAGCACCTGGCCTTGATTGCGCAGCTTGAGCATCGGCTCGCCCAGGCTGAGGATTTCCGGGTCGCGGCCGTGCTGCTTCATGATGTCCATCGTTTCCTCGAACATGCCCAGGTCGCGCATGGCTTTGGTGAACCAGCGGGCATAGAGCAGGTGCATGGTGGCATGCTCAGCGCCGCCGGTGTAGACATCGACGGGCAGCCAGTAGGCGGCTTCTTCGGGGTCGAAGGGGCCGGCGGTGTAGTTAGGGCTGAGGTAGCGATACCAATACCACGAGGAACACATGAAAGTGTCCATGGTATCGGTTTCGCGGCGGGCAGGGTTCCCCTGGCTGTCCACTGTGTTGAGGAAAGCCTCGTGATAGGTCAGGGGACTCTGGCCGGTCGGCAGGAAATCGACATCGTCGGGCAGGAGGACGGGCAGGTCTTCATCGGGGACCGGCTCGTACTCTCCATCTTGGCGGCGGATCATCGGGATGGGCGCGCCCCAGTAGCGCTGGCGGGAGATCAGCCAGTCGCGCAGGCGGTAGTTGATGGCCTCTTTGCCGACGCCGCGCTCTTCGATGAAGCGGATAGCAGCATCGATGGCCGGGTTCTTGCGGCCTTTCTCGCCGTTGGAGACCAGGCCGTTGAGCGGGCCGCTGTTGACCATGATGCCGGCGCCGTCGTAGGCTTCGGTCATGGTCTTGCCGTCGAAGGTGACGCCTTCGGGCTGGACGACGGGGATGATCTCCAGGCCGAACTTGCGGGCAAACTCGAAGTCGCGCTGGTCGCCGCTGGGGACGGCCATGATGGCGCCAGTGCCGTAGCTAATCATCACGTAATCGGCGATCCAGATGGGGATGCGGGCGTCGCTGACCGGGTTGATGGCATAACCGCCGGTGAAGACGCCAGTCTTCTCGCGGCCTTCGGCGGTGCGCTCGATTTCGGTCTGGCGGGCGGCCTGCGCTCTGTAGGCTTCGACCGCTTCGCGCTGGGCGTCGGTCGTGATCGAATCGACCAGCGGATGCTCCGGGGCCAGCACCATGAACGTCGCGCCCCAGAGCGTATCGGGGCGGGTGGTATAGACTTCCAGGGGGTCGCCGTGCTCGGTCTTGAAAATGACGCGGGCGCCTTCGCTTCTGCCGATCCAGTTGGTCTGCATGACACGCACGGGTTCTGGCCAGTCGATGGCCTCGAAGTTGAGCATTTCTTCGGCATAGCGGGTGTAGCGGAAGAACCACTGGGTCATCATCTTTTGGATGACGGGCTGGCCGGTGCGTTCGTCCTTGCCGTCGATGACCTGCTCGTTTGCCAGGACGGTTTGCAGCGTGGGCGACCAATTGACCATGGCTTCGCCGCGGTAGGCCAGGCCGGCCAGGTAGAACTGCTTGAAGAACCACTCGGTCCACTTGTAGTAGCCGGGGTCACAGCTCACGGCCTCGCGCTCCCAATCGAACATGGCGCCCATGCTGCGGAGCTGGCGGCGCATGCGTTCGATGTTGGCGAGCGTCCAGGTCTTGGGATGGATATTGCGCTGGATGGCGGCGTTTTCGGCAGGCAGGCCGAAGGCGTCGAAGCCCATGGGGAAGAGCACATTGAAACCCTTCATCCGCATGTAGCGGGCGCGGGCATCGGAGGGGGTCATGGCGAACCAGTGGCCGATGTGGAGATCGCCGCTGGGATAGGGCAGCATGGTCAGGGCGTAGTGCTTGGGTTTGCTCCAATCCACCTGGGAACGGTAGAGCTTGTCGGCCTCCCATTTCTCCTGCCAGCGGGATTCGATGGCCTGGGGATTATAGCGGTTGGTGGGCGTCGGTTGGTCGGTCATGCTTTACTCTTTGGCATTTACGAGCGGATACAAGACGAATCAAAACGGCTCAGGACAGAACAGGCCTGATTGTAACAGATGGGTTGGATGTGCAGTGAAGGGGGAAGGGGCGACAGAACGCGGTCGAAGGCCGCTACATAAGAGAAGAGCGGCCCACCTCGAAAGCCGGGATGGTGCAAGCAGGATTCATGATGAAACTCCTGAACTGGACAGTCTGATTACTATACCGAAGTTTGCTGCACTTGTGAAGGGGTGAAAACGGGCGCGGGGCGGGCAAGGCGCTGCATTCATGCAGGACGATACATCGGTCGTCCTCTACAGCAGCGCGGTTTTAAGGATCGGTTCTTAACAGGCGCCGGTGATCCAGCACTGGGCGGCCTGGATGGCGCGGAGGTTGCGGACGAACTCGGTATCGCGCGTGCCGGTCAGTTCCAGATCGACGGCTGGGATGCCCTGACCGTCGACCCAACTGGCGGCCGTGCCCGTGACGCGGTAGGCGCTGAAGGGCTGGCCGTAGGCATAGCCGGAGGCTTCCCCCAGCACCCGCGCCAGTTCATCGGAGACGCCGCCAGCCGGGCAGTCGCCGGTGAAGATGCCGTTGGCGGCGCTGTGGTAGAAGATGGCCGCGGCGGGCTGAGTCTCGCGGATGAGCCGGGCGAGCGCCTGTGTTTCCGGCTCGGAGAAGGCGCGTGGGCCGGGATCGACCCGCCGATCCTGCCAGTAAGCTTCTTCCGACCACTCGCAGCCCCAGTTGCGGTTGAGATCGACGCCGTTGGCGTTGAAGCGACCGGCGGTCTGCCGCCCCAAGACCAGCCCATCGGGGTTGGCGACCGGGATCAAGATGAGGCGCATGCCGGGCAGCAGGCTGGCCGGAGCTGCTTGGAAGTGGGCGACGAGTTCGTTGACCAGCAGGACGGTGTTGGACTCGAAGCCGGCGTGAATGCCGCCGACGACGAGCAGGGTATGCGGCCCAGCGCCGAACGACCAACCGATGATATCCCGGCCCTGGGCAGATTGGCCGACGATAAAGGCATTCCCCAGCGGGGCGAGAGTCGCGACTGGAGTTCCTGTGGCCGTGCTGGGGATCGATTCGGTGGAGGTGGGGTTGGCTGTTCCGGTGAGCGCGGCTGCGGCGGTGGGGGGAGGCGGCGTGGGCGAAGGCGAGGTGGTCTCGATGTGATCTACGGGGCGCGGGGTCTGGGTGGGACGCCGGTTAGGCGGCTCGACGGCGGCCGGTTGGGACAGCACCGCCGGTGTGGGCAAAGGGGGAAGAATGGTTGGTTGGCAAGCTGAGAATACGAGGAGTATGATTAGGTCGAACACCACCAGCCGAGAAGTGCCGCCGTTTCGGCGGAGGGATTGAGAGACTGGAGGCAGACTATGACGGCGCAACCGCAGCGCTCTTCGCATCGTCATCACTTGGGATGGCTCCCACCATTTGCGCCGCACGTGCTGCTGATCTTGCTGGCGGTGATCGTACTGGCAGGCTGCCAGGGGGAGAGCGAAACGGCCGCCGAACTGCCGACATTGGCCGTGCTGCCCAGCCTGACGCCCAGCAATACGCCCACGCTCACGCCTACCCCCTCGCCAACTCCGACAGAGACCCCGACGGAGACGCCAACCAACACGCCGACACCGACGAACACATGGACGGCCACGCCCAGCGTCACGCCGACCAACACGCTGACCTCTACGCCCAGCATCACGCCGACGGCCACCAGCACAGCGACGAATACGCCGACCAGCACGCCGACGATCACGAATACGCCGGATCGTCCGCAGATTCTAGCATTCACGGCGTCAGCCACCAATGTGGTGGCGAATACGTCGATCACGCTGAGCTGGAGCACGATTGCCGACGCCGCCCGCCTGGACCAGTTGAACTCGCAGGGGGTGGTCGTGCAGTCGTTCTCAGTTGTACCTTCTGGAACGCTGCCGGTGACTGTTCCCGGCAACACCGGACGGCTGGTGGTCTACCGTCTGGCTGCTATCCGCAATGCGCAGGAGGTGACCGCCTCCGTACCGATCACGGTGCAGTGCGCTACGGCCTGGTTCTTCGGCAGCCAGTTCGCGCCGCCAGAGGCGGGCTGCCCGACGGGGCCGCAGGTCGTTGGGCAGGGGGCGTTCCAGTCTTTCGAGCGCGGCTTCATGATCTACGTCAATGCCAATTCGCTGAACACGATCTACGGAGCGCAGACGCTGGACAGCCGTTACATCTCCTACGCCAGCGGCTGGGACGGGGTGACGACGTACTCGTGCTTTGGGATGCCGCCAAGCGGATTGTTGCCGCCGCAGAACATGTTCGCCTGGGCGTACTGCAACACGAATGCGCCGGTGGGCGGCTGGAGCAGTGCGATTGGCTTCGCGCTGGGGAACATCGATACGGGGAACCGGACGATCCAGTTTGAGGACACCGGGGCTGTGTATATCGATTCGCCATTGGGTGTGTTCCGCTTCAGCGGCGATTCTAACCGCACCTGGCGCAAAATCACGTAAAGGTGAAGGTACATTGGAACCGACGCTGATCCTCTTCGCCGGCATGCCCGGCGGTGGCAAGACCACGCTCGCCCGGATGATCTCGCGGCGGCTGCATATCCCCGTCTTCGCCAAGGATCGCGTTCAGCGGGTGCTGCGCGACCACAACTTGGCGGATGCTTCAAGCGGCGACGGGTACTACATCATTCTGGACATGGCCGACGAACAGTTGGGATTGGGGCTGAGCTGCATCCTGGACGCGACCTTCCCGCTGGATCACTTCCGGTTGGTCGCCAGTGAGACGGCTATCCGCCATAAAGCCCGCTTCGCCGCCATCTACTGCTACTGCTCGGATGAGCGGGTCTGGCGGGAACGGATGCGGGATCGCGTCCAGTACGTTCCGGGCTGGAAGCCGGTGGGATGGGAGGATGTGCTGCGGATGCGGGAGTATTACCAGCCGTGGAATGACAATGCGCTGTTCGTGGATTCGCTGCGCTCGCCGGAAGAGAACATCCCCGTCGTGCTGGACTATATCGAAAGTGCCCGGCAGCGGGCTTACATCCCCCACCAGCCGACGGAAAGCCACGACTGGTGGGAGGGGTAGCCAGCCGGGGCTGGTCTAGTCTAGTTCTAGAAGTTGGGCGTGAAAGTATCGCGGAACATTTCAAACAGCATTCCCATGGTGAACAGGATGACCAGCGCGGGAATGACTGTTATGGCCGCCGCGAACACTGCGGGCCACAGCAAGGCCGCAGCCAAAACGGCAAAAATGATCCCCAACCCGTAGAGAAGAATGGGATGATTGTTTCGCATCATGCCCATGCCTCCTTTCGGCCTCAGATTGTTGAGGATGAGTCTGCGCGACTCATCCTCGACTCTGAGGTTAGCTCTCCTGTTTCTTGCCTCCCTTCAGCAGGTTTTTGGCCTTGACAGCGATTTTCTGGATGGGGTTCGGTTTCTGCTTCGGGAGTTTGATCGTCAGAATGCCGTTTTCCAGGAGCGCGTCGGCGCGATCACTGGCGACTTCCTCCGGCAGGAGGATAGACCGCGCAAACTTGCCGTAGCGCATTTCGCGAAGATGCCAGTTGGCCTGCTGGTCTTCCCGCTCTGTCTTGGACTCAGCCGTGATGTTCAGAACGTTCCCGCGAACATCAACGTTTACTTCGTCCTCGCTGAAGCCCGGCAGCGCCGTCCGCACGATAATGTGCTTGTCGTCACTGGTCATATCGACTGCCAGCAAATTGGCATCTTCACGCTGGATCAGACTGCCATCATAGGGCAGGAGCGACATGTTCATCAGCGAGCGCATCTGGTTCAGCATCCGGTTCATGCTGCGGTCAAAATCCTCGAAGGGATCATAGGGGGTACGACGCATCAGTGACATGGTACACCTCCTAAAAAGTCTGTGCGTTGGTTGTCTTTCTTTTTTAATTACGGCTGGTTTTGTCTGAAAAACGTAAGCAGTGCGTTAGATATAAGCAAATATTTTGCCGCGTTTTGGAAGGCGCTGGGTACGGGGCGGTTGGCTGGAGATAGGGAGGTTCCCAGCCGAAATTAGCCCTTCACCATCCGCGAGGCCAAGTGCAGCCCGGCTTCTTCCACAAGGCGCAGGATTTCCAGGTTGATGGCCTCTCGCTCGGCGGCGTAGGCCTTCCAGTCGATCAGGGTGATGTAGCAGCGGACGAGGACTTCAAAGCCGTTCTCGCCGAAGCTGAACAGCCGCACGATTACCGAATCCGGCTCGACCTGCTCGCGCCCCGCCAGCAGCGCCCGGATGCGCTCCAGCAGGGGTTCTAGGTCGCTGCGGCGCGCGTCGTAGGTGATGACCAACCGGAAGTCCAGCCAGCGTTTGTGCAGCCGCGACCAGTTCTGCACGGGCGCGGAGGCGAGCTTGCTGTTCGGCACGGTCACGTAGGCCTGGTCGGCCTGCCGGATGCGGGTCGAGCGCACGCCTACCCGCTCGACCGTGCCTTCGACATCGCCGGATTTGATGTAGTCTCCAACCACGAAGGGCTGGTCACCGACGATGGTGGTGAAGCCGAACAGGTTCTCGACGGTATCTTTCGCAGCCAGCGAGAAGGCCAGACCACCCAGCCCCAGCCCGGCGATCAATCCGCTGACATCGTAGCCCCATTCCTGGATGATGATGACCAGGGCGAGCGCGGCCAGGACCAAGCGGATCGCCGTGCGGACGAAGGGCAGCAGGCGGTCGTTGACCGTTACGCCGGTCAGCCGGAACAAGCTGGCGCTGGAGGGGGCCAGGATGCCCACGGCGCGGTAGGCGGCCCAGAACACGGCCAGGATCAGCAGCATGCGGATGAAGTGCTGGACGAAAGCCGCCGCGGCTGAATCCAGTTGGAGGATCTGCGCGCCGGCTGCCACTCCCAGCGCGATGATGATCAGCCGGGCCGGGCCGGTGACTGCGTCCAGCAGCATCTCGCCCCAGGCCACATTCGCCCGCTTGACCAACCGGCGCAGCGGGGTCACGACGATGGCCGCGAGAAGCCGCCGCAGCGCCCAGATGAGCAGCAGTGTGACGAGCGCCAGCGCGATGCGGGTCAGCATCGTGCGGGTTTCGGGCGGCAGGGTATTCCACTGCTGGGTCAGTGTGTCCATCGAATTGAGGCTCCCCTCTGGGCTGCGGGATGGATCATGGCTTGATTATAGACAAGCTGCCTCTGCGTGCCACACACAGCCTGAGGGGTGAACGGCGTCAACTGCGGCGGGAGTCACTGTATTCTGGGAAGACCAGCGGGTCAGGCAGGGCATCCAGCGCGGCCGGATCCATGCGCACATCGTTGATGGTCAGGGAGCTGAGCAGAGCGGGAAGCATGGGGCGGAGTGACGGGCTGCGCTCCAGTGTCGTGCTGAAGTTGAGCGCGACGAGCTGGTTATTCTGCTGGGTCGTCAGCGCCATCACCAGGGAGACCGTGTTGTCCCCGTTGTTCAGCAGGTAGTAGGCTGCGGCGTGCCCGCTCCATTCGAACTCACGCGGCGCGGTGGCCGTGGCCTCGCCGATGTAGGCTGGGCGGGTGACGACCTCTTGCAGCACCGTCCAAGCGAGGTTGGCTGCCGTCGGCGGGATGGGCAGGCCGAGCTGGTCAACGCGCTGTACGAAGATGTGCAGTTGGATGCTGCCGGGATGGGGATTGTCCTGCATCAAGCGGAAGTGTTCCGCGATGAGGATGCCTGTGGAGGTGCGCTGCGCTTCCCAGCCTGCCGGAATGCTGATGTGCAGGCGGACGCCCTGCACATGGGCATAGATTTCGCGCACAGCGCCGCTGGCGGATTGGGTTGCCACAGGCAGGGTTGGAGACAGCTCCTGGTCAGCCTGCTGGCAGCCGTAAAGCGCAGGTAATAAAAACAGGCAGGCCAAGGCCAACCTGGAGGTCAATAGGCGTTTCACGGTACTGGATGCTCAACTCACAATAAACCACACTCGACGACGATGGTAGCTGTTACAGGCGGATTTTACATGAAAAATCGCTAAAAACTTGGTCAGAAATTCACCGGCCCAGCCGGCGGCGCAGCATTGCGCCCAGCCAGCGCAGTTCGTCGATCCGCAGCAGGGCGGCGATCCCCAGAAATACTGCCGCGCTGATTCCGCCGGCGAGCAGCACGAGCAGCGCCTCGCGGATGAGCGAGTCGGTCCCGATCCAGGCGGCCAGGAGCGGGGTGATGACCCAGGCGGCTATGCCCATCGCGCCGGCGGCCAGCAGGCCCTTGCCGATGGTCAGCAGCAGGCGCTGGTCGCCGAAGCCGCCCATGCGCCGCCGCAGCAGACCCGCCGAAACCAGCGCGTGAACCACGAACTTGACGCTGTCAGCGATCATCAGGCTGAACAGTCCGGCTCGTGGAAACAGCAGGACAGCGACGGCCATATAGACCCCCAAGCTGAGGACGCCGGTCAGCGCCGGAGTCAGCGTATCCTGGCGGGCATAGAAGGCATACACCAGCAGCAGATCAAGCGCGGCGAACGGCAGGCCGATGAGGTACAGGCGCAGCGCGGTGACGGTCATGGCGGTATCGTGGGCGTTGAACGCGCCGTGCTGGAACAGGAGCATGACGATGGGCGTCGCCAGCGTGAACAGCCCGATGGAGGCTGGCAGGATCAGGGTTGTCGCCAGCCGCAGCCCCAGTCCAAGGGTATCTTTGAAGGCCTGCTGGCCTTCCTCGGTGAGCAGCGCCGACTGCCGCGACAGCGTCGGCAGAATGGCGATGCTGATGGCCGTTGCCACTAAGCCCTGCGGGAACTGGATGAGCGTGGTGGCCCAGGTCATGTAGCCGATGCTGCCCTCGCCCGTCTGGCTGGCGAGGTTATAACTGAAGGTGCGGATCACCAGCGTGTCCATCACCAGCGAGGCCATCACCGGGGCATAGAGCAGGGCGATCTGCTTCAAGGCGGGATGGTTCCAGCGCAGCGTCAGGCTGAGCCTTGCCCCGCGCAGCCCCGGCATTTGCAGGATCAACTGTGCCACGGAGCCGACCAGCCAGCCCAGCGTGACCGCCACAATGCCGGCTGCCGGCCGGGCGACCTCCCAGGTGACGCCGGTGACCGTGAGCGCCGGGATGATGCCAACAGGTGGGGCGAACAGGAGCGCTATCACGACGATGCTGGCGTTGAAGACGGTCACGGCGAAGGCCGGCCAAGTGAATTCCCGCAGGGCGTAGAGTGTGCCGCTGAGGACGGCGAACAGGCCGAGGAAGAGCAGCGCCGGCGCAGTGAGCTGGAGCAGCCGGGTTGCCAGCGCGAGCGTTGGCGCATCGAAACCACCGCCGACCAACTGGACGATCTGCGGGGCGAAGACCACGAGCGCCAGCACGATGACGGCCAGCACCACCGCTACTAAGCTGCACAGCACCGAGACCAACTGCCAGAGCGCCCTGCGGTTCTCGCGCGCGGCGACCTCGCTCAGCACGGGGACGAGGGCGCTGTTGACGTGCCCGCCGATGAGCAGGTCGTAGAGCGCCTTCGGCACGATGATGGCGACGTTGAAGGCATCCACCGCCCGCGAGGCGCCGAACAGGTTGGTCAGCACGATCTCGCGCGCCAGCCCCAACACGCGGCTGGTAATATTGCCGAGGGCGACCACACCAGTCGCGCGGGCGAGCCGGACGTTGGTTTCTTCCTGGGAGAAGGCCGGTTCCGGGATTTCTGAAGCGGGTGCGATGGCCGAGGCGGTGGGTTCAGGCATGGTCTCAGGGAGCCTTTCCGAATTCCCCAGCTTGTGCTCCTGATGATCGAGCGCGGGACAGGGGACTGCGATTTTCAGGATAGCATAGAAATGAGCCGCTGCCAGACGTAACTACTTCGTTATCTTGACTATCAGCCCGCGTAGACCTGCATTACAATGAAAATCGTGAGCGTCCAGCCGTTGTGATGCGACCGAGGAAAAGACCATGCTTAAACGCTTGCTGATCGGACTGGCGGCGCTGGCCGTGGGCGTGGCCGCCTGTTCCGGGAATTCAGCCCCTCCCCAACAGTCTTTCGACAGCGCCGCGCTGGTGACGTGGGATCGCAGCCCATCGACGATTGTGTTCCGCGCCGATCTCACCGGTGGCAGCCGCGATCCGTTCTTATCGCGCAGTGATGTGCCGCCGTGCACGATCTACGGCGACAACCACATCGTTTGGACGAACGAGCTGGGTGTCAACAACCTCCAGATTCTCGAAGATCGGCTGACCGATGAGCAGGTGACGAACTTCGTCAGCTTCCTGGCCGGCAATATGCAGATCTACAAGTATCAGGCGCGGGCCAACTTGCAGCCTCCCGGCGATATTTCACCGATGGTGGAGACCCTGACGCTGTTCGTCAACGGTGTGAAGCATGAAACCGACGCCTTCAGCGGTTGGGATATTGACTACTACCAGGCGGTGCTGCTGGCCTGCCGCCAGGTCAGCATCGCTCCGGTGCTGTATGTGCCGCAGGCGGGCTGGCTATCGGTGGAAACTGCGGCTTATGACAGCAGCGTCCTCGCCGTTCCCTGGAGCGCCCAGGCCAGCGGTCTGAACCTGGCGGAATTGGCAGCCAGCGGCCAGCCGAAGTGGCTCAGCGACGGCAATGTGCCGATTCTGTGGAACATCCTGCTGACCTCATCGCCGGGGGTTCAGCTCCTCCAGGACAACCAGCGCTACCGGTTTGCGCTGCAGATTCCGAACGTCACGCGGGATTCGCCCCCAGCGCCGTAGAATGATGTTGATCCTAATCTGGAAAAATTGGGCAAAGGCCGCATAATGAATATCCATGGGGCGGGCTGCGAACAGCGGTTCGCCCCGCTTGTGTCCTGGCTGTGCTCACCAGAAGGATGTGGGATCGTGACCGACCAGCCTGCTTCCTATCTTTCGCCCCGGCTTGAGGTGCGGCCGCTGCCCGGCAAGGGATTCTTCGGCGTCTTCGCCCGCGAAGCCATCGAACCCGGCCACCTGCTGGCGCTGTGGTGCGGACGCATTGTGGCCGAGACAAGTCTGGGCGATCTGCCGGAAATCCTCCGCAGCCGCAGTGTGCAGGTCGAGGAAGGCTTCTACCTCGTCCCGGAAGTGGACGGCGAACCTGCCGATTTTATCAACCACTCCTGCAATCCCAACGCTGGGCTTCAGGGGCAGATCGCGCTGGTTGCGCTGCGGGCCATCGAGCCAGGCGAGGAAATCTGCTACGATTATGCGATGACCGACGGCAGCCCGTATGATGAGTTCGAATGCCGGTGCGGCGAAGCGGCCTGCCGCCACCACATCACCGGCGATGATTGGCGGCTGCCGGAACTCCAGCGGCGCTACGCCGGCCACTTTTCGCCCTATCTTCAGCGCCGGATCGACCGGCTGAAGGCGGCGGAACTGCTCGCTCAGGCGGCTGACTAGACGAGACGAACGTATGCTCCCACCCGACCGCGCCCAGACCTTTGCCGGAGCGCCCATCGAGGACCTCATCAGCGTCCTCCTGCGCCAGCTCAAGCGTCCGCTGGCGTCTCACGGCTTTACCCTCACGGATGCCCAAGCGGAGGCGCTCGCCCAATCGCGCCTTGCCAACCAGACTGACGAGCGCGTTCCAGCGCTGCTGGCCGCACTGGAGGCGGTGACTGCCGAAAGTACGGCGGTGCTGGAACGCTTCGGCCTGCGCTTTCAGGACTCGCTGGACGCGGACATGAACCAGATCGGTGGGTGGGAAAGCACCGCTGAATTCCTGGAAATTGCCAACGAGAAGGCCAATGCCGAGCTGCGGATCACGCTGGCCTCGGCGCTGGCGCTGGCCTTTGGCGGGGACCGGCGCTGGGGCGCGGATTTGCTGTACCTGGCACGGGGTGACTACGGCGACGAAACCGTCATCGCCCGGCGCTTCCTCAGCTTTGCCAGCGGCATCGATCTAGGTGAGCCAGACTGGGCTGCGCGGGTGGCGAAGTGGATAGGACCAGCGGCTGAATGAGTGGCGGAAACAACTAGGGCGCGGGAAAATAGAGGGTAATCTGTTGCGGAGAAGTGTTCCCCGAATTGGAGTCGCTCATGGCTGAAAAAATGATGCTGATGACCCGTGAAGATGCTGATATTCGTGCGGACATTGACCGTCTTGCTGCCCATTATCCGCCGCTGGCGAAGGATCGTCACGCTTTCAAGGTCACCGTAAACGACGGCGTTGTCACCGTCAGCGGGCATGTACAGACGGCCATCACGCGCCGCTACTTCCTGGATCGCGTCGCGCAGATTGAGGGGGTTAAGAGTATCGATGCCTCCGGCTTCTTCGATGACACGTCCATCAGGCTGGAAATCAGCCGCCTGCTGCCGTTGGGAGTCAAGGCCAATGTGCTGTACGGGACGGTGATCCTGACCGGCGAACCGCCCCAGGATGTTTCCATGGAGGCGCTGGCTGGTCAAATCCTGTCAAAGCCGGGTGTGGTACGGATCGCCAACGGCTTCGGAGGATAGGGCGGCGATCTTCGGTCTTGGGCATGGGCTAGACGATGGCCGCGGCGGTCGAAGCCTCGCAGCATACTGGCAGTGCACAGGCCTTCATCGCAGATCAGGCCTGTGGGTGCCCGAAAGACTCAATTCAGCACGCAGTCTACGCTGTGTTGCTGTAGAAGGCGGCGCGGGCTTTGGGATCATTGAAGTTGGGGTAGTTGAACTCGGTGATTAGGCGGTGCAGGCTCACTTCTCGGACATGATCCAGCCCCAGCAGCAGATCGCCCAGGACAATATCGACCACGAAGAGCAGCCGCCCGAAGTTCTCGTACTGGCCCTGCAAAGCCGTGAACAACACCGCGAACACGCGGTCGCGCAGGTCCGTATCCATGATGCCGCTGCCCGGCCAGCTCACCGGCCAACTGTCATGGTAGGTTCCGATCCGCAGCACGTCCAGACGAAGCTGCGCCAACTGCGCGATGGCGGCTTTGCGATCCTGCGCGTCGAGCAGGTGCGAGGTAGCGCGGTAGGGGGCGTTGGGGAGCTGCTGGTACATCTGCCCCGGCTGGGTCTGCTCGATGATGCGGTACAGGCTGCGCCCTTTCAATCCCAGCGCATCCGCCAAGGCGAGGGCACAGCGGCGGTAGTAGCGCACCCGCGCAGCATCGTCGGCGTGCTTATCCAGCCGCCACAAGATGGAAAGCAAATCCCCGAAGTCCAGCGGCGTCTTGGGGGGATCATCGGGGCCGTAGGTTGAGGTCAGTTGAGCAATCCGCGTGCGTTCTTCAAGACTGGGCATAGTCCCTAACCGTCCAGGATCACGCCAATCCAAGCAGAACAAAACTATAGCGGAGATTGTCGAAAAACGCTATGCAGCGCAGTCTCGCTCGGCAGGGCTATCGTATCAAAATGAGCGATGAGATCAGATGGGTTCTGAATGGATGATCCCCTTTACAAAATGGAACTTATGTTCTAAAATTCAATTCCCGCAGACCGTGTGGATGAAGGGTGAACGCGATGATCCGGTTGAAGAAACGACTCGTGCGCTGGGCGGCCACCGCCGCCGTGCTGGCGGTCATTATTCCCCCGGTGATGGGGGGTTCCCTGGATGCGGCTCGCCGAGTGCTGCGCTGGTTGGACCACACCTTTGGCGGCCCCAGCCCCATCGCGCCGCTCTTCAGCCCCACAGTGCAGTATTGGGCGCGCGATATTGGCCGCTGGGCTGCCGAGCACGGCCTTGATCCCAACCTGCTGGCGACCATCATGCAGATCGAATCCTGTGGGCATCCAGCGGTCAGCAGCGCGGCAGGAGCGCAGGGCCTCTTCCAGGTGATGCCCTTTCACTTTGCCAGTGGTGAAGCCATGCTCGACCCGGCTACCAACGCCCGGCGTGGCGCTTCTTTCCTCAAAAGCTGCCAGGAGTCTGCTGATGGCGATGCTGCCCTGACCTTCGCCTGCTACAACGGCGGGCCGGGTCTCATCAACCGCGCCTATGCCAGTTGGCCCGCCGAAACCCGGCGCTTCATCTATTGGGGTACGGGCATCTATGCCGAAGCCCAGGCCGCCCAATCCACCAGCGTGCGGCTGGGCGAATGGCTGGCCGCGGGCGGTGAACTGCTCTGCCGCCGCGCCGCGCAGCACCTGGGCCTCTAGGACGAATCGGCTACCGGGCGATTGCCCGACGGCCAGCGCCTCACCTTTCCGCTACCGTTGACTCCACCCCTCCCGGTGCTATAATCCCGCGCGGCGGTTTGTGTATTTTGTCCGAATTAAACAGCGGATCGATGCGCAGCGCCGCTGACCCACGTCGTGGGTTCCCTGACCGGTGGGCTATGTCTGGAGTAGTGATGCGGAAACTGCAATGGCGCGTCCTGGCGCTGATGATGACCGTTGTCATGGCCGCGAGCGTAATGCCGGCAGCAGCGCAGGATGCCAGCAACTTGCTTGTCAACGGCGGCCTGGAAGAAGGCTCCTTCGGCCCGTACACTGGCCGGCGGGGCGGCGACTTCCCGATCTACCTGCCGAATGGTTGGAATTACTGGTTCGCGGCTCCCACGGGTGAACGCACCAACCGGGCGGAACGCACGACCATTCAGCCGCACCCCGGCCCCGGCCCTAACCCTTACGAGGGTGGGCGGGCGATGAACGTGGACTGCGGCTTTTTTAGCTGCACGGCAGCGATTTTCCAGCAGGTCGGCAATATCCAGCCTGGCAGCCCGCTGACCGCTTCCGCTTGGTCGCAGGTCAAGGCCTGCAACCTGGGCGGCGGGACGAGCTGCGGCTCGGCCAGGGAGTCCGGTTCGCAGACCCGCATCGGCATCGACCCGACCGGCGGAACCGACCCGAACAGCTCTGCTATCGTGTGGTCGGGCTTCGTCCAGCCGCATGACCAGTGGCTCCAGCAGACCGTTAGTGCCACTGCCAGCGGCTCGACGGTGACGGTCTTCCTGTATTCGACGCAGGCTTCTTTCGCCGACCTGAACAAGACCTACTGGGATGCTGTGGTGCTCACGGGCACAACCGCTGGAGCTGGGACGCCGCTGCCCGGCGCACCGACTGCTGCTCCGACCGCGCCGCCCTTCGTCCAGTTCGTCGTTCCGCAGGGCGCCCAGCCGGATGGCTCGATCATCCACACCGTCCAGCCCGGTGATACCATCGACAGCATCGCGTATGCCTACGGCCTGACGCGCAAGCAGTTGATGGAGCTGAACCAGCTTCAGTCGGCTAACTTTATCTTCCCCGGCCAAAAGCTCATCATCAAGCCCGCTGATACACCTGCTGCTGCGGCGACTGCCGAGCAGCCCGTGGAAGCTGCTGCGGCGACCACAGTTCCCGCCACGACTGCTCCTCTGGTTGAACCCACTGTCGCTCAGGCTGCCGAAGCGACTATCGCCCCAGCCGAACCGCCTGCCGAGCAGCCGGCTCAGCCGCCCAGCCCGACCGCGATCCTCCCGACGGCTCCGGTCGTTGTGGCGCAGGCGGGCAGCATCGATCCCTCGGTAGTGACGGCCCAGGTTTGTGTAACGCTCTTCAACGATGCCAACCAGAACCGTATCCAGGAACCTGGCGAAGAACTGCTGGCGGGTGGAAAGATTGACCTTCAGCAAAGCGGCGCGGCTGTCGCGACCTACCAGACTGACGGGGTCGGCGAGCCGCACTGCTTCGACTCGCTTGCAGCAGGTGATTATGTGGCAGTTGGTGCTCCGCCCAGCGGCTACGGCCTGACGACGCCAGATCAGCTCCGGGTGCGCTTGAACGCCGGCGCGCGGATCGACCTGACCTTCGGCGCGGCGGAGGGCGTTCAGCCGGCCCAGCCGCTTCCGGCGGATGCCGGCGGCGCGCCTGCCGAACCGAGCGCAGAAAGTGCTCCTCCGCAGACGCTCGCCGAGCAGATTCTCTCGATGAGCGGGTTGATCGTCTTCGGGCTGGCGGGGCTGGTGCTGGTCGGCGGGATTGGCGCGTCGCTGCTGCTGCGGCGGCGCTAGGGTTAGGCACACAGGGGGTTGACGCGATGCGAACGCTTCGGCTGTTGATCCTGCTCGGCGGGATGCTCCTCAGCGTGGGCTGGGTTCAGGCTCAGAGCGGCGGGCAGTTCTGCGTTCGCGCCTTTGAGGACGCCAACGCCAATGGACGGCTGGACGAGGGCGAATCGCTGCTCACGCGCGGCATCAGCGTCAACCTGCTCGACTCAAGCAATGTAACTATCGCTAGTGCTCTGCTCGACCAATCCCCGACCGCACAGCAGGGGGTCGTCTGCTTCCAGTTCCTCCCGCCAGGTCAGTACACGATCCAGATCAGCAGCGCCGAATTCCGCGCCACCACCCCGGCCTCGATCACCACGGTCATCGCTGGTGATGGCCGCCCCGAAGTGGTCGAATTTGGCGGGCAGCGCTTCCAGCCCCTCACGCCCACCACCGTGCCCGCCGGCACAGCCGCCATCGTCGATCAGGATCAGCTCATCCGTATCGTCGTGTCGGCTATCGCGGCTCTGGTGGTAGTCACCGGCATGGTTATCTTGGGGTCGCTGCTGTATTGGTTCCTCTTCCGCCGGCGGCCTGCTCCCACGCCGGACATGCGCCGCACCACTGGATCGCTGCCCGTTGTGCCCCCCAGCGACACCGGCAAGACCCCCCGCGTGCAGTAGCAGGATTCTGGCTCGCCCCACTCAACAGCGAAGCGTCTCTTGGAACTGCTGCACATTGATTATGCCTGATAGTCAGGGCGGGATGGATGTTGCCGCACAGCCAGAACGAGCAATCCTGTCCGCTTCAGGCCGTCATAAACGGCAAAGGCGAAATGGAATCAGCCGGAAGTCCGGCCGATGGCTGTAGCGATGCGCGGGATGACTCTTCGAGTATTTGCTGACTTTATCGCCCGTCCTGAAAATGTGGATACGCTCTATGAACTCGTCTGTAAACCGGCAGTATCCGCTGACTAAGACGCAGTGTGCCCATAGGAGCAGATGCCTTACATGAAAGAGGCCATCTCCGCGCGGGCTGCCTCATCCAGGGCCATCCCCCGGCCCTGCTCCATCAGCGTCGCGAAAGTCTTGTCGTTGAATTGATCACGCAGCCGCGAGATAAGCGGCATCAGGCACCACTGTTTCATGAAGTATTCGGCAGACGGGTGAGACTCGACCAAACCGCAGAGTAAAGCGCTACGTTCCGGTTGGTCGGGTACACGCAGCCAGGCTTGCACCGCCAGCAGATGTGTCAGCACCCGTTTACTGGCAATCTGCGATGCCTTCGTCAAGCCCTCCTGAACCAAGCGCCGAGCCTCTTCATAACGCCCCGCTTGGATTTCGGCGAATGCCAGGTGAGCCTGTCCAGTCGCAATGTTAATGATGTTATCCAGACTTGTCGCCAGTGCTGTGCTCTCGGCGAAACGGACTCGCGCCTGTTCTAGGTCATCTTCCAGAAGCGCCAGCACCCCATGCGCGATGAGGGCCAAGGCCTTCTCGATCAGAAACTCGTGTTGGGTACACAGGCTGGCGGCCGTATCGAGATGCTGCCGCCCACCATCATAGTCCCCCAACTCGACATACACGGTACCGAGTTCCAGATGGGCTAACGCAATGAACCAAGGTTCCCCCAAAGACTGCGCCAGTTCAAGTGCTTCAAGCGCGTAAGGTCGCGCGGCTTCTAAATGACCTTGTTTGCGTAGAATGCTGGATAGCGTTGTGAGACCAAAATTGGCATAACGGGGGGCGTCCACCGTCCGAGCGATCTCAAGGCCTTGTTCCGTGGCGGAACGCGCTGCCTCGAAATCACCCAGTTCGTGGTGGGTGAGACCGACGTTAATTAATGTTCCACCCAGGTTGACCCGTGCTTGAAGTTCTCTGGCGATAGACACGGACTCCATCTGGAGAGCCAAAGTTTCTTGATAGCGGCCAGCATCCATGAGCATATTGGCGAGGTTATTGCACACAATCGCCGTGTTGCGGCGCTCGCCGGTTTCACGGGCTATGTGCAGCGCTTCCCGGTAAAGCTGTTCTGCCCTAACCTTATCGTAATTACCAACGATATTCGCTGTCGAATTCAAACAACTGAAAATGCCGCGCCGGTTGCCTGTAGCTTTGAACAACGCCAGCGCAGCATCCAGATGGTTGAGGGTTTCTTGTCCCTCTCCCAGGTACCCAATTACTACAGCCAGGTTGAAATGGCATCCTGCCTGGCCTTCAGTATTGCCGAGCTTCTCGTGCAGCCGCATTGCTTCCAGGAAGTAATCCCGAGATCGCGCGTATTCGCTTTCCCGGTAGAAGCTGCCCAGCGCCATCAGCACCCTAGCCGTGATCGCCTCGTCGTTGAGACTTTGCGCCAACCGGAACGCTTCCTCAATGTCGTTGCGAGCGCCGTCGACATCGCCCTGGACATGTTTGATCTCATTCATGCCGATGAGCGCTCCGACCACGCCGCGCATATCCTGTTCTTGCTGGGCCAGAGCCAAACTCTGGCTGAAGCAGTCCATCGCGCGCGGTAGTTCACCCAAGAAATTCAACGCCTCACCCATGAGCTTGAGCAGCTGCATCCGTGCCGCAGGCATACCCTCTGGCAGCATGGCGAGCGCCTTCTCCACAACCCCTAACGCTTCCTTGTAGGAGCTGCGCTGGATGAGCTGCTCAGCCGCGATCTGGGCGTAATGGGCGCTCTTCTCAAGATGTTCGGCTTTGTACCAGTGGTCGAACAGCACCTGGGCATAGGTTGCGTCGGCTGGATATGCCGCCTCGATCCCTTCGGCGACCTGTTGGTTCACCTGCCGGGTTTCATCCGCTGTCAGATCGACCAGCACTACCTGGCGCAGCTTATCGTGGGCGAAGCGCCAGCGCTGATCCTGAATCTCCAGCACGGCGGCTTCATTACCAGCTTGCAGCCATTCTTGCAGCCGGCCAGGGGGGGTCAAAATACCCAGGACGCGCAGGTCGAGTTCACGGCCTGTTGTGGCCGACAGCTTGAGCAAGTCGCGCAGATGAGGCGGAATCCGCTCCAGCCGCCGCCGGACGATCTTCTGGATGCCGCCGGCGAAGATTGATCGGGGCAGCGTCATCTGCCCAATGTTCTCCAGCCGTCCGGCGGCTTCTGCCAGCGCCCGCACGATCTCGACCATGAAGAACGTATTGCCTTCGGTCTCCTGCTGCAGCCGCTGGACGAGATAGGGTTCGCTTCCTCCTGCGCCCAACATTGCCTCGCTCAACGCAGCGATCTGGCTTTCATCGAAGCGTTCTAGGCTGATCGGACTCATGCCCGGCAGTTCATGCGGCAGGTCAGGCCGTTCGTCACTGCGGTAATTCGCCACGATCAGCAGAGGCAGGCTGCTGGCAAAGCGGTTCATCTGCCGGAGTGGTTCGAGGCTTTCGGTGCTCCACTGCAAATCCTCGAGCAGCAGCGTCAAAGGCTGCGGCTGCCGTTGAAACAGCGCCGCGATTGTGAGGGCAAGGCGCTGCTGCCCTGCTTCGCCCGTGAGTTCTGGCGCATCGGGCACATCCCGTTCCAGCAGAACGCCAATATCCGGCACAATTGCCTTGAGGATGCCCGCTTCCAGATCGCTCATCTCCACCGTCAGCGCCAGCCGGCGCAGCGGTTCGCGCCACAGTTGGTACGGCAAACCGCCGCCTTCGGTGGCCTGTCCCCGCAGCACCAAGAATCCCTCCACCTGCGCCTGGGTGCGGAGTTCATCCAGCAGTCGTGATTTGCCTACCCCGCTCTCCCCGCCGACCAGCCAGCTTGAGCCAAGGCCTTGTTTCGCGCGGTTCAGCGCTTCAGTGAGTTCGGCTAGTTCATGTTCCCGCCCGACGAATGGCGCGGCCTGAAGGTAGCTCTCCCGGATCGAGATGGTCTCGCTTTCGATCTGCCCCAGCACTGCTTGCAGCGCCGCCAGCGCTTCACCCGCGTTCGTACAGCGTGCCTCAGGCGCTTTCTCCAGCAGCCGTCCGACGAACGACCGCCACGCTGCCGGAACTGAATCGAGATCGGCTGGCGTTTCCAAGATCGCCTGCACCATCTTGTCCAAACTGGCATGGTAATGCGGCAGATGCCCTGTGAGAAGTTCGTAAGCCATCACCCCTACAGCGTACAGGTCGGAAAGCGGCGTCGCTCGGCCGCCGGCCAGCACCTCTGGCGACATGTACCCCAGCGTCCCGCCGCCTTCAGCGTCCTGTCCCTGCCGCAGCGCCAGCCCGAAGTCCAGCAGCCGAACCATGCCCTGCTGAGTCACCAGCACGTTGCTCGGCTTCAGATCACAGTGGACGATCCCATGGCGGTGCAGGTACTTCAACGCTTGAAGCACCTGTTCAATCAGCCCCATCTGAATTTCTACAGGCTGATCGCTCCCTGCTTCCGACAGTTCGCGAGCCTGTTCCAGTAGTTCCATGACCAGGAAGGGCTGCCCCTCTCCGGCAAAACCGTAGTCCAGCACGCTGATGATGTTCGGATGCCGCAGGCTGGCGAGTGTCTGGAATTCCCGCGCCAGTGGGATCAGCAGGTTGCTGGTGGTGGCGCGGCTCATGAATTCGAAGTATTCTGTCGGGACGTTGATCAACTTGACCGCCACCATCTGTCCCGTCAGGCGGTCATACGCCCGGTAGACGATTCCCATTCCCCCGGAACCGAGTTCATCCTGGAGGCGATAGCGATGGCCGAGAATTGGCTGTAGGGGGTGATCCTGATCGACCATACGGCTTCCACCTCATGCTGGGGCTAGGACGAAACGGTTTTGGGAAGAGCCTCGCGCAGCCAGTTCAGCGCTTCTTCACGCTCAAAGAACAGTTGAACCTCGATCTGGGGATGCACTGCGCGGGTGTGTGCCATCCCCATCCGAGCGGTGATCTGGCCGGAATGCTGCGCCGAGACGACCAGCGCTAGCCGGATCATCAATTTGGGCCTTTCGGCGAGCAGCTTTTCCAGTTGTATCTGTCCCATCTGGGTGATGCCGATGTTGAAGATTTCTCGCCCGCTCAGGCACAGGAAACTCACGCTCACCCCTTTGGACGAGAGGTCGTGCAGCGCCAGATAAGGGCGGTCGTCCGGCCAGCTTTTGAGCGTCTTGAAGATCGTTTCGCGCCAGGGCATCAGGCTGCCTGGGCCGATGTTGGTGATGGTATACTTGATGATTGCACCATCTTCCAATGTACTGCGCTCAACCCCGGGATAAATCCGTTCGGCTTCCATGACAACCACTCCTGATAATCGGGATGTTTCTCTGCAGTGTAACATATTGCAACCTAGTTACAGCGTTGAGCTTAGGAAATTTTTCACCAATTTCACGATTCCAGCCAAAGATCGTCCTCTAAGTTCCCCGCAGATCGGACTCTCCCCGCTGTGGAGCCGCTCTGTTGGGGGATGTAATCAGCAGACAGTCGGGTGGGTAACAGTGTGGAGACTTGTCAGGACGAACCGCTCAGGCGGCCTCGGGCAGGCTGAGCGTGAACGTTGTCCCGGCGCCCAGCACGCTGCGCACAGCGATGCTGCCGCCATGCCGCTCGGCGTACTCCTTGACGATGGACAGCCCCACCCCCGTGCCGGGATAGGCGTGGGCGTTGCTGGCGCGGTAGAACAGGTCGAACAGATGGGGCAGTTCGTCTTCCGGTATTCCTATGCCGCTGTCGCTGACCGCAATCTGCCAGGTATTTTCCACCCGGCGCGCGCTCAGCGTGACGCTGCTGTAGGGCGGCGAATATTTGAAGGCGTTCGAGAGCAGGTTGGTGAGCATGTGTTCGAGGAGGCGCGGATCGGCGTGGAGGCTGCCTTCTTCAACCTCGATTGTCAGCGGATGTCGCCCTGCATCGACCATGACGAGCGTATCGGCGATGCGCTGGCAGAAAGCCGGAAGCGGGATGTCTTCCGGGTTAAAGTTCAGCGCTTGGCCTTCCTTCAGGCGGAGGATGTCTTCCAGAAGGTCGGTCATGCGCTGCACCTGGCCCACGATGCCGTTGAGCTTCTCGTTGATTTTTTCCGGCGATAGGCGGTCGAGATAGCTCAAGACGGTCGAAGCGTAGGTGTTGATGGCAGTCAAAGGGGCGCGGAACTCATGCGAGATCATCGAGATGAGGCGATCCCGCATGTGATGAACTTCCCGTTCGCGCTGCAAATCCCGCTCCAGGCGCTCAGAGCGCTGGCGATGCTCCTCAAGCTGTCTGTTCTGGGTAACATCTTTGGCGATGCCGAGCAGGCGGCCGTCGGACATGGGCACGACCGTGGCCGAGATGAAAACTGGGGCGCCGCCGCGCGTCCGTGTTTCGATTTCCACCCAGCCAATTTCTGAAACCGGGCGCTCCTTCAGCGCGTCGAAGTCCCAGTCCGCCAATGGAAACAGCGTGGACTGGATCTCCGGGTGGGCGCGAAGGTCGTCCAGAGTCCAGCCGAGCAGGTCGGTGAAGTATTGGTTGACGAATTCGATCTCTTGATCCGGACTGAATTGAACGATGAGGATCGGAATGCTGCGGACGATGGACGCCAGCATTTCCTCGCGGTCGGCGAGCCGCCGCTGAGACCAGATCAGATCCGTAATGTCCCGGCCGACAGCCTGTAGTTCGACGACTCTGCCGTTTTTATCGGTGATGCCGCAGTCCACCCACTGAATCCAGTACTGCTGCCCGCTCCCATCCTGTCCTGTGACGACGCTCACATCGGATGCCGGGTCGTGTCTCAAGGCTTCCAGACGCGCCAGAATCTGCGGTCTTTGGTCATCCGTCACCAAGCGCAGGAAACTGCTGCCGACGAGCGATTCGCGGCTTTCGCCGAAAAAGCGGCAGTAAGCATCGTTGACGTAAGTCAGAATGCCGTCTGGGGTGTAGCGGCAGACCATATCGATCTGGCTGTTCAGAATACCCTGAAGCCGGCTGTGGCTCAGGCGCAGTTCATGTTCGCCTTCTTCTGGTTGAGAGCGATCCATTGTCTTCGGGGCATCCGGGGCAGTGGGACGGGGCGTGTTGGTGGGGGAGCCTGCCGCTGATGGAAGGTTTTGATGAATCTCTGCATCCCCATCGGGCGGATGGGTTGAGGGGGTTGGCATTTCAATCCTTTGAGTTTGGCATAGAAACAATTGTATTCGAGAATGCATTCCAGGTCGAGTCACAATATTTACAAACCCTGTTACCGGACTGCGATTCTTAAGCGAAGGTGTAAATTAAGATAACCGACCCGTTCAAGCGAAATGCGCTCAATTGGCAGCCAGCGCTCCAGGCACAGGTCAGTTCACGTCTTCTGCTAGGGGACATCCCCGTCCGTTGATCGCTGTAGGGCGGTTCGGACGGGGATTATTCGAGAGGTTATGGGCAGTTCGCCGCGTAGAAGCCCAGCGAATTCAGGATCGGATACAGAATCGGGATGCGGCACCACAAATTGAGCGTGTCGATCACCAGCACCCCCGCGATCGTGCTGCAGCAGCAGAAGAACGTCAGCGCCGCGCAGCCGATGATGACCCAGCGCGTGTTGCTGCGCGGTTCCTCTTCGCGCACTGCATACGGGTCATATTCATAGCCGGGCGGCGCTGCGGGCGGCGGAGCCGGGCTGTATCCCGGCGGTTGGGCTTGCGGCTGGGCATATGGGCTGTAAGGCTGCTGCACGCCGGGCATGACCGGCGCCGGTTGGCCCGGATCACGCGGCACGGGCGAAGCCGCCGTCGCCATCAGGTCCGGCCGCTGCGAGACTGCCCCCCGCACGATTTCGTAGTTCAGTGTCACCGTCTCACCCAGACCGATCATGTCGCCGTTCTGCAGGGGTTTTGCGCCCGTCAGGCGCTGCCCATTGACGAACGTCCCATTCGTCGAACCGAGATCTTCAATCGTGAATCCACCGATCCCCCGCGTAAACCGCAGGTGATGGCGGCTCACTTCAGGATCATTGATCGTGATGTCGTTGGTGATGTCGCGCCCGACGGTGACGATGTCTTTATTCAGATCGTAGGCCTGGTTGGGCGACGGCCCTCGGCGGACGACCAGACGAAAGCTGTCGGTCCCCTGCTGCATATCCGGATTCCTCCCGACGTGGATGAGAACGTCCTCTGATTATAACCACGTCAAAAGCGGATGGGCAAGCACGCGGCGGTATGGCGATGGGCAGCCGGCATCTTCTGGTATGCTGCGGCAAACGGGTGTATCCCTCGTGGGGAGCCATTAAGCTGCCCGGCTGGTGATCCAAATGCCGTCGTCGTCGCGCCCCGGCAGGTAGAACATCCGCCGCTTTTGACGCCGCGCTGCTTCGCGGTCGGCCCAGAAACTCAGCACCCGTCCCCGCCGGGCTGCCAGCGCCTCCAAAGCCGCCAGTACATGCGTACAGCCGACGCCGCCGTTGATCGCCCAAGGGCAGGTACACCGCGCCAGGATGGTTCCGTCGGGCTGGTAGGCCAGCGTCACCACGTGGTTGGCCGCCGGATTCGAGGTGCTTTCGACGACGACGGTGTGCGGATTCAACACAGTGGCGCGTAGATGCCGTGCCCGTTCCTGGAGAATCTTGATCCGTTTCGGTTTCATCGAACACCTCACTTTCGCAGTAGCTCACATGTTCTATTTTATCACCAAATCGTCTGAATTACGTTGGCGAATCCCCCCAATTTGAGGGGAGATGGGGGTATTTTTCACCGGGCTTTCCGCCCACTGTTTGCCTATGACTCTGAGTGCTTTTCTCATCGAGAATCGCATTTTTCGATCAGCTGTAAACTGTGAACGATGAGCAGTGACTTTTTTCCCGCAACGCGGCGCCGCTTTCCCGCGTAGAATAGGCTGGATGCTGCATCCGCATCGTCCATTCCGTTCGTTGATTCAAGAGGAGGCTGTTTTGAAAAAGCTGATTCTGGTGTTGATTGTGGCTGTGGTGGCGCTCAGCGCTGTGGCGACGCCCGTTCTGGCGGTCCCCGCTGCCGAGTTGAACGCCCTGGCCGAGTATTACCCTGCCAGTACCGTGTTCTTTGCCAGCCTGCGGATTGATGATGACTATATTGCGACGCTCGACGGCTTGATCCAGCAGATCACAGCCGCCGTCCCGGATTCAGGTGCTGTGCCCTCCTTTGCTGATGGTCTGGACCAGTTCGTTGATCAAGTCCTCGGCAAAGGCGATTTTCAGTCGGAAATTCGCCCGTGGTTGGGGGAGATCGCCAGCGTGGGTGTTCTCTCGCTGGAGCGCGTTTTGGACAGCGGCCCACGGGACAGCCAAACGCCCTCCCTGGTCATCGCCGTTGAAATCACCGACAGGGCTGCTGCAGAGACTTTCTTCAAGGATGTCTCCAAGCACACCGGCGGCGAATTCGATACCCGCTCCGAAGGCGGCTATACCATCCTGAAGCCCGAATTTCAGGACGATGCTTTCGTCGCCATCGGCGGCTCAGTCATGTTCCTAGCGACCGAGTACGACATCCTGCCGCTGGATATGCCGGCGGAGTCGCTGATGTCCAATCCCGCTTTTGCCGATACCATCAGCCTGCTCCCCGCCGGCGATTACAACATCTCGATCTTCGCCAACCTGGGCAGCACGCTCCAGCAGATGATGGCGATGCAGGGCATGGAGGCTATGCCTGGCATGGGCGCGCTGCTCCCCATTCTGGAGAACTATCCACCCTTCGCCGTCGGTCTGACCATCTTGGATGCCCGCTCGCTGACCATCGATATGGTCATGTCCTCTGGGGCACTGATGTCCCAGATGGCCGAGATGGGCTACTCGACGGAGATGCCCCGTCCCGCCAACCTGGCCTTTGCCGAGCGAATCCCCGCCGGAATGCCGCTGGTGATCCACGGCACGGGGCTGGCGACGCAGTACCGCAACCAGATCGCCAACTTCAAGCTCCAAGCGGAAGCCATGCAGGAATCCGGTACCGAGATGTCGGGTCTCGATCTGAAACAGATTGAGCAGGTCGAGGAACAGATTACCTTCTTCGTGCAGGGCTTGACCGGCCTGGATTTCCAGGAAGAAGTCCTCCCTGCCATCGACGGCGACTTCGCGCTCTACATGGGGCCGAAGGCCTCGCTCGCTGATGCGAAGAATATGCGCGACCTTTTGGGGGAACTGCCGCTTGATTTCGGCTTCGTCCTCGAAGTGAGCGATCCGAAAGTCAGCGCCGCGCTGGTCAAAGGCATCACCAACGCTGCCAGCATGGCTAAAGAAGTTACCACCTCGACCGAAACCATCGCGGGTGCAGAAGCCTTGGTTATCACCGTGCCGCCCTCGCAGGATCTGCCCTTCCCGGTCGAGATCATCGTCGCTGGCAGCGATGAGGTCTTCTTCATCGGCACGCGCGCTGCTGCCCGTGCCTCGCTGAATCCGGATGGCGGTCTGCCCAGCGATCCGTTCTTCCAGGAAGCCTCAACTTATCTGCTCGACCAGTCCAGCTACGTGTTGTATCTGGCCGGGGACGGCCTGCTGCCTCTGGTCAATGTGGTCGAGATGCAGGGCGGCCGTTCGGCGGAGCGGGATGCAGCTCAATTGGAAGCCGTACTCAAACTGGTGAGCAGTGCATCCATCTCTGCCAGCTACCAGGGTGACGTGGGCTTCGTCCGTGCTGTCTTGACCCTGCCGGAAGGCTAAACGGCTGCGTCTACAGACGCGGATGAACTGGGCATCGAGTAGGACTCTTGTCCTATCGATGCCCAATTTTTACGGAATCTCAACACTTCTCAATACTTCCCCACTTGACGAGAATCGCAGACCGCCATACCGTAATAGTGGTTATCGAAATCGTTCATCTGCACTAATCAGGAGAAGTCAAAATGCTGTACATGCCGCGTGAAGAAGGTCAGGGTCTCGTTGAGTATGCGCTGATCCTCGTTCTGGTCGCCGTCGTCGTCATCGTCATTCTGGCGCTGCTCGGCCCGGCCATCGGCAACATCTTCTCGAACCTCGTCCGCGCCCTCTAATTCTGGAGACGGACACCGGAAGGGATGGCCGCAAGCCATCCCTTTTTTATATGAGCAGCCCGGTTCTTTCTGATTTCCAAACGCAAGTTCACAGCAAGGTGAAGCGCCTATGGTTTAGAACAGTGCCGGGACTCACAGACAATGGGACTGACGCAGTATGAACTTCGACGATGACGACATCATGGATCGCTACCAGAAAGCGCTGCGCGTCGCAGTCAAGAATGATGCCCTGCTTATGATTATGATTATGGATACCCTCATCAAAATGGCCGAACTCATGGCCACCAAAGGCGACAAAGAGCGCGCAGTCGAAATCCTCACGATTGCGCTGCATTACCCCATGCGTCAGGAGACCCGCAGCCGAGCCGAGGCCCTCTACGACGATCTAGAGGCCGAACTCTGCCCGCGCGTCTTCGCCGATGCCCGGACGCTGGCGCAGGAGGTCACACTCGATGATCTCATGGCCGCGCTCCTCGGCAAGGTATGACCGGCTCGCCGTTCAAGAGCAGCCTTCCTAACCCAAAACCACTTTTGGTCGGGCCTGCGCCAGTCCCCCCTTAGCCGGCACCTTCACGGAGCATCCGGGCGAATTCGTGGGGAAGGTCACTGGCTTCGATGGCTGTGGCAGCCCGTTCGATATCGTAGGGCACGCGGATGAACTCGCTGTGCACTTCGCCCTCTTGGATCGTCAGCGTCAGGTAGCAGGCGCGCGGGTCATGGTCTTTGGGTTTGCCCACGCTGCCGGCGTTAATGATGTGGCGCCCGCTGGGCAGCCGGCGGTGATAGGGAATATGCGTGTGCCCGCAGACCAGCACATCTGCCTCGGCTTGGTCGAGGATGCGCTCGATGCTGTCGGCGGGGCGGTCTTCGTAGAGGTACTCATTGACCTTGCGCGGGCTGCCGTGGACGAGCAGGACGCGCAGCCCGCCGGCCTGAAGCGGTATGCTGGCTGGGAAGCTGCGCAGAAAGGCTTTGTTCTCCTCGGATGTGTGGGCATTCGTCCAGGCGATGGAGCGTTTGCCGCGGGCTTCGTCTTCGGCGGCTTTGTAGGCGCAGCCGCAGTCATCGCTGCTGTGGCCGACGCCTTGATCGTAATTCCCCATGATGGTAGGAATGCCCAAGCTGCGAATGCGTTCGATGACGGCGTCCGGCTCGGTGGCATAGCCGACCAGGTCGCCCAGGCAGTAGCGCTGGGTCAGGCCGCGCGCGTCCATATCGGCCAGGACGGCTTCCAGCGCGGGCAAATTGGCGTGAATATCGCCGAAGATAGCAATTGGGTTCATGATTGTCCTATGGTTGGTGCTCTAGGGACTGGACGGTTTGTAAGAAGCTGTGAATGCGCGTCGTGAGCTGCCGCGCAGTCTCGCGGAAGGCACTCAGGCGCGCCTCTGGATCGATAATCGCAAGCGGATCGCGGTACCCCCAATGAAGCCGGGCGCGGCCATCCGGCAGCGCGGTCTGGCGCTGCCGGGCGCGGTCGCACACGGTGATGATGTAATCAAAGGTCTGGTCGCTGAAAACTTGGGTCGATTTGGCGGTCTGATGGTGAATGTCGATCCCGAATTCATCCATCACCGTCACAGCTTCGGGCTGAACCTCCAGCGGATCATGTCCGGCGCTGTAGGATTCGCAGCGCCCTTGGCTGAGGTGGCGCAGCAGTCCCTCGGCCATCTGCGAGCGGGCGCTGTTATGGGTGCAGACGAACAAGACGCGCAGCGGTTTTTGTGCCGCTGTCTCGGCTGGCTGCGGAGCCAGCCCCAGTGACGCGCCAGCCTGCCAATAGGCGGCTTGAAGCGCGTCGAAGTTGATGCTGTAGTACCAGTCCCGTCCGTCCGCCTCACTCTGTCGGGCGGTGACCAGTCCCGCATCACGAAGCTGCTTGAGGTGGTACGAAACCAGGTTGACCGGCTGCTCCAGTGCGTCAGCCAGCTCATGCACGCGGCAGTCGGTGATCACGAGCCGGGTGAGCATCGTCCAGCGCAGCGGATGATCCAGCGCGCGAATCACTTCAGGCGGTATGACCAGTCCCATCAGTCAGCACCCCTTTGGCTTGCAGTTCGGTGAGCCAGGTTTTTATTTTATCCTGTAAGCCATCGCGGACGCTGCGAAAACGCTCTAATCTTTCCAAGTCGCTCAAACCAGGTTCGGCGGGGTCCTCGAATGTCCAGTTCAGGCGGGTTGTTTTCCCCACCCAAAGGGCGCGGGGGCAGTCTGCTTCGGCCTGGCTGCAAACCGTAATCAAGTAATCTACCTGGAGGCGGCCCATATACTGCTTGGTGGGTTTAGGTCGCTGCGAACGAATGTCGATGCCGATCTCGTCCATGACTTGAATCGCCATCGGGTGGATTTCATCTGCGGCTTGCAGTCCGGCGCTGAAGACGGCCAGATGGTCGCCGGCGTGGTGACGCAGCAGTCCTTCGCCGATCTGCGAACGGGCGCTGTTGTGCGTACAAATGAACAGCACTTTTGTTTTAGGGGTATCGGTTTCCGGGGTGGGGATGATCTGTCCCATAGGGCCTCTCTTACGTATTTATTTCAATCGAATTTGAAGCAATTTGATTTGAATTGTAGAGGGTGCAGGAAAAAGCTGCAAGCTCAACAGCGTTAAGGCGCGGTTAAGCTTTGGCGGCCCCTGTGAACCGGCGCATCATCATAGTTCAGCAGCGGGCGCAAACCATATGCACCCGCCAAAACTGAAGCAGTGATCCGCGAGCATTCCCGTCCACCCGTTCGATGCGGTACAATGAATACATGCGAGTCGGCGAGATGACCGCATGAAGTGCGAATTTCGGGCGCGGAGAGGCAGCCTGCCATGCAAGACGACAATCCTACCCTTCCCCCTGAGCCGGCGGATGCGAATGCTGAAGTCCTGGCGGTGTTGGAAATCATCAACGGGCCGGATGCGCGCGTCCAAGGGGTGTCCGTTGGCAAGGTCATCGAAATCCGCGACAAACGGGTGACTCTGGGACGAAATCCGCGCCAGGTGACCATCCAGCTTTACAACCTGGACGAGAGCAGCAGCGTCAGCCGGCTGCACTGCACGTTGGAGTTCCATGAGGCCCTGCGGTGCTTCTTCATCACCGACGAAGGCTCGTCCTCCGGGACGAAAGTGGCGGGGCGCAAGCTGGCCGCACACAAGCCGCAGTCCCTCAAAGACGGCGATACCATCGAGCTGGGGATGCCGGATAACCGCGGGGCACTGCTGCGCTTCCAGACGCGCTTCAATCTGCCAGAGCGGGTGAGCGTCGAGCCGAATTACGCCCCCAAGACGACCATCCGCCAAAATCTGGCGGCGCTCATGAAAGAGCCGGGCACACCGACCGCGCAGCAGGCCGATGTGTTCATCAGCTACAGCCGCCGTGACCGCGAGCAGATGCACCTGATCCGAGAGGGACTGATTGCCGCCGAGCTTTCAGTCTGGAGCGACGAGAAGCTGGAACCGGGCAGCCCCTCATGGAAGCTGGATGTGCAGACGGCCATCGAAGCCGCCGGCTGCGTGGTGGCGATCCTTTCGCCAGAT
The DNA here is from genome assembly GCA_034431625.1 of Anaerolineae bacterium. Lineage (GTDB taxonomy): Bacteria > Chloroflexota > Anaerolineae > Aggregatilineales > Phototrophicaceae > CFX2. The sequence continues at coordinate 73,180 of DAOUCY010000102.1, read as the reverse complement.
GCCAAATCCTCCGAGTGGGTCAACGAGGAACTGGGCTATGCCCGACTGCTGCGCAAGCGGGTGTTCACGATCTTGGTGCGCGGTGACGAAGTCAATGCCGTGCCGCTGGGGTTGACGGGGGTGCAGTGGGTGGATATGCGGACAGATTACGAGACCGCAATCACCGAACTCGTACACCAATCGGCCATGCAGCAGTTGATCACGGCCATCCGGGAACATCTGGGCAAGTGACCGAATCGTGTCGATTCCACTGCGAAGACACGGCGGAATACGTGGCACGGCACTCCTGACCGCGGCAGTATGCGCGGGGCTGGCGCTGGTCTTTTTCCACAAGCTGCTGCTGGGCGGGATGATCCTGGCCCGCGGCGATGTCTACGCTTATTTCTATCCCTACTGGTCGGTCCGAAATGCGGCGCTGCTGGCCGGGTACATCCCGCTGTGGACGCCAGATGTCTTCATGGGTGCGCCGCTGCTGGCGAACAGCCAAGTTGGACTCTTCTATCCACCCAACTGGCCGCTGGCTCCCTTCGACCCCCCCGCCGGAATCGCGCTCAGCCTGGTGCTGCATTCGGCCTGGGGCATGCTGGGCGTCTATGCGCTGGGGCGGCAGACGCTGGGGGTAGCGCGGCTGCCGGCGCTGCTGGCTGCCCTGCTGTTCGGGATGGGCGGGTATCTGGGAGGGAAAGCGGAACACATCAACCAGTTCCAAGCGCTGGCCTGGATGCCGTGGGTCTTCCTGCTGCTGGATAGGCTGGGCCAAGCGCGCCGCTGGCGCGGCATCGGTCTGCTGGGGGCGGCGCTGGCGTTGCAGTTCCTGGCAGGCCATCCACAGACGGTCTTCATCACGCTGGTAGGCTTGGGAGTGTATGGGCTGGTTTGGCCGAGAGGAGCCAAAGCGAATAATTCCACCACAGCGACGCAGAGGGACACGGCAAGGAGTGTTCGGTCGCGGGTCGTGATGGTCGGGCTGCTGGCGGCGGCGGGCGGGGTGATGCTGGCGCTGGCCGCCCCGCAGTGGATTCCCACGCTGGAACTGGCCGGGCAGTCGTACCGTGGCGCAGGAGCAGATCCGCAGCGGGCACTGGCGTTTTCGCTCAGCCCCTTCCTGGTCGGGCGGGGGCTGCTGCCGAGCTACGACAGCCTGATCTTCAGCGAATACGTGGCCTATCCTGGCGTGATCGGGCTGGGATTGGCGGGGATCGGGATGCTGGCAGGTGGGCGCGGCCGCCGCGTCTGGATCATCCTGCTGGCGGCCAGTTTGGCGCTGGCGCTGGGAGCCTATAACCCGGTCTACTGGCTGCTCGCCAACCTGCCGGGCTTCAGCTTCTTCCGGGTTCCGGCGCGGTGGCTGGCGCTGGCGGCGCTGGCCTTGGCGCTGCTGGCCGGGCTGGGTTTGCAGGCGCTGCTAGACGGGCGAGCGCGGCGCTGGATGTGGCTGGCGGCGCTGGGAGCAGCGGGCGGGCTGGCGGCGCTGAGTCTGCTATCCAGCCAGGCAGCGGCCGAGATTACCGGGCCGGCGCTTCCCACGGCGGCGACGCTAGCCGGTTGGGGTGCGGCGGCGGCGATCCTGGTGGCCGGCTGCGAATGGATCAGCAGGAAATCCAACGCCGTTCCACCCCAGCGACACACACAATCTGCGGCGGGGGTGCTGGCGGCGGCAGGGATCGAACTCCTGCTGGCGGCGCAGGTGCTGGGGATGAACCAGGTGGTTCCGGCGGACGTATTCAGCGCGTCGCGGTTCACGCTGCGCCAGCTCCAGGTATACACAGCCGGGCAGGTCCCGCCAGGCCGGACGCTGAGCATCACGCCGCTGGAGTTCGACCCAGGCGACGCGCCAGCTTTGAAGGCGCGGTATGCAGCCCTCGGACTTTCCGACCTGGCGGCGCGAATCGCGCTGGTGGCGACCAAGATGCGCGAAGCAGCCATCCCCAACGTGGGGCTGGTCTGGGGGCTGCCGAGCGTGGACGGCTTCGACGGCGGCCTGCTGCCCTCTGAATCCTATTCGCGTTTCACGGCGCTCATGCTGCCGGAGGGGATGGACCGCACTGCCGATGGGCGGCTTTGGCAGATGCTGGCTCGGCCAGAATGCCGGGGAGCCTGCCTGCCGGATCAGCGCTGGCTGAACCTGACGGGCACTCGTTACCTCATCCTGGATAAGACCGCCGATGTCGTGCTGGACGGTGTCTTCTACGACACCGCCTTCAGCGTCACGCCCGCGGAGGCCGCCCCGGTCAGGTTGAGCGTTACGCCGAGCGTCCCGGCAGACCGGCTGCACCTGCTCTGCGCGGGGGACTGCCAGCCAGAGGCCGCATTCCTTTATGAAGACGGCGGCGCGGAAAAGCTGTCACGCGAGGCAGCGACCACAGCGGGAGAATTCATGCAGGTGATCTTCCGCGCCAGCAGCGCCCGCGCCCCGGTCGAGATTGTGCTGAGCGGCAGCGATGGTGTGCCGGTCCGGGCGGCGACGCTGGTAGACAGCCGCGCCGGCGTCTTTCAGCAGGTGACGCTCCCGCCCTGGCGCAAAGTGCTCTCTAGCGACATCAAGCTCTACGAAAACACCGCCGTGCTGCCCCGCGCCTTCATCCCTGCCGAGGTGCGGACTGTGCCTGATCTGGAGGCGGCGCTGGCGGCGCTGCGCGATCCCGCTTTTGACCCGGCGCGGATGGTCGTGGTCGAAAGCGCTGCGCTGCTCCCGACTGGGACGCTCACCCAGCCTGCCGAGGCTGTCATCACGGCCTATACCCCCGAACGGGTGACGATCAGCGCGCGGGCGGATGCGCCAGCGGTGCTGGTGTTAGCAGACGCAGATTATCCCGGCTGGACGGCGCTGGTGAACGGGCACCCCGCACCGGTGCTGCGGGCGGATGGGATATTCCGGTCGGTGGCAGTCCCAGCGGGGGAAAGTACAGTGATCTTCGCCTACCAGCCGGCCTGGTGGCCGGGCGTACTGATCTTAGGTGCAGCGGCGTGGCTGCTCTGGTCGGTGGGAATCGAGGTCGAGCGGCGTAAAGCCCGTCCTAGGCATTAGGCGGCGCGTCGGCAGGGATGGTCAGGCGGAAGGTCGTTCCTGTGCCGACGGCGCTGCTGACGGTCAGTGTACCGCTGTGCGCTTCGGCGACGAGGCGGGCAATGCTCAGCCCCAGCCCGATGCCGCCAGTTTCGACGGCGCGGGCGGCATCGCCGCGATAAAACGGCTCGAAGATGCGCGCCTGCTGCTCCTCCGGAATGCCCGCGCCCGTGTCCTCTACCTCCAAGCAGACTCCGCTGGCGGCGGAGAAGGTTCTCAGCGTGATCTTGCCGCCCTCAGGGGTGAAGGCCAGCGCGTTCTGCATCAGCTCGGTGATGCCCCGGCGCAGTTCGTACTGGTCGGCGGAGACGCTCGGCAGGTAGCGGTTGAGCTGGAGCACGATCATCTGGTTGTGTTCCCGCGCCTGGGCCGCGAACTCGCTGACGACCTCCTGCACCAGAACGTTGAACTGGAGCGGCTGCCGCTTGAGATCACTCAAGTGGGTGATAGTGTGCAGGTCTTCCAACTGGTCGCTCATATGGCGGACGGACTTCTGGATGAGGTCGAGTCGTTCGCGCAGTTCCGGCGGGGTCGAGCCGTTGAGCTGGCGGGAGATCAGGTAGCGGCTGGTTTCGATGCTGGTCAGCGACGTGCGGAAATCGTGGGAGACCGCCTGCATCAGGTCGTCGATCAGCTTGAGGCGTTCCTGCTGGAGCCGGATTTGCAGGCGGCTGTCCTGCGCCCGGTGTAAATCAGTGATGTCTTCGGCGACGCCGAAGTAGCGGATGACCCGTTTCTGAGCAGCGTCCCAAACCGGCTGCTGTACGATCCGCAGCCAACGGATTTGCCCGGTGCGGGTGAGGATGCGGTATTCGCCTTTGGTGACGTTCCCCTGGTAGACCTGGCGGGTATCGGCTTCGAAGCGGGGATAGTCTTCGGGCAGATACAGCGTATCCAGCCCGCGCGCTTGGACATCTTCCCAGGTAAATCCAGTGATGGTCATGAAGTCGCGGCTGACCCATTCGTTGACCCAGCGTCCATCAGTACTCAATTTGAAGCTGAAGGCGTAGTTCGGGATCAGTTCGGAGACCAGCCCCAGCCGGGCAGCATTTTCCGCCAGTTCGCGGCGGCGGGCTTCATCCATACGGATACGGTAGCCGGCGGCCGCAACCGTCACCACCGAGAGCATAGCCAGGAAGCGCAGCGGGCCATCGATCAGCATGCTGTAGGTGATGGTAGGGTTGATGAGCGGCAGCAGCAGGATCAACACGATGTTGGCAGCCATCAGCAGCACATTGAAGCGCAGCCCCAGCAGCAAACTGGCAAACAAGATCAGGATCATCAGGTAGTACAGGGAGTTCGTCCCGGCCCTGCCGCCGAGGAGGATGACGCCCAGATACAGGATCGCCGTCCCGCCCAGGATCGCCCGGCGGATCACAGGCTCTGGTTGGGTGCGGCGGGCATACCAGTACATCCCAAAAATGAACACCCCACCAAGCGCTGCCGTGCCGATCCGCGCCGGAAGGTCAGAAGCGCGTGAGATCACGTAATACATAATCAGCAGCGTCGGAATCAGCAGGACATTGAACAGCAGCAGCGATATGGTGAAGCGTGCCCGAAGGCGTTCATCTGGATCGGTGATGTTGACAGCAGGTTCAGTCCAGCGCGTCCAGTAGTGGCGGATCGAATCGGCGAGCGAGAGGACGGTGGCAAGCTTCATGAGCGGGAGTCCGGCCTGTGTTCAGACAGCACCATTCCACCATTGTATCCGGTTTGCGCCAAATGAATCCTTAAGACTGCATGGCGTATCCCTCACTGCTGCTTCTTTTTCTTCTTGACGACCGCGATGGCACGGGCACGGTGGGGTTCGCGCACGATCAGCCCTTCCACCTCTAAACGGTCGAGGTAGCGGTAAACGTTGGGACGAGACATATAGCAGGCTTGGGCAATTTCCCGCAGCGATGGCCCATAGCCATATTGGGCGCTGTAGTTTCCGATGAAGCGGTAGACGGCTTCCAGCGTTTCGGGGCTGAGGTTGGGGCTGGGTGTTCGTTTTGTCATTCGTGCAGTGTCCTGATCGATTCCTGAGTGTTTTTTGTAGGGGGAGGATGAACGCGAAGTGCGTATATCCTTCCGTCCACATCCGACGATTTCTTTCTGCCTATCCATAAAGAAAGGCGCAGTAGACTGCGCCGTAGAGTCCATCAGCACGCGCTGCTGAGCGCAGGCCGATGTAACAGCTTTCAAACCCTCACCTTTTCATCCTAATATAGAACTAAAATTCTATCTAGTGGCAGATGGTTAGAGTTTTGGTAGAGTCTCGTTTCCGATAGCTTTCAGGAGTGCGACATGAGCAGCCAACAACCCAAACCCGACCTTGATCTGATCCAGCTCGTGCAGCGGGCACGGATGCAGCATGACCGCCAGGCTCGGCCGTCAGAGGTCGGCGGAATTTACTGGATCGAGTCTAAACCGCTGGCGGAAGGACTGTCCCCCACGCCCCGCGCTGGCGAGTGGGTGATCGAGACGACGGCCAGCGCGGTGGATGCGCTCTGGGCAAAGGTCAAGGCGGCGACCGAGGCGGGCGAACTCGGCTACAAGAGCAAAGTCTCAACCTCGCCGGCGAAGAACCAGGCTGCGCCGGACTCCCGCGTGATCGTCGTGCGCACGCGCGATGCTGATGATGCGGCCGATGTCGCCCGTGTGGAAGCGCGGCTGCGAGCGCTGGGGATCGTCCCGGCGCGCTACGAGCGGATTTAAGGCCGGAGGAACCCATGGACGAACGCAGCCAAAGATTGAATGAAGAAGGCCGTGCCCTCTGGGATCAGAAGGCCGAGTTCTGGGATGAGATGCAGGGGGATCAGGGCAACCGCTTCCACCGCGAACTCATCAGCCCAGCGGTCGAGCGGCTGCTGGCGATCCAGCCGGGTGAGCGCGTGCTGGATATCGCCTGCGGGAGCGGCATGTTGGCGCGGCGGCTTGCCGAGTTGGGCGGCGTGGTCACAGCGGTGGATTTCAGCGCCAAGCTCATCGAACGGGCGCAGCAGCGCCGGCAGCCGGGCGGGACGCCGGTTCACTACGCGGTAGTCGATGCCACTGACGAAGCCGCCTTAGTCGCGCTGGGCGAAGGCCAGTTCCCGGCGGCGGTCTGCTCGATGGCGCTCATGGACATGCCAGTAATCGCGCCGCTGTACCGGGCCGTTCGGCGCCTGCTGAGTCCGGGCGGGCGCTTTGTCTTTGCCACTTCGCACCCGGCATTCAACTCCAACAACCCGGCATTCCTCTCGGAGCTGGAAGACCACAATGGGGCGCTGGTCGTCCGGCACAGCTTGAAGATCAGCGCCTATTTGGAGCTGCCGCCGCGTCGCGGGGTGGGATCGCCGGCTGAACCAGCACCGCACTACTACTACCACCGGCCGCTGAGCCAGCTCTTGGGGGAGGCATTCGCGGCGGGCTTGGTGCTGGATGCCCTGGAGGAGCCGGGGTTCGGCCCGGAGGGGGCAGCAGAGGCGCGTCCCCTGAGCTGGGCGAGCGTCTGGCAGATGCCGCCGGTGCTGGCCGGTCGGCTCCGGCCTGGTCCGTAGCCGCCTGTGGCAGCAAAAAAGGGCGGAAAAGAGTAGACAAAATGTCACCCTAAACCGCCCATTTTGTGCTATCGTAGGCATATGAGTGGCAACCTTCCAGCGAGCGAAGCGCGCCTTCAGGAGAAGTGCCAGGGCTAAGGGCACCTGATTCGCATATTCTCACATTCTCATTCTTATTATTCTTATCACGTCTCGCATCGATCACCGCATTTTCTATAAACGATTGCCTGTAAACTTCTTCCGTCTGGCTAAAAGCGATCAGCCATCGTCCAAAAGCTGTCCTTCTGCCACATCCAACCCTGACGGCACTGACGCCATTGCCGCCAGTTCCGCCATAAATTCCGTGTCCACTGGAACAGCATGTTCTGTGAAAACCGGACAAAAATTGCAGCCATATTTATGGACAAAACCACCAAAATTGGCGTATGCTGGAAATCAAAATGGCCTGGCTGCCTTTTTGGAGTAGGTTGGTTTGGGAGGCTGCTATGATTCTCTTCAGCGCCGTCTGGGATGCCACCCTTCAGCGCCGAACCCTCGCTTTCGTGGGCGTGATTGCGCTGATCCTCCTGGCTTATTTGGGGGCACTGGCTGCCGGTGTACCTGCCATCCGCCTGATCCTCTAATGCACGCCGCGCACGTTGGGATGATTACAGGGGCAGGCCGGCGCGCCCAACTTCTAGCGTAGAATCTGTTCCCGGAGGCGGGTGCGCAGACTGGAGATGACGGTAAAGCTGCCGGTCTGCGTGCAGATGACGCTCTCATCGGCGCGGACGATCTGGAGAGTCCAGCGGTAGAGTCCTAATCCGTTGAGGAAACGCACTGGCCAGTCCAGCACCACGATCTGCCCGCCGGGCAGGTCCAGCCCGCTGCCCTCTCCGGTCGGCACCCGGACAATCTGGAGGCGCAGCACATCCTCCGCGGTGGGGATGGATGCCCGCAGCCCGATCACCGCCTGGTCATCCAGGACGCGGGTGCGGCCATCAGCGGTCGGCGTGGTCAGCAGGCTGACGATCCAAAGCTGCTCGCAGATTTCCCAGTCGGTCAGTGTTGGGAGCGGTGTAGGCGTCAGGGTGATGGTCGCAGTCGGAGTGATCGGGGTGGCAGTGGGGGTAAAGGTTGGCGTCCAGGTGGCTGGGAGCGTTGGGCGGCTGGAGGCGCGGGTTGGCGAAGGCTGCGCCGTCTGGGTCAGCGCGGCAGCGACAGCCGTTTCGACCGCGCCGGGATCGAGCGTGGACGTGGGCGGCGTGGTTCCACAGCCCACCAGCACCCCCATGAGGAGCACCATCCAAAGTAAAGAGGCGGGTCTGAAACCCGCCTCCCTGTAGAACTGCCAAAGATCCATCGCTCCGCCGCTACGATGAGCGCGTGGGCGTGGCGCTGGCCGGAATGGGCGTCGCCGAAGCCGGCACAGGTGTGGCCGAAGGCGGAACCGGTGTGGCTGAAGCTGGCACAGGCGTTGCGCTCGGCGGGATAGGTGTAGCCGAAGGCGGAACTGGTGTGGCTGAAGCTGGAACGGATGTCGGGGTGACGGCTGCCGTGGATTCAGCAGTAGCTTCGCCCGTGACCTCGGCAGTGGCTTCCGCACCTGGCGGGAACGTCCCGGCGGCGGTGGCCGTCAGCGTGGCGAAGAACTGCTGCTGTACCACCTGGGCCGTGGCAGTCTGTTCGACTTCGCTGTAGGGATTGGGCGTGCGCGTCGGTGTCGCTGTTGGCGTCGGCGAAGCCACGTAAGGCGGTACGTTGATTTGATTGATCAGGTTGTCTACCAGGTCTTTCTGGAGGATATAGACGGTTTTCACGTCCTCATTGACCTGCCCATAGTAGCGTGGGTTGGCAGCAGCCTGATTGCCGATCTTCAGCACGTAGGTCTTGCCATCGGAGTCGGTCAGCGTCATCGTGTACTTAGGTGCGTCCAGCCCGAAGTCGGCTGGCTTATCCGTCTCGAAGCGGTCGAGTGCCGTCAGCGAAGCCAGCACGCTCATCGTGCCGACAGCCTTGGTTTGGTCGGTGGCAAGCGGCTGCATGTTCGTGGCTTCAACCACCGCCCAGACGTTGGTGCTCGCATCTTTGGTCATGACGACCTTGAAGGTGGTGGTATTGTCAACCACCTCGAAGCGGACGATCTTGCCCTGGTTGTTGACATCGGCGATGTCTGGGAAGATCGGCCCCGCGCTGGGTGTGGTCGTGGCTGTCTGGGCGGGCGCGGAGGCGGGTTGGCTGCTGAGCAGCAGCACCGCGCCGATCACGACCAGGCTGGCGACCAGGAGAATGAGGGTTCCACGATCCAATTTCATGGTTGTTCCGCTCCTTAACGCGCCCGTTCACGGCTGCGCCACCAGGCATATGCCCCCAGCAGCAGCACGCCGAACGGAATCACGATGATCGTCACGAAGTTGATGTTTCGCAGAACCTGCTGCGTGGCAAAGATGGGAGTGTCTTCTGCCCGCTGCGGCTGAGTCAATTGTGGAATCTGCTGGAAGAAGTCGTCGAACTTCGTTGTCCAGGCGAAGCTCAGCAGCGCTACCGATAGGTTGGAGACACCGCTGCCGCGCCACTGGTTGGTAGGAATATCGGCGCTTCCGAACATCACCAGCCGGGCGCCAGTCTTGGTATTCTCCGCTGATGCGCCCACCACGAAGGGGCCTTTCGGATCGGCATCCGTCGGCCGAGTCAGGGCGATATCCGTCGTCGTCAGGATGCTGGTATCCAATTTGGCATAGGACTGATCTGAAGTTTTGACCAGTTCGGTGACCACCACGTCCTGCGGCAGGGTTGGGGCAATTTCGATGCTGCGGGGCAGCGAGAGCACCATCGGCGTGCGCTGGTTCAGATTGCGTGTGATCGGGCTGGTGGTATCGAAGGTGTTCGCTCCCGGCAGGAAGCCGTATTGGTCGGCCAGCAGGGTTTGATCCATTACCAGATTGTTGGCGAAGCGCAGCCCGAACGTGTTGTACAGATATTCACTCAGGGCGGGTGTGGTCGCCAGCACAGGTTGGTTATCTGAATTGACGGGGGCAGCGAAGATGACGACATGACCACCGTTGTTCAAGTAGTTGGTCAGGAAATCGACCTGCGGCTGGTTGAGTGGGGTGTCGCCGCCGACGATGACCACCACCTGTCCATCGACCGCGGGATCAGTGAGGTTGATGTCCCCGCCAGTGGCAGCCAACTGCACGAAGCTGACTTCTTGGGTTTTCCAGTTGAACTGCTGCTTAAGCAGGTTGTTCAGCTCGGACATGCCGGATGCGCCAGTGCCTTCCAGGGTGATTCCGCTGTCTGTGACGACCACGTAAGCGCGGAAATCGCCGGAAGCAGCCACGCGCAGGATGGCGTTGGAAAGGGCTTCCTGAGTCAGGAAATCGACTTTCTGCAGGCGGTCATTGATCGGGTTGCCCTCGGCATCGAGCGGCAGCACGGCGATCTGGCCGGTACGGGTGATCTGGTAAGTCTGCGCCAGATTGGGGTTGCGGTCGGGGTCGATGAATTCGTAGCTGATCTTATTCTGGCTGGCCTGAACGTATTCATCCAAGAGGATGACAGCCTGGTCCCGCGCTGACCCCTGATTCTGGCCGTAGAAAGCGTAAATCTTGACGTTGGGGACGTTCGGCTCGACGGCCAGCCCCTGAATAATCTGGCGGTTCTCGTCGGTGAGCGAGAAGTCGTTGCGCTCAGTTAGATCGAGGCGGATATTCCGCGACTTGACCAGTGAGTAGATGGCAATGAGCGCCAGGATGAAGATGACTGTGACCAACACGGTCGTGCCGCCGTAACGGGCAGTGCGGCCGGTCAGGATAGCGCGGGCCTGGTCGGGGGCCATGAAGGCCCAGACGATTACCGAAAGCAGGCCAATTCCCAGTCCGCCCCAGCCGACCACAGTGAAGCTGGGCTGCGTCAGCAGGACGATCAGCGCCACCGCGAATCCCACTGCCGCCAGGATCAGCATGTAATAGGGTGGGATGAAAGGCTCCTGCTCGCTGCTGACGGGAGGAGGATTGACACTTTGGTTGCTCATGAGCGCCACCGCCTTACTTCCACAATGCGCGTCGTGATGAACAACGCGGCGATAATCATGAAGACGAAATAGAGGATGTCCTCTGCCCGGATCACACCTTGGAGCAGCGTGGTCTCGTAGTGCGCCTGCAGGCCGAGTTCACGAATGAAGCTGCCTACCGTTGGAGGCACATTCGGCAGGTTGGAGATGGCCGTCGCGGCGACTTCGGCCAAATACAGCACTAGTACCGTCGCCGCGCCCAGGAAAGCCGCCACCACCTGATCTTCAGTCACAGCCGACCAGATCAGTGTCACGGCCAGCGTCGCGCCGCCGTAGAGCCATGCCCCCAGGTACATGCCAAAGGCCCGGCCTGCATCTGGGACGCCGATGGTCGTGAGGATGATGTGGTAGACCGCTGTCAGCAGCAGGATGATGGTGTAGTAGGCCCAGACGGCCAGAAACTTACCCAAGATGAACTGCGATTCGCGGATCGGCAGGGTCATCAACACTTCCAGCGTGCCTTCACGGGTTTCTTCTGCCAACAGGCGCATGGTCAGCAGCGGCGCAACCAGGAAAAGCAAGAAAGTCAGCAGATTGGGGATGAAGTTCACGCTGTCCGCTGGAGACTGGCCGTTGGCGCTGCTCAGGCTGCTGTTGAAAAACAGACCAAAGAACAGCATCAAGGCGAAGGCAATGGCGTAGGCAACTGGGGAACGGAAGTACAATCCCAGTTCGCGCTTGAATACAGCAAAGACCTGTCTCATGACTGAGCAACCTCACTTTCGGACAACTGCGGCTCGGCAGCACCGCCATCGGGGTGGGCGGCGGCTGTTTCGGCACGGGTCAGCTCTAGGAAGATTTCTTCCAAGTTGACGGCCAGCGGACGCAGTTCGATCAAATCCCAATTGTGGGCGATCACTGTGCGGGCAATGGCCGGGCGGGGGTCGGTGTTCGTATTCGGAGGGGTAATGACGATACCATCTAGTCCTGGTTCGGCATAGGCGACTTCATCCAGCGTGCTGAGGACGGGCAGCGCTGCCTCAGCCGGAACGCTCAGCCGGACGAGGACACGACCACCCCGTTCGAGCGTGGAACGGAGCGCGGTAGGCGAACCATGTGCCACAACCTGTCCCTCATTAATGATGATGACATCATCGCAGACCTGCTCTGCTTCGGAGAGGATGTGGGTGCTGAACAGCAGGGTATGGCTCTTACCAAGCTCGCGGATGAGGTCGCGGAGTTCGAGGACTTGGATGGGGTCAAGGCCGATGGTTGGCTCATCGAGGATGAGAACTTGGGGATCGTGGAGCAGCGCCTGGGCCAACCCCACGCGCTGGCGCATGCCTTTGGAGAGGGTGCGGATGCGGCTGTCAGCGCGGCCAGCAAGCTGAACCCGCTCCAGCACTTCCATAGCCTTCTGCCGGCGGTTGGCGATACCCCGGATTTCGCCCATATACATCAGATAGCCGAGAGCAGTCATATCCCGGTAGAGCGGCACGCTTTCCGGCAGATAGCCGACGCGCTTGCGAACTTCCATGCTCTGCTCGAAGACATCATACCCGGCGACGATGGCTTTGCCAGCCGTCGGCGGGAGGAAGCCCGTCAGCATCCGCATAGTGGTGGTCTTTCCGGCTCCGTTGGGGCCGAGGAAGCCGGTAACCTGTCCCGGTTGCGCAGTAAAGGAGATACCTTTGACCGCTGTTACCGGGCCGTATTTTTTGACTAAATCAAAGACTTCGATCATAGATGACCTACGCTTTCCATACGCACAACTCGACGGAGTTGATATCGCAGTGCATCAGCCTAGCGCCAGGGGATAAGAAATGCACTAACGGATGATAAGTCATTTTTCATCCAGGGTTCATCTCTCAGGCGCAAAACCTGCGGCATTATACGGCTGGACTTTAGGCTTGGCTAGAGTGCGATGAGAAGATAAGACGCCGCGGATGGCGGCGTCTGAGGCGTAGATTGAGGTATCGTAGGTGGAAGCTGCTACATCAAGTAATCGCGGAGCTGACGGGCACGGCGAGGATGGCGCAGGCGGCGCAGGGCGCGGCCTTCGATCTGGCGGATGCGTTCGCGGGTAAGGCCGAATTTTTGGCCGACCTCTTCCAGCGTGTAGCAGCGGCCATTTTGCAGACCGAAGCGCAGCCGCAGGATGCGGGCTTCGCGCGGGGTCAACGTCGAAAGCACCTCTTCGATCTTGTCGCGCAGCAGGTTGTCGAAGGCATACTGCGTCGGTGTTTGTTCGGCGTCGCTCTCGATGAAGTGACCGAGTTCGCTATCTTCGTCTTCACCGACGGGATGTTCCAAGCTGAGCGGTTGCCAGGACACACGCAGCATCCATTGGACTTTGCGCGGCTCGACATTCATCGCTTTGGCAATCTCGTCCGGTGTGGGCTTGCGGCCGTGTTCCTGCTCCAATTCGCGGGCTACGCGATACAGGCGGCGGATGCGGTCACTCATGTGGACTGGGACGCGAATTGTGCGGCCCTGGTCGGCAATGGCGCGGGTGATAGTCTGGCGAATCCACCAGGTGGCATAGGTGCTGAAGCGGAAACCGCGGCGGTAATCAAACTTCTCAACGGCTTTCATCAAGCCCAGATTGCCTTCCTGGATCAGGTCGAGGAAGGGGACACCCCGGCTCATATACTTTTTCGCAATTGAAACGACCAAACGTGTATTAGCCTTGATGAGGTGGTCGCGGGCATGCTGCCCATCTTCCACCGAGGCCAGCCAATCAGCAGCTCGTTTGTGCTGCGGGTCTTTGCGGAGCTTGCGGGCAGCGTCAATGCCGCTTTCTAGCCGCCGCGCCAGATCAATCTCTTCTTCAGTGCTGAGCAGTGGAACGCGAGCCATCTCTTTGAGATACAACCCGACGGTATCGTTGGAGGACATCACCAGCGCGTCGTATTCATCCTCGCTCTCATCCTCGCCGTCGAAGTCATCTTCTTCCATGTAGTCATCGTCGAAGAAGATGTCATCGCTGTCGTCCATCGCCAGGAAAAGATCATCCGAGGGTTCTATTTCCCGACTGTCATTGAAGTCTTCATCGTCTAAGAAATCGACATCTGTAACAAAATCTAAACCTTCATAGTCCGGTTCTCGGTAGGCTGCCACAGGAAAAATCCCTCCACTGATCGTCCGGTTGAAAGGGAGCGGCCGTTTACTCCAGAAATCGCCGGAGTCCGGCTAATCGAGGATCGACTGACTCGATGGCACAATTACAGGTCATATGATTCAGGTTTGTACTGCATTCGGGACAGAGGCCCTTGCAGTCAGGTTTGCAGAGCATTGAATTCGCGGTCGCGATCAACACCTCGGCACGGAGCAGAGGGGCCAAGTCCAGGTTAGCGTCATCGGGGATGAAGAATTCTGCTGCTCTGGGATCAGGATAGGCAAAGAGTTCTTCAACTATGATGACAACATTTTTTGAGACAGGATCAAGGCAGCGATAACACTCGCCCGTTATGCCGACTTCGAGGTTCCCCTGTACCAGGATTCCCGAAGTTGTGCGGCTCAACCGAAGCGGACCGCGCACATAATCGAGCGTAAGATCATCGGCGACGCGAATGGTGGGGACATCGAAGGTGGTTTCGTGGTGACTGCCAGAACCTGCGCCAAGCAGGAAGCCGACATTGATCTTTAGGATCCGACTATGGACGTAATGTGTCACAGCGGCCGCCTATCCAGCCCACTTACACCCCACAGATGAGGTTGTGTTTTCTGGCCGATTTTCTTTACGAATTATATGAGTAATTCATAAGTTGTGTCAATATCTGAGACAACCCTACAGAGGTACTATAGAAAAAATTCGGAAATTCTTCATTTCGTGACATATCCTGACACAGAACAGGGTATGAACGATTTTGCGAGTTCCTATAAGATTATGTTTCCAATAACCTCGAAATAATGCTTAAGAAACGACCTGCGCTCCATATATCCCACCCCGATTGACACACTGCTGTCAAAGAGGTATCACTCACAAGATCGATCTGGGGTCACAAAGCGACACAGGAGCGGACATCATGAAATCGGCATTGATCGTCTGGGGTGGATGGGACGGTCATGAACCACACCTGGGGGCGGAACTCGTAGCAGCGCTATTGGAGGAAGCAGGCTACCAAGTCATCGTGCGGGATACGCTTGAGGCCTATGCAGATCGAGCGGTGATGGCGGCGGTGGATCTGATCGTGCCGATCTGGACGATGGGGACCATCGGCGATGCTGCGCTCAGTGGGCTGCTGACGGCTGTGCGAGAGGGAGCCGGGATCGCCGGATGGCATGGCACAATGGGGGATTCGTTCCGTGACCGCACCGAGTACCAATTTATGGTTGGTGGGCAGTGGGTGGCGCACCCTGGTAACACCATCGACTACACGGTGAACATCATCGACCATGACGACCCCGTCACGGCTGGGATTGCTGATTTTCCGATGCGCTCAGAACAGTATTACATGCATGTCGATCCCTCCAACCATGTGCTGGCAACGACCACCTTCAGCGGCCAAGATGCGCCGTGGATTGCGGGGACGGTCATGCCAGTGGTCTGGAAGCGGATATATGGCGTAGGGCGCGTCTTTTACAGTTCATTAGGTCATAACCGGCAGGATCTGGAAGTTCCGCAGGTCAAGGAGATTCTGCGGCGGGGGATGCTCTGGGCGAGCCGTTAAAGACAAACGCATCATGAATGAATAAGTTCTGAAAATGCGCCTGGTATGGCTGTGACTCTGTTTGGGAGTCACGGCGGCCTGTGCTAGAATTTGCCTCATATTCCCTCGCACTGGGATCGTGGCATGATCGGGACAAGGCTCGGCCAATACGAAATCATCGAGGAAATCGGCAAAGGCGGCATGGCGACCGTCTACCGAGCCTACCAACCCTCAGCAGACCGGTTTGTGGCGGTCAAGGTCATTCACCGCGCCATCTCGGCCGATCCAGTCAGCTTGGAACGCTTCCAGCGGGAAGCGCGGTTGGTCACGAAGCTGGAACATCCCCACCTACTGCCGATTTACGATTACGATGGGGCCAATGACCCACCCTACATCGTCATGCGCTACCTGGAAAGCGGGACGCTGAAGGATGTGCTGGAGCGTGGGGCGCTGCCACAGGCAGAGATTGTCTACATGCTCCGGCAGGTGGCGTCAGCGATGGATTATGCGCACCGGCGCGGCGTTATCCATCGCGATATCAAGCCCTCGAACATCATGCTGGACTCGGAGGGCAACGCCTTCCTGACTGACTTCGGCATTGCTCGCATGATCGAAGCCGGACAGAACGTTACCCAAAGCGGTTATGCAGTAGGTACGCCCGGTTACATGTCCCCAGAACAGGGCATGGGCAGCGACAAGATTGATCACCGTGCCGATATTTACTCGCTCGGCGTGATGACCTTTCAAATGCTCAGCGGAGAGCTGCCTTACTCGGCTGAGACGCCATTGGGTGTGATTTTTAAACACATCAGCGACCCGATTCCATATGTCACACAGTTCGCGCCTCTGCTGCCGACTTCGGTGAATTCTGTCGTCGCAAAGGCGATGTCCAAGCGACCGGAAGACCGCTACCAGACTGCGGGAGAATTTGTCCACGATCTAGCTGTAAGTCTGCAGGCCCCGGCGATCAACAGTCCGGATACCCTGCGTGAGGCGGCGCATGAAACCATCGAGCTGCGGGCAGCCGACCGGGCTACGCGACAAGAACAGATTGATGCGACGATGGCGAAGCTCGCCGCTACGCGCGGGCCGACCTCTCCCAGCCGCCCGGCTGCGGAGCTGATCTCTGACGATGACCCAACAGTATTGACCCCAACCGCGACGCGCGTCGTTCCTCCATCGAGGCGCTCGACGACACTGTATACCATTGTGGCAGTGGCGCTTCTGGCAGTGGTGTTAGGTGGGGCTGCGCTTCTGTTGAGCACCGGCGGAAGTGTTCCAACTGTGACACCAGAAGCTATGCCCAGCTTGACTCGTGCAGTGATTGCTGGACAGTTTTCGGCTACTCCGACAGCCACAGAGACTCTTGCTCCTACTGTGACCCCGACAGCTACGGCCAGCCCAACCTATACACCGACTGCAACTGCCACTCCATCTGCAACGGCGACTCTGACGCGGACCCCCAGCGCTACGCCCACTGCCAGCCACACGCCCACACCAGCGACTCCGGTCGCCATCACCCAGCTCATTATCATCGCCCGCAGTGGGCCAGGGTCGCAGTATCCGCGTGTAGCTGAAATACCAGCCAATTCTGAACTGATCATTACCGGCGTCAGCGAAGATGGGGGTTGGCTAAAGGTCATTCTACCGGATGGGCAAGAAGGTTGGTTAGCCGCTTCGGCTGTGTCAGTGACAACAGCCGGTAATATCCAGGCGCTACCTATCGCGCTGGCCCCAACCGATACACCGACATGGACCCCTACACCGACGAGTACGCTGACTCCGACAGTAACGCCCTCACGTACGCCGACTCCGACACCAACTGACACGCCCACCCATACGCCAACTTCTTCGCGCACGCCCACACCAACGTACACGCCCACGGCGACTATCACGCCCATCCCGACGCTGACCAATACGCCGACGGTAACCCCCAGCGCGACTCCTACGCCGACACTGACTGATACCCCAACAGCGACTCCAACTTGGACTCCTACAGATACCCCAACAGCGACTCCAACTTGGACTCCTACAGATACCCCAACGGCAACACCAACGCTGACTCCTACGGATACTGCAACAGCGACTCTAACGCCGACGCCAGAAGTGATCTTTACACCCACACTGTTCCCAACTCCGACACCCATTCCGCCAGGACGGATGCCGTTTGTGGCAGACTTTGAGGGGGCGAACCCACTGGCGGGGTGGGATTATGATCCGACTGTTTGGCAGGTAGTTTCTGAAAGCGGAGACAATATCCTGATCGGCCAAGGGCGTTTGAATCAACCGATTATCATCCTAGGACGTGAACGACCCGAATGGGTAGAAACCGGGATCAAGGATCAGGTCATCAGCTTCAACATCAACCTGGACCGGCAGACGGGTGGGGCGCGGGTGCTGTTTCGCTGCGCCAATATCGCCGGCTGCCCCGGCGGCTATACGGTGCTGGAAATCTTCCCCGGTACATTGATCCTCAAGCGGAATGGGACGACGCCGGATATCTTCAACCGGGATTCTGAACGTCCACTGCGCGTCGTTCAGGCTCCGGTTCGCGAACAGACGTGGTACAACCTCACCATCTGGGTGCAGGGTATTCGCACCTATGTCTATCTCGACCGGCGGCTCATTATGGAAGTCGAAGACTTGATCCCGCCACAGTTGGGTGGTGGAGCTGTTGTCCTTCAAACCAACAGCAGCAGCCGTGCCGTTCGTTGGGATAACTTCGTCATTCAGCATGCGGAATCAGCCAGCGAGCATTTTCAGGGGTCGGGACTGCCAGCGACCTGGCCGACCAGCAGCACCACTAATGCCACCATCGAACGGGAGCCAAACGGCAACCAGTATTTACGCCTGTTCGGGGAGGTAACGGTCGTGCCGCAGATTCTCCCGATTCGTGACCTGTCACTGACCTGCCGGGTGTTCGTCGAACAGGGCGGCTACCAGATGATCATCCGGGAGAGCGCGGGAGGTCTGATGCTGTTGGAGTTTGACGCAGGCAATCTTTCTTTGACGCGGGTGGACGGTGTGGGAACGGTGGTTTTCAGCCAACGGGTCAGCAATTTCTATAACCGCAACCGTTGGGAAGATGTCAACCTGACCTTCATCGGCGACCGCCTGGAAATCTACCGTGATGGTGTGAGCCGGTTTGAGGGGACGATTGCTGGGTCTCCGCCCGCTGGAGGCATCCGCTTCACTGCTCGACGTGGGGATATCCTGCGGCTGGACGACTGCCTGGTGACTGAGACAGCCGCCACCCGCAACGCGGCTGCTCGCTTTGCCTTCGATTTGCAGCGGGAGATCATCGCCCGGCCGTTCCGCGAACTGCGGAGCGATCTCACCGAGGATTTTTCCGATGTGTTCCGTACCGATGTCTGGTGGGTGGGTGGACTGAATGCCCCAGGCCAGTTCGTTCAAGAACCTATCGCGGGCGCACACCGTTCGTACCTGCGGATGGTAGATACGGGGGCGCCAACCTTCCGCCTGTTCCGCGACACTGTTGGTATTGACATTTTCGGAGATGGCCGGGACAGCGCCACTTACCGCGACTCAACTGACCTGTATGTGACGCTGGATGTGCGATTCCCGGCTGGAGTGGGTTCAGCATGGCTGACCGTTCGCGCTACGCCGAGCATCACGGGAGCTGATGTATATGGCTACCGGTTAGAACTGCGCCGCCAGCCAGACGGCGCGACACAAGTGCGTGTTTCCTTCCGGGATGGCACGCGCCAAGAAGTTTACTTTGAGGGGCCAGTGCCAGGCTCTGAGACGGGGCTGCCGGAATGGATTCCGCTGACGGCTATCACCTTCAAGAATCGGGTGGCTTTCTTTGCTAATGGGCAGTTTGTCGCCGCGCTGGATAATGCCGCTCTGTTTGGTGGGACGCTGGCGTTGGGCATCGAACCGGGAACGACTGTCGATTTCGACAGCTTGATTATCCGAGACGCTACTCCACATGACCAATGATGCCCGCGTTTAGGAGACTGTTCATCTGATGACTTACGCCCTGCTCGAACGCGCTCGTGCTGAAGGTACGCCCCTTATCGGTGATGTAACCGCTACGTTCGTCTGGCAAGGTGAAACAGCGCCCGGTCTGTTGGCTGATTTCGGCGATTGGGATGCGGAGAAACCGATCCACTTGAGCGAGACTGCGCCAGGAGTCTGGACGTACTGTGTCACGCTGCCGCGTGATGCCTACATTGAATACGCTTTTGTCACGCCCGCCGGCCGAGTCCCTGATCCGTTCAATCCTCGGCAGATCACTAACGGCATGGGCAAGATGAACCACTACTTCGACATGCCTGATGCCCATCATACGCCGCTGGTGAAGCATAGCAGAGGCGCCCTACGCGGCAGAGTGACCCGCCACGTCCTGCGCGGAGATCTGCCTGTCGTCGGCAGTCAGCGCCCGGTGCTGCTGTATCAGCCTCCTGTTGAGACGCCCTCCCCACTGCTGTATGTGCTGGATGGGCAGGACTATTACAAACGTGCCTGCCTGACGGTCATTGTGGATAACCTGATCGCCCGCCAGCGCATCCGTCCGATTGCAATGGCAATGCCCTATCACGGCGGCACGGCACGTATGGTGGAATACCTGTGCAGTGAGGCCACTATCGGCTTCTTGGTGGATGAGGTTCTTGACCTGGCACGCAGCCACCTGAACCTCATCGACATTCGTGAGCAGCCTGGCAGCTACGGAATCCTGGGCGCGTCGATGGGGGGCTTGATGGCGCTGTACGCTGGGCTGCGACTGCCGAAGGTCTTTGGTACGGTCATCAGCCAGTCTGGCGCTTTTGGCTTCGAACTGATGGGCCAGTCGGCCCTCATCCATGACCTGCTGCGCCTCTACGATCCTGCTTCATTGACCATCTGGATGGACGTTGGACGTTATGAGTGGCTGCTGGAATCGAACCGCCGGATGCGCGCAGCGCTTCATGCCCAGGGTTACGAACCGGTCTATCGCGAATACAATGGCGGCCACAACTACACCTGTTGGCGGGATGAAGTCGTGCTGGCTTTAGAAGCGGTTTACGGCATGAAATAGCCTAACTATCAAATTCATTTCCCGTTAGCGCTGTGCAAGGCACTCTTGTCTAGCATGAGGTCAAATGTGCATTGCCTCAGCAGAATGTGACGGGAAAATATTATGAAGCCAGCCGTGAGCATCATCGTGTTGAACTACAACGGGCGTGACGATACTCTGGCCTGTTTGCGTTCACTGGAACATCTCACCTATCCCAATGTCAAGGTCATTGTGGTGGATAATGCTTCGTCGGATGGATCGGTCGCAGCGATCCGCGCGGCACATCCCCGCATGACGCTTATTGACACCGGCGCCAACCTCGGCTTCACTGGCGGTAACAATATCGGTATCCGCCGCGCGTTAGACGAGGGCGCGGATTATGTGATGCTGCTCAACAACGACACCGTGGTCGCTCCTGATTTTGTAGATCTGCTGGTAGAAGCTATGCAGCATGATCCAACCCTGGGTGTGGTTGGCCCGATGATCTACTACTACAGCGCTCCTGATACGATCTGGTCGGCGGGAGGTGAGATCGACTGGAAGCATGGCACGACCCGGATGATTGGTTTGAACGAACCCGACCAATCGCAGTTTGGTCTCAGCCCGCGCCAAGTCGATTTCATCAGCGGGTGTGCGCTGATGGCCTCACGCGAGGTTTGGGAGAAAGCCGGCCTGTTGGACGACAAGTTCTTCATGTACTACGAAGAAACTGAATGGTGCGTGCGGGCAGCGCGGACAGGATACAAGCTGGCACTCGTTCCCAGTTCAATGATCTGGCACAAGATTTCGATTGAAGCGCGGGCAGCTTCCCCACGCACATTCTACTACATGACGCGCAACCGCCTGCTCTTCCTCCAAAAAACTGG
Organism: Anaerolineae bacterium; assembly: GCA_034431625.1. Taxonomy (GTDB): domain Bacteria; phylum Chloroflexota; class Anaerolineae; order Aggregatilineales; family Phototrophicaceae; genus CFX2. The sequence continues at coordinate 52,060 of DAOUCY010000102.1, read as the reverse complement.
TGCGGGCTACGGCTCCTGGGCGCGCACTTTGTTCGAGTTCGCGCGTATGTATTCGGCCTGGACACTGCGTCCGAAGTGGTGGGGAGTACGTGGGCCTATGCGGACGATGCTGCTGCGGGCACTGCGGGATTATTCACTGGGGCGCTTTGGCCCTCTGACAGTGTAGACTGCCATGCGGCGGATTCTGTTCATTTCCTGGTGGTGGCCCTACCCGGCCGACAACGGTTCCAAAATTCGCATCTACAATCTGCTGCGCCATCTCAGCCAATACTACCGTGTTGTGCTGCTATCTTTTGCCGAAGCAGATGAAGCACAGCCCGAACAGGTCGAGCACCTGCTGGGGGTGTGCGAGTCGGTGGAAGTCATTCGCAAGCCGCATTTTGATCCTGCCGGCTTGAAAGCCCTACTTGGCTATTTCTCGCGCTGGCCGCGCTCATTGGTGGATACGTACAGCACCGAGATGGAACAGGCTGTGCAGCGAGCGGCCGCACAGCAGCCTATCGATTTGGTGATTGCATCCCAGATGGGCACAATGCGATATCTAGATATCCTGCCGCATATTCCGAATGTGCTTGAAGAGGTTGAACTCGCTCTTTTACGAGATACGGTTCAGTATACCAGCAGCGCGGTTGTGCGTCTGCGGGCGCAGATGACGCTCGCCAAGACCGAAAGTGCCATTCAGCATTTGATGGCGCGCGGCGTCGTGATCACAACCGCATCCGAGACTGAAGAGGGATTTCTGCGCCAATTTGCTCCGCCCGGAACGGTCATTGAAGTGATTCCCAACGGCGTCGATACGCAGCTTCACCGGCCTGATCCCGCTGTAGAGCCGGAAGCCAACCGCCTGATCTATACCGGTGCTGTGACCTACTTTGCCAATTACGATGCGGTCGCCTATTTCGTCCGCAAGGTCTGGCCACTGGTACGCGAGCGCAACCCAGAAGCATGTTTCACGGTCACGGGCAGCACCCGCGGCGTTGATGTGAGCGACCTGGCCGCAGTGCCAGGTGTTCACTTCAGCGGCTATCTGCCCTCGGTCGCCGATGCAGTGCGCCAGCATTGGGCGCTGGTCGTTCCCTTGCTGAGCGGCGGCGGAACTCGGTTAAAAATCCTAGAAGCAATGGCGCTGGGAACGCCGGTCATTTCGACCCGAAAGGGGGCGGAAGGAATCCATGCCCGTTCCGGCGAGCATCTCTTGATTGCTGACTCTCCGGTGGAGATGGCCAATGCAGTTTGCCGCCTGCTGGCTGATCCGGGACTGCGGGCGCGACTCTCTCAAGCGGGACGCACCCTGGTCGAAAAGGCGTATGATTGGGGCGTCATTGGAAGCCAGTTGGTCAACGTCATCGAACGGACACTGGCAGGCCGCAACTCTCATTGAAAATCCCTGCATTTTCTAGTTGAGGATCACTTTACTCATGACTTCAACCGCTGCTCCTCAGATTACACGCCGTGAATGGCTGTGGTTGGCCGTTTTCATCGTGGTGATGCTGGCGATCACCGCTATTCCGTATGTTTATGCTCACCGCATCGCTCCGCCGGACAACCAGTTCATGGGCGTGGTGGTGAACATTCCCGATCACTTCCAGTACTTCTCGTGGATGCGCGAGTCGCAGGACAAGGTGCTGGTCCCGAACCAGCTCACGCCGGAGACGAGCGCCGCACTGCTGTTCAACCTGCTGTGGTGGGTATTGGGACGCATCGAGGCGCTCACTGGACTGGATTACATCGCGCTCTATCAGATCATCCGGCTCGCGGCGGGAGCGCTGGCGATCGCTGGCATCTATTTCTTCACGGCGGTGGTGTTCCAGAATGTGACCAAGCGGCGGACTGCCACGCTGGTGGCGGTGCTGGCTTCCGGGATCGGCTATATCTGGATCCTCTTGAAGTACGTCCCCGGTGTGCCGGATACCCTCTTCTTTCCGTTCACGATCTATACGGCGGAACCGAACACGGCCTACACGATCATGGCCTTCCCGCACTTCACCATCGCCACGGGGCTGATCGCTATTATCTTCGCGCTGGTGCTGATCGCGCAGCGGAACCAATCACTGCGGTATGCCTGGATTGCGGCAGCGGTGACGCTGTTCCTGAGCCTGCAGCACGCCTACGACATGTTCACCATCTACGGCGTGATCGGCGTGTACGGACTGTTCCTGTGGATTCGCGATCGCAAGTTCCCGCTCTTCTTGTTCAAAGCCGGGCTGATTATCGTGCTGGTATCGGTCTGGCCGGCGCTGCAAGCCTTCCTCATCACCAATGCGGATGAGGTCTGGAAGGGTGTGCTGGCCCAGTTTGACAACGCCGGGGCGTGGACGCCTTCGCCGATCCTGCTGCCTTTCCTGATGGGATTCGGCTGGCTGCTGGCGATCTGGGCGCTGGACATCCGCACGCCCTGGCGTGAGCGGGATGACACGCATCTGTTCCTGCTGGCTTGGTTCCTATCGCACTTTGTCCTGATCTACATTCCGCTCAACTTCCAGATTCATCTGCTGAGCGGCTGGCAGGTGGTCATCGGCGTGCTGGCGACGATTGGGCTGTACACACGGGTGCTGCCACGGCTGAAGCGCTGGTTCAAAGCCGTGCCGGAAAACCGCCTGAGGCTGTGGGCGGCGGTTGGTCTGATCGCCATTGTCATCCCGAACAACCTGTATCTGTTTGCCCAACGGTTCATCGATCTGCGCCGGGCAAACGCCAGCGTTGGTGTATCCGCTGCACCAGAAGATCGGGAAGCTGACGACATTTTCTTCCTGACGAACGGTGAAGTCGCTGCCATGAAATACCTGGAAACCAAGGTAACAGGGGAGGACGTGGTTTTGTCCAGCCTGAATATTGGGCAGTTCGTTCCGGCGCTGACGGGAGGGCGGGCGTTCCTCGGACACTGGGCGCAGACGCTGGATTTCTACGGCAAGCGCGACCGGGTCAATGCGTTCTTCGATCCTAACGTCGCTGACTCTGAGCGCGAGCAGACGCTGCGGAAGTATGGGGTGGACTACGTCTTTTACAGCCCGGAAGAAGCCCGCCTGGGCAGCTATGACCTATCGAATGTTCCTTTCCTCACGACCGTATTCGACCAAGACGGCGTCAAGGTCTTCAAGGTAGAACTGAGTGGGTGAGCGCAGCGTGACAAAGGCTGTGCTTCCAGCAGATGGTTGAAGACTTAGCCACCGCTGAGGATGGCGACGACGAGGCGGGGCGTGACGAAGGACTCGATCAGCGCCGCCAGGATCAGGCCGGGGAGCACGAGTCCGAGCGCGATTTTCAGCGTATCCCCAAAGGTGAGCGTCCAACTGCGGCCGACGGTCATCCTCTGCGGCGGACGGGTGATGGCCGCGCCGAGGCGCAGCGAGGCCGCCGTGGCCAGGATGATGACCGGAATTTCGACAATGCCGTGCGTTAGGATGGCGACGACCATGAAGGCGGGATCATAGCCGGCCAGCAGAACCTGGCTGAAGAAGTAGCCGACAGCCAAGTAGACAGCAGGGGTCAGCAGCAGGGCGGCGACGCCGAAAGTGAAGACCGACAAGATCAACGCGGCAAGCAGAATGCGCCCGTTCTGCCAGATGATGAACATGACCGCCATACTCTGCACGGGGACGTTGAGGTACTGGCGCATCATATCGGCGGCGCTCTGGAGCGAGGCATCAGGCGGCATGGGCAGACGCCATTCGGGCTGTAAGCCGAACACGAAACCCGCGACCAGCGCCAGCAGGAACATGCCAATGGTGATCCAGACTGACGGCCCCAGGCGGCTGACCGCCCCGCGGACGCCGAGGCGATACCATTCGCCGAGGCTGCGGGCGGGGTTCCCGTCTAGATCGACGGCGCGAACGGCTGTGACGAGATTGCGGAGCATGGCACGCAGGTTCAACTGGTCGATGGTGCGGCCGAGCAGTTCCTCGCGATTGAAGACGGCATTGCCAACGCGGAACAGGAGCACGGTGGCGACCAACATGCCGACGATCAGTGCCCAGAGCGCGCCGATTCCAGACGAGGACTCGGCATCTGGGGCGAGGAACATGATGACGCTTTCGACCTGGATGAGAAGCGTCATGGGGATGATGATGAAGCTGGCGAGCAAGTTGGCGGCGCGGGTGCTGGTCGTCTGGCTGGAGACGACCACTGCCCCGGTGACCATGACCAAAGCCTGCACGATGGTCAGCAGGATGATCTGGACGACCAGCATGGGCTGGGGCCGCCAGGCCAGTTCACCATAGAGGAGGCCAACCAGATAGACGGCCATGCCGCCGATGCTCGAACTGAGCGGCGGGATCATCGCGGCTAGAGTTTTGCCGATGTAGAGTTCGGTGTTGGTCAGCGGCGTGCTGAGCAGCGGTTCCAGGCTGCGGCGCTCTTTTTCGCCGACGAAGGTTTCCAGCGCGACCACCAGCGAGATCGAGATCGGGAAGAAGCCGACGATCATGAGGAGGAACGGGATGGTTCGTTCGCTGATGATGTTGGCGCCGAAATCGGAGACGAAGGCGGTGAAGCGGGTGGCGACGAACTGGGCCAGGCCAGGGAATAGAAAAGTCAAGATGACGATGGGGGCGATGATGCGCCAATCGCGGAAGCTATCACGCACTTCACGGCGGGTGACGATGAGGGCATTGCTGAGCGTCGTGCGCCAATCCCGGCGGGCTGGTGGCTGGGTCACGCTGAGGGGGGTCGGACGGGCCGTTGTGGTCGTCATGGTTAAACCTCCTGGCCGGACTCGCCGCTGGAGCCTTCATCTTCTTTGACGATTTGCAGGTAGACATCTTCGAGGGTGCGCGAGACGGGAGCGAGCGTCACTACGTCTACGCCCATCTGTGCTGCCCGCCGCAGCACGGCGGGATTGGCACGGGAGGGTTCCGGCGTGGAGAAGCGCAGCCAAGTTTCGCCCTGGGACTCGACCGTGACCAGATCATGCAAGTCCTTAGCGAGGCCGTTCATGGGAGCGGCGGTGCGGAGTTCCATCATCGGTTCGCCGATGAACTGCCGCGCCAGTTCGTCGAAGGTGCCGTGGGCGACGATCCTGCCGGAGCGGATGACGGCGATGTGATTGGCAAGCTGCTGGGCTTCGGTGAGGTTGTGGGTGGTGATGAGGAAGGTGCGGCCTTCTTCGCGCTGGAGTTCGACGATGCAGTCGCGCACCTGCTTGGCGCTGACGGGGTCCATGGCCGAAGTGGGTTCATCCAAGAGGAGGACGGGCGGGTTGTGGAGCATGGCACGAACCAGGGCTAATTTTTGCTTCATGCCTTTGGAATATTCGCCCAGGCGCTTGTTGAGGGCGAAGCTCAAGCCGAAGCGTTCCATCAAGGCCAATGCGCGCTGCTTGCGGGCGCCGGCATCGAGGCGGTAAACCCGCCCGAAGAAATCCAGATATTCGATGGCTTTCATGCGCTCGTAGAGGCCGTGCTGTTCGGTGAGGACGCCGACGTTGAGGCGCACCTGTTCAGGCTCGGCGACGACATCGTGACCGGCCACCCGCGCCCAACCGGAAGAGGGGGCGAGGATCGAGGTCAGCATGCGGACGGTCGTGGTTTTGCCGGCACCGTTCGGCCCCAGGAGCGCCAGGACATTCCCGGCAGGGACATGCAGCGAGACCCGGTCTACGGCACAAAAACGGTCGAACGTCTTGGTGAGGTCGTGGGCTTCGATCATGGCCGATCCCTTATCATTCAGGCTTAGCTATTCGATGGCATCTTACAGATTTTTGCCATACGGAATGCTCCAGACGGCGTTTATGCGAAAAATGATAAGAATAATAAGAATAATACGAATGAGAATATGAGAATCTAGCCCTCACCCCCGGCCCCTCTCCCGAACGTTCGCTGCGCTCACTGGGAGAGGGGGAAGCCCTCACCCCTGGCCCCCATTGCAATGGAGGAAAGCGGGTTTTATGGCGGAAATGGCGGAAACTGCGGCAGTGCTGGCAGTGCTGGATGCGCCGGTTTGTGACCGTTCCCTGGGTAATGGCGCAAACGTTGAACAAGCTGCCGGTGCTGCAAGTCGTTGACTTTTGCAGCAAATATGACGTGCGATATTTTCGGGTGATGCTTCCTCTCTCAACCCCTACCCGTTGTGCGGTGAAGAACGGATTTGGGGGCAAGTGCCATATCCCTACAATAGCACAAAACGGATTGGAAAGGGTGACATTTTGGAAAAACATTTGGTGTCTTATGCATGTTTGCATAGAGGAGCTGTAAGGGCGCATATGTTTGGTGATGAACTGAACTCCTCTTTCATGATGCGCTGAAATTGGATGATTTGTCCCCCTCGGAAATGAGGGGTACTTGCTGATTATCGCATACAAGAGGCAACCGGAGCCTTAAGGCTGGCTGAGCAGCGAGTCCGCGTCTCCGGTGTCGTGGCTGAGGCGGCGCGCTACGGCTTCGACCACGACGGCGGGGCCGTCGATGGGGAGCGCGTCAACGGCGTAAACGTTGGTGACGCCGCGCACTTCGGCATTGAAGAACAGGGTGGTTCCTGCGCAGTCGAAAATGGGGGTGAAGGCCGCCGCGCGGCCACCGGTGAGCTGGCGGGTCTGGCCGGAGAAGAGGTCGAGGACATGGATTTGACGGCTGTCCTGGGTGGTCAGGGTGTAGGCGAGCAGGCGACCGTCTGCTGACCAGGCCGGCTCGGCGAGCGATCCGGCGGGGTCGGAAATTGAGGCTACCATCGCTCTGTCTTGAAGGCGGACGATTACGATTAAGCTGTTGGGGATGTTCGGCCGCAGCGAGCGGTAGGCGAGGTACTGGCCGTCGGGAGAGAAGGCGGGCTGGTCGTCGATGCCTTGACCATCGCCGATGCGGGTGACCAGGCCAGAGGCAAAGTCGAGCAGATACAACTGCCAGCGGCCATCCCGATTGCTGCGGAAGACCAGGCGCATCCCCTCCGGCGACCAGAGCGGATCGAGATCATCGGCGCTGTTGAAGGTGACCTGTTCTTCTGTGCCGCTGCTGACATCGGCACGGAACAACTCCCAGCTACCGGTGCGATTTGAAGCATAGAGGATGCTCTGGCCGTCTGGAGACCAGACGGGTGGGCCTTCGACAGCGTCGTTAAAGGTGACCTGTTGGGTTGGGCGCTGGCCGCCTGAGTCGGCGACAAAGATTTCCCAACTCCCGGTACGGCTGCTGCGGAAGGCGACCCACTGCCCATTGGGAGAGCGGCTGGGCGCCTCATCATCCGCGCCACGGCCAAAGCCGCGCGAGACGTTGACGGGCGGGGCGTTGTCCTCCAAGTCTTGGCGGAAGACTTCGAGGTTGCCGGTGCGGCTGCTGACGTAGAGCACCCAGGGAACGCATTCGGATGCGCAGCCCACCACGGGGGTCCAAGGGGTGAAGCGCGGGTAGTTGGGTTCGGGCAGACCAGGGCTGAGATCGATGACGGGGAACGGCGGATAGGGGGATTCGGGCTGACTCAGCAGCGGGGTGGTCAAGACAGAGGGCAGGCGTCCGCTCCGACTGGCGACATCCTGGAGGCTGACATCGAGCGCATAGAGGTCACTGGCGGCGGAGGTGGTCAGGAAGGCGGGCTGGGCTGTTTCATCTACAGCGGTGCTATCCAGCGCTGGCGCGGCGATCCAGGCCAGATCAGGACTGCCCTGTGCGTCGGTGTTGAAGACCAGACTGCCATCGCAGCGCCAAGCCGGGGCGTATTCATCAGCGGGGCTGGTGGTGAGGGGGCGGATGCGGCCGGTGGACACTTCGGCCAGGTAAATGTTGAGACTGCCGTCCAGATCGGATTGATAGGCAACCCACCTTCCGTCCGGAGACCAGACCGCGTTGGCGGCATTTCCATTGGGGTTGGAGAGCACGCGGCGCAGACCGCCGCTGGTGTCGATCACGGTGATGACACTGGTCGAGCGGGTTGGGCTGATGGAGCGGAAGGCCACACGGCGGCTATCGGGGGCAAAGACTGGGTCGAAGTCATCATTCTGGCCGTTGCTGAGGCGCAGGAGGAGGCCGGTTTGGGGCGCGAGCATGTAGACCTGCCAGCGGCCATCGCGGTTAGTTTGGAAGGCGATCTGCCCGCCATCCGGCGACCAGGTGGGGTTGATGTCGCTGGCCGGGTGATCGGTGAGGCGGCGTTCCAGGCCGGTGGTCATGTCGAAGAGATAGAGTTCCCAGTTGCCATCGCGGTTGGATTGGTAGACGAGGAAACCGTTCGGGCCCCAGACGGGATTGAGGTTGTTGGCCTGCTGGGTATAGGTGATGCGTTCCTGATGGGAGCCATCGCTGCGGGCGATGTAGATTTCCCAGTTGCCATCGCGGCGGCTAGCGAAGGCGATCCAATCGCCATTGGGAGAGCGGCTAGGCATGATGTCATCCGCGCCGATGCCCTGGGAGACATTCAGCGGGGTGGTGCTGCCTTCGTCGAGGCGCATGATCTCCCAATCGCCGGTCTGGTTGGACTGGTAGATCGTGCCGGGGAGGCAGGCGCGGGCACAGGCGGGGATGGGCCGCCAGGTTTCATTTTCGGTGGAGGCGGCATTCTCGCGGTTGGCTTCCGCCAGCGAGGTGGTGATCGGGACGCGGTGTTCATCGCTGACGGGGGGGGTCTCGTCGCTGTCGGCGGTGGCCCGGTTGACGAGCGGCCCCGGCACATCATCCGGCTGGACCTGATAGCTCCCGCTGACGGTCACCGATTCGCCCGGTTCGAGGATGCCCGGCCCAGTTCTGCCATTGACGAGCAGGCCGCGGATGCCGATGAGCGGATCATCCAGGCGAACGTTGGTGAGGTCCGTTTCGCCGGCGTTGGAGATGGTGATCTGGAAGGTTACGAAGTCCCCCAGGTAGGCCGGGCCGATGCTGCCGGTTTTGACGATAGTCAGCTTGCTGGTTCCCTCGTTCCGTTGGACGGTGACCGACTGCGGCACTTCCGTTGGCCGAGGCACAGGGGTGGCTGTTGGAGGCACCGGCGTGCTGGTGGGGTGTGGGGTCAGGGTCGCGGTCGGCGTCGGGGTGCTGGTCGGACGGGGCGTGTTGGTGGACGTGGGCGTATTGGTGGGCAGCGGAGTGTTGGTCGGTGACGGGGTATTGGTGGGTGTGGGCGTGTTGGTGGGCAGCGGGGTGTTGGTCGGCGGAAGGGTATTGGTGGGCGGAACGGGCGTATTGGTGGGCAGCGGTGTGTTGGTGGGCGGCGGGACGGGCGTATTGGTGGGCGGCGGAACGGGCGTGTTGGTGGGCGGCGGGACGGGCGTGTTGGTGGGCGGCGGGACGGGCGTATTGGTTGGCGGTGGGGGTGGGTCGGTTGGCGGGGGCGGGTCCGTCGGTGGAGGTGGGTCGGTTGGCGGAGGCGGGTCAGTTGGCACTTCGGTATCCTGAAGGGGTTCCTGGAGGCGCAGGGCATGGACACGCGGCACCGAGAGAACCGCCATAACGACCAGCAGCATCACCGGCGCGATGATGAGTACATAAGGGAGCATGCCCTTACCTGACGATGCGCTACGTTTCATGGTGTGCCTGTTTGGTCGCTGCGCGACCCCCCAACAAACCTTCGCATACTACCTATCATTATGGCACAATCCAGTTTAGGGGCACATTGGAAAACAGTTTGGGTGTATTCGGTGTCCCGCCAGCGCCGGTTTTGTGTTATTGTGGGGGGCATGAGCGAGGAACTGCCGGACTCCAGGATGAACGACGTATCTGCCGCAACGACTGTCTACCGCCCCTCGTCGTGGCCTGTCTACGGGCATGATTGGGCTGTTGAGCACCTGCGGCGGGCGCTGCTGCACGGGCGCATCCGCCACGCCTATCTGATTGTGGGGACCGAGTCGATTGGCAAGGAAACGCTGGCGCAGGCGCTGGGGATGGCTTTGAACTGCGCCGATGAAGAAGCGTCTGCCCGTCCCTGTGGGCAGTGCCGTGCCTGCCGGTTGATCGCGTCTGGGAACCATCCGGATGTGCTGTACAGCGAATTGGATGGCAGCAGCGGGATGCTGCGGATCGAGGAAGTGCGGTCGATGACGCAGCGCCTGGCGCTGAAGCCGTATGAGGGCCGCTACCGCGTCGGGATTTTCCGTGATTTTGACCATGCCCGGCCGCAGGTACAGGATGCGCTGTTGAAGACGCTGGAGGAACCGCCGCCGCAGTCGCTGCTCATCCTGCTGGCTCCGTCGGTTGAATCCCTACTGCCGACGATTGTCAGCCGGAGCCAAGTGATCCGGCTGCATCCGCTTTCTACTGCGGCCATCCAGGCGGCACTCGTCGAGGGGCGCGGGGCTGATCCGGAACGGGCGGCGCTGCTGGCGCGGCTGAGCGGGGGGCGAGTGGGGTGGGCTATCCGGGCGCTGGAGGATGAGTCGATTCTGGAACAGCGCAAGAGTGCTTTCGACCTGCTGGAACACCTGCTGACGCTCAACCGGGCGGGGCGGTTTGAACTGGCCGAAGACCTGAGCAAAGAGAAGCTGGCGCTGGCGCCGCTGCTGGAACTTTGGCAGACGTACTGGCGGGATGTGCTGCTGCTGTGCCAGGACAGCCGCATTGAACCGGCGAATATCGACCGGCACGAGTCACTGACTGCGCTGGCGCAGTCCCTGACTGTTGAAGAGGCGATGCATGCCCTCCAGGCCACGCGCGGCCTGCTCGAACGGCTGAGCGCGAATCTCAACCTGCGGCTGGCGGTCGAAATCTTGATGCTGGAATATCCTGGTTTACCTTCCCGCCGTTAGCAAACCATACCGTTCACAGGGAGTCTTTACTGGCGTATGACGATTCTGAAGCGAACGAATGTCCGCCCGAATCCGGCGGATCTGCCCGAACACGACGCCCGGCTGATCTATGAACGCTTCGATACTGCCTCCAACGAAGTCGTTGTCGATGGGCAGGCGATCCGCTGGGAAGAGATCGAGGAAGTTGAGGTTGCGGCTGCTCCGCGGGCGGCTGGGCCGGCTGGCTGGCTGGTGCGGCATCTTGTTCACGGTGATGAGCGCTATCACGTCGGCCTGTACTTTGGGCGCAGCGAGGCTGTGCTGCCCAACGTCAGCCTGAACGTGGCGCGATTTATTATCCAGACGGTGGCTTACTACGCGCCGCTGCCGGTGCGCTACCGCGGGCCGGAGGGGCTTTCGCCGACCGTGGAGGAGCCGTGAGGCTGTTCCTGCTCGGAGCCGTCCTGCTGCTGGCGGGATGTGCCGCCAGCGCGCTGGAGCCGCCAGCGACTCCTGGCGCGCTGCGATCCGCCTGGGGGAACATCGTCACGCTGGCTTCGGCAGAACAGATGGCCGCACCGGCCTTCTGGGCAGCGCCAACGCTCATATTTGCGTGGGTCGAGGCTGATGATGCCAGCGTGACGAACCGGCTCGCCCGGCTGGCTGGCACAGCGACCCGCGCTACGGGATCGGTTCCGCTGCCGGTGCGCCCATATGCGCAAACGCTGGTCCCGGCTGCAGGAGGCAAGCTGCATTTGTTCTGGCTGGACGCGAACGTGGAAGATGAGACGCGGCTGTTCCACGCGCTCATCACGCTTGATCTTGCCGCCGAGCGCGGCCCGACGATTGTCAGCGATGAGCTGACGTGGGGGTATGCGCTACTGCCGAATGCAGATGGTTCGGTGTGGGCAGTGACGAGCGGCGGGCTGCTATCCGAACCGGGGCTATTTGCCCGGTTCGTCGACGGGCAGGGGCGCCCGCGGCTGGAAAACATTTACCAGATTGTCTTTGATGCGGTCTGGCCGGCATTTCTGGACGGGCCAGACGGGCGGGCGTTGTTCTGGTTGGGGAACCGGGACGGGCAGGTTTACCGGGCGGAGTTCACCAATGGGCAGCCAGAATCTGCTCAGGCCATCACTGAAGTGCCGCTGATGGGGTCTGGCGACCGCCTGGATGACTTCTTCGCCGGGCAGGATCGCACGCATGAGATGCTGTTTTGGAACATCCGCCGGGCTGATGGGACTGCCGAGAGCTGGATGAGCGCCGCGCCGCGCGGGGGAGATTGGACACGGCCAGCGCGTTTGCAGATCAGCGTCTCGCCCGGCCAGCCTTTCGAGACGGGATTCAACGGCGGGGCGGGGATACGTGCGGCTGCCGGCAACCAGCGGTTGAGCTGGCTGCGGCCGCTGAACGGCCTGTTCGATACGCTGCCGGCCGCGGCGCTGCTGGATGGGGAGCTGGGGGTTGTCTACTTTCAGGGAGGAGCGATTACTGGCTGGCAGCCTGTTGTGCCTGTGAGCGGCCTGCTGGGCGCGCCGGGTTTTGCTGCCGACCGCGACCGCCATCTCTACCTAAGCTGGTCAGAGCCGCTGGCGGGTGAACCGGCACGGCTGCAATTCACCAGCACCCGCCCGTGAGGATGCCGATGCCCGCGAAGGACCAACCTCGCCGCTGCGCTTTGTGCGAACGGCTCGTCAGCCGGACGACACGGCATCATCTGATTCCGCGTTCAGAGGGTGGGCGGGACGTCGTCGAACTATGCCCAGCCTGCCACCATACCCTGCACCGCTTCTATTCCAACCAGACCCTGCTCAAAGATCTGCATACGCTGGAGGCGCTGCGCCAGCAGCCAGAGATTACCCGCTACCTGGAGTGGGTTCGCAAGCAGCCCGACCGGCATATCCGCGTCCGCACGCGGCGCGACCGGCGCTAACTAGGGGGAAGCCCTCATCCCCGGCGCTTCTGCTGGGAAGCCCTTAGCCCCGGCTCCTCTCCCGAACGTTCGCTGCGCTCACTGAGAGAGGGTGGAAGTCCTCAGCCCCGGTCGCTCTCCAAACATGGCTGAGGGGGAGCTAAGCGATGTGCGGCGAGGTGAGGTCAAACAAAGCGGTGCTGACCTACCGGATGAACTACTAGAGTGATCGGGGAGCGGTCAGGTTGAGAATCAAATAGGGGCCGAAATTGGCCCCTACCGGGTTGGAGAGATGACAGGACTAATCGCCGCTGGGGGCGGGCACAGGCTCTGGCAGCAGGGTGATTTCCTCGCCCTCCGGCAGCGCCCTAGGCGCGGGGGTGTGCAGTCCGAAGGCATCGAAGAAGGCAGCCACTTCGTCGGAGAGCATTTCTTCTTTTTCCAGCAGGCGGTCGACCAGCGCATTCATGATGTGGGCGTTGTCGCGCAGCGCCTGGCGCGTCTCCCGCAGAATGTCCTGGAACATCTCTTCCATGGCGGCCTGCATTTCCGGCGTCGGCGCGAGGCCCGTTGTGCCTGTTTGGGCGATATCCTGGGTGCGGCCGACGGCTCCGCCCAATGGGCCGAGCATCCCGGCGAGCGCCATCGAGGTGAGGATGCTGCGAATGCTGCGGAAGTCACCGCCGACGCCGAGGGTCTGGCTGCCCAAGCCGCAGAATTCCATCTCGGCGGCTTTGCCCGCTACAGAGACCATGAGGTATTCCTTCAAGGTCTTCTTGGTGTACGATCCCTGGAACATTTCCTGGGCTGGATAGTGGGAGACGTGGCCGTAAGCCTGCCCCTGGCGGATGATGGTGATGCGGGCGATGCGGTGATGGGGCTGGAAGAGGCGCACCGCCACGGCGTGGCCAGCTTCGTGATAGGCGAGGCGCTTTTTGGCTTCCGGCGACATGTGCTTGATGGGTGAGCGCAGGCCCATTTCGTGTTCCGGTTGGGCGTAGCGCACATCGTCGTAGGTGATATAGGTGCGGCCGTTGAAGAGGGCGTAGCGCAGGGCCTCATTCAACAGGTATTTGATGTCCGCTGGGGTGTAGCCGGGCGTCTCCGAGGCGAGCACGGCAGCGTCGATGCTGCTGTCGTGCGCCATTTTGGAGAGGTAGTAGTTGAAGATGTCGGTACGGCCCTGCATATCTGGGACATCGACGCGGATTTTCTTGTCGAAGCGTCCGGGACGCAGCAGCGCCGGATCGAGCGCAGCGATGCGGTTGGTCGCACCGATGACCAGGACGCGCCGTTCTGGCTTGGGCGGGTCACGCCGCAAGACGAGGCGATAGAAGCGCGCCTTCAGCCGCGCCCGCCAGCCGTGTTCCTGACCGAAACCATCCATCTGCACGAGCAGCGTGCTGAGCAGGCCGCTGAGGTCGCCGCCGCCCATGAAGCCGCGCATCTGCGGGTCACCGCCATCGCCGCCCACGCTGGAGACGCCGCCGCGGGAACCGACGCTGTCGATTTCGTCCAGGAAGATGACGGCTGCGCCGTATTCTTTGGCGGCTTTGCGGGCTTTGCTGAACATGCGGATGACTTTGAGCGCGCCTGTGCCGACGAACATACCCTGGAGTGAGGAGGTGTCCACGTAGTAGAAGGGGACACCGGCTTCGGTGCTGATGGCTTTTGCCAGCCAGGTCTTGCCTGTACCGGGGGGGCCTTCGAGCAGCAGGCCGGTCAGCGGCTCACCACCGGCTTTCTCGAAGGTCTTGACGCCGCGCAGGAGCGTCACGATCTGGCGGGCCTGTTCCAGGAGTTCCGGCTGGCCGCGGTAGTCGCCGAAGCCGACGCCTTCGGTTCCCGGCATGACCTCGTAGGTTCGGGAGCGGCTGAGGAACCAGAAGATCGCCACGAACTGGACGACGATGGTCAGCATGAAGACGCCGATGGAGACAATCGCGCCGACGACAGTCAGCAGGAAGGTCATGACGCTGGGGACGAACAGCCCGACGATGAAGAGCGCCAGGAGGGACTTCCAGAGGAAGCCGCTGCGCAAGAAGCGCTTGATGCGGTTTGGAAGCCGGTTGCGGACATCGACGAGCGTCTCTTCTTGTTCCCAGTTCCAACGCCCGCGCGTATCGATATAGGGTTGGTTGGGCGCGTTCTTGATGTTGGTCATCAGCCCTGTCCTCCGGCTGCCGCCGTCAGGCGAGTCTGCTTACGATAGGGTTCCAGATCGACTTTAGGGGTATACAGTCCATACTGGTCGAAGAAGGTTTCGATTTCTTCGGAGAAGAGTTCTTCTTTCTCGACGAGTTTCTGGATCAAGGCTTCGCCCATCGGGCGGTGCATGCGCAGCACGAGGCGGACTTCTTCCATGACTGACTGGAAGGTGTTTTCCATGGCTTCGCGCATCTCCGGCGGGTAATTCTGGCCGCGGAGGTTGCCGCCTAACGGGCCGAACATGCCGGCATTTGCCATGTACATGAGCGTCTCGCGGATCATGCCGAAATCGGTACGGTCGCCCATGCCTAGGCCGACCTCCATGCTCTGGCCGTCATCGCCGACAAATTCCAGCTCTGCCGCCCGTCCGGCTGCGTGAACCCGCAGGCGGTTCATCAGTACATCGTAGGTTCCGAGCGCGTCGAATTCCTCGGTGACGGCGTAGTGTGTCACATAGCCGTTGACACCGCCCTGCGACACGATGGTCATCCGGGCAATGCGGTGTTCCGGCAGGTAAATGCGGACGGCGATGGCATGGCCGACCTGATGCGCCGCCAGACGGTACTTGTCTTCGACGGTCATATTCTTGTGGCGCTGGCGCAGCCCTTTCTCATGTTCCGGCTGCGCGATGCGGATATCGCTCATGGTGATACGGTCGCGGCCATCAAAGAGGGCGTAGCGCAGCGCTTCGTTGAGCAGGTGCTTGATGTCTGCCGGGGTGTAATTCGGGGTTTCTGCGGCGAGGACGAGCGAGTCGACGGTATCATCGTGGGCTACCTTCGACAGGTAGTAGTCGAAGATGTCGCGGCGGCCTTCGAGATCGGGCGCGTCCACGCGGATTTTCTTGTCGAAGCGACCGGCGCGGAGCAGGGCTGGATCGAGCGCGGCGATGCGGTTGGTCGCGCCGATGGTGAGCAGACGCTTCTGCGGCTTGGGGGGTGTGCGGCGCAGAATGGTCTTGTAGAACCACGTCCGGCGCTTGGCCCAGAAGCCGTGTTCGGCGCTGAAGCCGTCCATTTCCACGAGCAGGGTGCTGAGCAGTCCGGTCTGCCCGCCGGGGGCGAAGAAGATCGGCAGGCGGCTGCTGCCTTCCATGCCGCGACCGCCGGCGGTTGCGACGCCGCCGCGCGAGCCAACGGCGTCGATTTCATCCAGGAAGATGATGGCCGCGCCGTAGTCTTTGGCCGCGCTGCGAGCCTTGCGGTACAGGTTGCCGACCTTGAGCGGGGCGATGCCGAAGAACATGGATTGCAGCGATGAGGCATCCAGGTAGAAGAAGGGGACGCCTGCCTCGGTGCTGATGGCCTTTGCCAGCCAGGTCTTGCCTGTGCCAGGCGGGCCTTCCAGCAGCAGGCCGTTGAGCGGTTCGCCGCCGGCTTCCTCGAAGACACGGACGCCGCGCAGGAGCGTCACGATCTGCTTGGCCTGTTCCAGGAGTTCCGGCTGGCCGCGGTAGTCCTTGAAGCTGACGCCTTCGCTAGTCGTGCCCGGCCAGATGGTGTAGGTGCGGGCACGTCCCAGGAACCAGAAGATCAGTGCGAACTGGCCGACGGCGACTGTGATGCCAATGAACAGACGGATCAGCACCAGGGCCAGATTTCTCAGGTCGATGGCGAAGAACTGGTTCAAGACCTGTGCGCTCTGGTCGATGAAGCGAACGATGCCACGCATCACTTGGGCGTCCAACAACGCTGCCGCGACGATCACCAGCAGGATCACGCGGAAGAGGGTGATCTGTTTGCGGATGCGGTAGCTGAGGCGTTTCCGCCGGTCTACGAGAGTCTCCTCGGCCTCCCAGGCAAAACGTTTTTCGGTAGAAAGCTGCTGCTCGGTCTTGGTGGTCAGACTCATAACCCTACCATCCTCGAACTCACTAACGGTAAGCACTCAATCGAGCGATTGGAAATGACACAGCAGCGGCGGATCATCCGCCCTGGGACGCCGCGATTTGGCCGAGCAGGAACACCGGGTGATTGGGCTGTCCCTGGTAGAACTCGGTCTGCTGCGGCTGTTCAAAGACCAGCTTGCCTTCGGCGACGAGATTGGCAAAAGCGTCCAGACTGGTCGGGCGCTGGTTGAGATAGGCAATCGCATCTGCGCGAGCGATCTGCGTGTTGACGAACACGGCGCCGATGAAGCTGATGCCGTTATCCAGCGTCGGAACCTGGCCGACATCCAGGAAGACGACGCGCAGCACATCAGAACCCTGGCTCTGCTGGAGCGTGCCCTGCCAGGTGAGTTCGATGGCACGGCGCAGGGAGTTCACGAACTGATCCTGGGTGGTGTTGGCGTTGGGCGGGGCGAAGAGCATATACACGGTGAAGACATCGTTGGTCAAATCCTTACGGATTTCGACGATGTCGAAGGCAGAGTTGGTGGCGGCTTCGATGCGGTCGGCGGCGGCAGTGAGGGCAGGGTCGGTGTTGCCGGATTTATCGGCCATGACCAGTTCCGAATTCTGGACGGCATTATTGGCTGCCGCATCGCCAGTATCTTCCCCAGTGAGGACGCGCAGACCCGGCAGGGCGCTGCAACCGGCAGCAAAGATGACGGCCAGCAGCAGGAACAGGAAGAATCGGAGACTGGTTTTCATGGGCTTATCCGTATTTCCACACGACTCTATACACTTATACCACACACTGGGGCGACATGTTCAATCCGGTACAGTCGCATTCTACACTGTGTTACGACCGATGGGAACTCAGCGGATTGAAATATTCAGTAAACCTTAAGCGTGTGTGAGAAGTGTTCATCCTGCTTGAGGAGGTCTCAAGACTACAGATCGGGGGCAGCGGGTTTGCCGGTTGGGAGGTGAAAGCATCACTCTCGCAGTTTCGTCAGTACCCGTTTGTGACCGGTTCAACGAAGTAGGCTCCATCAACCCCTTCGGCGAGCCAACCCTGCACAGCGCCGATGCCATAGATAATTTGGAACCAGGTGATGCCCTGGCTACATTCCGGCCCGCCGACGACCTGGAAGGTCTGTCCAGGCGAGACGCGCCCGACCCGGTCGAAGCCTGTGCCCGGACCTTTGCGCACCATCACGGGTGACGGGTCACCTTCGGTCAGCACCCGCCCACGCACACCAGGATAGAGCCGCGAGGGCAGCGTGGTATTTGGACAGCTTGCTGGGGCTGGCGTGGGCGTGGGGGCGACGGTGGCTGTTGCCAGCCCGAACTGGATGTTTTCCTCGTCGGTGAGGATGCGGGTGGCGCAGCACTGTTTGGCTAGGCTGACCAGGTTTTGGGCGTTTCTCCAGATCTGCCAGACGCGAGCGGTTCCATCCGCGCTGGTCGTAGCGAAGAATTCGCCGCCAGCCGACCAGGCTACACTATAGACTACACCGGTATGGCCGGCAAAGCTGAGGAGTTCGCCGCCGCTTTCGGTATACCACATCCGGGCTGTGCCATCCTCGCTGACGGTGATCAGGCGGCTGCCGCCCGGGGACCAGGCGAGTCCGTTGATGTCGTTGGTGTGGCCGAAGAGTGTCCGCAGCATTTCGCCGGTGGTGGTATCCCAGATGCGGGCGGTCTGGTCGGCGCTGGCGGTGGCGATACGCGCTCCATCCGGCGACCAGGCGAGCCGGGTGATGCGCCGGATATGGCCGGTGAGGATGAGGGGGCTACCGCCGGTAGTGACATCCCAGATACGGGCAGTACTATCATCGCTGCCGGTGGCGACGCGGGTTCCATCCGGAGACCAGACTACGCGGCTGACAGCCGAGCGATGACCTTGGAGGGTGAAGAGGGTTTCGCCGGTCGCGGCATTCCAGATGCGGGCGGTGTTGTCGTCGCTGGCGGTGGCGATGCGGGTTCCATCTGGCGACCAGACGGCGTTGTTGACCGTGCCGGTGTGCCCGGCCAGGGTGAAGAGCAGTTGGCCGGTAGTGGTGTCCCAGATGCGAGCGGTGTCATCGCTGCTGGCGGTGACGAGCTTTGTGCCGTCGGGCGACCAGGCCAGATTGATGACTGATCCGGTGTGCCCTTTCAACACCGGACCAGCCGCCACGGTGATGACGCCGTAGTTGTTGGTGATTCCCCAGATGCGGGCGGTGAAGTCATCGCCGCCGGTGGCGATCCATTTGCCATCCGGCGACCAGAGGGCCCGGTTGACCCCGCCGGGGTGGGCTTCGATGGTGAAGAGCAGCGAGCCGGTGACGTTCCAGATGCGGGCGGTTCCGTCATTGCTGGCGGTGACGAGCGTCTGGTTGCCGGGCCGGGGGAACCAATCGACGCTGACGACTTCAGCAGTGTGCCCGGTCAGGGTGTACTTGCCGAGGTGGTCCTTCATGGCGAAGGCCAGGGCGCGTTCGGCCTGCCAGGTATAGCGGTAATTCTGGAAGGTGGTCAACGCCAGCAGCACAGCACGGTCAGGCAGCGGACCTTCAAGCTCGACCTGGGCCTGCCCGGCCAAGGCGATGGACTGCGCTCGGTCGCGTTCGAGAGCCACTTCAGTGGCTTGGGCGAGGGCTTGATTTTGGGCAGAGACGGCTGTCGCGGCGTTGTTTTCGGCACGGATGGCCTGCTGTTCAGCGATGCTCTGCTGGCGGGTGGCTTCCCCGAAGAGCGCCAGCGAGAGGATCGCCAGGGCGAGCGAGATGACGAGCGCGAGGCTCACACCGGCCAGCAGACGCCGCTGGCGGGTGGTTTCGGCCTGGCGGCTGGCGCCGATATATTCGGCGTGGATGGGGATGGGAGCGGGCTTTTTGGCGACGCCTTCGGCCAACCACATCTCGGCCTTTTTGAGGTCATCGCCATGCAGCAGGAAGCCCCGATTGCGCTGGTTGGCATCCCACTCGCGGGCGCGCACGAGCAGGCGGGTGTGCTGGCGGACGTGGCTGAGGTCGGTATCGAGGGCATCCATCAGCATCTTGAAGGCTTTGTTGAAGTCGTCGCCTTCGCGGAAGAAGAGCCAGTTATGGGTGCTGATGGCGGGGTGCATCAACTTCTGGTCGGCAGGGTCGGTGACGGGGCGGTGGAGGATGGGCACGAGGCGCTTGTTGTTGGCGACGGCGTGTTCGATTTCCTGGCGGCAGACATCCGATTTGACCGAGTCGGGGGTGATGACGAAGACGAAACTGTCGGAGGATTCGATGCCGCTTTGGACTTCGCGCCACCAATCGGCGGTGGCAGGGATGTCCTCCCAATCGACCCAGGTATCCCGGTCGAGGGCTGCCAGGGCATTATGCAGCTTGGTGACGAAGTCTTTGTCTTTCCGCGAGTACGAGATGAATACGTCCACCATCGCGTTTGTTCCCGTCTTGGTCGGAGCGTCGCGTCCTCATGATAGCACAAAACCGGGCTGCGCAGGCGGACGGGTGGACTCCGCGATGCCTACTCCCCGATTCACTGTACTCGTCGAAGTCTCTGATGGAGGCGTCGAAGTCGGGGCGATCTTGTACAATAGAGCCGCGATGCTCCGAGCGCAGAGGAGGACGCCGATGTCCCAACCCGTACTTGCTGTCAGTCTGTTCTTTCATATCGTCTCGACTGTGGTGTGGATCGGCGGCCAGATCATCATGGCGCTGCTGGTCTGGCCGGAGATGAACCGCGTTTTGAAGGAAAGCCCGGCGCTCTACCAACTGCTCACGCGGCTGAGGCAGCGCTTTGTGCCGATTAGCTGGCTGGCGCTGGTGGTGCTGGTGGTGACGGGACTTTCGCAGATGACGGCTGATCCGAACTACGACGGCGTGATGCAGATCACCAACGAATGGAGCCGGGTGATGCTGCTCAAGCACCTGACCATCGGGCTGATGGTGGTGTCCGGGCTGGTTTTGCAATACGGAGTCGTGCCGGCGCTGGAGCGGACCAGCCTGCTGGTCGAGCGCGGCAAGGGCGACCCGGCGGAATGGGAACGGCTGCGCCGCCGCGAGGTGCGGCTGACTTGGCTGAACGTCGGGTTGGGGGTGCTGATCCTGGCCTTCAGCACGTGGGCGGGATCATTGTGAGCGTGACGCGCAGCCGCTGGATGCTGGCGGCGATCCTGGGGGGGTATCTGGTGGTCGGCGGGCTGTTCGCCATCTTCACCCCGGCATGGCAGGCCCCGGACGAACCGGCGCACTACAACTATGTGGCTCAGTTGGCGCGGGCGGGCTGCTGCCCGGTGATCGAACCGGGTGATTGGGACTCGGCTTACCTGGAGACGCTCAAGGCGAACCGCTTCCGCCCCGATCTGCTGGCTGACCTGCCGGCGATCCAGTATGAGGATCACCAGCCGCCGCTGTACTACCTGCTGCAAACCCCGGTTTTCGTGCTGACAAACGGCAGCTTGATCGCGCTGCGGCTGGTTTCGGTGCTGCTGGGGAGCGGAATCGTGGTGTGCGCCTACGCTGTGGGACGAGCGGCATTCCCGCAGCGGCCGCAGATCGCACTGGGAGCGGCGGCGCTGGTGGCCTTCCTGCCGCAGCATGTGGCGATTGTGGCCTCGGTGACGAACGATGCTCTTTCCAACCTGCTGATCGGGATCGGGCTGGTGCTAATGGTGCGGCATGTGCGCGGGGATAGGGTGCATCCGTGGCAGATGGGGGTGGTAGTTGGGATTGGGCTGCTGACGAAGGTATCGACGATTTTCCTGGTGGGGCTGCTTCCGGTGGCGATCCTGGTGCGGTTCTGGTTGGACCGGCAGGGAGATGATGAGGATGGGCGGATGGGCAGAAGCCCGTCCCTACAGATGCGGCTGGTGACGTTCGTCGTGCCGGCGGTGCTGTTGGGGGGCATTTGGTGGGTGCGGAGCATCAGCGTGTACGGCTTCCCGGATGTGTTCGGGCTGCGGGCGCATGACCGGGTGGTGGCCGACCAAGCCCGTACCGCCGATCTGGTGGCGCAGGTTGGGTTGGGGGAATATCTGAGCCGGGCGGTGCAGACGACCTTCAACAGCTTCTGGGGGCAGTTCGGCTGGATGGGCGTGCCGATGCCGGGATGGGTCTACACGCTGATTGCGGCACTGCTGGCGGCAGCGCTGGCGGGCTGGCTGTTGGGTCACGCTTCCGAGGGAACGGCGCCGCCGGAAGGGCGCTGGATCGGGGCGCTGCTGGGATTGGCGGCGCTGCTGGCCGCGGCACAGTACCTCTACTACAACCTGGAATTTCTCCAGCTTCAGGGGCGCTACATGTTCACCGGGCTGATCCCGGCGGCGCTGGGCCTGGCCTGGGGGATCGAAAACGGGCGGGCGCGGCTGGCGCGGCACGTCCCGGCGCTGCGGGTGGAGGCGACTCCGCTGCTGCTGTGCGGGTTCGCGGTGCTGGATGTGTACCTGCTGTGGCGGGTGATCGTCCCGGCGCTGGCGGTGACTGGGGGATAGGCTGTCCTCCTCAACCGGTGACCTTCATACCGGCGGCGACGCCGTTGATGGTCGCGAGGATGGTTTGCAGCGTGGGGGCATAGGCCGGGTCGTCCGGGCGCATGGCGCGGAGCCGCCGCAGCAGATCGACCTGGATGAAGTTCAGCGGATCGACGTAGGGATTGCGGCGCTCGATGCTGCGCTGCATGACCGGCGAGCGGGAGAGCAGTTCGGGCTGGTCGAGGACCAGGCAGACCTGAGCGCGGGCGCGGTCATATTCCGCTTTCATATCCTCAAAGATGGTGTGGCGCAAGCTGTCGTCCTTCACTAACGAGGCATACAGCGCCGCGATCCCCAGGTCGGCCTTGGCGAGATCGAGCTGGGCATTTTCCATGAGGGCGCGGAAGAAGGGCCACTGGTGGTACATCTCCCGGAGGGTTTCCAAGCCGTCGGGATGCTCGGCGCAGAAGCGCTCTAGGGCTGTGCCGATGCTGTACCAACTGGGGATGATGGCGCGGCTCTGCATCCAGGAGAAGACCCAGGGGATGGCACGGACATCGGTGAAGCCACCGCCAGCTCGGCGTTTGGCGGGGCGAGAACTGATCGGCAGGTTGGCGAGTTCGTTGATGGGGGTGGCCTGCTGCCAATATTCGACGAAGCCGCGGGTTTCATAGACGAAGCGGCGGAAGGCTTTACGGCCGCTTTCGGCCAGCTCGTCCATAGCGTCGCGCCATTCGGGGCGCGGTTCGCGGGCGGGAGGGACGGCCATGACGACCAGCACGGCGTTCAAGACCTGGTGCAGATGGCGGCGGGCGATTTCGCTGTTGCTGTAGCGGTAGGCGATGACTTCGCCCTGCTCGGTGATCTTGATGGCGCCCTGCATGGAGAGGGGCGGCTGCGAGAGGATAGCCTGGTTGGTGGGGCCGCCGCCGCGCCCGATGCTGCCACCGCGCCCGTGGAAGAGTTCCAGAGCGATGCCATGGGCGGCGCAGACTTCGGCGAGAGCCTGCTGGGCGGTGTAGAGGTTCCAGTTGGAGGCCAGATAGCCGCCGTCCTTGCCGCTGTCGGAATAGCCGATCATGATCTGCTGGCGGCTGCCGCGGGCGGCGAGGTGTTTGCGGTACTCCGGGTTGGCAAACAGGGCGGTCATGACCTGGGGGGCGTGCTGGAGGTCGTCGATGGTTTCGAAGAGCGGGACGAGATCGACATCATCAGCGACGCCGACTTCGACAGCGAGGAGCAGCAAGGCCAGGATGTCGCTGGGCTGCTGGCTCATGCTGGCGATGACGGTATCGATGACGACCTTGCCGTAGAGGCGGTGGGCCTGGGCGATCATGCGCCAGGTGGCGATGATGCGGTTGGTGGCTTCGGAGAACTTCGGCTCGATAGGGAAGAAGGGGCGCGGGTTGGCGATCTCCATCGTGAGGAGCATCTGCTTATCGGCCTCGTCCAACTGGCGGTAGTGGGCGTGGCGGCCATAGTAGCGGAACATCTCTTCGAGGGCGGCGGCGTGCTGGCGGGCGTCTTCGCGGATATCGAGCGGGACGAGGTGCAGGCCGAAGAGTTCGACCTTGCTGAGCAGGCGGCGGAGCTGGCCGGCAGCGGCACAGCGGCCGCGATTGCGGCGCAGGCTGGTTTCGACCAGGGCGATGTCGTCGTAGAGTTCCAGGCTGGTCTGGTACTCGTCAGCTTCTAGACGGCGCTTGATGAGGTTCATCTGCTGGCGGTAGAACTCGGTCGGGAAGCGGTCATCCAGGCCGCCAGCGGAGATGACGGCTTCGCGCAGTTCCTCGGTGACCGGGGCTTCGTCACTGGACTGGGTGAGGTGTTCGGCTAGGAAGGTGACGGCCTCCAGGTAGACCTGGCGGGCCGCGTCGCGCTGGGCTTTGAGGGTTTGGAGGGTGACTTCCGGGGTGACGTTGGGGTTGCCATCACGGTCACCGCCGATCCAGGAGGCATAGCGCAGGAGCGGAGGCAGGTTCGCCCAATCGCCCTGGGGGTAATACTGCTGGAGGCTGGCGCGGAGGTCGTCGTAGACATCGACGACGGTATCCATGATGGAAGAGGTGATGAAGTAGAGGCCGAAGTCGACTTCATCGGCGACGGTGGCACGGGAGGCGCGGGTTGGGCGGGTCTGCCAGAGTTCTTCGATCTCTCCGGTAATTTCGGCCTCCATCTGGGCGTGCTCGCGGGGGAGCAGGTTGGTCATCCGGTCGCGGTTCGCCATCTGCTGGGCGATGTGACGCAGCTTGATGAGGACTTCTTTGCGCTTGGCTTCGGAAGGATGGGCGGTCAGCACCAGCCGGATGGAAATCTGGTTGAGGATTTTACGGAGGTCGGCCGCGCTGATTCCGGCAGCCCAGAGGGTTTCGATGGCTGCGCCGATGGATTCGTCGATGCGGCCGCTGATCTCGCGCTTGCGCAGGGTGCGGATGCGCTCCAAATCTTCGGCGATGTTGATGAGCTGGAAGTAGTTGCCGAAGGCTTTGACGAGGATGCGCTTGGCGTCCAGATCGAGGCTGTGGATGAGTTCGGCCAGTTCTCCGGTGGCACTGCGATCCCCACTGCGGCGGGCCTTGGCGATGGCACGGACTTTTTCGACGAGGTCGAAGGCGTCTTCGCCGTGCTGGTCGCGGATGACGCTGCCGAGGAGCGTGCCGAGCAAGCGCACATCGATGCTGAGGGGACTCATCTCGCGGGTGGTGAGTTTATCGGCTGCGGCTTCGGTCATGGGGTGGTTCCCTGTAGCTGCCAACGGGTTGATCTGAATGGGGCGGGAGTATACCGCAAGAAATGGGGATTAGGGGTTGGGGATTTAGGGAAGATGGAAGATAAAGGACATTAACCGCAATCCCCTGCTGGTGAGGCTTCGTACCGACGCGAAGAGCGCAAAGGAAGGCGGAGGCGGGCGCTCCAATGGGCGAGAGCTGCGGCAGCGAAGACCCACCAGACGATCTCGGTTGGGAAGAGGTAGCGGGGGATGGCGTCCAGGACGAAATGCACGAGGGAGGTGTAGACCAGGAAGCCGATGAGCGGCAGGGTCAAGCGCCAGCGCCGGCGGGTGAGGACCATCCCGGCTAGGCCGGCGACCAGGCCGGCGTAGTGGAAGAGGTAGATGGCGAGCTTGGGCCAGAAGGACTCGCCCTGGGTGAGCGCGAGCAGACCGCCGAGGGTACGGTCGTCGCGGAACCAGGCGACGGCAAGATGGCGCAGGCTTTGGCCGGGGAAGAGGACAGTGCCGTGGGGCTGGAGATAAGCGGCGGCGAGTTCACGGGCGCGGCGGGCTGCCCAACCGAGCGGATCGCTGGCGATGATGCTGGCAGCAGCGGACTGGAAGAGCGGGTTCTGTTCGTCGGGTTCGGTGAGGGACTGGGGATCGACTCCGGCGGCTTCGGCCAGACTGGCATCCAACTGCTCATAGCCCTGCCAGCCGGTGGCACCGATGTAGAGGAAGGCAGAAAAGCCCTGCGCGCCGATGACGAGGCGGTTGTAGCGGACGAGGTTGTAGACCGTCCAGGTGGAGACGACCAGCGCATAGGCGAGCAGCAGGACGGCGGCCTGCTGCAAGCCGCGCCGCCAGCGGTGGAGCAGGATGAGGTAGAGGGCGGCTCCAAGCGGGAAGGCGAGGAGGACGGCGCGGGTCAAGGTGGCGAGGCCGAAGCACAGCCCGGCTCCGGCGATCTCCAGCAGGCGGCGGCGCTGGCTCTGAGGGGGGGAATCCAGGGCGCGGAGAGAAAGCCAGAGGCCAGCCGCAGCGAAAAAGAGGTAGACGGTCTCGGTCATGATCTGGGCGGATTCGACGATGAAGACGGGGGAGATGGCGAGGACGACGGCGGCGATCCAGCCTGCGCGGGGACTGGCGGCGATGCGGCGGGCAAGGCTGTAGGCGAAGAGGCAGGTCAAGGCGCTCAGGGCAGCCTGGATGACGCGGATGGCGATAATGGCGGCTTCTGGATGAGGGAGGAGGAGGCGGCGCAGATTCCCGATGAAGAGCAGGTAGACGGGGGCGGTGGGCAGGCTGGCGAGGTCGATGGGGACGAAGGCGCCGGGCACGCCCGGAACCAGGATGGCGGTGCGATCCAGCCCGGCAGCCAGGGCATAGCCGTTCGCCAGATACCAGCCGGTATCGCCGCTATCGATGCGGTAGGGCGCGAGAGGGTCCTGGGCGAGGCTGTAAATCAGGCGGAGGGCGAAAGCTGCCGCGAGCAAGAGCAGCAGCCAGCGTCGTTCGTTCGTCATCCGGGGTCTTCCTCGAAGTTGAAGCGGTAGAACTCGATGAGCGTGCCGGGGACGCGCAGTACCGGCTCGAAGCGGGGGTCGGTTTCCGAGCGGTTGTAGAGGGGATCGAGCGCCGGACGGTTGGGGGGCATCATCAGGTAATCGGCTCCGTAGCGGCGTGCCACGGCCAGGATGGTATCGCGGTCGTTCATCGGCAGCATGATGGAGGAGACGCCGAAGTAGCGCAGCATGAATTGATCTTGGGCCATCAAGACGATCTGGCCGTCGCCGTTGGTATCGGGCAGGGTCAAGGCGGCTTGGGCGGCCTGCTGCATGGCGGCGGCGTAGGCGTTGGTCGTGCGGGCATCGGCGCGCACCAGCTCGACGGCGTTGGCCGTCAGGAAAGCCAGCGTGAGGAGCATGGTCCCGGCGCGGAGGCGCGAATCGGCGACGGCGCGTTCGAGGGCGTATCCGGCGAGGGGAAGCAGCAGGGGGATGAGGGTCAAGTAGGCTTTCTTGAAGCTGCCGCTTTGGCTCTTGTAGGGGATGAGGAGGGGATAGGCGACGAGGATGCCGAGGAGCAGGATGAGTGCGGGGGCGAAGCGCAGCAGCCGGCGGCGATCCCGGGAGAAGGCGAGGAGCACCCCGCCGCCGAGCACGGCGACCGGCAGGAGGACATCGAGGGTGGTGTACATGAGCTTGAAGGCGGCGGCGAGTTCAAAGAGGCGCTTGCCGACGAGCTGGGGGATGGTCTGGCGTTCGAGGAGGGTCTGGAGGGTGAACGTGCCGCCATAGGCCCAGTGGTCGAGGACATCGGCGTAGAAGAACATGGCGCTGGTTCCGGCGGGCAGCGGGTGGCCGAGGGTCTGCTGGTTGCTGATCCAGAGCGGGAGGGCGACCAGCAGGAGCACAGTGGGCATGAGCCAGACGGCGGCGGCCCGGCGCAGCCCGCCGGGTTCAAAGCGGGCGATGAGGAGGAGGAGGACGGCCAGCACGGGCAGGAGCAGGAGGCTGTCGCTGCGGGTAAGGTAGGCGAGGCCGCCCATGAAGCCGCTGCCAGCGAAGGCGAGCGCCCGCCGCCAGCCGGGAATACCGGTGTGGTGCAGGCCAGCATTGAGCAGCAGGATGCTGGTGGTGACGAACAGCACGGCGGGGATGGTGGTATCCGTGCGCACGGAATTGAGGACGAACTCCGGCAGGACGGCCAGCGCCGCCGCGCAGAACAGGGCTGTGCCCTCACGCAGTCCGAACTGGCGGGCTGCGGCACAGCCGGCCAGCGGAACCAGCGTCCCGATGAGGATGAAGAGGCTCAACCCGGCGGGGAGGTTTTCCCCGAAGAGGGTGAAACCGAGGGCGGCCAGGATGCCGGCCAGGGGCATCCAGTGGTCTTCGACGTGGACTAAGGCGGGGGGCGGGCCGAAATACTGCCAGATGTAGTCGATGGTCAGGCCGCGGCCTTCGACGAGGCGCAGGCCCAGGTTGTAGTAGTGGTTGGGGTCGGCGATGCCGGGATGCTGGACGAAGAGGAGCACTGCCAGCCGAAGGAGCAGCGCGCCGATGACGATGAGGAGGAGTTTCCAACGGGTGTTCATGGGGGCATTATACCGGAAGCGGGGAGCTGGGGTTAGGGGTTGGGGCGCTGACTGGCTGAGGATTAGCTGCGGCTCCCTCTCCGCTGCGCAGCGGAGAGGGAGAGCAGGACCGGTGCGGCGAGAACGACCGCGGGCGACGCTCACAGGACGCTCTGGAGAGCGCGCAGCAAGCAGGGCAAAGGCCGGCATCAGGCGAAGGAGATGGGGAGAGCGCTTTGGCGGAGGCCGTGCCAGGCGAGCGCCAGGGCGATGACGCGGTCGTCGTGGAGGCCGGAAGGGGCGCTGTAGCGCCAGCTCCCGCTGGGCTGGCGCTCGACGGTGTAGGCAGCCAGTTCGGAGAGCAAGGCTTCGTCCGGTTGGAGGGCGAGCTGGCGGCGTTCGATGGCGAGCGCCAGGGCATCGATGAGGGCGGGCTTGCTGCTGGCGGTCATGGTGAAGGGGCGGATGGGCAGGCCTTCGGCCTGGAGCGCCTCGATGTTGGGAGAGCCGATGCTGTTGGATTCGCCCCAGATGACGGCGGGACGCCAGCGGTCATAGATGGTGCGGAGACGCCCGCGCTGCAGTTCCCAGCCGATGCCGGTGAAGGCGTCGATGGCGACCATGCGGCGGTGATCGGCATCGAGGACGACGATGGCGGTGGAGTCGTTTTCGCGGCCCCAGTCGATGCCAGCCACGTAACGGACACCGGGGACGGGTTCGGCCTGGAGGGGCGCGGTGGCGGCAGCGTGGAGGTCGCGGAAGACGCGGCCGGAGTCTTCGACAAACTCGGCCAGATACTCGGCGCGCCAGATGTGTTCGGGGGTCTGCTGGCGGATGAGTTCCAGCTCGGCGGGGTCGATGAGGGGGTTATCGAAGCTGGTGAAATGGAAGCTGCGCCAGCCGGTGCGGCGCTGCAAGCCAGTGTGGTAGACCTCCCAGAAGGTACTGCGGCCGGCAGGCGAGCTGAGGAAGAGCGCACCACCGGCACGGTCGAGGAGCATGGGGCGGATGATCTGCGGCCAGACACTGGATTCCATGAAGGCAGCTTCGTCCAGGACGACGAAATCCAGGCCAGCACCGCGGAGGAGATCAGGAAGATGGGCGCTGTGGATGGCAATGGAGCCGCCCTGGTCAAAGTCCAGGCGGCGGGCTTGCTCGTAGACCTCCAGGCCGGGCAGATCGCGGCAGGCGGCTTTGAGGTCGGCCCAGACGTGGCCGGCCATGGCGTAGGTGGGGGCGAGCCACCAGCAGGTTTTGTGGTGGACGGCGGCCTGTTCGACGATCTCGATCTGGCCGAGGGTGGTTTTGCCCCAGCGACGGCCACAGGCGACGACGCGATAGCGGGCGCTACTCTTGAGCACGATCCGCTGGTTCGGGTGAGGTGTTGGGAGTTTGATCCTGTGTTTGATCGAATGGAATTTCGTCAAGGTCATCCTCCTTTTCGACGTGACCTTCAACTTCGTATTCGTAGACGATCTGCACGTCTTCGGCGGGCGGGTGGAGCGGATACAGGGCGCGACGGAAGCGCATCCGCTCGATGCGGTCGATGAGCTGGACGAGGGCAGCGACGCGTTGGTTGAGGGGGGCGTCCTGGATGGCCTCGTCGATGGAGGCGAGCAGATCGCTGGCCTTGGCGACCATGGCGGGGATGAAGGGCATGAGGGGGTCGTCAGGGTGAGGGGAGAAGCCCTCACCCCCCGGCTCCTCTCCCAGAGGGCGAGGGGAAGCGGAATGATAAGAGTGATAAGAATGAGAATCCGCTTTTATGCGAAAATTCTCATCACGGAGCCAGCGGTAGACAGTTGCGGGACTAGCGCCGTACTGCTGGGCGGTGAGGACTACATCACCGCCGTTGAGCATGAGGTGATCGAGGATGCGGCGTTTTTCCGCATTGGAATAGCGGCGAGGCATGGTTGGTAGACCTCCTGAATAAGCTCTTATCCCCCTTCTCCTTCTGGCTGAAGGTGAAGGGAAGGTCATGCCGGAGGGGCAACCCAGCGGCATTGACGGGGTCGAACGACAGCGCGGACATGCGCGCGGTTTGCCACTGCGCGGGACGGAACCGCACGGTGGATTCATAGTATAGAACAGATTTTCTGTTTTAGGGTGACATTTTGGAAAAACATTTGGTATCTCTTGCATGCAAGGGGGTGAGCGCTGGGGATTGGGGGGCGAGCGGGGGCGTGATGAAGTGCCCTTGCCAAGCTGGGCGGGGCGGACTACTATCGGCGGGAGCAACGAAGGACGTGAAGCGATGGACTTTATCGATCTGCGAAGTGATACGGTGACGTGGCCGACGGCGGAGATGCGCGAAGCGATGGCGAATGCGCCAGTGGGTGACGATGTGTATGGGGAGGACCCGACGGTCAAGCAGTTGGAGGCAGAAGCCGCGGCAATGTTGGGCAAAGAGGCGGGCTTGTTCGTCGCCAGCGGGACGATGGGAAATGTGACGGCGGCGCTGACGCACTGCGGGCGCGGCGAGGAGATGATCGTCGGGCGCGAGGCGCATATGTTCCGGTACGAAGCGGGGAGCAGCTCGGCGCTGGGGGGAATCCACCCGCACATCATTGACGTGCAGCCAGACGGGACGCTGCCGCTGGAGGCGATCCGCCGGGCGATCCGGGGCGATAACGAGCATTTTCCGCGGACGAAGCTAATCTGCCTGGAGAATACGCAGGGGACGATTGGAGGCATTCCGATCGGCGCGGAATACACGGCGGAGGTGGGGAAGATCGCCCGGGCCCACGGGCTGAAGCTGCACATCGACGGGGCACGGATTTTCAACGCGGCGGCGGCGCTGGGGGTTCCGGGGCGGGAGCTGGTGGCTCCGGCGGACAGCGTGTCGTTCTGTTTGTCGAAAGGGCTGTGCGCGCCGGTGGGATCGGTGCTGGTGGGATCGAAGGCGTTCATCCAAGAGGCGCGGCGGATCCGGAAGTCGCTGGGCGGGGGGATGCGGCAGGCGGGAATCCTGGCGGCGGCGGGGCTGATCGCGCTGCGGAAGATGACGACGCGGCTGCATGAAGACCACGCGAATGCATGTCGGCTGGCGGAGGGGCTGGCGACGATGCCGCACCTGCGGATCGACGTGAGCCGGGTGCAGACGAACATGCTGTTCTTTGATCTGGAGGAGAGCGCGCCGGTGAGTCCGGAGGCATTCAGCCAGCGGCTGAAGGATGAAGCGCGCGTGCTGGTGGGGCCGTATCCGGGGTATACGCGGCGGTTCCGGATGGTGACACACTACTGGATTACGCCGGAGCGGGTGGAGGAGACGCTGGAGGCGATCCGGCGGGTGCTGGCATGAGTCCGACGATTTATCCTGACCCTACCCCACCGCAGCGGCCTGACCCGACGCCGCAGCTCCCGCGCGACCCGGCGTATCTGGAAGAAGATGCGGAGTGGGAGTCGCCGTTTGCGAGCAAGCTGCGGCGCGAGCAAGGGGCAGTGCATTACCGGGGGACAACGAGCGACCCGGTGTTCGGGTATCTGGTGGCGATGGCGCTGGGGATCGGGCTGATGCCGCTGATCCCGGATCAGATTGACCTGCGGTATGCGCTGGTGTGGACGGTGATGGCGGGGTTCGGGGTGATGGCGTGGCTGCTGGGGACGAGCGCGCGCATCTGGACGGAATCACTGGAGAATCTGACGTGGGGGGTGGTGTTCGGGCTGATCGTGGGCGTACCGATGCTGATTGTGGGCGGGGTGACGCTGCGGGAGACGGCACAGCGGCTGTTTGTGGGGATGTCGCTGGGGTCGGTTCTGGCGTTCCTGGTGTTCGTCATCCCGCTGGCGGAGACGCTGTTCTTCCGGGGGGTGCTGCAAGAAGGGCGGCCGTTCTGGCTGGTGAGCATATTGAGCAGTTTATGGTCGTTCGTGGTGTTCTTCCCGATGCTGGATGTGCGGCGGTATCCGGGGCCGGTGGTGATTATCGGAACGGCGCTGGTGATGATGAACGTGATTTATGCGTATGTACGCCGGCGGAATGGGCTGGCGGCAGCGTGGCTGTGCCAGATTGTGGTTCACGTGCTGCTGCTGTTCCTGCCGCTGCTGTGAACAGCACCGCCGAGGGATGAAATCCCGGACGGGCAGAAGCTCATCGCTACCCAGACGGTTTGATTGGGGAATGGATTGTTTTCGGAGGAGTCTGAGTTATGCCGGGCGTGACGATGCCGTTTATCCTGTCCGTAATCAGTTCGGTGACGACGGGGGTATTTGCGTTCATCGTGCTGCGGCGGTGGTGGGAGAAGCGCCGGCCGCATCTGCTGGCGTGGGGGATCGGGCTGGTGCTGTACTGCGTGGGGACATTTGCACAGGTGGTGCTGTACCTGGTGTGGAGTCCGCTGGCGTTCGGGCTGTGGTATTGGAGCGGGGCGCTGATGGTGGCGCCGTGGCTGGGCCAGGGGACGGTGTATCTGCTGGTGCGGCGGGGGAACATCGCGCGGAACATCCAGATGGCGCTGATTCTGGTGGGGGTGATGACGCTGCCGTGGACGCTGCTGCTGACGCCCTTCAACGAGAAGGCGTGGGAGCCGGGGGCGGATATGACGGCGATTTACCGGGATGAGGTGGCGGCGGACGGCACGGTGATCCGTGAGGGGATCATGGCCGGCTCGGCGCGGGGGACAGTGCGGTTTTTCTCGCCGATCATGAATGTGTGGGGGACGATTGCGCTGGTAGGCGGGGCGGTGTATTCGGCGCGGATTTTCCGGCGGAAGCAGATCATGCGGAACCGGGTGATTGGGAACTGGCTGATCGCGGCGGGCGGTTTGCTGCCGGCGCTGGGTGGGGCGCTGATCCGGCTGGGGGACCCGTCGTACAAATACCTGGGGGAGATGCTGGGGGCGGTGCTGATCTTTGCGGGGTTCTGGCTGGCGACGCGTGGGGAGTAGAGAGTCGATGAAGAAGAGCCAGCCCCTGGCAGGGGCTGGGTGGCAAGGAGAATGTCGATGCAGCCGTGCCGGATTTGCGCTCAGCCTTCGCGCCGGTAGGGCTTGAGGAGCGCGCCGGGCACGGAGATATTGCGTCCGACCAGGGCAATCGCCGCGATCACCAGCAGATAGGGCAGCGCCAACAGAAGCTCGTAGGGGAGTGCGACGCCAGCCGCTTGGAGCCGCAGTTGAAGGGCCTGTACGCCGCTGAAGAGCAGGGTTCCTGCGAGGACGCGGCTCGGCTGCCAGTTGCCGAAGATGACGACGGCAATGGCTACCCATCCGCGCCCGTTGATGATGCCGTGACTGAAGGCTCCAATCTGCGCGAGGGAGAGGAAGGCTCCGCCGAGGCCCATGAGCACCCCGCCGAGGATGAGGGCTTGGTAGCGCATCCGGTAGACGCTGATGCCGGCGGTATCCGCGGCTTCGGGATTTTCGCCGACGGCACGCAGGCGCAGCCCGAAGGTGGTGCGGTTGAGGAGCCAGGTCACCGCCGGCACGGTAAGAAAGGCCAAGTAGGTCAGCCAGTGCTGCTCGAAAACGGGGGCGAGGATTGTATTCGGGAAGGGATTGAGTGGTTGGAACGACGCCTCCAGAGCCGGGGGGGTGGATGCACCGCCGTAGAGGATGCGGAAGGCGAAGAGAGCGATGCCGGTCGCCAGCAGGGTGATTCCCAAGCCACTGACGTGCTGGTTCAGCCCCAGGGTGACGCTCAGGAGGCCCATCAGGAGGCAAAGCAGGACGCCGACAAGCGCGCCGGCCAGGAGCCCGATCCAGAGGGAACCGGTGATCTGGGCAGCGACAAAGCCGCTGAAGGCGGCCAGGAGCATGGTTCCTTCGATGCCGAGGTTGAGGACGCCGGCGCGCTCGATGAGCGTTTCGCCCATGGCGCCGAACAAGATGGGTGTGGCGATACGAAGCATTGCGCCGAACAAGACCAAGATCGAATCCATCATCGCCCCCAACGGATCTGGATGCGGTAGCGGTTGAGCAGGAGGACAGCCAGGGTGACGAGGAGAAGCGCCGCCTGAATGATGTCGCTGAGGTAGACCGGGACATCTAATTCCCGGTTGGCGGAAATGGCTCCCCGGTTGATGAGGGCGAGGAAGAGAGCGGAGAGGACGACGCCGGGCATGGTCAGCGCGCCGAGGGTGGCGACGATGATGCCGGTGTAGCCGAAGCCGGGCGAGAGGGTGCCGATGAGGTAATAGTGGATGCCGCCGACTTCACCGACGCCGGCCAGGCCAGCGATGCCGCCGCTGATCAGGGCGGCTGCGAGAATACGCCGGCGGACAGGGATTCCGAGGAACTGCGCGGCTTCACGGTTTTTGCCGATGGCACGCAGCTCCAGCCCGAAGCGGGTGCGGACGAACACCCACCACATGATGAGGGCGGTGACCACTGCGACGATGAAGCCGATATGGACGCGGGAGCGGGGGATGATGATGGGAAATTGGGCGCTGAGGGCAATGGTCGGGGATTGGGGCCAGCCGCTCACGGGGTCACGCCAGGGGCCATTGAGCAGGGCGCTGACGAGGAAGAGCATGACTGAATTGAGCAGCAGGGTGGTGACGACCTCATCCACGGAGAACCAAGTTTTGAGGAGCGCGGGAAGGAGCGCCCAGAGCATGCCGGCGATGAAACCGGCGCAGAGCATGAGGCTGATGGCGATGACGGGATGGAGTCCCTCGGCATGGATGCCGACCCAAGCGGCGAAGATCGCGCCGGCGTAAAGCTGCCCTTCTGCGCCGATGTTGTAATAGCCGCAGACGAAGGCGACGGCCACGGCCACGCCGGTGAGCAGGATGGGGGTCGCCATCATGAGAATGTCGGCGCGGGCGCTGGTGCGCGAGAGGGGGTTGAGGAGGAGATGGTAGACTGCGTCGACAGGATTAGCGCCCGCCCAGACGATCAGTACGCTGACCAGGGCGAAGGTGACCACGACGACGATGAGAGGCAAGAGCGGGCGCAGCCAGAGGGGTGCTGCGCCGCGTTCGATCTTGAGACTAAGCATGGCGATGTGCTCCTGTCATCAGGGCGCCGATTTGGTCGATCTGGGCTTCTTGGGCCGTAAATACGCCGACGATGCGTCCTTCGTAGATGACCAAGATGCGGTCAGACAGCAGAAGAATCTCTTCGAGGTCTTCGGAGATCAGGAGGATGGCTGCACCGCGTTCTTTCTGTTCGAGGAGTTTTTGATGGACGTATTCGGTTGCGCCGATGTCTAAGCCGCGGGTGGGCTGCGCGGCGATGACCACCTCGGGGGCATGGCCGAGGGAGCGGGCCAAGATGATTTTTTGGAGGTTGCCGCCGGAGAGGGTGCGGGCGAGGTCGGTGGGTGCGGCTTTAATTTGAAAAGCGCTGATGAGCGCCTCGGCATTGGCGCGGATGCGGGCGCGATCAAGGTGACCGAGCTGGGTGAAGTCTTCGATGGATTCCAGCATCAAGTTATCCTGCACGGACAGATCGCCGATAACGCCTTTGAGGCGGTCTTCCGGGATGCGGGCGATCTTGAGGCGGGAGAGGGCTTTTGGATCGCGGAACGGGAGGGGCAGGCCGCCAACGGTCACCGAACCGGAGTCCGGGGCTGCCATGCCGGTCAAGACCGAGACCAGCTCGCTTTGTCCGTTGCCGGCTACGCCAGCGATTCCGACAATTTCGCCGCCGCGCACCTCCAGCGACAGGCCACGCAGGCGCAGGCCGCCGCGCTTATCGGTGAGGTGCAAGTCGCGCACGTCGAGTTTGACGGCATCTTGACGGCGGTGATCGGTATTGCGAACAACGGCGACAGTCTGCCGACCGACCATCATCTGGGCCAGTTCCGCCGGGGTGCTCTCTTGGGTTTTGACCTGCCCGACCACTTTGCCGAGGCGGAGGACGGTGACGCGCTGGCTGATGGCGAAGACTTCATCGAGTTTGTGGGTGATGATGACGACTGACAGGCCGCGTCCCTGCAGGGTACGGAGGATGTCGAAGAGGGCGGCGATATCGCCGGGGGCGAGCACCGCCGTCGGCTCGTCCATGATGAGGACTCGGCAGCCGCGGTAGAGGGCTTTGAGGATTTCGACCCGCTGCTGTTCGCCGACCGAGAGGCGGCCAACGACGGCATTGACGTCGATGGTGAGGCGGAGTGCGGCTGCCGTCTGGAGCACCTTGTCGCTGATGGCGGCGGGGTGAAGGGTGAGCGATCCTTCGTGCCCCAGGACGACATTTTCGGCGACGGTGAAATTGGGGACGAGGGCGAAGTGCTGGGAGACGAAACCGATGCCGCTGGCGATGGCTTCGGCAGGGGAAGCCAGCCGGAGAGGCTGCCCGTTGATGCGAATGTCTCCGGAGTCGGGCTGGTACAACCCGTAGAGGATCTTCATGAGCGTCGATTTGCCGGCGCCATTTTCGCCCAGGAGGGCATGGATTTCACCGGCTTCGATGCTGAAGTCGATGCTGTCGTTCGCGGTCAGCGCGCCGAATCGCTTGGTGATTCCACGCATTTGGATGATCGGAGGCATATGACAAGAACCGCCGAGTTTGCTGGTTGAAGAGGAGGAGATGGCTGCCCTGCCCTGCCGTTCCAGGCCACATCTACTGGCCTGGAACGGGCAGGAAGCGGCGATGGCTGCGAACTAGCCACCGATCACAACATCACCAGGGACGACGGCTCCTGCGGGCACATCTTCATCGATGTTGACGCGGAACAGGCCATCGATGATCTCTTGCTCGCGAGCGCTGACCATCTCGATCAGTGCAGGATCAAGGATGTCGGCGAAGTCGTGCAGGGGGGCGAGGCTGGCTCCACCATAGGCCATCATTGAAAAGTCCTTCAGGTCGAGGGCGGTGTAGCTGCCAGCGCGGACCTGGTCGATGACAAAGTTGACCGTCGGGCCCATGTCCCAGACGGGGCCGGTGACGACCGTTTCGGGGGCGAGGGCATTCTGGTCGCTCATATTACCGAAGGCCAGGAGGCCTTTTTCCGCGGCTACGTCGATGGGGCCGAAGCGTTCGGCGAAGAGGATGTCCGCGCCAGCGTCTACCTGGGCGAGGGCTGCTTCTTGAGCGGCAGCGGGATCGAACCAACTGTTGATGAAGGTGACCAGCACAGTGGCTTTGGGGTTTGTTTCGGCGACGCCCTGGACGAAGGCGTTGACGATGCGGTTGACTTCCGGCACTGGGTAGCCGCCAACCACGCCGATCACGCCGCTTTTGGTGAGGGCGCCGGCGTACATGCCGCTGAGGTAGGCCGGTTCATGAATCCAGTTATCAAAAACGGAGAGGTTGGGCTGTGACGGGCCTAAGCCCGACCCGAAGACGAAGGCGATCTCGGGATAGTCGCGGGCGACGCGGCGGACAGCTTGCTCGTTGCCGAAGGCATCGCCGAAGATGATGTCTGGGGCTTCATCTTCCGCTACTTCCCGCAGGACGATTTCCATGTCGCCGGAATAACCGATCTCATCTTGATAGGTGTAGATGATGCGGCCTTCATCGGCGGCAGCTTGCAGGGCGGCGTGGATTACACCATCCCAAGGTTCCTCGATGGGGGTGGCATAAGCGGCGAAGACTTTCAGCGGCTCGTCTTGAGCGCTGGCGGCGCTCGCCAACAGCAGGCTGCTCAGGAGCAGCATCGACAGGAACATGGCGCGCAGTTTCATGCTCTTCCCTCCCAAAATATGCAAGACTATGTATCGGTTCAAGACAGTGGTGAACATAATCCTACTCGTTCGAATTTAACACACTGCGTTAGAATCTGACAAACTTCAGCTTGGAAGTTTGTGCTTTTTTTGCCAGGAGATTTCGCAAGCATGATGAACACACGACTGCTCAAAAACTGCCGCCTGCGGGACCAGGCGGAACTTGTCGATATTCTGATCGAAGCGGGGCGGATTGTCCGAACTGCGCCGAATATCGAAGCGCCAGGTTCTATCGAAGTGAACGAATGCGGCGGTGGGCTGGTTGTCCCGCCGTTTGTCGAGTCGCACATCCATCTGGACTCGGTGCTGGCAGCGGGACAGCCGCGTTTTAATGCCAGCGGTACGCTTTTCGAGGGAATCCAGATTTGGGGGGAACGAAAGCAGAGCCTAACGCGAGAGGATGTGCAAGCGCGGGCGATGGAAGCGCTCAAACTGATGGCGGCGAACGGCGTGCTGTACGTGCGCACGCATGTCGATGTCACGGAGCCGCGCCTGACTGCGCTGGATGCGCTGCTGGAGCTGCGCGAGCAAGTGCGGGAGTGGACGACTTTGCAGGTGGTTGCATTTCCCCAGGACGGCATCTATTCACGACAGGAGAATGAAGGACTGCTGGAGGAGGCGCTGCGGCGGGGTGCAGATGTGGTGGGCGGCATTCCGCACTACGAGCTGACTCGTGAGGACGGGGTGCGTTCTGTTCAGCGCATCTTCGATCTGGCGGAGCAGTACGACCGGTTGATCGATATTCACTGCGACGAAGTGGACGACGACCAGTCGCGTTTCTTGGAGGTGGTTGTCGCCGAGGCGATCAAGCGGGGCGGGGGCGAGCGGGTTTC
This sequence comes from Anaerolineae bacterium, assembly GCA_034431625.1. Lineage (GTDB taxonomy): Bacteria > Chloroflexota > Anaerolineae > Aggregatilineales > Phototrophicaceae > CFX2. The sequence goes on along the minus strand of DAOUCY010000102.1, from coordinate 13,798 downwards.
CGCCAGCCACACGACGGCGTTTGGGTCGTACAACGACAGCTATGCCTACAAGCTGATGGGCTTCCTGCGGCGCACGAACATCAATTTCATCGCCAACCCGCTGATCAACATCACGCTGCAAGGGCGGCAGGATACGTATCCCAAGCGGCGGGGGCTGACGCGGATTAAAGAGCTTGTCGCGCAGGGGGTGAACGTCAGCCTGGGGCAGGACTGCATCTATGACCCGTGGTACATTTTTGGGACGGGCAGCATGATCGGCGTGGCGCACATGACGGTGCATGTGGCGCAGATGACGGGATTGAGCGAGATTGATGCGTGCTTCGCCATGATCACTGACAATGGGGCACGTTCGCTGCACATTGCTGATTACGGCATCCGCGCTGGTGGGCCGGCGGATTTGGTGGTGCTGCCCGTATCGACACCGTTTGACGCGCTGCGATACCAGGTGATTCCGCTGTATGTCGTCTCACGCGGGCGGCTGGTGGCGCACAACACGCCGGCGGCGCTGGGATTCAACGGCGGAGCGGGTGCGAGGGAATGACCGAGGCATGCGGGCGATCTGGGGATGCTGGGAGATAGAGGAATTTTAAGCTTCCTCTCATACTGGAATTTGCAACGTCACTATCGACATGTTAAAAATTGTGGGGGGTGTTCATTTTTTGCATTTGAATTGGCGAGGAACGGGCATGCTTCACACTGTAAAGCGTCACGGTCTGTTAGTGCTGGTTTTGTTCATGCTGGTGCTCGGCTTTATGCCGGCTGCTGCTCAGGGAGACAACGTCATTCGCGTGGTGTCGTTGTTCGACATCCGGACGGCTGACCCGCACATTGCCTATGAGGTCGAAACCTGGTCGATGGTGGGTCTGTTCTACCGGGGGTTGGTGGAAATGGAGACCACCGACACCGTTGCGCCGGCGCTGGCCGAGTCCTGGACGGTCAGCGATGATGGTCTCGTGTACACCTTCACGCTGCGTGAGGGCGTCAAGTTCTCGAATGGGCGGGAGATCACGGCTGACGACGTGAAATACAGCTTCGAGCGGCAGTTCGCGCCCGACTTCCCGTCACCGACCAATTTCTTCTTTGAGGCGATTGCTGGCGCGCCGGAATATCGGGATGGCGCCGCGCCGGAGATCAGCGGCATCAAGGTGATCGACGCGCGCACGGTTGAATTCACGCTGTCAACGCCAGTGTGGACATTCTTGCAGCGGCTGGCGCTGCCGCCCGGCTCGATTGTCGCGCGTGAAGGGGTGGAAGCCGCCGGCGAAGACTTTGGACGCCAGCCGCTGGGTGCGGGGCCGTTCATCCTGGAGTCGTGGGAGCCTGGACTGCGGATCACCACGGTGCGGAACCCGAACTATTGGAAGCCGGATGCGCCCAAAGTGGACGGCGTGGTGGTTGATCTGCTGGTTGACCAGTCGGTCGGCATCCTGCGGATGGACAGCGGCGAAGCGGACATCGCCTTTGACTGGGTTCCCAGCTCGGAGTACCCACGCATTGCCAACGATCCCGCGCTGGCGGGACGGCTGCTGACGAACGTTGCGTTCCCGAATATTGACTATCTGGTCTTCCAGCACCGCAACCCGCCCTTCAACAACAAGGACGTGCGGCGGGCGCTGAGCATGGCGATCAACCGCGACCGGCTGGTGCAGATTCTCAACGGGCGTCCCGTCCCGGCGACAGGGCCGCTGCCGCCGGACATGCCGGGCAACAATCCTGACCTGAAGCCGTTCGCATATGATCCCGAAGGCGCGAAGGCGATGCTGGCGGCGGCGGGCTACCCAGATGGGCTGACGACCAACATCCTGGTCAACACGGACGCGACGAACCAGCAGGTGGTTCAGGCGATTGTCTCGGACTGGGCGCAGATCGGCGTGACGGCGAACGTCACGGTGATCGACAATGCGCAGTTCCTCGACATCCTGATCAACCAACCGGAGACGATTGAAGTGGTCATGACCAACTGGTATCACGACTACCTCGACCCGTCCAACACCTACGAACCGCTGCTGCAGTGCGGCGGATCGTACAACTGGGGTGGGTACTGCAATGAGGCGCTGGACGCGGTATTTGCCGAGTACAACCAAATCCCACCGGGGCCAGAGCGGTGGGCGGCATTCGCCGAGTTTGAAGCGACGCTGTTTGAAGAGCAGCCGAACGCCTTCTTGTATCACCTGCAGAACTACTACTACCGCAGCGCTCGCTTGAATATTCAGGCTGACCCGGCCTACCTGCTCAAGTTCGATGCTGCGACGGTTCAGTAATCACCTCTAGGTCTCCTGTGATGACCGGCACGGCGCGCGCCTGCGCGCTGTGCCGATCCATTTTGATCGTTTCGGGTTTCACATGACTGCTTATCTTGTTCACCGGCTGATTGGAGCTGTCGGGGTGGTGTTTGGCGTTGCCACCCTGTCGTTCGTGATGGTCTTTTTGATGCCAGGGGACGCAGCCCGGATGTACGCTGGGCCGCGCGCGCCAGAGGCGACTGTCCAACGCATTCGAGAGATCTGGGGGCTGGACCAGCCGCTGCCGGTGCAGTACGTGCGCTATATCGGGCGCGCCCTGCAAGGCGATCTGGGCAATTCCACGCGGGATAACCGTCCGGTGCTGACGGCGATCCTGGAACGGCTGCCGGCCACGATTCAACTGGCGCTGGCTGGGCTGTTCGTTGAGCTGGTCATCGGTGTGCCGCTCGGCATCTTGGCAGCGCTGCGCCCTGGTTCGTGGATCGACCAACTGGCGACGGTTGTCTCGCTGGTTGGAATCTCGATTCCGTCGTTTGCGCTGGGGCTGATTGCGCTGTACATCTTTGGGTTCCTGATTCCGGTCTTTCCACTGGGTGGGTATGGGACGCCGCTGCATCTGGTGCTGCCGGCGCTGACTTTGGGGATCGGCGGGACGGCGTTTTACGCGCGGGTGCTGCGCAACAACCTGCTGGAGGTGATGGGTGAGGATTTCATCCGCACGGCCAAGGCGAAGGGCCTGAGCGCGCGCGTGGTTCTGCTGCGGCACGCGCTGCGCAACGCGCTGCTGCCGACGGTGACGCTGGCGGCGCTGGATTTGGCGCTGCTGCTGGGCGGGACGGTGGTGATCGAGGCGGTGTTCGGCTGGCCGGGGGTGGGTTTGCAGGCGTTCCAGGCTATCCGCAACCAGGACACGCCGCTGATTATGGGAACGGTGCTGTTCGCCTCGATTTCGGTAGTCGGTATTAACCTGGGGGTCGATCTGCTCTATGCGGTGCTCGATCCGCGCGTCCGTCTAGGCGGGGGAGGCTGATCCGTATGACGGTCGTTTTGGAAAAGCAGCAGGCGCGGCGCGGCTTTTGGGCGCAGCTCATTCGGCTGCCGCGCGCATGGGTGGGGGGCGCTTTGGTGGGAGTGATGCTGTTTGGGGCGGTCTTTGCCCCGCTGGTCACGCCGAAAGACCCGCTCCAGCAGTTTGCGGATGGGCTGTCGGCGACCGGCACGCCGCTCGCGCCGGGGGGAAACTTTCCGCTGGGGACGGACCACCTGGGGCGCGATCTGCTGGCCCGTCTGGTGTATGGGGGGCGGGTGAGTCTGTTCATCAGCATCTCGGCTAACTTGATCGCGGCGTTCGTCGGCACGACGATTGGCATGCTGGCCGGCTACTACGGCGGCGTGGTGGATACCCTGCTGATGCGGTTCACGGATGTGCTGCTGGCGTATCCGGCGGTGCTGCTGGCACTGGGTTTGGGATCGGTGCTGCGCCCCAGCATTCCGGTCATCATCCTGATCCTGATGGTGATCACGTGGCCGATTTTGGCGCGGCTGGTGCGGAGCCAAACGCTGTCGATGCGCGAACGCCAATTCGTCGAAAGCGCCCGCGCTGCCGGGGCGAGCGGGCCGTATATCCTGCTGCGTCACATTCTGCCGCACACGCTGACCGTCACGGTCGTCTACTTCACACTCAATGTTGCCAGCGCCGTGCTGATTGAGGCGGCGCTCAGTTTTCTCGGCGTTGGTGTGCCGCTGCCGACTGCCAGTTGGGGGAATATGATCTTGGAGGGGCAGTCGCGCTACCGGATTGCGCCGTGGATGATCTTTTTCCCGACGCTGACGATTCTGCTGACCACGCTGGGCTTCAACCTGCTGGGCGACGCCATCCGCGATGCGCTCGACCCGCGCACCTCGTTACGGCTCAAATAGTTCTTGAAAGGATGTTGGGTATGGTCAAGATCACCGAGGGACGCATCCCCTTCAAAGGTTATTCGACGTGGTATCGAATCGCCGGGGAAGGTGAAGCGCCGGGTAAGCTGCCTTTGCTGGCGCTGCACGGCGGCCCCGGCGCGGCGCACGATTATCTCGAATCGCTGGATGCGATTGCGGAGACGGGACGCCGGGTCATCTACTACGACCAGCTCGGCTGTGGGAACTCATCTTTGCCGGAAAAGAAGCCGGAGATGTGGACGGTGCAGCTTTACGTCGAAGAGGTGGACGTGGTTCGCCAAGCGCTGGGGCTGGAGCGGATCCACCTGCTCGGCCAGTCGTGGGGTGGGATGCTGGCGATGGAGTATATGCTGACGCAGCCGAAGGGGATCGCGAGCTTGACGATTGCCAGCTCGCCCGCCAGCATGATTCAGTGGGTGGCGGAGGCCAACCGCCTGCGCAAGCTGCTGCCGCCCGATGTTCAAGCGACGCTGGAGCAGCATGAGGCGGCGGGTACGACTGATCATCCGGATTACAAGGCAGCGACGCAGGTCTTTTATGACCGGCATCTCTGCCGCCTACTGCCGTACCCGGATTACTTCCGGCGGTCGTTCGAGAAGCTGGAAGCGAACCCGGAGGTTTACAACACGATGAACGGGCCGAATGAGTTCCACGTCGTCGGCACGATCAAGGACTGGGACATCATCGACCGCCTGCCGGAGATCAAGGCGCCGACGCTGGTCACTTCCGGCAAGTATGATGAGGCGACGCCGCTCATCGCTGGGACGGTCTACACCGGCATCCCCGGTGCGCGCTGGGTGCTGTTCGACAACAGCTCGCACAGTGCCCATGTCGAAGAAGCAGAGCGCTACATGCAGGTGCTGTCGGCATGGCTGGCCGAGAATGAATGACGAGGGGAGTATAAACATTATGGCGCATTACACGCTTTCCAAGGAACAGAACAACACGGCCTTCGACCGTTCGATTCCGCCGGAGCTGGAGATCGACCCCGGCGATACCGTCACCTTCCAGACCGGCGATGTGGCCTACGAACGCCTCTCGAAAGGCGAGAGTGTGGAAGCGATTGGGCTGGAGAACTTCAACCGGGTGACCGGGCCGGTTGCGGTGCGCGGCGCCGAACCGGGGGATGCGCTGCGCATCGAGGTGCTGGATGTGCAGGTGGTTCGTGCATGGTCGGTCTGGCTGCCGGGATTTGGCGGGCTGGGTCACCGCACGCAGGAGATGCGGGTGATGGAGACGCCGCTGCGCGACGGGCGGGCCTACATCGGCAAGATCAGCGTACCGATCCGGCCGATGATCGGCTGCATCGGCGTTGCGCCTGCGGAGGGTGTTGGCTCGACATACATGCCGGCGTACCCGTTCGGCGGCAATATGGATCTGCGCGAGATGGAACCGGGCACGACGCTGTATCTGCCGGTGCAGGTGGCCGGTGGTTTGCTCTCGATGGGGGATCTACACGCGGCGATGGGGACGCAGGAGCCAACCTGGGTGAGCCTGGAAGCGGCGGGTTCGGCGACTTTGCGCATCAGCCTGGTGAAAGCGATGCCGCTGAACTTCCCGCGGCTGCACCGGGATGGGGCCACGTACTTCTTGGGTATGGGCGAGACCTATGAAAAGGCGCACGCGGCCGCTTTGAACGAGGCTTTTGATTATCTGGTGCATGTGCGCGGGATGGAGCCATTTGAGGCTTACGCCTATACGAGCGCGCGGGTAGATATGCGGTTGGGCGGCCCGGCGATCACGATTGTGATGGCGGTTGTGCCGGACTTTTGATTACCGCGCGTTTGTCTGCAAAGAAAACTAGGAACAACTGCTTGACCCTGCTGACCGCTTTGGCGGTCAGCGGCGTTTATGGCGCAGGACGCGGTACATGATGGTGAAGCCAGGGTAGTCCTTGGTTTTGCGCGGTTCGAGGGGTTCGCACTCGTAGTAGTCCTTGACGGCGTTGTAAGTCTGCTGGCTGATGAGGACTTCGCCGCGCTGGGCATTCTCTTGGAGGAGCTTGGCGAGGTCGGGGGCGTCGCCGAGGGCGCCGAACTCCTTGCGGTCTACACCGCCGATATTGCCCAAGACGGCCATGCCGGTATGGACGCCGATGCCGTAGAAGAGGCGCTGTTCTTCCGGCAGGACTTCGTGAAGGGCGAGGAGGTCGTACTTCATGCTCATGGCAGCGCGGACGGCGCGGAGGGCGTGGTCTTCCTGGGGGTTGAAGCTGGTGTTGAAGAGGCCGGTGACGGCATCGCCCATGTACTTGTCAACGATGCCGTCGTAGAGGTTGATGGCGTCGCTGGAGAGGCTGATATAGCTGTTGATGATCTCCATGAGCTTTTCGGGGGCGAGCTGTTCGCTGAAGGTGGTGAAGCCGCGGACATCAGAATGGAGGACGCTGATTTCGCGCTCTTCGCCGCCGGTGTTGAGGAGATCGACATCGCTGAGGGTTTCTAGGCCGAGCTTCATGTAGCGGCTGGCGATGCCCAACTGCTCCTCGCGGCGGCGGCTTTCGGTGAGGTCATCGAGCACCATGACGACGCCCTGGCTTTCGCCGTGGGCATCGCGGAGGGGGCTGAGCGTCACCGCCCAGATGCAGCGGATGTCACCGGCGAGGGTGGGATGGACTTCGAGGCGCTCCTGGGTTCCGGCCTCGCGGACACGGCGGAGGGCCTCCATGAAGGAGTCGCCGAGCATTGCCAGCACGGAGGATACAGGTTGATTGAGAACGGCCTCCGGCCCCAAGCGCAGGATGGACTCGGCGGCGGCATTGGAGTCGGTGATGTGGCCGTCGCGGTTGATGGTGATGACGCCGCTGGCGATGGAGTCGAAGACGCGGGTCATGAGGTCGCGGGCTTCGGTGACCTGAGCGATGCGGGCCCGCAAATCCTCGAACAGGCGGGCGTTTTCGATGGCGACACCGGCTTGATTGGCGAAAGCTTCCAGCAGGTTCAAGTCGTGGGGTTTGAAGATGCCTTCGATGATGCGGTTGTCGCAGTAGACGACGCCAATGACGGACTCGCGGACTTTGAGGGGGACAGCCAGGATGCTGCGGAGTTGAAAGCCGATGACGCTCTGGTGGCCCTGGAAGCGGTCGTCTTTACTGGCATTTTCGGTGAGGACGCCTTTGCCGGTGCTGGCGACTTCTTTGACGATGGAGGTGCTGACGACTAGATCGCTGCTTTCCATTTGTTCGCGGTCGATGCCGCGGCGCACAGGGAACTGCATCTGGCCGGTGTCGCGGTCGATGAGGGCGATGTAACCACGCTCGGCGCCGGTGATTTGGATGACGGTATCCATGACCTGGTTGAGGACTTCGGCGGTATCCAGCGAGGAATTGATGAGCGAGGTGGTGTTGGCGAGGGCACGGAGCTGCTTGAGTTCGGTGAGCGTGCCGGCGATGGTGTTCTGGAGGCGATCCACCTGGGTCTTGAAGGTCTTGAGGCTCTCCAGCGAGCCGGGGGGCAGGTTCATGCCGCGCTGGCGGAGGAGGTCACGCTGGCTGCGGGCCAAATCCAACACTTCATTGGCGCGTTGAGTCAACTGGCGGAGGTGTTCGCCGGCGCTGGCGCGGACGGCGCGCAGGCGGGCGGTATCGTCTTCGGCGGGTACCCAGAATTCCTGGCTCATGTGCGGAATACCTCGTAGATGGCGGTGGCCTGCTGGCGTCCTTTGACGGTGATGGGATCGCGTTCGTGGAAGGCAACGCCGGCAGGGGCTTGGCCGGACGCGCGGCGCATGTATTCCAAGCAGTTCTCGCTGAGGATGATCTGGCCGGGCGCAGCATTTTCCAACAGGCGGTGGGCGAGATTGATGGTGTCGCCCAGGGCGGTGAAATCGCGACGGCTGAGGCTGCCGACGTTGCCGGTGGTGGCCTCGCCGCTGTGGATGCCGATGCGGTAGTAGTGCGGGTCGGGGGCGATGTGCTGCCACTCGTAGAGTTTGACGAAGGCCTCGCGCAGCAGGAGAGCGGTATCCAGGGCGCGGAGGGCGTGGTCTTCCTGGGGGTTCAACTGGGTGTTGAAGAGGACCATGACTTCCGTACCCATGTATTTGTCGATGACGCCGTTGGTCTGGTTGATGCACTCGGTGGCGACCGAAAGGTACTCATTGAGGAGTTCCATTTTCTGGGCAGGGCGGAGGTCTGCCGGGAAGGTGGAGAGGGCGCGGACATCAACGTAGAGGCAGGTGAGTTCCCGGCGCTCGCCGCCGAGGGCCAGCCCGGCGATATGCTCGATGTTATCGACCATGGCGGGGGGGAGATAGCGGCGGAGGATGGTTAGCTGGGCTTCGCGCTTGCGGATTTCGGTGAGGTCATCGACGACGACGGCGACGCCCTGGGTGCGGTTTTCGGCGTCCTTCAATGGGCTGAGCTTGAGGCCGAGGACACGGCGGCCCCTTTCCGTATCCATCTCGGACTCGAAAGACTGGCGCTGGTTTTCGAGGCGGACATGGGCGGTCGTCTCGGCATGGATGACGGGAAGGACGGCAGGGAGGGGTTGGGTGATGGCTTTTTCTGGGGGACAGCCGAGGATTTCGGCGGCAGCGCGGTTGAAGGTGTTGACGGTATCGAGGGCGTCGGCGGTGATGACGCCGCTGGCGATGGAGCCGAAGACGTTGGACATGACCTCTTTGAGTTCGGTGATGGCGTTGAGGTTGGCCTGCACGCGGGCAAAGAGGCGGGCGTTCTCGATGGCGACGGCGACCTGGTTGGCGAAAGCGACCAGGACGTCTTTTTCGCGTTCGTTGAAGATGCCGGCCATGAGGCGGTTATCGACATAGACTGCGCCGGTGACGCGATCCTTGTAGATGAGTGGGGCGCACATGACCGAGCGGAGGGTATGCTGGGACAGCGTTAAGCGATCCTGGAAGCGCGGGTCTTTGTAGGCGTTATCCGTGAGGAGCGGCTGACCGGAGGTGAGGACATCGCTGAGAACGGTGTTGCTGCCGCGGAAAGCCAGGCCCTGGGAGTCCTGTTCAGGATCGCGGGCGATCCACAGGCGGCGCTCACCGGTATCCGGTTCGAGGAGGACGATATAGCCACGTTCAGCGCCGGTGAGCTTGATGACCTCATCCATGGCGCTGCTGAGAACCTGGTTGAGGTCGAGCGAGGAGTTGATGAGGGCGGATGTGGCGGCCAGCGCCCGGAGCTGGGCAAGTTCGGTTTCCTCGCTGGCGAGGCTTTTTTCCAGGCCTTTGAGGTCTTTTTCCAGGGCTTCGAGGTTTTGGAGGAGTTCAGGCGGCAGGCTCATGCCGCGCATCTGGAGCAGTTCCTGCTGGCTGCGGAAGGCCAGGGCGACTTCGCTGAGCATGGCCCGCAGGCGCTGAATTTCGCTGATGGGGTTGGTGCTGGTGGTGTTTGTTGGATTGAGCATCAGGCCGGAGGCTCCGGTGGTAGAGGACACTGCATCGCTCAATTATACATCGGGTGTGGCGCTCTGCCGCCCCGGAAGTTGGGGATTTAGGGGGTGGGGAGAAATCCGGCGTGGTAGAGACTACATCGGGATGGGGCTGACGGAAGGCAGCATTTTTCGCTAATTTTTCATAGTTGAATGCTGCCGTTGGCTATTTCATTTAGGGGAAAATAGATTACAATAGATTAAGAATTTGTTTTGGGCAGCGGCCTTCATCCCCTGCCTCTTGCTGCTCAGGGTCAGCGGCGCTGCGTCGCAACTCGTTCACCGGTTTCATGACAATCTTTGGACAATCACAAGCCTCAATGACAATCGACAGCGCGGATTACGAGCGCGATATGCGCCAGACCCTCCGGCAGATCCAGGATCATCTGGGGCGGGTGCATGAATCGCTCGGCGCGGTGCGAGAGTTGGTTGGCATGGTGACGGTGTATCACCACCCAACCAACGCGCTGCCGCATCTGAACTATGTGACGCCGCGGCAGAATACGGCCTGGGTCTCTGGGCCGATGATCCAGCAAGGGATTGACCACCTCAGCCGGTTGGGACGTGCACCGCGCGTGCAGTACATCGAGGGGCTGTACCCGCCGCAGCTCGGGGCGGCGCTGCGCAAGCTTGGTCTCGAAGTTGAGCGGGAAGTCCCGGTGATGGTTTACAAGGTGGGTGGGACTGCCGGACGGCTGCCGCCGCCGATCCAGGCGCGGTCGCTGCCGGACGGCATCGCCATCGAACCGGTGCAGGATCACCGTGGGATGGAAGCGTGGTGGTACGTTTACCGCAACGCCTACTACGACGTACTGACGCTGGGAGTGGAGCCGCTGCTGGTGGGGCGGGATATGGCGGCGCTGCGGGCCGGCGACCAGGTGGATTACATCCTATACCGCTACGGATTCCCGGCAGGGGTTGCCCGTTTGAGCCTGCATGGAGAGACGGCACACATCCTGTGCATCGCGCTGCTGCGGGAAATCCGCACGCCGGCGATGCTCCAGATCATCCTGAACGCGGCGGCGCGGGGGGCGCTGGAACGGGGGGCACGGATCGTGTTCCTGCCAGGCGAAACCGAAGCCGAGCGGCGGATGGGGCGCGAACTTGGCTTTCTGGATTTTGGCAGCGTCGTGTGCTATGCTGCAAACAGCACTGCACACGAGGGGCTGTATGCCAGCGACCTGGACCTGTCAGTTCTCATGTTCTGATGACGCCTCAGCGGTGGCTGGCCTGCTGCGCCAGTCGCTCACAGACCTCGGTTATACCCTGTACAATCCCTTCGGGCTGCTGCCCGGCAAAGCCTATCCCCAGACCGTCCGGCTGTTCGCGGCGCCAGCGCGCGGCGGTTGGGTGCGAATCCTCGGCGAGGCGGAAGCCGCGCTGCTTTCCCATTTCTCCCAAACAACCCCGGTTTTCCAGGCCAGGCTGCGTGACGGCAAGGCGCAGATCAGCGCCTACGTAAACGGCGCAGCGGCTGACCCGCTGGAGGCGCTGGCTGCATATCTGCGGCCTGGGCGGACGCGCGACGATCTGCGGGCAGCGCTGGCGGGCGAAGGGCTGCCACCGGCTCCGGCGGCCCCGGCCTCGGCGGGGCAGAGTCTGCCGCTGGCGGCGCTGCCGCCGGATGTGCAGGCAATGGCCGGGCGGGTGGACACGGGGCAGGCCAACACGATGTTCGCCCGGTTAAGCGGCGACCTGATGAAGCGGGTGAGCGGCGAATCGCAGGCGGCGGCTGCGCAGGCACTGGTGCGGGGCGCGAACCCGCCGGACTGGGAAAGCGCCGGTGGGCGGCTGATCCGCGCGGCGCTGGGCTGCCTGACGATCCCGGAAGGATGGCAGGAGCCGGACTTCGATGCGCTGCGGGATGCGTACCCGCTGCACGAACGCAAACGCCGCCGGCCGGATGCCGCGCTGCTGCCGGGGGATGATGCGCTGATGCAGCGCGTTCCGGACGCGCTCGACTATATTCCCGTCTACGGAGGGAAGGGCTGATGTCAGGAGAGGATCGCCTGCGGTGGGACCAGGCCTACCACGAGAAAAGTGCCAACCCCTACCCCCCGCCCGACCCGCTGGTACTGGAATTCACGCCGCCGCTCAAGGCGGGGCAAGAAGCGCGGGCGCTGGACTTGGCTGCCGGGCTGGGGCAGAACGGTTTGTGGCTGGCGGCGCAGGGCTACATTGTCGATCTGGTGGACATCAGCCGGGTGGCGCTGCTGCGGGCACAGGCGGAAGCCGGACGGCGGGAACTGCGCAACCTGAACCTGCTGCCTGTTGACCTCGACCAGTACGAATTCCCGGAGACGCCGTATGACCTGGTGTGCGTGTTCCGCTATTTGAACCGCAGGCTGTTCACCCCAATCCGGGAAGCGGTGCGGCCGGGTGGGCGCATCATCTACATGACGTACAACCGCCGCTACCTCGACCAGCGGCCGGACAGCAACCCGGACTACCTGTTGGAAATCGGGGAGCTGGGCGGAATCTTCGCCGATTGGAAAATCCTGCACTATCTGGAAGATGATCATCTGTCGCGCGTCGTGGCGGTCAAGCCGCAGCGCTGACATTGCCCTACCGGAAAATGGAGACAGGCTGATGACTTCGACGACTTTCTCCCTGCGGATTAGCGAGGCGGAGTACCGCGCCCGCTGCGACGCGCTGCTGGCGCACGTCCAGCAGATGGGCTGGAGCGGCGTGGTGCTGTTCGATGCGGACATCATCAAGTACTACAGTGGGTTCGCCTTCATCCCGACTGAGCGGCCGATAGCCTTCGCGATGAACCGGGCGGGTGAACGGGCGTTGTTTGTGCCACGGCTGGAAGTAGAACACGCCCAGGCCAACGCGCTCATCCACCGGGTCGCGCATTACGCCGAATATCCGGGGGAGATTCACCCGGCGTATGTGCTGGCGGATATGCTGCGGGAGATGGGGTTGGAAGGGGATGTCGGCGCGGACAGCGACGGCTACCCGTGGATTCTGGGATACCGCGGGCCGTCCTTGAGCGAGACGCTGGCGGTGCGGGTGCGCCCTGCGCGGGGCTTCGTCGAGGACGCGATGGCGATCAAGTCGGCAGCAGAGATCAACTTGATCCGGGAGAGCATCCGCTGGTCGAACCTGGCGCATACGCTCTTGCAGCGCTATACCGTGGTGGGGGCGACCTAAACAGAGGTCAGCGACCGGGCGACCCGCGAAGCGACGGCGGCCATGTTGGACGCTATCGGGCCGATCTACCGGGCGCAGGCACAGATGGGCGTGGAGGGCAAGGCGATGGCCGGCTACCGCGGGCAGATTGGGCGCAACAGCGCCATCCCGCACGCGCTGGCGGCCAACATGACCTTCCAGCCGGGGGATACGCTGGTGACGGGAGCCGCGGCTCCGGTGTGGGGGTATCTCTCCGAACTGGAACGGACGATGTTCGTAGGCACGCCGGCGGACGCGCAGAAGCGTTTCTTCGACCACATGGTGGCGCTGCAAGACACGGCCATCGCGGCGATGGGGCCAGGGCGCCCGTGCGCGGCAGTGGATCAGGCGGTGCGGGCCTACTTCGCGCGGCACGATCTGATGCCGTACTGGCGGCACCATGTCGGACACTGCATCGGGCTGCGCTACCATGAAGGGCCGTTCCTGGACATCGGTGACCCGACGATCATGCAGCCGGGCATGGTCTTCACAGTCGAGCCTGGGTTATACACGCCAGAATGGGGCGGATTCCGCCACAGCGACACGGTGCTGATTACTGAGACGGGAACCGAGGCGATGACCTACTACCCGCGTGACCTGCTCAGCCTGACGATCCCGGTGTAGAAGCTGTTTCTTCTTGTAAGGAGCCGACCATGACGAACCCGCTGCTGGCTTATGTGCGCGGCCTGCCTGATATTCCGACTGTGGTAGAGATCAACGTCCGCTCCGGACCGAACACCAGCTACGCGCTGCTGTTCAAGGTGGCGGTGGGGACGGCCAACCTGCCAGTGCTGGATGTCCGCGCCGATGACCAGGGGGCAAACCTGAATGGCAAGACCTACCAGTGGCTGCGGATACAGCTTCCCGACGGGCGGTCGGGCTGGGCGCGCGATGACCTGCTGGAGATCAGCGGGGACGGCACGGCCTTCGGCTATGGAGTGGTCCCCGCGCGGACGCATGCCTTTGCGCTGGCGCGGATGGCGGCGGTGAGTCCGCCGGCTGCGCCAGTGACGCCGGCTCCAGCCGCGCCGGCCGCGCCGGCTCCAGCCCCGG
>DAOUCY010000101.1:0-52070 GCA_034431625.1 Anaerolineae bacterium | reverse complement strand
GTATTTCGCATCCACCCACCGCGCAAACGCCACACTTTGATACCACGAGATCGTGTCGCGCGGCGCGTTGGCGCGGCCGTTGGTCACGCTGCGAAACGCTTGGGGACGGAACTCGCTTGGAAAACCGTCCCACCACAGCGGGTTGTCCCAGTCGCTGTCGAGAAAGGCTTGCAGTTGTGGAACGGTGACCAGGTATTTGGCGATGAAGAAAGGCTTGACCTCAAATTCGCCGTAGACTTTTCCTCGTTGGTCCTTGAACTGGAATTTCCCTTTGCTGCCCTCAACAGGCAGCCAGAGGATATCCGGCAGGCCGTTGATCACGCCAACCCCGCGGCGGATATCCCCGATGTCATGCAGACGTATCCCGATGTCGTAGCGCCGCTGGTGGGTCGCTGCGGCGATCTGCGCCGCCGGGGTCACATCGACCTGCCCATCCGGCAGCGGGTGGACGTCAAAACCCAGTTCGCGGTACAGGCGGTGCTGCTCCAGCTCGATGAAGTCGCGTTCGATGTCGTTCAGCTCCGGCTTCAGGCGCTCCAGCATGGCGTAGACCAGCTCGAGGCGTTCGGCGGGCCAGCGCAGGAAGTCGGGGCGGCCTTTGGCGTGCCAGTCGTGGGCGGCGCTGCGCACCTGCCGCAGCAGGATCAGGTCTTCCTGCGTTTTGGCAATCCAGTCCGCCAGCCGTTCCCACGAGCGGAAGAGCGCTTCATGGGCGACTTCGAGGTACGCCCTCACCTCCGGCATCTCTCCCGAATGCTCGCTGACGCTCGCTGGGAGAGGAGAGGTTTCATCATGCCCGGTTTGCAGCAGGCGCGCTTTGACGAAGGCCTGGACGAACGCTTTGGCGCTGGCGTCCGCCGTGAGCGCCGCCAGGGACGCGCGGCGGCGGGTCGGCTCGCCCGTGGTCTCGTCGATGTTGACCAGCGGCAGGAACACCTGCCCCAGCTTGGCCTGCGCCGCCTCCGGCAGGGACTGGAAGACCGCTTCGCTGTGCGTGCCGATCGCGCCGTCTACCCCGCCCATCTCGCGATAGGCCGCGAACGTCAGGCGCGGGCCGTCCCGCTGCGCAAACAGGCGCGTCAGCGTGAATTCCAGCAGCGGCAGCGCACCGGCCAGCACACCCTTGCGGTCGCGCAGGGCGAAAATGATCTCGGCCACCAGGCCGTCGTCGAACGTCAGCCCGACATCCGGCAGGCGCGCCGGTTTCTCGATGGCGTCGCGCAGCTCGGTGATGCTCATGGGCAGGACACCGGCATTGTTCGCTTCGATCAACCGCCCCAACTGCGGGTAGTTCAGCGGGTGGCCGTAGAAATCCGCCCGCATGCTCAGCAGGACGATCACTTTGCCATCCGGTTCGGCGGCGGCCTGCACGATCAAGCTGATGAACTGCTGGCGCTCGTGTTCGTCATCGGTCTCTGTGAACAATTCTTCGAACTGGTCGATGTAGAGCACGACCTGTTCGCTGCGGATGTGCTGCGCCAGCCGGTGCAGCATCCGCCCGCCAGGGGCCTCGAGATCGGCTTGGATCGAAGACAGGCTCTTGTCTGGCAGGACGTTGTAGAGCGCTCCGGCCAGGCTCTCCACGGGACGTTTACCGGGCGCCATCTTCGGCAGGAAAGCCCAGCCGCTGTGAGCCTTCTTGAGCGCGGGGATGAGGCCGGCCATCACCACGCTGGACTTGCCCGCACCCGACGGCCCCAGCACCGCCAGCAGCCGGTCGCCTTTGTGTTTGAGCGCGCTGGTGATGCGGGTGTGGAGCTTTTCTACCAGCGCTTCGCGCCCGAAGAAGTCTCCGGCGTCGGCTTCTGTGAACGCGCTCAGCCCTTTGTAGGGGTTGCGCGGCTCAGCATGTCTGGGCGGTTCCGGCACTGGCTCTTCCGGCATGATATACGGCGACGCTGGCGCACCGAGCGCCTCGATGATTCGCTTCAGCGCCGCATCGTAATCTGTGCGGGCGTCGATGTACTGGATTTCGCCAGTGCCGATGGGGACGCATTCGAGCCAGTGCTCGCCGTCAGCAAAGATGGGGTAGATGCGGCGCTTGTGGAGACGGGCGATCGAAATTTCATCGCGC
Source organism: Anaerolineae bacterium (assembly GCA_034431625.1). Lineage (GTDB taxonomy): Bacteria > Chloroflexota > Anaerolineae > Aggregatilineales > Phototrophicaceae > CFX2. Next base: position 49,996 of record DAOUCY010000101.1, on the reverse strand, counting down.
ACGTAGGGCGAATCAAAGGCGGCTGGCGAGACGATCCACAGCACGGACTCGCAGCTTTCGAGCGCTTCCCGGATGGCCCGCTCCCAACTGGGTGTGCCGGGCGACAGCCCTTCACGGTCGATCCAGTAGTCCAGGCCGGCCCGGCGCAGGTCAGCGCGCAAGCGGTCTACGAAAAAGTGATCCTTGCTGGCGTAAGAGATGAAGATCTGCGCCATACGCGCTCCGCACGATCCCGGAACTGGGCCTATCTCTATTATGGCGCGGGGTACAGAACACGGCAACCGCGTCAGCCGCCGTCATCAGCGGAGGAGCCGCGGGAGGCGAGGTCACGCTCGACGCTGTCGATGCTTTCGCCTTTGAGGAGGCGGCCGGCGGCTTCCTGGATCGTGCCGCCCATGTCGCCGAGGTCGCCGCCGGCGCTTTCGATGACCTGCTGGAACATCGTGCCGACTTCGCGGGGATTGTCGCTGTTCATGACCGAGAGCATCTCGCTGGCCGAAAGCCGGCTCAGATCACGCGAGGGGCGGGGGATGGCGACGCGGCGGATGCGGCGAGCCACATCGGCACTGCCGCAGTGCGGGCAGGTCAGGCCGGTTCCGGCTTCGTAGTCCTTGACGGACTTGTAGAACTGGCTGAAGGGACGACCACAGTGCTTGCAGCGGAAATCGTAACTCGGCATAATCCTCATCCTATGCGCTGATGGAGCGCATCACTTCCGCCCATTATAGGGAATTCCTGCCACACAATGAATGCTGTACCGCCCCCGCACCCGTTGGAAACGCCGCCGGAACGCCGCCACCCGCTCGAACAGGCGCCGCAGCCGCCCGAACGCCCCCGCCAGCAGATCAAGCTGCGCTTCAGCTTGGTACGCCCGCGCGTGACGTATATCCTGATTGTCATCAACGTGCTGATCTTCGTCGTGCGGGCGCTCTCGCCGGCGCTGGATGAGCGCATCCTGCTGTGGGGGGCGAATTACGCACCGGATGTGCTGGGGCGCGGGGAATACTACCGGCTGTTCACCTCGATGTTCCTGCACGCGGGGATTTACAACGCGGCCGGGCGCTTTGCCCTGGAGAGCAGCATCCACATCCTGGGCAACATGTACGTGCTGTACGCGGTCGGCAACTCGCTGGAGGCGCTCATCGGGCACGCGCGCTTCGCCATCATCTACCTGCTGGGGGGGCTGACGGGTTCGATTTTGAGCGTTCTGCTGGGCGGAGATGCCTACTCGATTGGGGCGTCGGGAGCGGTGTTCGCCATCTTGGGGGCAGAGTTCGTGTTCCTGTACCATCACCGCAAGCTGATGGGTGAGGCTGGGCGGGCGCGGCGCAGCAGCTTGATCGGGTTCGCCATCCTCAACCTGCTGATCGGGCTGGTTTCTACGCTGCCGGGGAGCCGGATGCGGATCGATAACTGGGCGCATGCAGGCGGGCTGCTGGGCGGGCTGATCCTGATGTGGTTCATCAGCCCGATCTTCACGCTGCGGACGCACCCGGATGCCGCGGGCGAATTCCGCGCGGAGGACATCAACCCGCTGGGGCGGTCACGCTGGATCGTTTCCGTCTACGCTGTGGCGCTGGTCGTGGTGGTGTTCGTCGGCGGTCTGCTGGCGCGCGGCTAAAGCCTTCTGAGTCTGCTCCAACTGCCAGCGCAGCAGGGCGATCTGCTGGGCGTTCTCTTTGTTTTCCTGGGTGAGGCGGGTCAGCACCGTCGAGAAGTGCAGCAGGATGAAGAGGACGAAGACCATCGCCACTAGAAAGAGGGCGCTGGGCGGGTAGAAGATGCCGACGAGGTTCGCCAGCACGTCCAGCAGCGGGCGGGAGACGCTGAGGACAATCAGCACCACAGCCGTCGCCAGCCATAGCAGGGAATACTCCTCGCGCAGTTTGCGCCGCCGGACGAGTTCGAGCACGAAGAGCATGGTGGCGATGGCGGCGGCTAGTCCGAACAGCATGGCGCGGTCAAGCATAGGAACCTCGTATTGAAGCTTTTTATCAGTTCATTGTAGCGCAAAGTGGAGAATGAGAAGGCCCGCACCGGTGAGGATGCGGGCCAGCATGTTCTGGGGCGTTGGTAGGGGTTATTGGGTGGTGCGCTGCAGCCATTCGGCGACGGCGACAAGGATTACCGCGCCGACGAGCGCGACGATGGCGCTGGGGACGTTGATGATGGTCTGCAGGTCGGCATCCCCAATCACGTTGAACAGGCGCAGGATGAACCCGCCGATGATGGCCCCGACGACCCCGACCAGCAGGTCAAGGAATATCCGCGAGTTGTTCTCCGGGCGGGTCATCAGGATGACGGCGAGGCTCACCAGCAAGCCGAGGACACCCCAGACAATGACGTTGACTAATGCGGGACTCATCACACACCTCCTACTACTCAATGAGCAATGGAATCCCACCGATTCGCATTATAGCGGGCGAGTATCAGATTTACGCATGAACAGCGCCGGTCGAAAAATGACCGGGGCAGGTGTATAGTGAGAACGCGCTTTGGCTGTGAGGGAGTGACTGAGCTGCATGAAGACTGCACTGCGCCGCCGCCTGCCTGATCTGGAGATCGCGGCTTTACTGTTCCTGCTGCCGCTGATCCTGTTCTGGCCGCAAACGTTGGGCGGGCGGACGCTAATCCCAACCGAGAATCTGTACCAGTTTGAGCCGTATGCGACCTACCGGGAGGTGGTGAAAGCGCCTGCCATTCCGTATAACGCGCTGGTTTCTGATCTGGTGCTGCAAAACTTCCAGTGGAAGTCGTTCATTCGTGAAAGCCTGGCTGCGGGCGAGATTCCGCTGTGGAATCCGCATCAGTTCAGTGGGATACCCTTTCTGGCGGCCGGGCAGCAGTCCACGCTGTATCCCTTCAGCCTGATCTACTACGTGATGCCGCTGGCAGCGGCTTACGGCTGGTTCACGGTGACGCAGCTCTGGCTGGCGGGCGTGTGCATGTTCCTGCTGGTACGTGGGCTGGGAGCCGGGCGGATAGGGGGGACACTGGCCGGGGTGGTCTACCAGCTCAGCGGCTTCTTCGTGGTCAGCGCGGTGTTCCCGATGATTATCGGCGCGGCAGCTTGGATTCCGCTAGTGCTGCTGATGGTGGAGTTCGTCGTCCGGCAGCAGCCAGCGCTGCGGGGACGTCCGGCCTCGGTCCCGTGGGTGGTGATCGGTGCAGGGGCGCTGGGGTGCAGCATCCTGGCTGGACACGTTGAGATTACCTACTACACGCTGCTGATGGCAGCGTTCTTCGCGGCGGCTCGCCTCCTAACGGCTCTGCCCCGGGCGGCGGGGTGGCCGCTGCGGCTGCGCTGGCTGGCAGGGCGCTCGACGTGGCTGGTGCTGATGGTGGCGCTGGGGGTGGGATTGGGCGCAGTGCAGTTCATCCCCCTGTTTGAGTACGCGGGCTACAACTACCGCGACGGGCGCACGACGCTGGAGCAGGTGCTGGGCTGGGCGCATCCGGCTCGTGGGGTGATTCAATATCTGCTGCCGAATGTGTACGGCAGCCCGGCGCTGCACAGCTACATCGACGTATTCAGCGGGCAGACGGTGACGCAGTTCACCAACCTGCGAGGCGAGCCGATCACGACCATTGACTGGGGGATCAAGAACTACGTCGAGGGGGCGCTGTATGTGGGCATCCTGCCGCTGGCGCTGGCGATATATGGTTTAACCGCAATTCCCTGGCGGGGAGGCTTGGCACAGACGCAAAGGACACGCTACAGCTTGATCTTCGTGGTGCTGACGGGGGTGGCGCTGACGTTCATGTTCGGGCTGCCGACATATGCGCTGCTGTACTACGGGCTGCCGGGGATCAACCAACTGCATTCGCCCTTCCGTTGGGTGCTGGCGGTGACATTGGGCGCGGCGGTGCTGGCTGGGTTCGGCGCGGATACGCTGGCACGGGGCGATGGGCGCAAGGTGACGCGGCGCTTCGGTTGGATAGGGATCGCGCTGGGCGGCTTGGTGCTGGCGGGGCTGGTGGTGACGCGGCTGGTCTATGAACCGTTCGCGCCGCTGTTTCAGCGGCTGGTGGAGAGCCTGGCGCTGGCGGATCAGGCAATCAGCGACGGGCGCATGTTTTACAGCGTGCAGTTCTTCAATGTGCTGATTCTGGGCGTGATGCTGCTGGGGACGGGCATGGTCTTCCTGCTAGCCGGGTGGGAGACGCGCTGGCGGCGGGTGCGGCTGTGGCAGCCAGCGGCGGTTGGCCTGGCAGCGCTTGACCTGATGCTGGCGTCGGGCGGGTTCAACCCGGCCAGCGATCCGGCGCTGCTGGACTTCACGCCGCCGGCGATTGCCTGGCTGAAGGATCAGCCGGGGGATTGGCGCTATATCACCATCGACGAGCCAGCGCTGGGCGAGCGGGGCAAAATCCTGAACGCCAACATGACTTGGCGCTACGGCTTGAACGATGTGCGCGGCTACGAGAGCATCATCCCCAAGCAGTACGTGGAGACGATGTGGGAATTCGCGCCACAGGTGCAGTTGGACTTCAACCGGGTCGCACCGCTTTACCCAGATTACCAGTATCAGGCGATGGGCTATGCGAACTTCAGCCCGCTGGATGCGCTGCAATCGCCGCTGATGCGCTTCCTGAACATCCGCTACGTGGTGACATCCAAGCAGTTCGATCTGCCTACCGAGTGGTTGGCTGCGCCGGACGCGCGTTCTGCCGCGCCGTGGTCATTGGCCTATGAAGATGAGGCTGTGCGAATCTGGCAGAACAACTTCAGCGGGGCGGCGGCGGGCGTACTGCTGGATTCGGAATTAGACACGGAGTCAGTCGGCACTGCGGCGGAGAAGACGAGCGATACCGGGCGGGAAAAGTTCTTCGACTTCACCCTGACGGGCAGTGACTCAGCCTGGTTCATCGCCTACGAGACCTACATGCCCGGCTGGCGGGCATTCATCCGTCCGAAAGGCGCGGCCGATTCGCTGGAACGCCCGCTGGAAGTTGAGCGGGTGCGCGGCAACTTCCAGGGCGTGCGGCTCGATCCGGTCGAGCTGGCGGCGCTGCCCGAGTGGGCGGGCTTCACCGGGGACTCGCTTCAATCGCTGGAGTTGACCATCCGGCTGGTCTACAGCCCGGTCAGCTTCCAAGTGGGATTGTTCGCGTCGGTGATCTCGGCGGGGCTGGTGGTACTGCTGCTGGGGATGTATCTGTGGCGGCTGACGCTGGGCCGGGAGGATGCCAGCGGGGTACAGGTCGTCGCTCGCAACAGCCTGGCGCCGATCCTGCTGAACCTATTCAACCGGGGGATCGACTTCGCCTTCGCGCTGGTGATGCTGCGGGTGCTGGGACCGGAAGGCAGCGGCATCTATACCTATGCGGCGTTCATCTTCATCTGGTTCGACATCTTTACCAACTTTGGCTTGAACGTGTTCCTGACGCGGGAAGCGGCGCGGGATACGGGCAAAAGCTGGTATCTGTTCTTCAACACCAGCGTGATGCGGCTGGCGCTGATGGGCGTGGGCGTGCCGCTGCTGGTGGGGTTCCTGGCGGCACGGCAGGGGGCAGCTTCGATGCAGCCGCTGGCAGCGGAAGCTGTGACGGCGATTGGACTGCTGTATCTGGGGCTGCTGCCGAACAGCTTGAGTACAGGCATGTCGGCGCTGTTCTATGCCCACCAGAAAGCGGAGTACCCGGCGGCCATCTCGACGGTCACCTCGGTGTGCAAGGTGATCTTGCAGTTGGTCGCGCTGCTGGCCGGATGGGGCGTAGTTGGTCTGGCGGCGATGAGCATCGTCACCAACACGATCACGCTGGGGGTCATGCTGTGGGCCGGGCGGGGTCTTCTGGGTGGGACAGCAGCCCCGCGGGATTGGCAACCTGACTGGAGGCTCATCCGGGGCATGGTCGGCGAGGGCTGGCCCCTGATGCTCAATCACTTTTTGGCGACGATCTTCTTTCAGATCGACGTGGTCATCATCCAGGCGGCACACGGCGACCGCATGGTCGGGCAGTATGGCGTCGCCTACAAGTGGATTTCGGCGCTGAACGTGATCCCAGCCTTCTTCACAATGGCGCTGCTGCCGGTGCTTTCCCGGATGGCGCGGGAAGACCGCGGCGCGCTCAAGCGGAATTATGGGCTGGCTGTCAAACTGCTGGTGGGGACGGCGCTGCCCGTCGCGGTACTGTTCACCTTCGTGGCGTATGCGCTGACGGGTGTATTGGGCGGGGCGGAATTCCTGCCGGATGGGGCAATTGCCACGCAGATCATGATCTGGAGCATCCCGATTGGCTGGATCAACAGCCTGACACAGTATGTGCTGGTTGCGCTGGATTTGCAGCGGCGGATCACCGGGGCGTTCATTGCGGCGGTGACGTTCAACATCGTCTCCAACCTGATCTTGATTCCCCCCTATGGCTACCGCGCGGCAGCGCTGACCACGATTGCTTCGGAGGCAGTGCTGCTGGCCGCGTTCAGCGTCCTGCTGGTTGGCGGAATCGGGGGGATGAACTGGCTGCGGCTGCTGTGGAAGCTGGGAGCGGCGGCGCTGGCAATGTTCAGCGTGCTTGCACTGGGATGGAACGCAGCGCCGGCGCTGGCGCTGATCGGCGGCGCAGCCGTTTATGGCGGGGTGCTGGTCGCGCTGCGGCCGCTGGATGCTCAAGAAGTGGAGCGGCTGCTGCCGCTGCTGCCGGGGCGAACGCGTCCCTGGGTGGCGCGGTGGGCAAGGTGAAAAGAACCTAACCGCAAAGGACGCAAAGCAAGATTGTCGAACGGCTGGTGAGGTTCACAGCGGCAGGCATTCGGGAGTATACTGCGGGAAGGATGTGACGAGGGTAGGCTTGCAAACTGGTGTTTTGTACGCTCAGGGGACTCTCAGCCTGCGCGTAGAAATTGCTTATGTGGCTGTGCTAGAATCGACTGCGTAATCGTTTACAGGCCATGCAGTTGTTATGAATACCAATGGACAGCATCCCCCCAGCCTGGTACAGATCCGCAGCCTCAGCAAGCATTACGATGAGGGAGATCGGGTACGCAGCGTCCTTGACCAGGTGAACCTGGATATTTATACGGGTGAGTTCTTCGTCCTGCTGGGCAAGAGCGGCAGCGGCAAAAGCACGCTGCTCAACCTGATCAGCGCCATCGACCACCCGGACAGCGGCAGCATCACGATCAACGGAACCGAGATCACCGTCTTGAACGAGCGCCAGCAGACGCTGTTCCGGCGCGACCACATCGGGATCGTATTCCAATTCTTTAATTTGATTCCGACCCTGACTGTGTTGGAGAATATCACCCTGCCGGGTGAACTGCGTGGAGAGCGGCGGCTGGCTGTTGAGCAGCGCGCGCGTGCTCTGTTGGAGCGGGTCGGGCTGGCCGGAAGAGCGGACACTTTCCCCGACCGGCTGAGCGGGGGCGAGCAGCAGCGCATCGCCATTGCGCGGGCGCTGGCGCACGAACCGGCGCTGGTGCTGGCGGATGAACCGACCGGAAATCTTGATGAAGACACGGGCAGAAGTGTCCTACAATTATTGTTAGAGCTGACCCGTGATGCTGGCAAGACGCTGGTGATGGCAACTCACAACCCTGAAATCGTCCCTCTGGCCGACCGGGTTGCGCGGATCCACGATGGAAAGCTGGTTATCACCATGCAGGCGGAATACGCCGCCCTCAATCCGTAGCGGAAAGTTGCATTCTTGTCCATAATGGCGTTTGTTGCTGATCTGAAGCGGGATTAGAGGACTGAAAGGTTCAGCACTATGGACCCCGATGGCGCCGTCATCAAGGAACTGTTATCCGATCTGCGGGGGTTCGATAAAGAGAAGCGCCGCACGGCTGTCATGAAGTTGGGTATGGTCGGGGGTGAGGAAGCGGTACGGGCCTTGATTATGACCGTCCGCAACGATCACGAAGACCTGATCACGCGCAGCCGGGCGGCGATGATGCTCGGCCAACTGCGCGACATCCGCGCCGTGCCGCCCCTGATTCAAGCGCTGGATGCGCCAGGGTTCCGCACCCCGGTCTATGCGGCCGAGGCGCTCGGCAAAATCGGCGACCCACGGGCGATAGAGCCGCTGCTGGCCGCGCTCGAATCGGGCAACGAGACGTTCCGCAAAGCGGTTCAGGAAGCACTCAAGCGGCTGGGGTATTCGGTCAAGGAACACGAACAGGTGGAGCGGTAGACCTTCACCGGGGACGTCTATGCTGAACTGGAGCGCGCCGGACAACTGGCTGAAGATCGCCACGATTGATGCCCATACCGGCGGTGAACCCCTCCGCATCATCACGGGCGGTTTCCCTGAACTGCCCGGCCAGACGATCCTCGAAAAACGACAATATGCCCGAACCCACTATGACAGCCTGCGCCGGGCATTGATGTGGGAACCGCGCGGCCATGCCGACATGTACGGCGCGATCTTGACGCCGCCGGTCACATCGGACGGCGATGTGGGTGTGCTGTTCATGCACAACGAAGGCTTCAGTACGATGTGCGGGCACGGCATCATCGGTCTGGTGAAGGTCGGCGTGCAGACCGGATTATTCCCGTCGAGCGGGACGGAGACGGTCATCCGCATCGACACTCCGGCTGGGCGGGTGACGGCCACGGCGCATCTGCGCGACGGGCAGGTGGAGCGGGTGACGTTCCTGAATGTGCCGTCGTTTCTGCTGGCCCGCGACCAGGCTGTCGATGTGCCGGGACTGGGGCGGGTGGTCTACGATCTGGCGTTCGGCGGGGCCTTCTACGCCTATGTCGATGTCGATCAACCGGCGCTGGCCGGCGTGGAAATCAACGCCCGCAGCCAGAGCCGCTTGATCGAGGTCGGGATGCAGATCAAACGGGCCGTGATGGCTGCTGCGGACATCCGCCACCCCGATGGCGACCCTGACCTGAACTTCCTGTACGGCACGATCCTGGTCAAGATGCTGAATGCCCTCGACCGGCACAGCCGGAACGTGTGCATCTTCGCAGAGGGCGAAGTTGACCGCTCGCCGACCGGCACGGGCGTCAGCGGGCGGTTGGCGATCCACCACGCCAAAGGCCACCTGGACATGGGCGAAACCATCCTGATCGAGAGCCTGATCGGGTCGGTGTTCAGCGGGCGTGCAGCCGGAACGACCCGCGTTGGCGATCTGCCGGCGATCATCCCGGAGGTGGGCGGTACGGCCTACATTACCGGGCAGCACACCTTTCTGATCGACCCTGATGATCCGCTGCAGGGCGGCTTCATCCTGCGGTGAAGATCTTCCTTTCTCCGATCTGCGCCAAAACCGACCGCTGAAAGTGCGGGCAATCCCCCGTATACTGGTGCGGTTGGTTGGCGCAAGCTCTCAGGACGGGATTCTATGCGACTTGGCATCATTGGTCTGCCGAACAGCGGCAAAACGACCATTTTTAACGCGCTCACCCGGCAGAATCTGCCGACCGGCGCGGCGACCAGCGGGCAGTTCGAAGTGCATACGGCAGTGGTCAATGTGCCGGATGCGCGGGTAGACCGGCTCAAGGCGATGTACAACCCGCGCAAGACGATCTACGCTACGGTGACCTATGCCGACATCGGTGGGCTGGACAAAGGGATCAGCGAAGGCGGGTTGAAGGGCCAGTTCCGCAACGAACTGGCGCAGGCGGACGGCTTCGTGCATGTGGTGCGCGCTTTTGATGACCCGACCGTGCCGCATCCCTATGTCGATATCGATCCGCAGCGCGACGTAGAGATCATCGACAGCGAATTCCTGCTGTCTGATCTGGTGACGGTCGAGAAGCGAGTCGAGCGACTCCAGGCGGATCTGCGGGTGCGTGGCAAGATGGTCGATAAGGCCGTGCCTGCCGAGCTGGAACTGATGGAACGGTTCAAGGCGCACCTGGAAGCGGAACGTCCACTGTTTGAACTGGACATCACGCTGGAGCAGGAGAAATCGATACGCGGCTATGGCTTTCTGACGATCAAACCGGTGCTGGTCGTCCTCAACCAGGGCGACGAAGCCAAAGACGTGGACAGCCTGCTCCAGTACAACCGCGCCGGCAGCCGGGTGGTCAGTTTACAAGGGAAGATTGAAGCGGAGCTGGCGCAGCTCCCGCCTGATGATGCTGCGCTGTTCATGCAGGAATACGGCATCACCGAACTGAGCGCCGCCCGCGTCATCCGTCTGTCGTATGACCTGCTGGCGATTCAGTCGTTCTTCACAGTGGGGGAAGATGAAGTCCGCGCGTGGAGCGTCCCGATTGGAGCAACCGCGCCGGAAGCTGCCGGTGCGATCCATAGCGATCTGCAGAAGGGCTTCATCCGCGCCGAGGTGATGGCCTACGACGATCTGATCGCCGCCGGGAGCGAGGCAGCACTGAAGTCTATCGGCAAGTTCCGGTTGGAAGGTAAAGAATACGTCGTCAAAGATGGCGACATCGTGCATATCCGGCACAACGCCTGATGACCCGCAACCTGTTCATCGCCGCCGGAATCTTCCATCCGGAGTCGGGCGGCCCGGCGACGTACCTTTACGAAATCCTGCCGGAGCTTCAGCGCCGCGGCTGGTCGATCCGCGCCGTGACCTACGGCGAGGGAGATGCTTCGGCCTACCCCTACCCTCTGACGCGGATTCCGCGGCGGGCGCTGCCGCTGAGGCTGATGCATTATGGCGCGGCAGCCTTCCCGCTGCTGCGCTGGGCAGACGTGGTTTACGTGCATACGCTCGATCTGCCGCTGGCCGGCGGGCGCGCGCCGCGTATCGTCAAGATCGTGGGCGACCAGGCTTGGGAACGGGCCATCCGTAAAGGCTGGATTCCTCCCACAGAAGACATCGACGACTTCCAGACGCGCCCGGCCAGCGGTATCGTCGCGGCGCAGCAGACCGCGCGATCCCGGCAGGTGCGAGCGATGCAGGGCGTGATCGTGCCCAGCGCCTATCTCAAGCGGATGGTTGTGGGCTGGGGGGTGCCAGAGGCGCGGGTGCACGTCATCTATAACGCACTGCCACCAGAGCCGAGCGGCGCGGCGGGAGATGCGCCGCTGCTGTCGATTTCACAGGCCGAGGCACGAATGCGGCTGAATCTGCCGGATGTACCCACGCTGGTGACAGCCGCCCGACTGACTCCCTGGAAAGGCGTCGATCATCTGGTCGCGGCGCTGCGGCAGGTTCCAGATGTGCATCTGTTGGTCGCCGGGGAAGGCGAGATGCGTCCGGCGCTGGAGCAGCAGGTGGCGCGGTCCGGGCTAGCCGGGCGGGTGCATTTTCTGGGGCGGATCGACCGAGCGCGGCTGGCGCTTTACTTCCGCGCAGCGGACTATTTGGCACTGTATTCAGGCTACGAAGGCTTATCCCACACGCTGCTGGAGGCGCTCCAGGCCGGCACACCGGTGATCGCCAGCGACAAAGGCGGCAACCCGGAAGTCGTCCAGAATGGCATCAACGGGCTGTTGGTTCCCTATATCAATGTGGAGGCGCTGGCGGCGGCGCTGGTCGACGCCTTCAAGCCGGGGATGCGGGCGCGGCTGGCAGCCAACCACGCCATTGGGATGGAACGCTTCTCGTTCCCGCGCATGGTCGAAGCCACCGACGCTCTGCTGCAAGGGTACGCAGGTGGCTGAGCTAACGGCGCTGGCGGCGTTCGCGCCATTCCTCGGCGTCGAGCATCGACTCCAGAGCGTCGATCTCGTCGGACATGAAGCTGCGCTGGTAGAAAACGCGGTGTGTGGAACGCTTGACGCGGCGCGAGCCGGGCAGGGCGTTGACCAGCCAGCGCAAGCCCAGGGCAAAGATGACGACGCTGATGAAACGCACGGCAAACTCCCCTTCAAACCATTTACAAACCGATTATCATGAATTCCGTGCCGGAACACTCCCCCGATAACTGGGTGAATCCCGGTCGTGGCGGCCTGCGCATTCCGAAGGGCAGCGCGGCTATCCGCTGGTTGGCGCTGCTGTACGGCGGGCTGCTGCTGTTCTGGCTGAGCCTGGAAGATACGCAGGTTTGGCCGGTAGCGCTGCTGGGATGGAGCGGTGCGGCGCTGCTGGCGGCGGGGATTGTGGTGCGGCACATGGGCGGCGCTGTGTTCAGCCGCAGGCAGGCGCTGCTCGGCGGGGTGCTGCTTGGCGCAGGGGTGGGGTTGGGCAGCAGCCTGGTCTGCGCTGGGCTGATGTTCTTCAAGAACGCGCTGCACGCCCATCTCTTCCTGGACTATCCACCGCTGATGCTGCTGGCGATGCTCCAGCGGGGACCCGCTTGGGCGGCGGCAGGCGCGCTGTTGGGTTTGAGCACAGCGCTGCTGTGGGCTGCGCTGCGGCGAGACTGAGGGTTTATCTGCGTAGCCATTTAGCTGAGGTTAATGTTCTAAAGGTATTGTTCGAGGCTAATCTGCGTCTACGCCAATACTTGCTTAGGAGCACTTATGTCCAAGCGTGCCCAGTTTGCAGCAGAGTGGACAATTTTGACCACCATCGGAATCATCATCGGAACCTGGGTGGGCGCGGATCAGGTTGGCTTTGTTCAAGGCGTTCTGGGGGACATCCTCTTGGGGCTGGTTGTAGGCGTGGCTCAGACGGTGGTGCTGCTGCGGCATTTCCGCGATCATTCCCGCAGCCTCGTATGGTGGGTCGCAGCCTGCACGGCGGCCTTCACGGTTGGCGCTGTCCTCGGACGGCGAGCTGCCCCCTTCCTGCTGAACTACGGGACGTTGGCTGCCACGATAGGCTTCGGCCTGACCATGGGAGTGAGTCACGGCCTGCTGCAGTGGTTTGTCCTCAGCCGGACATCGATTTTTCAGAGCCGTGCCATCCGCTGGATCATGGTAGGTTTTGCGGCTTGGTTCCTGGGCGAATTGGTTGGAACCGGTTTTGGCCTGATCCAGTGGCAGTTCTGGCTGTCGATCCCGACCGGATTGGCAATAGGACTGGTCATGGGCAGTGGTTGGATCACGCTCATGGGCGTCTACAGCGAGTCGGGTCAATAAACAGCCCTGCGGCGGTTCGATGAGCCAAAACGACACCCTGCTCTTCAAGAAATGGCTGCGCGAACAGTTTCTCCGGCTGGTGAACGTGCAGCGCTGTACGCTGGGGCAGTCCTCGCTGGTGGGCGCGCCCGTCCGTGAAGTCGATCTGGTGGTGACGACCTGGGGCGGCAATGTGCTGCATGTTCATCTCATCGACGCGCCGATCAAGACCAACCGGGTGCGGAAAATTATCGAGACCTCAACCGACAGCGGCATACCAGTGCTCTTCCTGGTGAATGCGGCTCTGCTGCCGCTGCAGGGAGAACGCATTCAAGGCGAACCCTGGTACGTGCCCTTCCAGGCGCTGGTCAACGACCGCGCCTATGCCTACCATGCCGACCCTGCCGCCCCCCGGATTACGCCCGTGCAGTTCAAGCCGGTCTCCCGGCAGGAGTACCAGACGGTTTACGGTACGCCAGTTGCGATCACCCAGGTGCGGCACTTCCGGGCGACTGTCAAGCACAGCGTTCTCAAAGGATTCTGGCTGCTCGTTGATCTGGAAAGCCAAGCAGCGCCCCAGACGCCGCCAATCCGCAACACCGATTACAGCGGCTACCAGTATACCGGGCCGCGCTTCGATCATGCCGGAATGCCGCATTGGGAGCGCCCGCCGCATCAGCGTCCGCAAGAAACCGTTCCGCCTGTCAAAACGCGCTTGGACATGTGCTATGAAATGTTGGGGGTGCAGCGCAGCGCCAGCCGGGAAGAAGTCAAAGCAGCTTTCCGCCGGTTGGCCTTTGAGGTGCATCCCGACGTGAGTGAACTGCCGAAAGAAGAAGCTGAACTGCGCTTCAAACGCCTGAGCGAAGCCTACGAAGTCATCAAAGCTGCCCAGAAGTGGACGTAAGAATCAACCCTTCTTGGCGGCCAGGATGCGGTCGAACTCCTTGATCCAGCGTTGGGCATCCCCGCGTCGGCGCGTATCCGCTGGATCAAAGTGTTCCAGCGCCACTTCCATCAGCCGCCGGGCGGCAGCCGAGTCCTTCTTGCGGTGGTAGATCAGCGCCAGGTAGTAGAGCGTTTCCGGGCGATTCGGATCGGCGCGGTAGGCATCAGCAAAGTGCGCCTGCGCTTCCTCCAGGTTGCCGCTCTTGTAGGCGACCATGCCCCGGCCGTAATGCGCCAGCATCTCCCCCGGATTCAGCTTGAGCGCCTGCTCGAAATCGGGCAGCGCCTTTTCTGGCAGGTCATCTTCCAAGAAGAAGAAGCCCCGTGCCGCATAATACTCCGCCCGCGAAGGCAGCAGGGCGATGGCCTCGTTCATGTGGGTGATAGCCGGATCGAAGCGGCCTTTGCGGTAGGCCTCCAGAGCAAGCTGGTAGTGCTCGTCAGCCTCATACCGCGTTAATCCAATGCGCTGAGTAAATCGTGACATAGCCGAAACTTCCCTGAAAAAGTCATGAGAAATCTTTTTACTTTCTTAGGAAATCTCATGATAATCTCATTTTACTGCTTTGCCTATTCAGATTGTACTCACACGGCTGCCATATGGTAGGCATGAGGTCGGGCAAGTCATGGGGAATATGGGCGATGGAAGGCAAAAACTTCCATGAGAAAAGCAGCCTTCATGCGGCAGAACAGCGGCTGGACCTGGCTGCGCCTCCGGTCGGCATCTATTCCGAGCTGACCCGTTCGGCCCCTATCATCATCTCCGACAATGACTCTCAGATCACTCGCCTCTTCGAGCACATCCTGAACCGCCGCGGGCTGACCACGCTGGCCGTCCCCGATCCAGCAGAGGTGACCCGGCTGTGCTTAAATCGCTCGATTTCGCTGGTCATCTCCGACTTGATGAAGCCGCGCATGAACGGGCTGGATATTCTTCAGGCGCTGCGGAGCCACCCCCTGACGACGCATATCCCATTCATGCTGGTGACGGCGGCTGCCACCATAGAACATCGTGAACGCTTCAAGAATCTCGGCGGCGACTGCCTGATGTTCAAACCCATCGATGTGCAGCGCTTCGGCAATGCGGCCGTGTCACTGCTGGAGCCAGCCGCAGCTCGCTCGATGGCTTGATCCGCGTTTGTTTCAATCCCATACGCTATAATCGCACCGCAAGAGACCCCTTTTCTTGAGGTGCTTTCATGGATTTTGAACTCACTACTGAACAGAAAATGTACCAGCGGGCTGTGCATGAGTTCTGCGCGGGCGAGATTCAACCCTATGCCGCCGAGGTAGACCGCACCGGGGAGATGCGCTGGGAGGCTATCCGCCGCATGCCCGAATTGGGGCTGACCGGACTGCAAGTCCCAGAGGAATACGGCGGGGCTGGGTTGGATTCGATCAGCACGGCGATTGCAGTGGAGGAACTCGGTTGGGCCTGCGGCTCGACCGGCCTTTCGGTAACGGCGCATAACGGCCTCTGCTGTGGCCCTATCGCCGCCTGGGGGACTCCGGAGCAGAAAGCTCGGTACCTGCCCAAGCTGACCAGCGGGACAGTGCTGGGGTCGCTGGCGCTGACCGAGCCGGGCGCAGGTTCCGACCTGGCCGGCGGGGTTCAGACCAGCGCCGTTCGCGAGGGCGATAGTTGGATCATCGACGGCAGCAAGGCTTGGATCACCAACCCGCGCTTTGCCCCGGTCATCGTCACGCTGCTCCGCACCGATAAAGCCGCCGGCACGCACGGCTTCAGCATGCTGCTGGTCGAGCCAGGCACACCGGGCTTGACCATTCACCCGCCGGAGAAGAAGATGGGCTTGAACGGCTCGCCGACGCAGATGCTCAGCTTTGACGCGGTGCGCGTGCCGCTGGAGGCGGTGTTGGGTGAGGAAGGGCGCGGCTTCCAGCAGACCATGCAGACGCTCGACGGCGGGCGCATCGGCATCGGGGCGCTGTGCGTTGGGCTGGCGCGGGCGGCCTTCGAGGAAGCGCTTAAGTACGCTCGGCAGCGGCGCGCCTTCGGCAAGCCGATCAGCGAACATCAGGCCATCCAGTGGATGCTGGCCGATGCTGCCCTGGAAATCGAAGCGGCGCGGCTGCTGGTCTACCAGGCCGCCTGGTTGAAAGATCAGGGACGGCCGTTCGGCAAAATGGCGGCGATGGCAAAGCTCAAGGCCAGCGAAGCCGCTGAGATGGTCTGCCGCAGCGCCATCCAGATTCACGGCAGCTACGGCTACAGCCGCGAATTCCCGGTCGAGCGCATCTACCGCGACCAGCGCTTGATGACCATCGGCGAAGGCACAAGCGAGATTCAACGGCTGGTGATCGCCCGGCATTTGCTGCGTGAAGCCGGTAATCTCTAGCGGGAGAAGAATGCGATGCTGGATGCACCGGTTCAACATGCCCAACCCAACAAACCCTATCCCGGCATCCCTGATGTGGCCGATCTGTTTCCTGGATTGGAGCTGGCGACCAGTCCGATCTTCGCCGTGCCGCCTGGGCGATGACATGAGTGTGCCTCTAGGCTCCACATGGTGAGGACTCATCCCCGGATTGCGCTGTTCAGCCTGCTGTTAGGGCTGTACCTGCTGGTCTACAGCCCCCGGCTCAACTCCATCGATGGGCAGGCGATCCTAGCTGTCTCGACCACGTTTGTCCGCACTGGCCGCTTCGACATCGGTGTGATCGGCGCGGCAGATGCGCTGCTGCCCTTCGACAAAGCCCGCATGGGTACCTTCGGGCAGGATGGCGCGTGGTATTCCAAAAAAGGGATCACACCGTCGCTGGCACTGCTGCCCTTCGCCGCCCTGGCCGAGATACTCCCCTGGATGGATGCGCGGGCGGCGGCCATGCTCTTCAATCCGCTGGTCACGGCGGCAACGGCCGTACTGCTGTTCACCCTGATTCGGCGCAGCGGCTTCTCGGCGGGGACGGCGTTCGTCACTGCTTTGCTCTACGGCCTGATGCTGCCGCTGCCGTATGTCCAGACGCTCTACGGCGAGCCGCTAGCCGCGCTGCTGATCCTAGCCGCGGTGACAGCGGTGCTGAGCCAGGACGCTGGCCGCCGATCGCTGGTCGGCGCGGGCGCGGCGCTGGGCTTGCTGTTCGGGATCAATCTGGTCTACGGCATCTTTGCTGGCCTGTTCCTAGCGTGGGTCGTGCTGGAAGCACTGCGGCGCAGAGATCGTCCTGGCGCTGTTTTCCGCGACGCGCTGGCGCTGCTGGCCCCGTGCGGAATCGCCTTAGCTGGGATCGGCTTGTACAACGCCGCTCGCTTCGGCAGTCCGCTGACGACCGGCTACGGCTTCGAGACGGGCGAAGGCTTCACCACGCCGCTGCTGACCGGCCTGTTCGGGCTGACACTCAGTCCGTTTCGCGGGCTGTTCTGGTACAGTCCCGCGCTGCTGCTGGCGTTTCCTGGTGGGCTGGTGCTCTGGCGGCGGAACGGCCGGCTGGCAGCACTGCTGTTGGCAATCTGCGGCGCGCAGGTGATCCTGTTCGCGCTGTGGTCGAGTTGGGAGGGCGGTGTCGTTTGGGGACCGCGCTTCCTGCTGCCCATTGTGCCGCTGCTGGCGCTGCTGGCAGCGCCGCTGGTCGAAGCCGCTTGGACGCAGCGCATCCTCTGGGCTGGGGTCGGCGGGCTGGGGCTGCTCTCGCTGGCAATCAGCCTGTTGGGGACGCTGGTGGACATTAACGTCTACTTCAGCCTGCTCTTCCAGCAGTATGCTTCAGCCAGCGGCTTGACCTTCTCCAGCGCGATCTTGACCGATCCGGCGGCGTTCGCAGCGCTCGGCCATCTGGCGCTGGTCAGGCTTGGCTGGCCGTTGGAGCCAGCCTGGTTATCTCATGGCATCGATCCGGTGCATCTGGCGGCAGCGCTGGCGATTCTGTCGGCGGTGCTCTGGGCACGAACCCGGCGCGGCCAGTTCGTATTTGTGCTGATCGTCATTGCCGCGCTCAACGTCACCGGCTGGCGCCAGCAGGATAGTGAACTGGCCGCCCAGATTCGCCAGCTTGAAGCTGCTGCGCCGCCTGGCAGCAGCCTGCTCGTGACTTCGACGCACTTCGGTGAAGCGCTGCTGGATGTCGAAGGCCGCCGGGTGACCTCGACCAACGCGCCTACTGCACCGGATGACCGCCTGGCCCACCCCATGACGGACTGGGCGATTCGGCAGAGCAGTGATCTGGCGCTGGTGACCTGGTTTCAGCCGGCCAGCCCCGCCAATTGGCAGGAGCGCGATCTGCTGGACTGCTGCGCATTCGGCGGGCAGACTCTGGCGGCAGGCCACCGCCTGCTGCGCTTCACGACTGTCCGCGTGGAACCCTCGCAGGCGGTCGGCTTCACCTTCGGCGCGGCGCTGCGATTGGCTCGTTACGGCGTGGAGCGGCGCGGCGTGGATGTGTTGGCTGCGCTCGAATGGGCAGCAGTGGGGCGCGAACGTCCCGCGCTGAGCTGGTTCGTGCATGTGCTGGACGCGGACGGCGCGATCCTCGCCCAGCAGGATCGTTCGCCGCTCAACGGCTTCGCGCCGTCAAACACCTGGGAAGCGGCTTCCGGCGTGACTGACAGGCTCTGGTTCCCAGATGTGCCTGGCGCGGCGGCGCTGCGAATCGGTTGGGTTGATCCTGCCAGCAGCAGCCTGCTGCCGGTTCGCGATGCGGCAGGCGCGAACCTGGCACAGCCTTTCATCCTGCTGCCCATCGATCTCCCAAAATGAGAGGTCGCTAATTTCGCGGTTGACTGCGGCTGATTTTCCGGTATAGTCATGGCAATCGCGTGAGGCAGACTCCGCAAAAAGTCGCGTTGGAACGACTGGTTGCACCGTAGGCCCATGTGAGTTCAGGATGAAACAGCCATCCCGAATTCACATGGGCCTATTTTATTGTCCAATGGCGGCCAGGCAGCCAGGGCCGCCGCACAGCCTTTGAAGGAGGGCGAAGATGGGGAAGACACCGATTACCGTGGCGTATGGAGATGGCATCGGGCCGGAGATCATGGCGGCCAGCCTGCACATCCTCCAGGCTGCCGGAGCCGACATCGAGATCGAAGAGATTGTCGTCGGCGAAAAGATTTATCTGAGCGGCAACACCGCCGGGATCGAACCGAGCGCCTGGGAGTCGCTGCGGCGGACGAAGGTGTTTTATAAGGCGCCGCTGACTACGCCCCAGGGAACTGGCTTCAAGAGCATCAACGTCACCACCCGCAAGACGCTCGGTCTCTACGCCAATGTGCGCCCCTGCGTTAGCTACCACCCTTTCATCCGCACCAAGCACCCGGTCATGGACTTGGTGATCGTCCGCGAGAACGAAGAGGACCTGTACGCGGGCATCGAACACCGCCAGACGGACGAGGTCTACCAGTGCCTCAAGCTGATCACCCGTCCCGGCTGCGAGAAGATCATCCGCTACGCCTTCGAGTATGCCCGGCGCAACAACCGCAAGAAGGTCACCGCTTTCACTAAAGACAACATTATGAAGCTGACTGACGGCTTGTTCCACCGCGTCTTCGATGAGATCGGCGCAGAGTATCCCGATCTGGAGAAGGAACACTGGATCGTCGATATTGGCGCGGCCAAGATGGCCGATACACCGGAAGCCTTTGACGTGATCGTGCTCCCCAACCTGTACGGCGATGTCCTTTCAGACGTGGCCGCACAGATCGCCGGATCGGTCGGGCTGGCTGGTTCGGCCAACATCGGCGAACATGCCGCCATGTTCGAGGCCATTCACGGCTCTGCGCCGCGCCGCGCTGGGCAGAACCTCGCCAATCCCTCCGGGCTGCTGCTCTCCGGCGTCATGATGATGGTGCACATCGGCCAGCCGCAGGTCGCCGAACGGGTGCATAACGCCTGGCTGCGGACAATCGAAGAGGGCACGCACACCTACGACATCTTCCGCGAAAGCGTCAGCAAGCGCAAGGTCGGCACGAAGGAATTCGCCGAGGCAGTCGTTGCCAACCTGGGCAAGCTGCCGGAGACGCTCAAGCCCGTCACTTACGCTGCCGAGGGCAGCATCCCGCCGGCCAGCGCTGCCGTGATCCATCCGCATGCCAAGAAGGAGACTATCGGCGTGGATGTCTTCCTGAATTGGGATCAGGCTAACCGCGACCCGAATGTGCTCGGCGAGGCGCTCAGCAAGGTCGATGGTGGAGCGCTCAAGCTGACCATGATTAGCAATCGCGGCCAGAAGGTCTGGCCGAAGGGAATGCCGGAAACCTTCTGCGTCGATCACTGGCGCTGCCGCTACGAATCGACCAGCGGCGCGGTCAGCCACCAGCAGATCGTCGAACTGCTGGGCCGTATTGCCGCTGCTGGCTTCGATTTCATCAAGACCGAGAACCTCTGCACCTTCGACGGCCAGCCGGGCTACTCGCTCGGTCAGGGACAGTAGGGCGCATCAGCGGCGGGGGAGTGTTTCCATTTGGCGTCCAATCCGCTATGATTACGGCGTGACGCACATTTGGACGAGGCGAAGAAAGATGAACCAACTGGCTGCGCTCCCCCCGATTCGCTGGATGATGCGGCATCCGCGCTTGGTAGCCTGGATCATCCTCTCGTTGGGGATGGTCATCCTGCTGGTGATCGAGGCCAACGATGTTGGCCTGCTGGCGACTCAATGGCTGGCGCTGATCGTGGCAACCGTCCTGGTCGCGGGGGCCTGCATCTGGATCATTAGTTGGGAAGACAAGGACGAACCTGCTGAAGAAGAAGCCTCCAAACCTTCGTGAAGGCAGCCATTCCACAGCGCATCACCTCTCCAACCCCGCGTCGAGTAACGCGGGGTTTTTGCTGGCTGAGGAATCAACCAGCCCCCGCTCCGAGAGACTGGAACAGGGGCTGAGCTGAGGGTTTCGCGGCATTTTCATGCGCGCCTAGACCGGCTGGATAGTCACATCCGGGATGACCAACACCTGGCCGACATAAATCCGGTTGACATTGGCGATGTTGTTCACCTGAGCCAACACATTCATGTTAACCCCAAAGCGGCGGGCGATGGCGGCCAGCGTGTCGCCCTTCTGAACCACGTAGGTCGTGCCACCCTGGTTCGGGTAGGTCACCTTCACGCACAGGGTCGTTCCGGCGTAAATCTTGTTGGCGTTGACGATGCCGTTCCAGCCTTGCAGGTTGGCGAGAGTCACGCCGTAGGTGCGGGCGATGCGGCTGAGCGTTTCACCGCGCTGGACGACGTGCGTCTGTGCGCAGACCGCGCCGCTGGTGGACTGGGCAAAGGCGGGCGCCACACTCGCCATGATGGTGACGGCGGTTAAGATGATCGACAGTGCAGCTTTCGAGCGGAACATGCTCTTCTCCTTGTTGCCGTTGTGGTAACGGCGCTTCGTTTAACATGACCATACAATACGGGAATTCCGGAACGGCTTCATCGGCTCAGGGGTGGATTTGCGGTTCCGTCTTCCGGTGGAAATGATCTATCATCCGGCAGCCGGAGATCGGGAAAGGATCAACGAAGTGGAAATCATTCAACTATCCGCGCAGCACACATATCTGCTTCAGCAGGCTGCCACCCTGCTGCCGCGCCTTTTCCCCCATGCCGCAGACTGGCAGTCCCTCGATGGAGCGCTGGCCGAGGTGCAGAATATTCTCGCCGAAGGAGCCGCTTTTGCCGCCGTCGAAGGAGATCATCTGCTGGGCTGGATCGGCGCGTTGACCATCTACGACGGCCATACCTGGGAACTGCACCCCCTGGCAGTCGATCCAGCTTTCCAGAAGAAGGGAATCGGGCGGCGGCTGGTCGAACGCTTGGAGGACGCTGCCCGCGCGGCTGGCGCTTCGACCATAATGCTGGGCACCGACGATGAGAATGCCCAGACCACGCTGTCACAGGTCGACGACCTCTACGCGGATCTATGCGGACACATTGCCCGGCTGCGGAACTTGGACGAGCGCAGCCCGCATCCGTTCAGCTTCTATCAAAAGCTGGGCTACCGCGTGGTCGGCGTCATCCCGGATGCCAACGGCCCGCGCAAGCCCGATATCCTGATGGCAAAGCCGATGCACTGAAGCGGTTGGCAAGCTGATGATCGCACAGCGATGAAATCCATTCGGCTAGACGAAGATCGCCCCCTGCGGAGGGGCGATGGCTCTGGGTATGACGGAAAGCCTCCGAAGGGGGCAGGAAGGTCAGCCCGGCCACTTCACAGCCGGGTGACACAGGCGGTGCAGTCTAGCCCACAGGGGTAGGCACGGGTTCAGGACGCCAGGTTTGCAGCGGTGTCCACTCCTCTGGCGGTGTGCGCCGGAAGGTATTTGTCCCGACCAGCGTGGAGGTCCACTGCTCGGCGGTGGCTGTCTCGCGGGTGAGCAGCCAGGTCGTCGAGAGGACTTCTTCCTTCCCGACATGGTGGTACAGTCCTGACCACACCGTCACCGAGTGTTCGTTCACCATGCTGTTCGTCCAGGCGACGACAAAGCCGAAAGCGCGACTGTTTTCCCGCGAATGGATATCCGCCTGTCCCGTCAGCCGGAACTCACCGGCAGATCCACCCACAGCGGTGAAATAATGCCCTTCAATCTGCCCGTCGGGCTTGATGGCGAGTTCGACGCGCGAACCCAGTTCGTTGTACCATGTCCCTGCCAGATTCTTCATCGTGACGCTCCTCATTATAGCCAAATCCTGTGGCCGGCATTTGATGTCTATTATCGCACCGTCGGAGCTTGGCCTGCTGGACGGCAGCATGACGAATGACATGGGGAAATCCCCCCAAAGCATCACCAGCCGGTCTGGTACGGAGTGGATACGTCGAATAAGCGGTCAGTCGTGTTATAGTGAGGTCAGAGCCGTGCTTCTGGTAGAAGCAGATCATTCATCCCAGCCCAGCTCAGGTGATTGCTCATGTACAGAATAACTGCCATCCTGATCGTCCTCCTTCTGCTGACCGTGATGCCCGTGCTGCCCGCTGTACAAGGCCAGACACTGCCAGATACCCCCGAAATCCTCTGGGATAATTGGGGTGTGCCCCACATCTTCTCGCCGACCAACGAGGGGCTGTTCTATGCCTTCGGCTGGGCACAGGCTCAAAACCACGGCGATCTGATCCTCAAGCTCTACGGCCAGGCGCGGGGTCGCGCGGCGGAATACTGGGGTGCAGACTACCTGGATGGCGACCGCCAGGTTCGCACCGTCGGGATACCCCAGCAGGCGCTCTGGGGCTACGGCCACCTGCCCGCCGAGTTCCGCCGCTATGTCAATGCTTTTACCCAGGGGATCAACGATTATGTCGCCGCCCATCCAGACCGGATCGGCGAGCCGTGGAAGCGCGTGCTGCCCGTCACTGGCCCGGATATCCTGGGGCACGGGGTGCGCGTGCTGCGCTATACCTTCATCTCCCGGCTCGCCTTCAGCGTTGCGGCGGATTGGGCGGTGGGCAAGCTGGAGGCGCAGCCTGACCGTTCAGCGCTGGTGGATGCCTTCACCGCGGGGTCGAATGCGTGGGCCATCGGCCCGGTCAAGTCGGAGAGCGGCCATGCCATGCTGGTCGCCAACCCGCACCAGCCCTGGTCAGACCTCGGCCTGTGGGTCGAGGCGCACTTGGTCTCGCCGGAAGTGAATGTCTACGGCGCGGCGCTGGTCGGCAATCCCATCCTCGGCATCGCCTTCAACGACTACCTCGGCTGGACGCACACCGTCAACACCCATGACGGCTGGGACCTCTACAAACTGACCCCCGGCCCGAACGGCGGCTACCTGCTGGATGGCGTCGAACAGCCCTATCAGTCCCGCCAAGAGACCGTGTTGGTGCGCCAACCCGATGGCCGCCTGGTCGCCCAACCGCTGCTGATTCGCTCCTCGGCGCATGGGCCGCTCATCGCTGAACGCGCCGACGGCACGGCGCTGGCGCTGCGCGTCGTCGGCGAGCAGACCTACGACGCCGCCATGCAGTGGTGGCAGATGGGCAAGGCGCGCAGCCTTCAGGAGTTCGAGGCGGCGCTGCGTCTGCTCTACATTCCCATGTTCACCATAATGTATGCCGACCGCGACGGCAACATCCTGCACGTCTTCAACGAGCAGGTTCCGCTGCGCTCCGAAGGCGATTGGGCCTTCTGGAACAATACCACACCCGCCGACCGCAGCCGCCCGGCCATCATCCCCGGTGACCAGTCCAAGTACATCTGGACGACCTTCCACCCCTACGACGACCTGCCGCGCGTGCTCAACCCGGCCTCCGGCTGGCTCCAGAACGCCAACGAGCCGCCCTGGACGACTACGCTGCCGCTGGCACTCGACCCGGCGGATTACCCGCCTTATATGTCTCCGCCGGCCTTCGTCTGGCCCAGGCCGCAGACCTCTATGCGCCTGCTGGCCGAAGCCGGCACGCTCAGCTATGACCGTCTGCTGACGCTCAAGCAGTCCACCTTCGTCGAGCTAACCCGCTGGGTGCTGGATGATTTGATCGCCGCTGCCGAGGAATCCCCGGTTGAGCTAGTGCAGCGGGCGGCGGAGGTCCTCAAGAACTGGGATCGCCGCGCCGATGAAACCAGTGTTGGGGCGGTGCTCTTCGCAGCCTGGGCTGCTGATTACTTGGGGCGTTTCGGATTCAGCGCCCTGGCCGTGCCCTTCGACCTCAGCGATCCGCTGAATACCCCCCGCGGCCTGGTTGACCCCATCGGCGCGGTCGAGGCGCTCCAGCGCGTGGCCGCTCAGTTAGAGCTGCTGCGGCCGCTCGGCGCGGGCATCGATGTCCCCTACGGCAGCATCTTCCGCATGCGCGTGGGGCAGTACGATCTGCCGGCCAGCGGGACAGACGACATGCTGGGGACGTTCCGCACGTTGACCTTCACCCAGGAGCCAGACCTGCGCTTCAAGGTGGTGGCCGGCGAGTCCTATATCGCCATCATCGAGTTCGGGGACACGCCGCGGGCTAAGGTGCTGCTGACCTATGGCAACGCCACCCAGCCGGGGTCGCCGCATGTAGGTGACCAGCTTGAAGTCTTCGCTGCGCGCGGCTACCGCGACGCCTGGCGCACCCGCGCCGAGATCGAGGCCAATCTGGCCGAGCGGGTGGTGTTCCGCTAGGGCGTCGCACTGGATCGCTGAGCACGCTGCTTTCAAAGACAGAGGCAGCCGATGGGCCGCCTCTGCTGCTGGCTCCGCTTATCTTAAACGACGGGTCAGTTCAGCCGCGTCAGCGTCGCATTCAGCGTCCACTGGACATATGTGCCTTCGGGGCCAGAATTGGTTGCTGTGATCCGCACCGCGCCGGTATCCGAATCGGCGTTGACGGTGCGCAGGAACGTCTGCCCACATGAGAAATTCTGACCATCGATGCGGAACGTGATGAAGTTTGTTCCCGTACCTGAGCAGACCAGGGCGATGGATAGCTGCCCACGCCCACCGGGCAGCGCCTGGTTCGGATTCAGGCCGGTGGTATCGTAGCTGACCACATCTTCCACATCCCCATTCGGGTGCGAGACGTAATCGCTCAGCGACGCGCTGCCATCCAGCGGAACCACCAGCACGTAGTTATTGTCCGGTGGGGCGATCTGTGCAGCCTGCGTCGGCGGCGCGGTCGGCGGCGCTTGTGTGGGCGCCAGTGTTGGTGGCGGTTGGGTCGGTGCCAGCGTTGGCTGCTGCCCGCCCACGGCGGCGGTCGGCGAAGGTGTGACCGTGACGACGACGTTCGGCGGCACTGTCGGCTGGATGGCAGGCCCCTGAACCAGCGGTATGTTGTCGCACGGGCCGTAGAGCGTGACCACGCTCCCTGCGACCCATCCCAGGCCGCCTCCCGGCAGTGTCACCGCGAACCAACCCGCGTTCTGCCCGGTGACAACGAGATACTGTCCCTGCTGGAGGGTTGCCACGACGCCAAAGTTGGTTCCTGGCCCGCTGCGGACATTCACCGCGCCTGATGCCGGGCTGGTGCTGCACACGTTCGCAGGCGGAACCGCTGACGACGGTAAGGCTTCCTCAGTGGCGACTGGCGCGGGTAGGTTGACCGCCTCCATCGCCTCGCTGATCGAGACGATTCCCTGAACGCCTGGTGCGCTGGGGCTGATCACCACCACGTAGTTCCCGGCAGCAGCCGGCAGCAGCAGGTTGGCGTTACTCACATTGATAAAGATGGCAATCGTCTGGCCGCTCGGCTGGCGCACTTCAACCGAAAACGCGGCTTCAACCGGGGCTGCCTGTATCGTGACCGGCGTGACTCCGCTCGGATCGCCTGCCACCAAAACCGCCTGCGGGCCGGTCGCCAGGTCAATTTGCGCTGTCCCGGCCAGCGGAACCGGCGCAGCGCTGCTTGAACGCAGGATCAACCGGAGCATGAAGTCGCCGCGCGTATTATTGGCTCCACCCACCAGTAGGGAATAAATGCCGGTCTCTGGGAGTTGAAAACGAAGGCCGGCGTCCCCAAGATTGAAACTGAAAGGATCATTGTCATTGTTGGCTAAAGGCACTCCGCCGGGGCTGAGGAGCGTCACCGTTGGGTCTAATCCGCCGGAAGTTGCGCTCACTTCGACCGCAATCAAATCCCCACTATTTCCCTGAAATGTATGCAGCGCTACCGGCGATGTGTCGCTCAGGTTTCCGGCGACGACCCGCCCATAGCTGATGAACCCACCCTGGGCAAGCACGGCGCCGCTCAGCAGCAGGCAGGCTGCCGCGATAAGAGCGACCCTCAAACGAACATCGGACCACATTCGCATCCCTTCAACTCCTTGTCAACAGCCCGGCAGCAGCACCTTATGGCCGTCAGGTTCTTTATAAGAAACCATAAAAGAGCCGATTTGTCCATTTCGTTTGAAGATTGAAACCCGAAATCCGCCGCCCCAACGCCTCGGCTAGATGCACAGCTCTCTGTAAAAATGAGCCGCGCTCGTCGGGACGGCCATGCAGGATCGCCCGATTATCCGCACAGGCAGCCCTGTCCCTTATTTCTTATAGTACCTCCGCCCTTTGAGCTGCTCCGGCAGCAGATCGCCGGTCGAATACATCTCGTAGTCCTTGCCGTAGCCCAGCTCTTTCATCAGGTTCGTCGGCGCATTCCGCAGGTTCAGCGGGATCGGCAGGTTGCCGTGCTTCTGCACATCCTCCAGCGCCTCGAAGAAGCTGTCGCATGCCGTGCGGTCTTTGGGGGCCAGCGCCAAGTAAGCCGTCCCGTGCGCCAGGTTGATCTGGCACTCCGGCAGCCCGATGGTCTCCACTGCCCGGAAAACCTCGTTGGCGACCACCAGCGCCGTCGGCTGCGCCATGCCGATGTCCTCACTGGCGAAGATCACCATCCGCCGGGCGATGAACTTCGGGTCTTCGCCCGCGTTCACCATCCGCGCCAGATAATACAGCGCCGCATCGACGTTGCTGGCCCGCATCGATTTGATGTAGGCGCTGACCGTGTTGTAGTGTTCTTCCGAGGCTTTGTCGTAGCGCAGGAACTTGGATTGCAGCGCATTCTTCAGCGCCTCCAGCCGCACCGTCCCCCCCTGCCGCGCGTAGAGTTCCACGGTCACTTCCAGCAGGTTGAGCGCTTGCCGCGCGTCACCGTTGGCAAACTGCGCCAGGAAGTCCACCGCTTCGTCGTCAACCGCAACGCCCAGCTCATCTGCTCCCTGCCGGATGATCTCGGCAACCTCCTCAGCGGTCAGCGCCTCCAGCACGAAAACCCGCGACCGCGACAGCAGCGCCGAGTTGACCTCAAAGCTGGGATTCTCCGTCGTCGCCCCAATCAGCACCAGCGTCCCATCCTCGACATACGGCAGCAGGAAGTCCTGCTGCGCCTTATTGAAGCGGTGAATTTCATCCAGGAACAAAACGGCGCTGCCCTGCGGCTGAGATGTGTCTTCAGTGCTGAACAGGTCGCGCCGCGTCTCGGCCTGCACCTGCTCGACAATCGCGCGAATCTCGGCTTTCCCGGCGGAAACCGCCGAGAGTTCAAAGTACGGGCGGTTCGTCTGGCTGGCGATGATCCGCGCCAGCGTCGTCTTGCCCACCCCTGGCGGCCCCCAGAAGATCATCGAATAGATGCGGTTCTGCTGGATCGCCAGCGCCAGCGGTTTCCCCGGCCCGACCAGGTGCTTCTGCCCGATGAACTGGTCAAGCGTCTTCGGACGGATGCGGTCGGCCAGCGGTTGGGATGTATTCGGTGTGCGCATGCTCTACCTCTTTCCCCATCGAGTATCCCTCTCGATTTAGTCGTTGACAACCCTGCCCGCACAGGCTATAGTGTGCCACATGAGTAACTTGAACCTCTCCTCACGCGCGTGTTGTTGTACGGCCTGCTGTGCCGCTTCTGCCACCGCGTCTATGGCGGGGAGGGGGATCACTGTCCGGTAGCGTGCCCCGCGCGCTCATTGACAGGCATACCAGCCGACCTGCACAGGTCGGCTTTTTGTTTGCCTGGGGCTGGCGCGGTCAGACCGTTATGTTCATGAAAGGAATGTGCCAACGCTCATCAAACTCTGTATTGCCGTGCTTTCGCCTGACCGCTATATTCATGATACTCATCTGCAAAATTCAGCAGGAGGACTACCATGACTGACATTTCGAGCCGGGGCTACGCCAACGCCGATGTGCTGGTTTCCACCGATTGGCTGGCTGACCACCGCAGCGATCCGGGGATCCGTGTCATCGAATCCAACGAAGACCCACTCCTGTACCCCTCTGGACACATCCCTGGCGCGGTGGAGGTCGATTGGACAAACGATCTTAACGACCCGGTGCGCCGCGATTACCTCGACCGCGCTCGCTTTGAGAAGCTGATGTCCCGCATCGGCGTTACCAATGACACCACCGTCATCTTCTACGGCGACAAGAACAACTGGTGGGCGACCTATGCCTTCTGGGTCTTCCAGTTGTTCGGCCACACCAACGCCAAGATCCTCGATGGCGGCCGCCTGAAGTGGGAAAAAGAAGGCCGTGAACTGACCCGCGAAGTCCCTCAATATCCGCCAACAACCTATACCGCCCCGGAACGCGACGATGCCACCATTCGCGCTTTCCGCGAACAGGTGCTCCAGCACGTCAAAGCTGGCCTGCCCCTGGTCGATGTCCGCAGCCCGGATGAATACAGCGGCAAGCTGCTCCACATGCCCAACTACCCGCAGGAAGGCGCCCTACGCGGCGGGCACATCCCCGGCGCGAAGAACGTCCCCTGGGCGCGCGCCATCAATGTCGAAGATGGCACGTTCAAGACTGCCAGCCAGCTCCGCGCCATCTACGAGCAGGAGCAGGGACTCAAGCCTGGCGATGACATTGTCGCCTACTGCCGCATCGGTGAACGCAGCAGCCACACCTGGTTCGTCCTGACCTACCTGCTCGGCTACAAGCACGTCCGCAACTACGATGGGAGCTGGACGGAGTGGGGCAACTCGGTCGGCCTACCTATTGAGAAGAACGTCTAGCTCACCCCTGAAACCCGACCCCGCTGGCTGCCTTCTCGCTTCGCGAAGCGGAGAGGCGGCCAGGAGTAGGAACCTATATCCATAACCCAACCTGGAACCTGTTATGACCCGCTATCCTGCCAAATTGGCTGAAATTGTCGAAGACTTCTCGCAAATCACCGACCGGAATGAACGGGCGGAATACCTCATCGAAATTGCCGACCGCTTCCCGGCGGTGCGTGTCCCACCGGAAATCGCGGCCAAACCCTACGATGAATCCCACCGTGTTCCAGCCTGTGAGTCCGATGCCTTTGTCTGGTCACATGAAAACCCCGACGGCACGCTCCAGTTTTATTTCGATGTCCTCAACCCTCAGGGACTCTCGGCCATGGCAATCAGCGTCATCCTCGCAGAAACGTGCTCCGGCCAGCCCCTCGATCAAGTCGCGGCGCTGGAGACCAACATCGTCTTCGCGCTCTTCGGCAGAGAAATCTCAATGGGTAAGGGGCAGGGCTTGATGGGCATCATCAACATGGTGCAGCACGAAGCCCGCCGCCGTCTCAGTGAATGAGAAAAAGAATTGATGAATTCTTGTCAATCGGTAAAAACCTCAATTCTTTTTCCATGAAATGGGTGTACAGTAAAACTAGATCGGTGACATTGCAGACGACATCGCAGCAATTCCCCGACTCCCCCAACGGTGTGCCGCCAGTATCTTCGCGAAGGTGCTGGCGGCATCAATTTCCGGCAATGCCAACCAGCCGGTCGAACCCGCCCAAATCCTGCCGCAGCCAAACCTCGGCTGCCGGGAAGTGCTCGCGCCCCAACCGCATCACTTCCGCACCTTGATCGTGCCCGATTTCCAGCAGGATCAGCCCATCCCGCCGCCAGCACTGCCGTGCTTGGTCGAGCAGCCGCCGGATCAGCACCAGCCCGTCCGGCCCGCCGTCCAGCGCCAGCCGCGGCTCGTAGCGGCTGACCGCCAGCCGGTCCACCTCACCAGACGGGATATATGGCAGGTTCGCCAGAATCAGATCAACCTGGAGGCTGCGCTCGATGACGGGCAGCAGCAAATCGCCTTCCCAGAAGGTAACCTGAACGGACTGCCGCTTCGCGTTCTCCTGCGCCACAGCCAGCGCCGCCGGACTGATATCAGTGGCATAGACGGCCGCATTGAGAGCATGCGCCGCCAGCGTCACCGCCAGGGCGCCGCTGCCCGTCCCTACATCGACGGCCGTCAGGATACTGCGCCCTCGCGTGAATTCCAACGCTGCCGCTAACAGGTCTTCCGTTTCTGGGCGCGGAATCAACACATCTGGGGTGACTTGAAAGGTGCGGTCATAAAACGCCCGCTGCCCCAGCAGATACGCCAGCGGCTCCCCCGCCGCGCAGCGTTCGACCAGCGCCCCGTAGCGGCCTGCATCCTCGTCCGTCAAGACTCGCTCGCCATGCGCCAGCACCGCCGCCCGCTCGATTCCCAGCACTGCCGCCAGCAGCAGCTGCGCATCCAGGCTGGCCGACTCGGAGGCCGCGCCAATCCGCTGCCTTGCTTCCCGCAGCGCCTGTTCGATTGTCACCATGCCGCGCCTTTAGCCATCCCATCCAGCTGCATAGGGGCGATTCTTAACCAGAATCGCTATAGTGCATAACTTGTCTTTGCTATACCTTTAGGAAGTTGTTAGGAACACAATCGTAGGTTCAGGATAACGGTCGTTATCGAAGTGGGGAAGTTCAGTATTATGATGACAGATCGCCACTCGTCCAAGCACTTCGAAGCCAGCCAGCAGGACACCTGCCGCTACTGCCGCCGCACCCCCGCCCTTTGGCAGTGGGATGGCCGAGAAAAGGTCTGCGCCTACTGCGGAACCCGCGTGTATACCTCGACCATGCCGCGTGTCGCCAAAGTGGAAGAAATCCGCCTTATCGAACGCTGACAGCCTTCACGTTCGCGCTTCCGCGCTCAGCCGTAGAAACTGCACCCGTTCCAGCCCCTGATCGAGATGCAGCATCACCGTGTGGCTGTCCGCAAATCCCAGCCGCCGGTAGAGCGCGGCGGCGCGCGGATTATTCAGCGATACCCCGATCTCGAACGTGGTGATCCCGCGCTGGAGCGCGTGCTGCAGCAGCGCTTGGATCAATGCCGTTCCCAGACCGCGCCCGCGGTGGCTTTCAGAAACCACCAGATCGCTGATCTCCGCGCAGGCCGGCCACACCGAATACTGTCCGAACCCGATTGCCAGCCCCGAGGCGCTGGTGATGACCAACCCCAGCCCACGCTCTTGAGCCGTGCTGCGCACTGCCCGCGATACCACGCCGTACACCGTCATGAACTTCCGGTTTGGCCAGCAGTGAATACGCAAACTTTCGGTATCCGAAATCTTCACCGGGCGGATGGCAATACGCGGGTCAGGGGCGTGCAGCGCCAGAGGCAGTGTGCTCATACGCCTCAGTATACTAGAAATTACCCCCACAATGTAAGTTTTATCCCGCCGCTGTTGCCGTCGGAACCCCCTGCGGCTGGAGCGGCGGCCCGCCGGGCGTAAGTGTCGTCGGAGGCCGAACAGACGCGGTTGGCGTGGGCGTCGCGGTCGGCGGAACCGGTGTGGGTGTCGGCGGCACATCCAGCCGCTTCTGCAAATCTTCCGGTTTGAAGGTCGGCGGGCAGGCAAACTGCTCGATCATCCCCCAGCCGAAAAGACCCGGTTGAAGCTGTGCCCGCAGCCAATTCCCGCTGCTGTCCTGCCCATCCACGATCACCGAGCCGCCCGGCTGCACCGTCCCCACCACCTGGTAGCGCGTATCCGGCCCGGCATACAGCGTCACCGCCCGGTCACGCGCTGTGCATTGGGCATCCAGCAGCACGATGTCCTGAATGATCGTCTGCGGCGTTGCCAGTTCGTCCTCCACCAGCAGCGTCAGCCGCAGCGTCTGCTGTGGGAACCCCTGTGCGGTGATCGACTGCGTGGGACCGGAGAGAATCTGCCCCTGCAGATACTCGGTGCTGCCGCTCAATCCTTCCAGCGTGTAACGCACGGATGCCGCCCCTGGAACCGTCCAGCTAATCGACAGCGTTTGCAGCACGTACCGCAGCGGCGGATTCGGCGATACGCTGATGACCGCCGCGCCGATGGGTTCAAACACGCGCACGGTCTTCTCAACTGTCGTTTCCAGACTCCCGTTGTAGCCGCTCAGTCCCAGCCTCACCTCCCCGCTCAGCCCGCTGGTGTCCACATTCAGGCTGGCTGGCTCCGCGTTGAAGCGTTCAGCGACCATCGTTCCATTGATCTGCAGGCTCAGGTGGCTGACATCGGTCGCTGCCCAGTTGATCGTCAGCGGCTGCCCGCGTGGAATCAGCGTGCTGTTCACCCCAAAGAAGGCGATCTGCGGCGGTCGCGGCGGCTGCAGCAGCACCGCCAGCGCCAGCACGATCACCACCAGCGCCAGCAAACCAGCTCCCGCCGCCGCCACTGGCGCCCAGTTGGGCAGCAGCGGCTTTTCCAGGAACTGCCCCCGCGCCACTGCCAAAAACTGCGCGGCATCCCCCGAACGCACTTGGAGGTCGAAGCTGTGTTCTTTGACTTTCCCGAACAGCGACGGACGCTCCGGTATGATCTCCCCCTGCACAACCAGCCGCTGCCCCGCCGCCAGCGTGACCCGCGGCGGCTGGATGCGGTAGCGCAGCGCCTGCGCCTTATCAAACCCCGTGATCGTCAGCGGCAGCGGCCCGCTCCCCTGGTTATGCAAATGCAGCCGGAAGCGCTGTCCGCTCAGAATGCGTGCCTGTTCCAGCGCCATCCCGAATCCTTTATACGCCAGGATATGCACCAGCATCGTCGCATCCAGGTAGACTTCCGGCTGTTCCAGCAGCGCCACCCGCACGGTCACCGGATAATCACCAGGACGGCTGTCACTGCGCCGTGTAGGACGGAACAGCACCAATGCCTGGCCGCTTTCGTTCGGTGCCAGCGTGAGTTCTGCCGGAGCCACCCGCACCCATTCCGGCGGCATCCCGCCCACATCCAGCCGGAAGCGCTGTGTGCTGCTAGCCGTGTTCGTGACCGAAATTTCCGCCGACATCTGCGCGCCGGGCGAGAAGGGCTGGGCTGGGGCAATCACATCCACCCGGAATTCCGGGGAAGCCACCTCCAACCGCTGCGTGGTTTCGTCCGCCGGCTTCATCGGCTGGGTCGGCTGCTCGTCTAGGTGATGGTATTGGATGCGGAGGTGCCCAACTTGGATTTCCTCGCCGCCGTACAGCGGGTGCGGCTCGTTGGGCTTGAGCCGCTCGCCATCCACAAACGTCCCATTCGCCGATTCCAGGTCAGTGATGAAGACCTGGTCGCCTTCCTGCATAATGCTGAAGTGGTAGCGCGAGATGGTGGTCGTATCCAGCGCGATGGTATTCCCGGCCGAGCGCCCCACCGAGATCCGGTTTTCGACCAGAGCGAATGTCTTGAACAGCCCATCCGGCCAGAACACATCTAGCCGACCATATGCCATAAGTCTGCGCCTATTTCGCTGAACCGGCTCATGCCCCCCATTGTAACCGCTGCCGTCTTACAGGCAAAACTGCGCCCGTCTCCCGTCAGCCAATCAGTGGCTCGCCTTTGGCCTCACCTCCCCGCCAGCGCCTCCAGCAGCCAGCGGTGCTCTGCCAGGATCGCCGCGATCAGCGCCATATCGCGCTCGGCATCTGCCTCCAGTACGGAGTCACCCGCTGCCGCCGTCGGCAGCCATGCCGCAAACGCCTCCGGCGTAATCGTGCCCTCCGCCAGCCCAACGATCCGCTCCAGTGCTTCCTCTGCTGCCCACTCGACCCGCCGCCCGTTCACCGCCAGCATAAAAGCCGCTGCTACCGTGCCTGTTCGTTTGTTCCCATCCGCGAACGGATGGTTCCGTGCAATCGAGTGCAGCAGCGCCGTGGCCTTGTCTTCCAACGTCGGGTAGGCATCCTCGCCGAAAACGCTCTGCATCGGCCGCGCCGCCGCCGCTTCCAGCAGACTCATATCCCGCACTGTCCGTTTGCCCTCCACAATCGTGTGGATCGGCGTCCGCAGCAGAAACTGCGCGTTGATATACACCAGCTCATCGACCGTCAAATACCGTACCGTCATCGTCCCTTTCGCGCCTGTCCTCACATAGATCGTTCCCTACAGAATGGTACGATTCGTAGGAGCGAACCGACGTGTTCACCCCAAAATCCGAATGCCACTCACTGAACAATTTGCTGGCAGCGCACGATAAGCGTGTTCTCTGGAGTCGTATCCAGACCGAGCTGATTAGCGATGTTGTCCAACGCCACGTTCACCACAACAAAAGAATAGTAACCTTTGGATAGATCGAGTGACGTACTCTGCGCTTCACTGACTTCGATCTCTGGCCCAGGGAGCGCAGCCAAGCGCAGGTAATTGACGCTGGCATTCGGGACTTCCGCGCTCAGCCGCAGCGGGGCAAGCGCAAATAAGTCCCCCACGATGAAGAGCGCCGTTGCGCTGTAGACGCTGTCCGAATAGAACAGCGGGAAGCTGACCTGCTGGAAGGGCTGCGCCAAGACTTGCCCGCTGCCGTTCTGGGCGCTCACCAGGCAGACATTCGGGTTGTCGATGAGCTGCGGCGTCGCAGTCGGCGGCGCAGGCAGTTCCGGCGCAGGCGGTGGAGGCAGTGAGGCGCCAAATTTTAGCCCTTTCGGCAGCACGAACAAGTACATCAGAAAAGGCGTAACCTTCAACGTATCGGGTTTGTCCTGGCAGGTCTTGTCGCCAGGGAAACAGCTTTTCTTGGTACTCTGGGTTTCCAGGACCAACCCGCCCAACGGAACCGTCGCGCCGCCTTCACTCAGCACCCCCAAGATGAGTTCAACCTCGCTCAACAGATCATCGG
The DNA here is from genome assembly GCA_034431625.1 of Anaerolineae bacterium. Lineage (GTDB taxonomy): Bacteria > Chloroflexota > Anaerolineae > Aggregatilineales > Phototrophicaceae > CFX2. The sequence continues at coordinate 14,972 of DAOUCY010000101.1, read as the reverse complement.
GAGTAAGATCAGACGGATTGGGCATCACGCTGCCATCGCCCATTTGCCCACCAGCGGGCTTGATCTCGTACTTGATAAGCTGCTTGTCATCTGCCTCAGCTTCTTCTTCGCTGAAGCTGAAATCGGTGTTGGGCAGCAGATCGAAATCAAAGCCCGCCTCATTATCCACGCACAAATGGAACAGAGGCAGTTGAACCATTGTCGGGATAAGCAGCAGGCAGTCGTGCCCATCCTGGTCAATCGTCGAGACGCGCTGGTAACCGTCAAAGCCCGTCAAGCGCAGCCCCTGCCCGGCCAGCGGATCGGGTATCCCATCCAGTTGTAGCTCTGGCAGGGTTGGGCAGTCTGGCCCTTGCGCCGCGACGGCCCGGCTGCTGGCGAAGAGCAGACCATCCCCACCCATCACCGCATACCAGATCACCCCCGAGCGGTCGAACGTCTTGAAGTGCGTGGGGTACTGAGCGCCAACCGGCAGTTGATCCGCAACAGTGCCATTGGGAGCACGCCGCAGGTTAACGGCGGTATTGGTGGCCGGTGTGATGACGCAGCCTCGCTCTGGTGGTGGTGGAAGCCGGAAGGCCGGCGCGCTGGGGTCAGAGGTTGAAGGGGATGGCTCTGTGCCAGCTTCAGCGGGCGCAGTCGGTTCTGAGGGTTGGTTACTGCCGCTAGATGGCGCAGATGCAGGCAGTGGGCACCCCCCGTTGCTGCTCGGCCCTGGCTCACGTGGGCAGCGGTCAGCATTATTCGGGACTCCATCCCCATCCGTATCGGGGCAGCCGTTCAGAGAAGGCAGACCGTACTCAAACGGGCATGCATCACTGGCATCATTGATCCCGTCACCGTCCGAATCGGGGATCGGCGTGGGCCTGCCTCTCTGGGCCAAGCTGACAGAAGTCAGACCGCTGACGATCAGCAAGACCACAAAGAATCGCACGAAATGAGTACGCATCATCTTACTCCCCAATAGATGGTATTCGAGTACAGAGATTACTGCGATTATATGCGGACTTGTGCTGTCATAATGTGTTAAGGTCTTTGGGCGAACGCAGTACACGCCACATCCCCGCGCCAGCAGACCACTTCGCCTGTTCCTAGTCTGTCTTCGGCTCAGTATGGGCTTCCAGCCAGGCAGCGATGGACGGAACATCGTGCCGGTTCTGTGCCACTTCCAGCACGAACTGGTAGATCGCCTCAGCATCCCAGGTTGGACGCCGGCCGTTCTTCTCCAGAAAGACGGTCGTCACCCGCGTGGCGATCCTCTTATTGCCATCCCAGAACAAATGGTGCGCCGCCATCGAATGCAGCATCGCCGCCGCTTTGTCCATCAGCGTCGGATACGCATCCGTCCCAAATGCCCGCAGCGCCGGCCGTGCCGCCGCCGACCGCAGCAGATGCCGGTCGCGCACTTCTGGGCGATACCCCAGCGCCTGTTCAGCCGCGCTGTAAATCTCACTGGGGGTCAGATATCGAGTCTGGTCTTCAGGCATAGATCAACCTGTTCGCTCACCGAGCCGTCTGTTCTATCAGAATGTCCCGGCTTTTTCCAGCAGCCTCATGTTAAGACCATTTAACCGCGCGGTCTTATTGCCATATCCAAATTGGTCTACCTACAATGACGGTGATCTTCGCGCCAAGAAGCCGACTGCCCACAAGGGAATCGCTTCACTGCCTCGCCCCGGTTCATTCTGCCGGGCTGCATAGCCTAACGTCGTTATGAGTCTGGATCACATGACCACAATCGCCCAAACCCATTCGCCCGGCCTCAAGGCAGGGACGCTGTCCGCCCTGAGTTCCTATAACTTCCGTCTGTACTTCGCCGGGCAGTTGATCTCGCTTTCCGGATCATGGATGCAGACTGTCGCCCAAGGCTGGCTCGTCTTCCATCTCACCAAGCAGGAACTCTGGCTCGGGGTCGTTGCGCTGGCCGCCGGCGTGCCCAGCCTGCTGCTCTCGCCTTTTGCCGGGGTGCTCATCGACCGCGTCTCACGCCGGAACTTGCTTATGTTCTCGCAGGTCGCCCAGATGCTCCTGGCCTTCATCCTTTCGGCGCTCAGCTTCACCAACACCGTCCAGGTCTGGCATATCGTTGTGCTCGCCTTCTTCCTCGGCATGGTCAATGCCCTGGACGCCCCTTCGCGCCAGGCCTTCGTGGTCGATCTCGTCGGTCACGAAAAGCTCACCTCTGGCATCCAGCTCAACTCCATCATGTTCAACATGTCCCGCGTCATCGGCCCGGCCATTGCGGGCATCGTGCTGACTCAAGTTGGCCCGGCCTGGTGTTTCCTCCTGAATGGCTTTAGCTTCGTCCCTGTCTTCTTCATGCTCTGGATCATGGATGTGCATTCGGCCAGCCGCATCAATGGCGACTTCGCTCCGCTCAAGAGCCTCAAAGAAGGACTGCGCTTCGCTGCTCGCCACCAGACCATCGCCCCGCTGCTCGTCCTGGCGATCACCGCCAGCTTCTTCACCGCCAACATCACCACGCTGCTGCCTGCTTTTGCCGACCGCGTTCTTAACTCGCCCAAAGAAGGCTATGCCGCCATGAGCACCGCCATCGGGCTGGGCGCGGTCTGTGCCGCCCTGCTGATGGCTGTGCTCGGCCGCCGCTTCGGGCGTGGCCGGGTCGTGACCGCAGCCGTCGGGTTGGTGTTGGTCGCCTCGGTCATCACCTCGCAGATGACTCAGATTCCGCTGGCGGTCATCTTTGTCGCCCTGTACGGTTTCGGCATCATCCTTCAGTTCGTCACCGTCAACACCCTAATCCAGAGCGAAGTCCCTGACCAGTATCGCGGCCGCGTGATGAGCCTCTACACGTTGACCTTCTTCGGCATCGCGCCCTTTGGTTCGCTCGGCATGGGCTTCGTCGCAGAGAACATCGGCACATCCACCACCATGGCCCTATCGTCGATTATCGGCGGCGTCATCAGCCTGTTGATCCTGTACCGTTCGGCTCATGTCCGCCGCCTTGCTTGAGCTGACCTGATCTGTATTTTCTTTGCGCCTGTGCGGTTTGATTCGTCTTTTGTTTCTCTGGGGTTCAACAATTACCCCGGTGTGACCGTCGGCCCAGGCGTCACCTCTGGCACGCGGAACCGCACCGTATCCAGAATCGCCTGGATATCACCGCTGCCCGTGTCCATTGCCGTGATCGGGTCGCCGTAGACGTAGAAGACGAAGTTCAACCCTTTTTCCCGCACTCCCACGAACCAACCGCGCGTATCCGGCAGTTCTGGGCAGCCCACCGCTGACCACTGCGTTCCCACTCCGGAGAGCAGCCCGACTCGGTACGTGCGCTTCAGATCCGTCCCCACATTGCAGCCCTGTTCGACCACCGCCAGGCGCAGCAGCCGCAGCCCGTCTGACCACAGGTCCGGCGCGATCGGCGTACCGCTTTCCGGCAGCGGATCAACAATGTTCGGGAAGCCCCAATACAGCACGATAATCCCCGTCCCGCCGTTGATCGGCCCGCTGTACACCGCCACCGGAACCGCCACAATCGCCTGGTTCACATCTTGGAGCACCTGTGCGTCGTAGCCCACCACCTGCCACCCTTCTGGCAGCGTGATATCCAGCGGCGGCTCGACCGCTTTGCCCGTCAGCGGCGGCAGCGTGATGACCAGTGGCGGCTCGGTGAGGGTCGGCGTGACGGCGGGGGTAGCAATCGCGCTGGCCTGGGTGGGAGCCAGCGCCGTCAGCGTCGCCTCGACTGCCGCCTGAATATCCGGCTGCGTCGCCGTCAGTGAGGAAACCAGTGTCGGCAGTGACGTCGCCGTCGGAACTGCCGCTTGACCGCACCCCGCCAGCGCCATCAGGCCGCACAGCCCGGCCACCACACCCCACCCCATCTTGTTTAGCCTTCGCATAGGTTCATCCTGATCCATTCGGTTGTTCACTTATCAGGCCATTTCATGGCCGACTGACGCATTTCTTCTCGTTCAACTGGAACAATATCCTACCATGTTTCCGCCCGCCAAGGCCGTACCCACCCTCTGCTATAATCTCCGCCATGCATCCAAAGTACGAAAAGATGGATATGTTCCGGTCGCTGCGAAGGCTCCATTGGCTCTGGCTCATACCAGCCCTGCTCATACTCACCGCGCTCGCGTCAAGCCGCCTCGACGCCGATCCCCTCTGGTACGACGAGTGGTACTCGCTCTACTACGCCGGAGCTGCACCGCTCTACGGTCCCACCACCCCGGCCCAGGTCATCGCCCGCATCGACCCCCAGGTCGAGTTCAACCCGCCCGGCTACTATCTGCTCCTGCATATCTGGACGGGACTGGCCGGCGGCTCCGCCTTCAGTGGGCGGACGCTCTCTCTCCTGCTCGGCATCCTCACCGCTGCGCTGGTCTACCGCCTCGGCCGCGACCTGGACGGCCGTCTGGCGGGCTGGGGCGGGCTGCTGGCGCTGTCCGCGTCCGCTTTCTTCATCAGCCAGCTTCACGAACTCCGCGCCTATACCCTTTTTCCTCTGCTGGTAACCCTCACCCTTTGGGCCTACTGGCGCTTCACCCAACCGACTGGCCGCCCCGTTCGGTTCGCCGCTGCCTATGCGCTCAGCCTAGCTGCCCTGTTCTACACCCACTACATGGCCGTCCCACTGGTCGCCGCCCTCGCCATCTATCACCTCATCTTCTCGCCCAGAAGCCGCCGCTGGTGGGTTATCATCGCCTTATCTGCGCTGGCGGGAGCCGCCTTCCTCCCCTGGCTGGCCGTCTCGTTCCAGGCCGCCGCCAGCGTCACCGGCGATCCTTCCCGCGATTTCTATGCCCAGTCCGCCGCCGCCCTTGTGAGCAACTTGCTCAACCAGTTCACCAGCGGCAGTCCCGCCCTCCTCCTGATCATTGCCGTCTATGTGCGGCGTGGACGGGCTGCCCGCTTCGTCTGGATGCTCCTCCTGGTTGGGTTAGCCGCCGTCCTGCTCCTCAACCAGCAGCTTCGCTTCATCGGCATTGCCCGCTACCTCGTCGGATTCTGGCCGCTGCTGGCTGTGCTGGCCGGCTTGGGCTTCGCTGCCATGTCCCGCGCCCGGCTGCGCCCCGCCGTGATCCTGGCTGTCTGGCTGCTCGGCGGCGCAGGCCTGATCCTCAACCGGACGCTGCCCCCCGATGGCGTCGATCCCGGCTGGAAGGTCTATCTCCCCTGGGATCGCCTCGCCGCCGCCCTACAGCCCTACGCCATCCCCGGTGATACCCTCCTCGTGCTGCTGCCAGAGCCAACCCCTTTCTGGTTCCACGCGCCTCTCGCCGCCCACTATCTCGCCGCGCTGAGTCCCCGCGTGCGGCCTGCTCCTAATTGGCTCCCCGCCGCTCTCTTTGATGGGAGCATGACTCCCCCTCTCCATGCAATGGAGAGGCGGCAGGGGGGTGAGGATACCCTCCTCAGCGTCCACCTGATCGAATCCCTCTACGGCACTACCCCCGACCAGTTCCGTGCGCAGACATCCGCCCTCCTGGGCCAATCCACCCGCGTCTGGACAGCCTACTACCCCGACCAACTGCCGTCGCCCTTCCTGCGCCCCGCCCTGGATCAATCCGCCGCCGAATACGGCTTCACCGCCTGCGGCTCGGTACTGGCCGAGACAACCTTGCGCCTCGACTTACAAGTGAAGCTGCCTCCGCCGCCCGAAGCCAATCGTTTTGGTGATGGGGTTGTGCTGGATGTCCTGACCCCTCTGCCCGCAGCGGTCAAGGACGTGCTGCCTCTGGTCGTCGGCTCATGGGTCAAGCCGTCCGTCCCGCCCGGAACCTATTCCGTTGGCGTCCACCTGCTGGATTCAACCGGCAGCCTCACCGCGCAGTCCGATTTTCCCCTGCCAGACGCCCCTCAGGGCTGCCATCCTGTCAGCCTCCCGCTGGAGGCACTCCCTCCCGGAACCTATCGCCTCGCCCTCGTCGTCTACAACTGGCAGACCGGCATCCGCCTCCCTCTGCCCGACGGAACCACCGCGCTGCCCCTCAGCAGCATCGAACTGCCCTGACTCACTCCCACTCAATCGTTCCCGGCGGCTTGCTGGTGATGTCGTAGGTCACGCGGTTCACCCCCTTCACCTCGTTCACAATCCGGTTGCTCACCCGTGCCAGCAGGTCATACGGCAGCCGCGCCCAATCCGCCGTCATGAAATCGTCTGTCGTCACCGACCGCAGGGCAATCACCTCCTCATACGTCCGGTTATCTCCCATCACCCCCACGCTCTTGACCGGCAGCAGCACCGCGAACGACTGCGCTGTTCCCTGCCGCAGCAGTCCCGCCCGGTCGAGTTCCTCCGTGAAGATCGCATCCGCCGCCCGCAGCGTCTCCAGCCGCTCCCACGTGATCGTCCCCAAGCAGCGCACCGCCAGCCCCGGCCCCGGGAAGGGCTGCCGCCACACAATCGAATCCGGCAGTCCCAACGCGCTCCCCACCTTCCGCACCTCGTCCTTGAACAGATCGCGCAGCGGCTCGATCAGCTTGAACTCCAAATCCTCCGGCAGCCCGCCCACATTGTGGTGGCTTTTGATCGTCTTCGATTGGGCGCTGCTCGCCGCGCTCTCGATGACATCCGGGTAGATCGTTCCCTGCGCCAGGAAGCGCACGCCTTCATCGTGCAGCTTGCGTGCTTCCTCGGTGAACGTCTCGATGAACAGCCTGCCGATGATCTTCCGCTTAGCCTCCGGCTCGGTAACCCCGCGCAGCGCGTCCAAGAATGTCTCGGTCGCGTCCACCGCCCGCAGAGTCATCCCCTGCTGTTCGCGGAACACCCGTACCACCTCGTCCGGCTCATGCAGCCGCAGCATCCCCGTATTGACGAACACCGCCGTCAGTTGGCTGCCCACCGCCTGCTGGATCAGCGCCCCCGCCACCGCCGAATCCACCCCGCCGCTCAGCGCCAGCAGCACCCGCTCCCCGCCCACCTGTTCCCGGATCGCCTGCACCGCGTCCTCAATAAACGTCGAAGGCGACCAGTGCGCCTCGCACCCGCAGACCGCGAACAGGAAGTTGTGCAGCAGCTCGCTCCCCTGCGGCGTATGCGCCACTTCAGGATGGAACTGCACCCCGTAAAGCCGCCGCTCCATGTTTCCCATCGCCGCATACGGCGAATTCCCTGAAGACGCCAGCCCAGCAAACCCCGGCGGCGGTGTTTCGATCCGGTCGCCGTGTGACATCCAGACTGGCATCTTCTCCGGCAGCCCCTTCAGCAGCGGGTTGTCCTGCGTCTGTTGAATCTCCGCCGGCCCATATTCCCGCGCCGCCGATCCTGCCACCACGCCGCCCAGCGCCCGCGTCAGCGCCTGCATCCCGTAGCAGATGCCCAGGATCGGCATACCGCGCTCCAGCATCCAGCCCGGAAGCTGCGGCGCGCCCGTCTCATACACGCTGGCCGGCCCACCGGAGAGGATATAGCCTCGCGGCTGGTGGGCATTGACCTTCTCCGGCGGTGCGTTGAACGGGAACACCTCGGCATAAACGTTCTGTTCCCGCACCCGCCGGGCGATCAACTGTGTATACTGCGATCCAAAGTCGAGGACGGCCACACCCCCCTGTCGCGGATCAGTCATAACTCCCCTTCACTGCCTTTGTATGACCTTTGCGTTCTTTGCGGTTGGAATCTTCTTGCCTCTATGGCGTTATCCCCCCAACACCCGGTACGCGAATTCCAGCATGACCTCCTGGTGCTGGATCGACTGCTCCATCGCCCGCGATCCGTGTCCTGCGTCGAACCAATGCACCTCAATCGGTTTGCCCAGTTCCCGCATCCGTGCCTCATACGCCCGCATCTGCCGTGGTGGGCAGCGTGTATCATTGCTCCCCTGGATGACCAGGATCGGCGCCCGCACCTGTTCCGCATACGTGATCGGCGAACTCGCCCGGTGCGCTTCTGGCTTTTCCTCCGGCGTGCCGCCGAACAGCGCTCGCTGGTATCCCCGCAGCGTCTCGGCCTGATCTTCGTACATCAGGTTCCAATCGGCGATGGCGATCCCCGCCATCCCGCCCGCCCACAAATCAGGCCGCTTGCCCATCGCTTGCAGCGTCAGGTAGCCGCCGTAAGACCAGCCTGTCACTAGAACGGCGTCCGGTTGGGCAATCCCGTTCTCGACCAGCCAGGCGTAGGCTGCCGCCATGTCATCCACTTCCTGCTGGCCGAGTCGTCCCCAGATCGCCTTTTCGAAGTCCTTGCCGAACGTCGTCGAGCCATGGTAGTTGATCGTCGCGAACGCAAACCCATGATCTACCCATGCCTGGCTGCTCGGCGTGTAGTATTCGCACATGACCGCTGTCGGCCCGCCGTGTGTCTCCAAGATGGTCGGGAAAGGGCCGCTGCCTTCTGGCGTCGCCAGCCAGCCCTGGATCGTCGCGCCGCTGCTCGTCGTAAACTGGAATGGCTGCCACTTGACTCCGTCCGGTGCATGGCCGGCCATCAGCACCTCTCGTTTGAGCCGCCCGCTTGCCCCATCCAGCGCGATCAAGCGGCTCGGCGTGGCCGAGTCCTGCCACGTCACGTATAAATCCCCGTCCGGCGCAAAGTAAGCATTGCCGCTGTAACCGCCCAACACGCCGGATGGATGCTCCAGCTTCCGCACCCGGTGATCTGCCAGGTCGTACAGGTAAAGCTGGTACACTGCCTGGTGAATTTGTCCCAAGACCACCCGCTGCCCGTCATCCGACCAGCACCACGGCGTCACATCACCGGGAATATCATCGATCCGCAGATCGATCCGCTCACCCGTCCGTGGATTCCAAATCAGCGGCCGCTGGTAACCCGATTGGCTGCTGCTTGCCAGCAGTCGGAAATCCCCCGGCACCGGCGAGAAGGCCGTGAAATTGTGCGAGGCGTCCGGACTGTCCCACAGCTCCGCGATCACCTCCCCGCTGTCCGTGTCGATGGCGATCAGGCTCGTGTTCAGGTTGCCGCTGCGTTCCGCTGTATCCACCACCGCGATCTCGCCATCATACGACAGGCACGGCCCGAAGGTGAGCTGCTTGTACTGCGCGATGGGCCGCGCTGCCTGCCCATCCTCCATCACATGAATCCGGAACCCCTCTGCGCCCGCTGTCAGGAACCCCGTCACCCGCCCTGACCGCGACTGCCGGATCATGAACGACGCATACGGCGGCATCTCCGGCGTCACATCCTCTGCCGCGCCTCCCGTGAATGGCACGCGCACGTAGTGCCCGATCTCATTCCCCTGCGCGTCTTGCAGGTAATACACCCACTCCCCATCCGCCGAGATCATCCCCTGCACGACCCCGGCCGGTTGGTCGGTCAGCCGTTTGAGCTGCCCGCTCGTCACATCCCAACCGTAGAGTTGGTAAATCCCATCCCGGTCAGTGCAGACCAACCCCCGCGCGGGATTCGCCTCGGCCAGCGCCGTCCACTGAATCGAGGCTGCCCGGAATCGCTGCCGCCATGGCGCATCGTCCCGCAAATTGATCGGCTTCAACATCATGTTTCCCAATTTCCCTCAATCCCTCTGTATTTCTCTGCGTCCTCTATGGTTCAAATTCTGGCTCTAGGACTCTCGCACGCCGCTGAACGTCCCTGTGATCATGATCGTCTGCGTGAATGCCCCCAACGCGCCGCCCCGCGCCTCAAAGTTAAAGCTGCCGCTGTACGCCCCGTCTTTCTTCTCCAGCGTGATGCGCCCATCACTCATCGTGAAGGCTTGCCCTGCCTCGGCCAGATTGACCACCGTCGCCGTAAACGTCCCCTCCACCGAACTGAAATTCGCCGAGAGCGTGTACGTTCCCGACTCCGGCAGCGCTTGGCCGTAGTAGACCACATTCACCAGAATTCCTTTGCTCGGACTGTGAAAGCTCAGGATATGCGCTGGCGTCGCTGTCGAACGATTAGCCGTCAGGCTCACTGTATCGTCCGGGTTCGACAGCGTCCCCCGCAGGATGCCCGTGATCTCCAACGAGAACGTTGCCCCTGGCCCACCGCCGCATCCCGCCAGCGCTGCCAGCAAAGCCAGCACGATACCCAGCATCACCCCGCCGTGCCGAAATCGTCTGCCCACCATACGCCCAACCTCATTCCGCCAGGATAATCTGGCCGTCGTCCATGCTCGTAATGGTCGCCAGCGCGTGGATCGGAATGTTGCTGTATCCCGCCTTCAGCATCAGCGCCCGCCCACCCTCGAACGTCTTCTCCACCACCACGCACACCCCCACCACCCGCGATTTCGCGCTCTTGACCATTCGTGCCAGCGCCAGCAGCGTCTGCCCGCTGGCGAGGAAGTCGTCGATAATCAGCACATCTTCATTCGGGTGCAGGAACTCCGCCGAAACCAGCAGGTTCGTCTCGCCGCCCTTCGTATGGCTCGGCGCCGTTTCCAAGAACACCGGCCCTGCCATCGTAATCGGCTTGATCTTCCGCGCATACACCACCGGCACATTCATCGCGTATCCGGCCATCAGCGCCGGCGCAATCCCGGAAATTTCTGCCGTCAGAATTCGGTCAATATGCACGCCGCTGAACAGCCGCCCAATCTCTTCTCCCAGTTGCATCATCAGCTTCGGGTCAAGCTGGTGATTCAGGATGCTGTCGATCTTCAGAATGCCGTTGCCGAGGTTCAGCCCCTCGGCCTGAATCCGTTCGCGCAAAGCCTTCATCTGTACCATTCCTTGAGCTTGTCTAGCCTAAACACTTCAACCGAAGGCATTCCCGATGTCCTGCCTTCTCTCACAATCTACCCCCCAACAACCGTCCCTGGCGTCTGTCCCCCCTCCTCCTCATATACCTCTGCGAACCACGCCTGGTACGTCCCGCCCTCGAAACGCCGCCCCAGTTCCGCCCCAGCCGCTTGACCCGCCTCTGACCGCAGCGATCCCCGCAGCCGCTCCATGTCATCAAAGTACACTTCCAGCACCCGGTAGTATGGCGCATCTCCTACCGGACTGCCCAGCACATTCACTACCTGCCGCCGTCGAATATCCGGCATCCGCTCAATCAGCGCCAGCAGGTCGTTGTAGGCAGTCTCGAATGCCGCCAGATTCTGCGGCTGCCGAAACGTAATCGCAAACTTGACCATATCCCTCGCCCCGTCATAAACCAGAACACCGGGCATTCTACCCGGTGTCCTGTTTGTTTTTACCCTGAACACGGCATCGTCGCGTCCGGTGATCAATCCCGGTCGCCGCGCAGGAACATCCCCAGCAGCAAACCAATTGCAAACGCGATGAACACCACCCGCAGCGGATTCCGCTTGACTACCCGCTGCGCCTCCACACCCATATCCTCCAGGGAGTGCGTGTTCAAATATGTCGCCGCTTTTTCCAGCCCACGCGCCACCTCGTCGGCAGCCTTATGAGCCTCCCGGTCCTTGGTTGCTTCCCGTGCTTCCCGGCGGATCGTCTCTGCTGCCGCATGAAGCTGCTTCACCGCCTGCTTGCGGACCTCATTCCCTTTCTTCCGCAGATCGCGCCCCAGTTCGCCCAGTTCCTCGGCAACGTCCCGCGCCACATCTTGCACAGCGTCGCCTGCCCCGTTCGTGTTGCTCATCTCGTTTTCCTCCTCCAAACGGTCGGCTGTTCCCGGCCCCGTGTCGAGAAAGTCATTCAGCTATAGTGTATCAGAAATCCCCACCCCCGTAAACGCGCCTGGCTCTAAAATCGTGGGAACCGGCCGGAACGCCCTTTGCGGCCTCCCCACATCGTAAGCCGCCTTGCCCCCCGAATTCCCTTGCGTTCTTTGCGCCTCTCTGCCGTTCCAATTGCATTCGACTTTCGTCCTTGGCTGGCTTGGGAACTCCTTCACGCACTTTTCACAGAAAACCTAAATGTATTTCAGAAAAATCTGAATATAATCGGGTGTAGTCAAAAAAATGCGGGATGTAATAATTCGGTGGCATCCTGGACAACGGATTCAACCACCTCCGCCGAACGCTTTGTGCTTCCGGCGAATCTCATCGACCACCTCTCTGACGCGGTCATCGGGGTGGATCCTTCGTTATTGATCTGCGTCTGGAACCCAGCCGCCGAACGTCTCTATGGCTGGACTGCTGCTGAAGTCCTCGGCAGGCCCCTTCCTGAAATCCTCCAAACGCGCTTCCTCGACAACACCTTCGACCAATCCTTCGCTTTCCTGAAAGAAACCGGCTCCTGGACGGGACTGGTCTCCCAGCTCCACCGCGACGGCCGCCGCCTCCGTGTCGAATCCAATGTCAGCCTGGCGCGCTCCGCCTCTGGCGAAGTCATCGGCATGATCGCCGTCAATCGCCCCGTCACCGAGGCCAGCACCCATGCCAACGGCACCTCTGACCTTGAGGATCGCTACCGCACTTACTTCCTCTCCAACCCACAGCCCATGTGGGTCGCCGACATGGAAACCCTCGCCTTCCTCGATGTCAACAATGCTGCCATCCAGCAGTACGGCTATTCCCGTGACGAATTCCTCTCCATGACCATCAAGGATATTCTTCCCAAGGATGAAGTGCCCCGCCTGCTCGAAGCGGTCGCCAACTATGCCAGCGGCTACTCGCTGCCTGATGTCTGGCTGCACCAGCGCAAAGACGGCACATTCATCAATGCCGAAGTCTCCGCCCACGATATCGACTACGGGGGGCGCAAGGCTCGTCTGGTCCTCGCCTACGATGTAACCGCTCGCGTCGAGATCGACCAGGTATTTCAGCAGAAGCGCCAGCTTCTTTTTGACCTCATCGACCATCTCCCGCAGTTCATCTACATCAAAGATCGTGAAGGCCGCTTCCTCATCTGCAACCAGGAAGCGGCCCTCATCCGCGGCTGCCCATCCCCCCGCGATGCCATCGGCAAGACCGATGCCGATTTCTTCACGCCGGAAATCGCCCGCCTCTACTGCGACAAGGACGAAGCCGTCATCGCCACCGGCCAGCCTGTCCTCAAAGAAGAAGAATGGCTTGTCGATGCCGCGGGCCGCCGCATGTGGGTCATGACCAGCCGCTTTCCCCTCTTGGATCGCAGCGGCAGCATCATCGGCGTCATCGCCACCGGCCTCAACATCGATGACCGCAAACGTGCTGAGGAAGCCCTCAAACACAGCCAAGTGCGTTACCGCGCCCTTTGGGCCGCCTCCCAACGTCAGGCGCAGGAACTTGCGCTGCTTGCCCACGTCCGCACCCTCGTCGCCCGTGAACTCGAACTCCAGCCGCTCATCCGTCAGATTGTTTCATCCGTTGCCGAAACCTTCGGCTACCCCCTCGTCAGCCTGTATTTGATGGACTCCGGCGTCCTCAAGCTTCAGCACCACATCGGTCCAGATCGCCCCCCATCGGAAATACTGCTCGCCAAAGGGATCTCCGGTCTGGCCGTCCGCACTGGCCGCGCCGTCCTGGCGGAAGATGCCCAAGCTCATCCCGACTACCTCGACATCTTCGGCCCTGTCGTCTCGCAGATCAGCGTCCCCCTCATCGACCGCGAAACCGCCATCGGCGTCATCAATGTCCAGACCCTCGCTGGAGCCGTCCTCACCAAAGATGACCTCCGCATCATGCAGAACCTCAGCGAGCACATTACCCTCGCCATCACCCGCGCTCAGTTCTATACCACCCTCCGCGCCAGCGAAGAACGCTACCGCATGATCTCCGACATGATCTCGGACTACGCCTACTACCATCAGGTCATGCCCGATGGCAGCATCCAGCGCGTCTGGGTCACCGATTCCTTTGAGCGGGTGCTCGGCTATACTCCTGATGAAATGAGTGCTGCCGATATCGTCTCGATCATCGATCCCGAGGACATCCCCCGCCGCGACAGCGACCTAGCCCGTGTTCTCGCCGGCGAAACCGTCACCAGCGAGTATCGCTTCCGCCGCAGGTCCGGCGAAGTGCGCTGGATCCGCCTCACCCGCAAACCCATCTTCGACCCCGTCACCCGCCAGCTCACCGCCTATGTCGGCGTTGCTCAGGATGTCACCGACCGCCGCCAAGCCGACAACCAGCGCATGGAACTCGCCCTCGAACGCGAACGCATCGCCCTCCTGCGGGAATTCATCAGCACCATGTCTCACGACCTCAAGACGCCGCTCACCGTCATCAACAGCAGCGTCTACCTGCTCGAAAAATACACCGACCCTGACCGCCAGCACGAGAAGATCGAAGTCATCAAAGAGCAGGTCGCTCTCCTCGGCAAACTCATCCAGGATACCCTCACCCTCTCCCGGCTGGATCACTCCTCCCAACTGTCCACCGAAACCCTCGAAACGGTCGATTTCAACCAGTTGGTCAGCGAGGCCGTCCATAACCTCCAACCCGAAGCCGACCGCAAGTCCCAGACCCTCATCGTCCGTCTAGAGCCGCAGCTCCCCCCGCTGCTCTCCAACCATGACGAACTCTACCGTGTCGTCGGCAACCTCCTCGAAAATGCCATCCACTACACCCCGGAGCAGGGCAGCATCACCCTCTCGACCCGCCTGGACGGCCGGCAGCAGCTCGTCTTCACCATCACCGATACCGGCATGGGCATCGCCCCCGCTGATCTCAACCGCATCTTCGAGCGCTTCTTCCGCTCGGATCGCTCCCGCTCGGCCAAAATCCCCGGTACCGGCCTCGGCCTCGCCATCGTCAAGCGCGTCGTCGAGATGCACAAAGGCCGCATCGAGGTCGAAAGCACCCTCGGCACAGGCACGACCTTCCACGTCTACCTCCCCGCCGGCCTCCCCCTCACCGATTAATCCCCGACCAATCCGTTCAACCGGTTCGGCGAACCGCCGCCCTCAGCCGCGCGTAAAGTCACGCCAAACGCCTAACCATCCCACATTAAATAACAGCTCTTGCTAACGCCGACTGCTGCTCTGCACCAGCCAGGGTGTATTCCCGCCCACCTCCGGGAGCAGCGCCGGGGGTGAGAGCTTCTCCCCCTCTCCATGTTTGGAAAGGGGGCCGGGGGGTGAGGTTCTCGCAGCCCACCTCCGGGAGCAGCGCCAGGGGTGAGAGCTTCTCCCCCTCTCCAGGTTTGGAGAGGGGGCCGGGGGGTGAGGTTCTCGCAGCCCACCTCCGGGAGCAGCGCCGGGGGTG
>DAOUCY010000100.1:0-14402 GCA_034431625.1 Anaerolineae bacterium | reverse complement strand
CGCCCACACCGTCGCTGACGCATCATGCGGACGCATGGTGCGTGAAGCCCCTCCGGCGCATGAGGAGCAAGTTTATTAAACTTGCCACCCCTGCGTAGTGGTGGGTGTGGTGTCCCGCCTGCGGCAAACCTGTCTATACACTCGTGTATGACAGGCGGGACACCCGCGATTGGCACAAAGCCAATCGCCTGCTCTCCGTACCACACAGACTGTTGTAAGACGGATAAAGTCGCCATGCTACAGGTCAAGCTCCGGTGTCTGTCGGACAATAACAGGATCAGAATCTTCATCAAGGGCAATGGTCGGCTGGTCGGCTTCGACTTCGCGCAGCAAACGCCACTCCTGCCCAATCGTGCGGTCAAGCACCTGCTCGAACTCCCGCCGGGCGATGTGATGCAGGTTGTCCTCACGTTTCAATCCCCCTCGATCCGTACAAACATGTTGGCGGTCTACCCGATGCGACTCACGTTCACCGATGCTGTTCTCTACCGTACCAGCTACAAAAACATGGGTATGGAGATTTTGCAGTCCGTAGTCATCATCAGTGTCGCGGTCATGAGTCACAAAGCTGTACTCCGGGATGTTCAGTCCCCGTGCCGCGAACCAGCCTTCAATCGTGCGCTCCGTCACCTCGCGCACCAGTTCCTGCCGTAGTTCTTCAGGCACCAGTGCCATCAGGTCAGGGGCAGGGGCAATCACCAGATGGTGTGCCAGTACATACGGTCCAGACAGTTTGCCAACATTCTCATACACTTCTCGCCAGCCGCTGCCCAACCCGCAGTCCGTCCAGCGGTCACTCAAATCCACCGGGCGGTGGTCAGGACTTTCACGATAGGACACGTACTTCAGCAGTTTCTTCAAACCTTTGTAGCCGCCTTTCGATGGCTTCTGATACTTCCAGTTGGGGATGATGCTCGGCTTGCTCATCGGCGTTTTGCACCTGTTTTCAATCAAGGTTTGACACGAAATGAGTATGCGACGCTTTCCAGCGCTGCCACTTCGCCACCTGTTTACAGCGGTTGCTGCAATACAGCCTGCGCCGCCCAGCGTAGTAATCTGACTTCGGCAGCGGCTCATCACACACCCTACACCGTCCTGCTTCTACGTCTCGTTTGGGTAAGGATGTGTACCGTTTCCGTTGGCGCTGAGTTCCAAAGGGCGTTGCTCGGCAATCTCCTCTGACACTACTGGATTGGCAGGTAACTCAGGTACAGGCTGCTCATACCAGTTGTCTGCCTGCAATTCGCGGTAGATCAGCGCTCGCCAGTCAGCGGTATTCAGTCCTTCCAGTGCTTCGCGGCGGCGGCTGTTGGCTCTCCGCAGGGTATCCCGCAGCGCATTGGCATAAAACTGCATCCACTGGTTGTGGGCTTCCGGGTTGATCGTGGCTCGCTGCCAGTCGTTCACCGCTTCCTGATAGGCGCGTTCGTTGGCGTGACGCAGTTCGATGGCTTCCAGCATTTGCTCTTTGAGAACATAAGCGGTGGAGAGAACCAGCAGCGGTGGGGCAATCGCTTCCAGCCACGCAAACGGGCTGGTGGTATGACCCGGCAGCGCCACCTGCACATTTCCGACCAGCGCAATCGCGGTAGCAATTCCCATACTCGCATACAGCAAGCGTCTAGCATTCGGAGTTGTTCCCAACGTTGCCAGTGCCAGTGAGAACACCACCTGTCCCACTTCGGCAGTGAGAACCGTAGCGATGCCAACAGAAATCATCGCCAGTTCGTATGGCACGGCTGCGCCAAAGGTCGATGAACCGATGACATACAATCGGATGGCAGACGGGGTAAAAGCTGCCAACAGCAGGGCGATACACAATCCACTGATGAGTTTCGTCACCAGCGGTGGATAACGATGGGCGGCATGATGGTTATAGTGGTCGCGCTGCGGGCGTTCACCAATGTCACGCATCACCGCTTCTTCAGCGGCGGCATGAGCAAGCTGGCGTTCTTCCTGTGTTAGCGGTTTGATCTGGGCGAGCATGGTTCATCTCCTTCACTTATGAATCAAAAGAAGCCGAATCCCCGTTGTCAGGGTCGGCTTCAGGACGAACAAATCTCTTTGGTTGGCAGCGTGTAAAAGCGTCAGCTACATCGCCGGGTGTGAAAGGACGTAACTGGTCATCAGTGGTTGATGTACACGAGCATCAATATTCAGGTGACAGGTTTCGTCGGCAGCGATCCGCAGGTGAAAACTGTCGGTGAACAGCAGGTTGCCAGCTTCAGTGTGGCAGTCAATCGCAAGAACGGTAATGGCAAGAAGCAGACGCTGTGGCTGCGTGTGAACTGCTGGAACAAACTCGCCGATGTCGCGGCGCAGTATATCAAGAAAGGTTCGCTGGTACAGGTGACGACGGAATGGCTGCGTCCGAGCGCGTGGGTTGACCAGAGCGGCGCACCGCAGGCAAGTCTGGATTTGGATGCGAACCGCCTGGTGCTGCTGGACCGGCTGGAGAGTGACGAACCGGAGAATGGGGAGGACATTCCGTTTTAGGTGCGACCCGTTCTCTCGAAATGCACATCGTAATGTGCAGGGATGAGAGGCAACCGGAGGGTGTCACAGCCTTCCGGTTGACAACTGAATAGGTGATGTCAGGTGAGGCTTCGCGCCAATTCCTGACCCTGTGGTAGACAGGAAATACACGCCCCCGCTGGTGCGACTGGCTCTCAATCTGGCGAAGCGGGGTGGAAGCGAGTCACTCGGAATCCGACCGGGAACGCTCGCAAGTAGGCTGCTATGAGCGTGAGCGAACACATTAGCCCTCGTTAGGATGAACAAGCCTACGCGGATTATTGGCTTGGTCCAAAACGGACAAGGATAACGAAGCCGGGCGTACTTAGAAGCGACCCGGTCTACCCTTCATAAACCCGGGGGAGCAGTGTGGCTCTAAGGCAGCGCAAAACACCTATTCGGAACGGGATAACTTGTGCTTTTGCTCTCTCGGTGACGGAAGCAGGTAGCCAACCGCAAGCGAGGCACAAGCGGGATTGCTCAAGAAGCAAACGCCACACGGGAAACAAACAACCGGTGGATATGCTGACGTGAGCACAAGTGTATCGAGGGTAAAGACACAAGTAGGAGTACAGACGTTATGAACACAGCCGAAAGGTTGATGTATGAATGGAAGGCGTTGCCGTGGAAAGACATCGAACGGCAGGTCTTCAAGCTCCAAAAGCGTATTTACCAAGCCTCCGTTCGTGGCGATGTTCCCATCGTCCACAAACTTCAACGGCTGCTGCTGCGCTCATGGGCAGCACGCTGTCTGGCGGTCAGACGGGTAACGCAAGACAACCGAGGAAAACGCACGCCGGGTGTGGATGGAAAAACCGCTCTCACCGACAAGGAACGTGTGGAACTCGTGCAAAACCTCACTGTCACTGTCAAAGCTCAACCGCTGCGCCGGGTCTGGATTGACAAGCCCGGAACAACGGAAAAGCGACCGTTAGGCATTCCCACCATTGCCGACCGCGCTTTACAAGCGTTGGTCAAACTGGCGCTCGAACCGGAATGGGAAGCTCGCTTTGAACCCAACAGCTATGGTTTCCGACCGGGACGAGGCAGCCACGATGCCATTGAAGCCATCTTCAAAAACATCCACTACATGCCCAAATACGTATTGGATGCGGACATCGCCAAGTGCTTCGACCGAATCAATCACGCTGCACTCCTCGAAAAGCTCAATACCTTTCCCCTGCTGTACCGCCTCATTAAGGTATGGCTGAAAGCGGGAGTGATGGACGGAAAAGAATTGTTCCCAACCGAGGCAGGAACGCCGCAGGGCGGTGTTATCTCGCCCCTGTTGGCAAACATTGCCTTGCACGGCTTTGAAACCGCCATTACCTCGGCTTTCCCTTCAACGATGCGCCGAAATGGAGAAAGGCTCACTCGTGCGCAACCCCGCGTGATCCGTTACGCAGATGATTTCGTCATCCTGCACCGTTATCTCGACGTGATTGAAAAGGCAAAAACACTGGCGGAGGCATGGCTTCAAACGATGGGTTTGGAACTGAAATCGAGCAAAACACGCCTGACCCATACCTTACACCCCCATGAAGGAAACGTCGGTTTCGACTTCCTGGGATTTACCATTCGACAGTTCTCAGTGGGGAAGGCTCAACAACGAACCTTATGTAATGGACAGGTCAAGCTCACTTGCAAAACCCTCATCAAACCCAGCCCGCAAGCGGTTGAAAGGCATTACCGTCAAATTGCTGAAATCATCACCACCCACAGCAGCGCGCCACAAGAAGCGGTTATCGCTCGCCTCAATCCCATCGTTCGGGGATGGTGTGGTTACTATCGCGTAGCCGTTTCCAAAACGATTTTCCGCAAGCTTGACCATCTGGTGACCCGTAAACTGCTCTGGTGGGTAAAACGACGGCATCGTAAGCAATCGCTGAAAAAGGCAGTTGCTCGCTACTGGCACATGGAACGCGCACAGCGACGTTGGATTTTCGGGACAAAAACCGGGATGGATCTCCTCCAACATGCTGACACGCCGATTAAGCGCCATACCAAAGTCGAAGGAACACGCACGCCCTTTGACGGCGACTGGGTATACTGGGCGAAACGTATGGGGAAACACCCGCTGCTCCCGACGCGGGTTGCCAAACTGCTGAAACGGCAGCACGGCTCATGCCCGTTGTGTGGCTTGTACTTCAAAGATGATGATGTGTGGGAAGTTGACCACATTCTCCCCAAGCAGTACGGCGGGAAGGATGTTTACCACAACCTTCAGCTTCTACACGGTCACTGCCACGACCGAAAAAGCAGGCAAGAACGAGGTATCCGTGTCAAGGACGATACATTTGAGGAGCCGTGTGAGGTGAAAGTCTCAAGCACGGTTTTGAAGACGAGTTCAGCGGGCGACTACTGAGCTTAGTTTAACTGTATGTTAGCGTAAGACAGACAGGAGCGGCGCGAAAGTGCCGCTTCTGTATTTATTGGCGAGTTTGAGTAGCTGCTCGCAGACTGATGGTATGTTTCGGGTTGGAGAGTGGTATATACTCTGTTGTAATGTAATCCAACCGACGTATTCGATTGAGTTTGGTGACGTCAGCCCTTGATGAATAGATTTGCATTTCCTCGCCTCAACGGATTTCAAGACCTGGAGATCTTTTACGATGCCTTCATCCCTCAACTGATGCAAGGCGATGTTCGAGGCGCGGTATTCGAATTATATAACCTCAGTTTCTTTCCCCCCGAAGCTCTCCTGTCGCTGGTGTGTGCTTCAAGACTGTGGCACACGATTACGGGGAATGCGGTTGAATGGCGCTTGGAAAACGAAGATACACTGCGATACCTCGAACGTATGGATGTCTTATCGGTCTTTGCGGATTGCATCGCTACGCTAGGACTTCCCTCGGATTTATGGTCACGCGGTTCCAGTGGCAATCTTATGGAAGTCAGAACCCTTTCAGGTGAACTTGAACAAAACAACTTAAACGACGTGCCTCATATCCTGGCTATCGCCAAAGATTTGCTGCTAGGGCGCGTCACCGCCGAACGTATGGGAGCAGCGTGTACCCTCTTGAGTGAGGTTGCGCAAAACGTGACCCACAGCGGCAGTCAAGGCTATGCCTTGATGCAAATATACAAAGCAGGAAACGGGCGACGTGTCCATATCGCTGTTGGCGATATTGGTCGAGGGATTCCAGACTCTTTACGTGGGAAATATCCGCATGTCGGACAACCCTCAGATTATCTGAAGAAGTCGCTGGAGTCAGGGGTTAGCTCCCAAGACAGCGGCAACGGACTGGGGCTGTATCAGGTACAGCATCTGGTTCGCAATGGAGGTGGTACGCTGACCATCCGTTCTGATGCCGCCATGCTGCAAATTTACGAGGGAAAGGTTTATCAGTGGGATAACCTGACTCGTATCCCTGGTACACAGGTCTTCATTACGATCTGGGGACGGCACAAAAAAGGAGACTGGAATTACCTCTTGCCAACGCCTTAAAATCGATATATACTACCTTTCAGCTAAAGTTGCTGAAAAGGTGATTGTGATTGTCCTAAGCCTCAAAGATATCGCCCGTGAAATCACACCCAACCCATCTTTGCTGGCTACTCGGCTGGCGGGGAAGCGTTTTGGGGAACAGTTACAATTACGTCTGCAAGAGCCAGATGCAAATGCAGTGATCGTATTGTCGTTCGCTGGTGTAGACGTGATGGATGCCTCGTTTGCCGATGAAGTGTTTGGCACGCTGGCAGCGCGGCGAGTGAGAAAAGATGTTTCCTTTGGGCCGGTTATCCTGGTGGATGCCAACGAAACCTGTGTCGAGAATTTGAAAATGGCATTAGAGACGCGCGCGGATCGGGAGTCGCCTGAACGGGAGCGTTTGCGAAATTGTGTCCTGCCTATGGTCAAGGATGATGAGATGACTCTCATTGGGAAATTTGAAGATCACGTTTCGCAATCGTTTGAGTTACTCTCAAAACACAAAACATTTACTGCCCGTGACCTGTCGGATGTCTTAAAGTTGAACCTGAATGCTGCCAGCACACGGTTGAAAACGCTGGCGGATCTGGGGTTAGCCCTTCGCACCGAAATCCGCGATGCCCAGGGCAAACTGTTTATCTACCACAGCCTGCAATAAAATTTTGCCAATGAGTTCAGCAGAAAGTGTTGATGTGTTATGAGCAGTTACTTCGATTATTATTCGCGTACCGTCCATGAACACGCGAATGGCTTGAAACACGTTGGCGGCGGCACCGGCCTGGGGAAAACCAGCAATATTCCTGATGTCGTGATGCAAGCGCTCCCGCCAGAACGCAAAGGCATCTATGTCGCCAATCGTCTCCAATTGCTGGAACAAATGGCGAATGCAATGCCTTCCGAAAGCGTTATCATGTTACCACGCGATTTTGAAGTCGTCAGGCTCACACTCGCTCAATACCGGAACGCTTTCGATGACCTCATCAATAGTTCGGCTTTCGATGCCCACGCGGAGCGTGTCGATCTGGCAAAGTTACGCCAGTTATGTCGGACACTGGATGATATTTTTCGTTCCGCGGAAGGCGGTTTTCTTCCCCGCTGGCAAGAGGAAACCGCTGACGATTACGCCCGCGCCGTATTGAAAGACTTTCGCAGCGTGATCCTCACGGCGAAAGAAAAATCGCCTCGTGATTACAAACGCCTGCTCGATCATGCGGTGGTGCAATCGCTGTTTCCCTTTATTGCCTTCCAACGTCGTCCAAAGGCACGGTTGCTGCTGGTTTCGCTCCAGAAGCTCTTTTACGGTTTCTTCAATGGGGAGAGAACACTAACAGGCCCACAGCTCAAAAACTACGTCATCTTTGCCGATGAATTCGACTTCTTAGAAAATGATCTCATCAACCTCATCGTCCGTTCGCCCCAGATTGATGACCCGTTTCGGTTTGTAGAATTCTTCTATCGAGAGATGCAGCGTCACAAGTTGCAGCTAGAGACCTATCCAGCATCGGCGTCGAGCAACATTCGGCGTCGAATTGATGAAATTATGGAAGAAATTGATGCCCTCCATGCAGCCGGTATCCGCTACCCGCAGATCAATCAGTTCATTAGCACACAGGATCCACGCGACGCGGCGATCTTTCGTACCAGCCATACGGTGAGTTCCAGACCCTTGTATCTCTGCCAGATGGAACGGGCATTCGACATTGTGTTTGATCGTAATGCCTGTTCACAACCCGCGTTTAGCGCGCGACGGCTGTTTACGCCGGTTTCAGCGGTCAGCGAGCGTATTCTGACATTGCTGAAGGAGTTGGAAACGGAAGACCCGGCGACCCATCGAGGGCTAATTCTGGATTGCTATCGAAACACCACTTTTCCAACCCAAATCGCTCTAGTCTCTCAGTTTCCGCGCCGTCGTCCCGCGCAACCGACGAGGTTAGGCGCGCTTTTGGACTCCGGCTATAGCATGTATGACATCCACTATATGGCGAACCCGACGGACCCGGAAGAAGTCGAGTTACGGAACTACGCGATCTACACCACGCCTGAGAAATTTATGGCGACGTTGGCAGAAAAGAATCTGGTGTTTGCACTGTCCGCGACAGCTGATATTCAGCGCTGTGTCAATCATTTCAATCTTGCCTGGTTAGGGGCAAAAGACGGCATTACCGTCCTGCCACCCGACGACTTTGATCAACAGATTGTAGCTGAACTCAATGCCCAAAAAGCCGCAATAAGAGGGAACGAGGTTCAGGTGGTCAAGCTGCCGGAATTAGATAACCAGAAGATATTTGAAAAAGACCTTCGTCGTTTCATCGCCACAGCCGCGAATATGGATGGCTTTGGTGAGGATACCAAAGAAGGGCATCTGAAACGTCGGGTGGAACGCTTTTTCGCCAGCCTGCTCTGGGCATCTAAACAACCCGTCCCGGAAGGCGAAATTCAGTCGCACCTGATATTCCTGAATACCTACAGGCAAATTGAATTCTTTTTCAGCACGGAAGGGTTGCGTCAATCTCCACTCTATCAAATCGCACCCCGCTTGAGTCGCGTTCTGTTCAACGTCTATGAACTGGATTTCAACCAACAGCGATTTCTGGTGGTGTTTTACAATGCGGAACAGGCGAAGCGGGTCCGTAAAAACGCCCAGGTAGAAGAGGAATTTAACACCCTCTTTCATGAAGGTGTTCCCGTCGTCGTGGTCACGCAATACTTGTCCGCGGGAAACGGTGTCAACTTGCAATATCGACTGGCAAATGGACAGGAACGCGATTTTCTCAACCTGCACTTGCTGGAAATCCCGTATTACTACTTCAGCGCGCCGTCAAAAGACGATACCGTGGAAGAGCGAACGGCGAAGCTCAAAGAAAATCTGTGGTATCTGGCGAAACTTCATGCCGCCAAATTTTTGAGCGAAACAGAATTCAAAGCCAAGCTGGGGACGCTTCATCAGCCTCACGACTGGAATCAGGCTTACCAACACCATGCACGCATGTATGCGGATTATCAATTGAACACCATCGCCTCATTAATTCAGGCGATGGGCCGCATCGAACGAGTGTGGACACCCATTCCCGATCAAAATGTTATCCTGTGTCGAGAAGCGTATCATACATTCCAACGTTTCCTTTCATCCGAGTTTGATGGCATTCGTGAAGGACGGGAGCGCATGATTTCCTACAATCTTCAATGTGTGCTGACTCAAATCGCGGAACAAATCCCGTTACAAGAGCGGGCGATTCGACGCAGCCGCGATACCGGACTGGCTGAAACCAATGCGTGGTGTCAGGAAAAGGTCAGACACCTGATTGAGCAGTTCGGCGCTGTGCGACGCGGCGACCACACAGGATCGCTGCGGTTTATCTGGCGGCGGCTGCGGGAAGCAGCCTTGAAACATGATTTCGCGGATGAGGTGTTGCAGGACTATGATGCGGTTTTCTCATCACCCTACCTGCAAAATGGGGAGCTTTATCTGACACCAGAGATGGATATTATCCCGGCTCAACTTGCCCAGCCAGATACCCGCTATTGGCGGCTCAATGGGGTGTACGACACGATTGCGCGCAATAAGGCGATCCGGGAACACTTCGCGCAGCGGGGTTATGAGTTGGACTTTAGTCTCGACGGTCAGTATGGGTTTGTTCCCTACTTCTATCAGGCGGTTCTGTCAGGAGCGATTGGGGAGGAGTCCATTAGCGCTTTGCTTCTGGAGCATGGCATACGATTCGAAGAAATGCCGGATGCACTTTTTGAAGTTGCCGACCTCAAAGTGATGGCGAAACCCTGGTACATTGACTGCAAGAATTATTCCGATGCGACACTTGAACGTTTTTCGCTCACCTCTGAAGATGAAGGCTTCTACCATAAACTCAGTGGGGAGTATTTTCGTCAGCGCGCGATTGAAAAATGGAACCAGATTGCTGAAATCGAAGGTGGTCACGCCTGTCTGATCTACATCAATCTGGCAACTTCTCAAGAGCGTCTGTTGCAATATTATCGCTGCAAGGGCGATCAACTGGAGGCGGTGAATCAATTCTCCGAAGCACATGTTGTCGTCGTTCAAGGCGCACTGAATACCCTCAATCCCGATGAATTCCACGAAGCATTCCTAAACTTTTTACATGAGTTGAAGGTGAACCTGTGAGCAAGATGATGAAACAATCCAAGAAAGCCACTGCCCGTACAACGACAATCCATATTGTCCCTCCCGTTGACTTCAAACGCCTGGAAGAGCGCTACCAGTTAGTGCGTTATGTCTTACCGGAGCCGCTGCTCTACAGCAAGGACAAATACAAATTCGGGCGCTTGCATAACCTGTTAAAAGAACAAATCGACGCGCCTTACCGTTCGTTTACCTATGACAATCTGGATGGTGCTCGGCGATGGGTAGTTTACGTCCTCTATCCCCGGCAAAAAGAGAAGGCTGAAGGTTTTCCTGTTATTCAGTTTGAAGGCAGCGATTTACCGTCCAGAGAACTGAAGTTCAATGAACCCAAACTTCACGTTCTCATCAAACTGCTACAGGTGAACTATTTCCGCAGCAGTGACAACACAAACAAGGATCGCTTCGTCGGGCAGGATAGATGTTATATCTATGCTCGACGGCGCAGTGAAGAAACCAGCAAATACCACATCTGTCTGGAAATCGAAATGAAGGGTGATCTGCAAGACGAAAACACCTTCTACGTCTATGGTCAGGCACGAACTTTCGCTAAACAGGAGAAGGTCGATCTGAGTTATGCGGACCTTCATACCTACTACACATTGAGCGAAATCCGTGATGGGTTGCTGATGTTCCGCCAGGTAAAGCGGAGCGAAGTCGGTTCAGTGTCGAATCTGTATGAGAGACGCACCTTTACTGGAAGTCGCACGACACTAGATTTTCACGATCAAGACGATGTAGAGCAAAGCCGTGGATACCTGGTTGATACCTTCATCAAAGGGTTTGTGAGTTATCTCTCACAGTTCGACTTTCAGGTGAAGCATATTCAACGGGAATTTCAACGACACGATGAAAGTGAAGGGGAAGACTTTGAACTACCGGTTGGATTGCTAAATACAGTGTATGTCCATGATGCCCGCTTCCGGGATCATTATGACCTCACAATTTATCTCGCAGAGTTTCAAAAGCAGTTCGCTGATTTGAACTTCCAAATCGTTGATGAGATTACGCCTGATTGCGCGATGCCAGTGTTGATTTTTGAGGATTGCGAGGCAAAAGCCTTTCAGGAAGACATGCCACTACACGGACAAAATGACCCACATGAGCAACTGTACCAGGATCTGCCGCTCGTTGCCAAACAGTTTATCAACGTCAATGGGAATGAGCCAGAAAAAGGTGGCAGTCGGGAAGACTATCTGGACTATGAAATAGAACTACCTGGCGAACACCAGAAGTCAATGGCACTGAACCAACTGTTCTTGAAAGACCTGATTTTACGGGAACGCGATGTGACGACACGACTTCCTTTAGCGCCTACCAATCTGGTGTTTGTTCATCGGGAAAACCGGGGTCGCGGACAGAAAAAACAAGAGTATGAGGTCGCTGCCTATTTTGAGGGTAATATCGTGCGCTTCCTCAATCTAGGTGATCGCACAGAGCGTACCAAATTTTACGACCTTGTGGATGAACTTGGAGTGGATTGGGATAACTGCTACGAGCAACTACGGGCACGTTACAAGAAAAACAACGATGGGGAAGACCTGAGTGCATATGATGTGATTGTTGGACCCGGGCTGTTTGTGGATATTGAGGATGCTCATGAAGCGCTACTCTACGAATACGAAGAGATTCTGCGCCGCATTGAAGAATACAACCAGTCATTTCCGCTTGATGAATTGAAGCTAGCAGCTCAATATGACACCTTAGTTGAAGATGAAACCCTCTCGGAAGACCACTTGCTTATGTGGGGCTACATTCAAAAGCCCAAACCACTGAGCAAACCCAAGAATAAGAAACATCGGGCTGCGGTAGAACTGTACTTTGCTCTTCAGGAATATGATGCCTTTCTTGAGGAACTCAAATCTCGGTATGATCCGATCACATTCAGAACCCTAACGGGCGATACTACCCTCATGGACCGAATTCGATCCATTTTCAATTTCAAAACAGGACGGGGTTTGCAAGACCTGTACAAGCGGGTCGGTAAATTTGCAGGTGTCCGCGAAGAAGATGTTATTCCAATATATCGCGGCATATGGTACATCCCTGACGATATGCGCTACGTTGTTGGCGACACCTACGGAATGAATTCGGTTCAAGCGCGGGCGCATCGTGTAAGACGTTTTGCCGTGTATCAGGGTGCAGAGAAGTTTGACATCCGCACTATGCTGGATGCAATGAGTGTCAAGTTTGTGCGCCTTAAGCAATATACCGTCTATCCCTATTATTTTCACCTGATTGATCTTTATATCGACAATGTACTCACCCATCAAAGACGTATGATGGAGATCAAAGTCAATGAAGATGACTCCGAAGATGGGTCCGCATAGATACAGGGCGCTGCCTCGCAGCAGCGCCGTCGTCCTGCGGACGACTCGATCCCCTCAGCCGCGAAACATGTGTAGAACACATGCTTGCACTACAGCCGGAGTATCCCGATTTCGGAGACATCGGTGCGGCTGAGGGGAGAGCGAGCTAAAACGCTCGCTCCTCATGCGCCGGAGGGCTTGATGTGCCGCGCTCACGCGCAGCACCGCTGAACGACCCTGCGGGTGTCGTCCAGCGCGTCGGCACGGTTGACCATGCCGACCGGACACACTTCGCATGTCCGAGCAGGGCTGACGATACTCAGCCCTGAAACAGCAAACCGCAGAAAATTCATCACTCTCAATCTGCTCTCGCATCAAACTTATAGTAACATTAAATAGCGGTTAACATCGCGGTACAAATCTCACGCTAGCCAAAGCGCATTGAAGAGACCACATGGCCCAACTCGAACAGTTGCAACGCGGTATCCAGGTATACGGCATCGTCCCACACCAGACGGTCACACTCGTCGATGTGGAGTGGAGCGGCTCAAATGCGGTGACAGTTGTTTACCGTCGCAGTGATGGTAAGGTCGGCGATACGCTGCTTTATCGGGAAAATGAGGCGGAACTGGTAATTGTCCTGGTTCTATCGGATTTGGTGGTTGAGAGAAGGAGTGCTGAGGCACAATTGACTTAGGAAATTTGAATAGGGTCAATCATGTCTCAGCAGCGTAAGTGTAGCCAAGATATGCAGTTGGCTGCAAAAGCATCGCGCCGTATTGTTTTGCCTATCGAGCGTGAGCAGTATGCAGCAGTCGTTGAGGATGTCAGTGCTTTTCGGGCATGGGTGGACACCCACAGGCAGCACTATCCAGAATTGTTTCCCGACGAGATGAGCGAAGGCTATCAGTTACATGACATCCGCTCATCACGCAAACTGCCGGAGATGCAGGTGCGTCGGATTCGCCTCAAGCAAAGCGGAACCGTCTATCGGGTGCTGCCCAGTTTCGTCTTGCCCTACATGACGGGTTACGCTGCAATGGTTGAGAAAGCGCTGTTTCTACGGCGCTTTGGGGTGCCGTTTTGGGGGTTGACGTATGTGTTTGGGCGCAGCGACATGTACTGGTATCGGATGGTGGAACACCTCGGACGCTTCGACCTGGTGGGAACAACGGTCAAATCAGCCGACAAGCTGCCTGAACATCTGCTGGCAGATGAGAAGTTCACCCGGCTCAATGGACAAGAGGTGTATGTGGCAACGACGGTTGGTCAGGATGTCGTTCTGGGAGCAGCCGTCACACTCACCGTGCAAACCGATGAGCTTGAGCAGGCTTACAGCGAATTTAAACACGAAGCACTACGCCTCAACCCGGACTACGCTCCCAAAACCCTGAGTCTGGATGGCTGGCGACAGACCAAAATTGCCTGGCTGCGCTTATTCCCGGCACTCATTATTATTCGCTGTTTTCTACACGCTTTTTTACGCATCCGTGACCGCTGTAAAAACCATCCGCTTTATCGACAATTGCAAGCCCGTATTTGGCAGATCTACCACGCTCAGTCCTCCGGCAGCTATTACTACCATTTCACCCGGTTCTTGACCCTGGCACAACAGCAGCTCACGGGCGAGGCACTCAAAGCGGTTGAACGGTTCAAGCAGAAACGCGCCGAATTGATCCAAGGTCTGTTTCATCCCGGCTGTCATCGCGTCAGCACAATGCTCGAACGGCACATGCAGCCGATGACCCGCTGTTTATACATGGGGCGGCATTTTCACGGGCATCGCGTCAGCGCTCATTTTTTTGTCCGTTCATGGGCATTGCTGCACAACTTTCAGCCCTACTGCCCACGTGCCCTGCTGCGATCCGAGTCTGTTTTCACTTCACCGTTTCACAAACTGAATGGCAAGTGCTACCGAGCTTGCTGGTTGGAAAACCTCCTGGTCGCTTCTTCACGACAGGTCGAGTATTTCCACCAAATCCGGTAGAACGAG
>DAOUCY010000099.1:0-50669 GCA_034431625.1 Anaerolineae bacterium | reverse complement strand
ATGGGTGGGCTGGCCGGACAGACTGCACTCGAATGTCTGGTCGATCAGGATGCAAGGTACTTTGATACCCGCTTCGATGCGCCGGAATGGGTCTTTGCTCGTTATGTCGATCCTGACAGCTTCCGGGCGCAGCAGTTGACTTTCAGCGAGGCTGCTGGCGGGCTGATCCCTTGGGAAGCTCGTCGTGATGTACCTGTCTGGGCGCGCGACATCCGCTTGGTGCTGACCCTACATGGGATGCACTGGTCGGGCTATACCTTCAACGACTATGCAGCCATGCGCGAAATTGTCCACTATGTCACCGAGCATATCGATGGACGACAGGTATTGGTATATCTGCCTGGTTGGGAGGGGCGCTACTACTGGCAGTACGGTGACTTCCGTCCAGAGCCGATGCTGGGCGGTGCCGAAGGGTTCGCCCGGCTGTGCGAGGCGGCACAGCAGTCCGGAGCGCATCTCATGCCGATGTTTGGCGGCAACTGCGCCAATGCTTGGATGCCCAACTTCCACATTTTCGGCCCGTCATCGTATATGAAATCGGCCACCCGCAATCCGTTCCTCGGAAACCAGCCAGATTGGAACACCAGCCGTTCTCACGATACCGGCTGGCAGGCCTGGCTGAATCCGGGTGCACCGGCCTGGCAGAATGAACTCACTCGCCAGATTTCCAACCTGCTGGATACATATGGCCTGGATGCAGTTTTCCTGGACACAGTCGAGGTCTGGACAAATGATCCTGACTTTAACATGCGGGAAGGCTACCGCCAGCTTGTGGATCGACTGCGGGCGAACCGTCCTGATCTGCTCATCACTGGGGAAGACTGGTTCGATGGGCTGCTGAGCATCTTCCCAATCTTCCAACAGTCATCCAAGTGGCGGCAGGTTCCTGATTGGGTTGGGCGCTATGCCCGACTGATGGGGCACATCTGCGACGGTGAGGCTAGCCGGGGCAGTACTGGGGTTTTTGAGTCGGGCTACACTCCCTATGAACGCCTGCCAGATAAGCCTTTCTACCTGCCCACATTGGCTTTTGTTGATGGTACGCTGGCGGGGGCACGCCAGGAGATTGACGCTGTTATTGCCCTGGCAAAATCGCGCGGCTGAACACAAGTGCACAGAGAGGATTCATCATGCAAGAAAATGTCGTTCCAGTCGATGGGCTGGTTATCACTGAAGATACCCGCTTCGCGCCTGGCATCTATCCGCTCCGCGAGGGGGTGAAGGTCGCGGCAGATGGCATCACTGTGCAAGGCACAGGAACCATCCTGGTCGATCAGAGCCGTAAAGGGGTTGGCATCCATGCGGAAAACCGCCGGAACATCACTGTGCGCAGCGTGGCGATCTCTGGCTTTTATCACGGCTTGCGATTCGACCACTGCCGCGACGTGCAGATCGATCAGGTGCGCATCCGGGATACCTACGAAATCGAAGGCATCGATACTTTCCTGTACCTCTGGCATCCCATCGAGGAGGTCTACAGCGGGGCGATCCTGCTCAACGATGTGCAGGGGGGAGCTGTGCGCGACTGCGACCTCCAGCACCAGATGAACGGCATTCTGCTCTACGGCAGCAGCGGCCTGACCATCGAAGGCAACAATGCCTCGTTCAACAGCGGTTGGGGTGTGTATCTGAGCGGCTCGAACGAGAACATTGTGCGGGAGAACCGGCTCGACTTCTGCAACCGCATCTTCCGCCGTCCAGAAAGCGGTGCGATCCGCGTAGAAGCCGATGCTGCCGGGATTGTCCTGGTAGAAAGTTCCTGCCGCAACCAACTGCTCCGCAACAGCTGCTTATGCGGCGGGGATGGCATCTTTATCGCTGGATACAACCACAAAGGTGGCAAGACCACCTGCGATGACAACCTAGTCGAAGACAATGACTGCCGCCTTAGCCCGAATAACGCCATCGAGTCTACCTTCTGCCGGGGGAACGTCTTCCGGCGCAATGATTGCAGCCGCTCGAATTACGGCTTCTGGATGGGCTACTCATGGGATAACTTGATGGAAGACAACATCATCGACTCGTGCCGGATGGTCGGCATTGCTATCGAACACGGCCACGGCTGGGTTATCCGGCGCAACCAGATTCAGAATAACCGCGAAGGTATTCGCCTGTTCACGCGCGGCGGTCCGGTGCTGGAACACTGGCCAGAGTGGGCAGTTTCCTATGATTACACCATCGAGGATAATCTGATCGAGCAGAACCGCATCGGCTTTAACGGGTATACCGGCCCGGAGATTCCGCTGGAGAAGGTAAGCTACGATTTGCGCCTGAGTGGGAATACCTTCCGCGCTAACCTGACCGGGGTGCGCTTCCACCGGGTGCGTCAAGCCGTCGTTAAGGCCAACACGTTCCACAACAACCAGCAAGCCGCGCTGCTGATTCAAGAGCCGGGTGTCGAGATGATTGACAACCAGTTCGAGGGCAACGGCCAGATCACCGTTCAGACGACCGAACTGGGTCACACGACCGAAAGCTCTGGTTGGATATAGTCTACTCGCCGCGGATTTCCGCCATGATGGGCGGCACAGCGACCGGTTGGCCGGAGGCGATGGAACGGCGCGCGGCTTCCATCACTGCGAAGACTGCCAGCCCTTCTTCCAGATTGGGCGAGGCTTCGCGTTCCTCCAGGATGGCGCAGGCGAATACTTCGGCGTAGTTGGCAAATTCCCCGTAGTGCATACCGTGGGTATCGTTGTTGAAGTAGTAACCGCGCTGGGCATAGAGCATATCTTCGCAGACTTCAGTCCCGTTAGGGCGGGTATAGAGGTAGCGCATATCGTGGTACTGAGCCAGGCTGGTTCCTTTCGTGCCGTAAAGCATGAGTTCAATAGCATTCCGCGCCGAAGGAAGCTCATGCAGGCCGTAATGCCCCAGCGCGCGGCCCAAACGGCCATCGACTGCCCGAAGGTTGGCGGTGCAAATATCTTGAGAGCGCACCTGGAAAGACTGCGCCAGCGCCGAACGTGAACCAAAGGCCGAGACCTCGGCAATTGGCCCTAGATACCAGCACAGTGCATCAATGGGGTGGCTCATGCCCAGGAAGACCCAATCGGTAGCGTCCGCCGCCCAGGGACTCTTGCGGTAGTACCAGTCCATCCGGTGAATGTAGTGGGCATCGGCTAGTTCCAGCACGCCGAATTCACCGGCTTCATAAGCGGCTCTCTGGCGGCGGAAGGACTCAAAGAAGCGCACACTCTGGCCGACCAGCAGCTTGCGATCTGTGCGGCGCGAGGCCGTCCAGAGCCGTTGAGCGTCGGCCAGCGTGTTGACCAACGGCTTGGTGCAGATGACATGCTTGCCAGCCTCGAATGCCTGGAGGATGTGATCGGCATGGAGGGCATCTGGCGTGTAGATCGCCACGATGTCCACATCACTACGCTGCAGCATAGCGCTGTAGTTGCTCGTGTAGAACAAATCTGGCTCTTCAGCGCGCGCCTCGCTGATGCGCTCGGCGCTCAGATCGCAGGCGGCCACAGCGCGGACGTGCCGCGCGCGGTAGGTGAGGGTTTCCGGCTGGCCGACTGGCGGAGGAATCGGTTGGTTGAGCGCCTTCAGCAGGGTGCGTCCTTCTTGTAGACCGATAATGCCGATGCCAAGTGGCGTTTGAGTGGTCATGAGGTTTTTCGTCCGTACTGATGATGAATGGCAGGATGGTTTGTTGGCGAACCCCTCTATTGTATATATAATCAGCCGCAGGTGAATAGACAAAGGTCTAGTCAAGTGATGTCATCTATGACCTCGCGACAGCGGATGCTGACCGCCCTGTGTGGTGGCGTACCCGACCGTCTACCTGTTACTACGCACCATGTCATGCTCTCTTTCCTGGACAAGTGTCTTGGCGGCATCTCGTATCATGAATTCTTCGACCGCTTCGGGTTGGATGCCTATGTCTGGACGGTTCCCTACAAACCGGATACCACCAAAGGGGAATACTTTGACCCCAACCAGACCTCAACGCACCCGCTCGACCACACCCACCGAGTGGTTTCTGACCAGTGGCGCATCGAGTCGGAGACGCTGCCCGACCCAGAGTATCGCACGACACGCTACCGCTTCGTCACCCCCGGCGGGATGCTGACGATGGTGCTCCAAGGGAACGAGTACACTGATTGGGTGGTAGAACCGCTGGTTAAGGAAAAGCGGGATATCGACCTGATCGCCAAATACGTCACCCACCCCAAGATCGATGTCGAAGCGGTCAACCGCACGGCTGAGGCATTCGGTGAGCGCGGGCTAGTGCGCGGGCATATATGCTACTTCGATATCTACGGACAGCCGGGATGCTGGCAAGATGCAGTCGAACTGGTGGGAACCGAGCGGCTGATTTTGGAAACTTACGACGACCCAGAATGGGTCCATGAACTGATCCGCATCCTCCAGGCGCGCAAGAAGACCTTCATCGCTTCGCTGGCCGGGGCACGCTACGATCTGCTGGAACTGGGGGGCGGAGCGGCTTCCTCGACGGTGATTTCACCCAAGCTGTTCGACCAGTTCGTAGCGCCGTACGACAGCGAGCTGATCGACCTCGCTCATCGGGTGGGGCAGCGCATCGTTTACCATACTTGCGGCGGGATGATGCCGATCTTGGAGCGCATTGCCGATATGAAGCCGGACGCGATGGAGACTTTCACGCCGGCGGATATGGGCGGGGATGTGCGGCTGGCAGAGGCTAAGCAGCGCATTGGCAGCCGCGCCTGCATGATTGGCGGGTTCGACCAGTTCCACTATTTTGTGGGCTGTACGCCGGAAGAGACCCGCGCCGAGGTGCGGCGCTGCTTTGAGGCAGCGGGAACGAACGGCGGCTATATTCTCAGCCCGTCAGATCACTTCTTTGAGGCTGATCTGGCGCTGTTGGAAGCCTTTGCCGACGAAGCGCGGCGGTGCACCTATGGCTAAATCTGACGTCATCGAGATTGCTGTTCCGGTAGAAGAGATCGAGGCACGGCGCGAGCGCGTCACCCGTGCCAAACGTTTCGAGACACCGGATCGCGTTCCGGTTATTCCGGCCATTGCGCACCGTTTCCTTGTCCCACAGGTAGGCGTGCGCTTCCATGATTACTATAGCGACCCGGAGACGATGCTGCGGACACAGATTCTGGCCCAGAAATGGTTGATGGAGAACATCCGCACCGATGCCTATTCGATTACTGGGGCGTGGGTGGGGGCCTGGACAGATTTCCAAAACACCTTCGAAGCCGGCAGCTTGGGCTGTGAGGTGATCTTCCCGGAGGATGACATCCCGTGGGTGGGACCGGGCTGGGTGAAGACCGAGGACGACCTCAAAAAGCTGGAGGCCATCGATTTCGTTCACAGCGGAATCAATGCCCGGCAGATCAAATACCGCTGGGCGATGATGAACATCGCCGAGAAGTATCCGGTGCGCTTCCAAGGTGGGCCGGTCTTCTATCCCGGCGCTAACCCAGCACTGACGCATACCTCCGATGGGCCGTTCGGGGTGGCCGGCGACCTGATGGGGCAGATCGAACTGTTCACCGATGTGTACGAGCGGCCGGACTTCGTGCGCGAAGTGCTTCGGATCGTCACTGACAAGCTGATTGAGTGGCTGGACTTCTGTTGGGAAGAGGAAAAGCTGCCCAGACCGAAAGACTTCGCCTGGACGGATGACCTGGCCGTTTCGCTTTCGGCGCAGACCTATCGCGACATGGTACTGCCGGAGGAAAAGCGGCTGCGCTTCCACTTCGACGGCTACCTGAGCCTGCACATGTGCGGGCGGAGCGACCACCTGCTGGACATCTTCGCCAACGACCTGAAGATCAACGAACTACAGGGCTTCGGCTGGCAGGTCAGCCTGGATCGGATTGCTGAGGCGATGGGCGGGCGAGTGGTGCTGATAGGCAACGTCAGTCCGATGCTGATTCACACGGGGACGCCGGAAGAGGTGCGTGAGGCAGTCCGGCGGATCATCGAAAAGCTGGGGCACTTCCGCGGCCTGATCATCCAAGATGGGAACAACATTCCGCCGGGGTCTCCGCTGGAGAATATCAACGCGATGATGGAAGCGGCGGAGCTGTACGGTCAGTATTAGGTAAGGGATCAGGAAAGCACGGAATACAGAGGGATAGGGCTTCGGTGATGGATGACCGAGTCGAGCAGAGCAAGGCATTTCTGCGGCAGGTTTGGGCACTGGAGAACGCGCAGCGTCCGGGGTTCATGATCGGCTACGTGGGGCCGAGGGTGAAGAACGGGCGGCCGATCCCCAGCGCGCTGTTTTCTACCGAAGGACCGGACACGGTGCGAGACCGAATCCTCGACCCGGCCAAGTTCCTGCGGGCACAGCTCGACGAGATCGACGCGCAGATGAGCCTGCAGGGGGATTTTGTGCCGTCGCTGTGCCCGACGCTGGGGCTGGTGGGCATTCCCTCGGCTTTTGGCTGCGAGGTGATCTGGTGGGAGAACGACCTGCCAGCGGTGCGCCCGGCGGTGAGCGAACCGGAAGCGGTCTTTGATCTGCCGACGCCCTCGGTGCGGGACGGAGAGCTGGGGCGGATGCTGGACTACACCCGCTATTTCATCGAGCAGACGGGTGGGCGCTACCCGATCCGCATGAGCGACATTCAGGGGCCGCTGGACAGCGCGGCGCTGATTATGGGCCACAACGACTTCCTAACGGCGATGTACACCGACCCGCAGGCGGTTCACCATCTGCTGCGGAAGGTGACTGACCTGACCATCGCGTTTGTGCGGGCGCAGCGGGAGCTGACGCTGAGTTTGGGGGGCGAGTTCATCCCCAGCATGTTCCAGCCGTGGATGCCGGATGGGTGGGGGGTGTCGATCTCCAACGACGAGTGCGTGATGATCTCGGCGGCGATGCACGACGAGTTCCACGTGCCCTACCTGAACGACCTTTCGGAGGCGTTCGGGGGGGTGTACCTGCATTCGTGTGGGGCGTGGACGCACCAGTTCCCCAGCCTGGCTAAAGTCCATAACCTGCGCGGGCACGAGTTCGGGGCGAGCGAAGCGCCATTCGGGCCGGTGCTGGAGCACTTCGGCGGGAAGATCGTGCTGGCGTGCCGGGTGGGGCTGCACCGCGACCTGAAGTTCGCTGGGATGGCCGACTACGTGCGGCAGGTGCGGGCAGCCAGCCGGACGACGCGGGGGCTATTTATTAATGTAGACATTACCAATGGGCTAATTGACGAGTCGTGGCCGGAGACGGACTTGGAGGAAGTGTACCGGCTGTGCGGGGCAGCAGATGTTTATTAGCTGAAACATTACGATTATAACAGAATACTTCGGAATGGGGCGATGAGAAACATGATAAGAATGATAAGAATGAGAATGTGAGAATATGCGAATCTAGTGCCCTCACCCCCTGACCCCTCTCCCGGACGTGCCTGCGAGAACCTCACCCCCCGGCTCCCTCTCCATGTTTGGAGAGGGGGGAAGCCCTCACCCCGACCCTCTCCCGAACGCTCGCTGCGCTCACTGGGAGAGGGGGTAAGCGGACGCCAAGAATGGCGTCCCTACCCGTATGCCCACAATAGCACAAAATGGGACGTTTAGGGTGACATTTTGTCTACTTTTGCGCCATAAAATCGGCGGGAAGAAGATTTAACTGCAAAGCGCAAAGGATGCGAAGAAAAAGTACGGATTCCATCATGTAGACCCGGAGGTGCGGTGCAGCCCAACCATAAAATGGCCGGGCTAGGGAGATCATCCCCGGCGGTGGGTTCTGGAGTACTCCTGTACAGCATAAAAACGCTCCTCTTAAGAAGGATGTGGCGGGGCGGGGGTGGTGAGAGTACAATGGCGACGAGGCTATTTATGGAAGGAAAGACACGACCGTGGCCGACTTGAAGATCACCGCCAAGTATCCCGCCATCCGCGAGTATTATGCCCAGAAACGGCAGATTGCTGTGCAGGGGGCACAGCATGAACTGGCCGTGCGCGAGGCGTTCAAGACACTGCTGAGCACAGCGGCACAAAAACGCCAGTGGACGCTGGTGGTGGAGCAGAGGGTGGAGGGGGTGAAGCGGGTCGTCCGGCCAGATGGGACGCTGCGAGACAGCAACACGCTGCCGCGCGGCTATTGGGAGGCGAAAGACACGCGGGACGACCTGGAGGCGGAGATCGAGAAGAAGTTCGCGCGCGGCTACCCACGGACGAACATCATCTTCGAGGACGGGCAGCGGGCGATTTTGATTCAAGATGGGCAGCGGGTGGGGCAGTATGACCTGAACCAGGCGGAACAGGTGGCGACGCTGCTGGAGCGGTTCTTCGGCTACAGCGCTCCGAACATCGCAGGTTTTGAGCAGGCGGTGGAGCGCTTCAAACAGGACACGCCGGAACTGGCGCGGGGACTGCTGCAATTGATTGAGGCGGCGCACCGGGAAAACCGGCGCTTCCAGGCGGCGTTCCAGGCGTTCTTTGAACAGTGCCAGACGGCACTGAACCCGAACATCAGCCGGAGCGCGGTGGATGAGATGCTGATCCAGCATCTGCTGACGGAACGGCTGATGCGGACAGTGTTTGACAATCCTGACTTTGCGCGGCGGAACGCGATTGCGGCGGAAGTGGAAACAGTGATCGACGCGCTGACGAGCCAGAGCTTCAGCCGGAAGCAGTTCCTGGGGCAACTGGATTACCTGTACGAGGCGATTGAGGCAGCGGCGCGGAGCTTCGACCACTTCAGCGAGAAGCAGGCGTTCATCAACACGGTGTACGAACGGTTCTTCCAGGGGTACGCGGTGAAGGTGGCGGATACGCACGGGATCGTCTATACGCCGCAGCCGATTGTGGACTTCATGTGCGCGGCGGTGGAGGAAGTGCTGCACGACCAGTTCGGGCTGAAGCTGGGGGACCCGCAGGTGTGCATCATCGACCCATGCACGGGGACGGGGAACTTCATCATCAACCTGCTGCACCGGATGCAGCGACAAGACCCGACGCAGCTCCGGGAGATGTACCGGGAGCGGTTATTCGCCAACGAGGTGCTGCTGCTGCCGTACTACGTGGCGAGCCTGAACATCGAACACGCCTACTACGAGCTGACGGGGCATTACGAAGCGTTCGAGGGGTTGTGCTTCGTGGATACGCTCGATCTGGCCGAAGGGGCGCAGATGAAGATGGCGTTCATGACGGAGCGGAACAGCCAGCGCGTGGAACGGCAGAAGGCGGCGCCGATCACGGTGATCATCGGGAATCCGCCGTACAACGTCGGGCAGATGAACGAGAACGACAACAACAAGAACCGGAAGTATGCGGTGGTGGATGGGCGGGTGCGGGAAACTTACGCGAAGGATTCACAGGCGACGAACAAGAACGCCCTGTTCGATGTATATGTGAAGTTCTTCCGGTGGGCGACTGACCGGCTGGGGGAACGCGACGGGATTGTGTGCTTTGTGAGCAACAACAGCTTCGTGGACCAGATCGCTCTTGACGGGATGCGGAAGCACCTGCTGCGAGACTTCGACACGGTGTACCACCTGGATTTGCACGGGAATGTGCGGCAGAACCCGAAGCTGAGTGGAACGACGCACAATGTGTTCGGGATACAGGTGGGGGTGGGGATTACGGTGGCAGTGCGGAGGAGGATAGACCCCTCCCCTGGCCCCTCCCCATCGCAATGGGGAGGGGAAGGGATGCGGCAGCCGGGAGGGGAAGGGAACGGGCGGCTGTGGTATTTCCGCGTGCCGGATTACTGGTGGGCCGAGCAGAAGCTGGGGTTTCTGGAAGAGCATGTTGAGCGGGCAGGGCGACATAACGTGCTGAACACGATCCCATGGCGGGAACTGAAACCGGATGCGCGACACACCTGGCTGGTTCCAGAGAATGCCGACGAGTATGCCGGATTCGTGCCGATGGGCACGAAAGCAGACAAGTCGGCGCGGCGGCAGGAAAGTCGGGTGCTGTTCAAGACCTTCTCCGGGGGTGTGAAGACGAACCGGGATGAGGTGGTGTATGACTTCGATGCGGAACGGCTTGACGAGCGGATCCAACGGTTCATCGAAGATTACAATGCGGAAGTGGATCGCTACCGTCGGGCGGGGCGTCCAGCGGATGTGGATGGGTTTGTGAAGTATGACCGGATCAAGTGGAGTATGGGCCTCAAGCTGCATCTCCAAAGACAAAGCTATGCCAAGTTTGATGTCGCAAAGGTACGCAGAAGCCTGTATCGCCCCTTCACATGCCGCTACCTGTTCTTGGATCGAGTGCTGAACGAAGCGGTGTACCGAATGCCTCAGATTTTCCCGACGCCGGAGACGGAAGCGGAAAATCGGGTGATTGGCCTAACCGATCTTGGGTCTGAGAAGCCCTTTATGCTGATGATGGCCTCGTCCATCGTCGATCTGCATCTGGTAGGCGCGGGCAGCAGCACGCAATGCTTCCCGTTCTATGTGTATGACGAAGATGGGGGGGAAGCGGCGGGAGAACATCACGGATTGGGCGCTGGGGGAGTTCCGGAGGCGGTATGGAGACCCCCTCTCGACCTCCCCCATACATGGGGGAGGAGAAGAGGCGGGGCGTATTGGGGGAGGAGGAGAGGCCGGGTGTATTGGGGGAGGAGAAGAGGCCGGGTGTATTGGGGGAGGAGAAGAGGCGGGGCGTGTTGGGGGAGGAGAAGAGGCCGGGCGTATTGGGGGAGGATGGGCGGTGCGATTTTCGCCCAAAGACCTGTACGAAAAGATCAAGCCGCTGGCGCGGCAGATGCGCAGCGATCCGACTCCTGCCGAAAATTACCTGTGGCAGCGACTCCGGCGTGAACAAGTGATGGGATACAAATTCCGGCGGCAGCATCCGATTGAGCGATTCATTGTGGATTTTTACTGCCCGCAGGCGTGGTTGGTGATCGAGGTGGATGGGGACATCCACGAGATGCAGCAAGAAGCGGATGCGCTGCGGCAGACGTACCTGGAGAGCCTGGGGCTGCGGGTGCTGCGGTTCCGCAACGAAGAAGTACTGCGGCATATCGATGCGGTGATTGAGCGGATTGGCGAGGTGCTGCTGGAATGGGAAGAGATCGCCGAGAAACAAACCCCGGCGGCGGGTTTGGGTGGTGAGGATGGGGGAGAGCAAACCCCACCCCTAGGTTTGGGTGGTGAGGACGGGGGAGAGCAAACCCCACCCCTAGGTTTGGATGGTGAGGATGGGGGAGAGCAAACCCCACCCCTAGCCCCTCCCCATCGCGATGGGGAGGGGAAGGGGGAGGGGTTCAATAAGATGCGGGTCATTACCAAGTGGGACATCTTCTACTACGTCTACGGCCTGCTGCACCACCCGGTCTACCGGACGCGGTACGCGGCAAACCTGAAGCGGGAACTGCCGCGCATCCCGTTCGCGCCGGATTTCTGGGGGTTCGCCGAGGCGGGGCGAAAGCTGGCGGATCTGCACCTGGGGTACGAGTCGGTGGAGCCGTACCCGCTGGAGTACGAGTGGAAAGCGGGTAAGCCGGTTCAATGGCGGGTGGAGAAGATGCGGCTGGATAAGACGCGGACGGCGATCCAGGTGAACGAGTCGCTGACGCTGCGGGGTATCCCGGCGGAGGCGTTCGAGTACCGGCTGGGGAACCGCTCGGCAGTGGAGTGGGTGATCGACCAGTACCAGGTGAGGCGGGACGATCACGGGGTGGTGGTAAGCGATCCGAACCGGTACAGCGATAATGAGCGGTACATCGTGGAGCTGGTGGGGCGGGTGATCCGGGTGAGCGTGGAGACGGCAGCGATTGTGCGGGGGCTGCCGGCGTTGGGGATTGGGGGGGAAGCCCTCACCCTAAATCCCTCCCCCTGAGGGAGAGGGACTTGAAGGGGGTACAGGCCAGGCGGGTTTAGCCGGCGGGGAGGACTTCCCAGACGTAGCTGGTGGAGTCGCGGTAGACCAGCTTGAGGTGCGGGTCGGTGCGGGCGGCGGCCTCGAAGCCGTCGTGGCGGGTATCGCTGACCACGTACTGCGCGCCGAAGAGCGAGCGGATCAGCAGCGAGGGTTCCGGCACGCGCCCCTGGGTGATCTCCACCCACTGGTTCCAGAGTTCCAGGTTGTCCCGTTCCATGTAGGTCGGGTCGAGGCCGACGGTGTAGACGCTGCGGGTGTTCCCGTGGAAGAGGTAGGGGAAGTCATCCCAGTCGGTCTGGAAGATCATCGCGCCGGGCGGGGCGTTCTGCTCCAGCCAAGCGGCGGCCCCGGCCATGTATTCCGGCGACTCGGCGCTGCGGGCATCCTGGTAGACGGCCGAGAGGGTGATCCCGGCGAAGGCGATTCCTGTTCCGGCGGCGAGCAGCGGGACGATCCAGCGCCGCCGGAGCCGAGTGGGCAGCCAGGCGGTCAAATCCAGGCCGCCGCGCCCCCAGGCTGCTGCCGCGAAGAGGAGCGCGAAGGCGGGGTAGTACTCGATGAAGCGGCGCGAGCGGGCGACCATGAAGAGCGTCAGCAGGGCGACGAGCAGCAGGGTGGTCTCGATGCGGTCGCGGCGGCTCCCGCCGAAGCTGGGGCGCAGGAAGCCGAGCGCGAGGATGAGCAGCGATCCGGCGGAATTCGCCATCAGCACGCCGGTGGTATAGGGATACCACTCGTTACCGACGCGCACGCCGCTTTCGAAATCCACTTTGGCGATGAGATGCTCGTAGACGAAGACGGCGTTGTTGGGGAAGTAGGGGTTGATGACCAGCCCCAATCCCAGCCCCAGGGCGGTGTAGACGACGGGCTTCCATTCCAACCGCCGCTCGGCGATCCAAGCGGCGGCGGTGTAGAGCGCGCTGATCCCCAGGAGCAGGACGAATCCGTTGTAGAGCCAGATGAAGGCAAATCCGACGGCGACCAGCCAGATGTGGCGGCGGCTGAACAGGACGATCAGCGCCAGGACGAGGACGAGCAGGGCTGCGCCCTGGGTGCGGATCATGAGCATGCGGTAGAGGAAGGGGGTGGAGAGGGCGAACAATCCCAGCGCCCAGAGGCTGGCCGGCTTCACGCTGATCTGCCGAAACAGCGCCCAGACGGCCAGCACAACGCCGGCGGCGATGCTGGCCGTCGCCAGCTTGGCCCCGGCCATCCCGGCTAGGGTGACCCATGGGGCAACGAACATGTGGAAGAGCAGGTGATGATCGACGAAGCGGTCTGCGCTGAGGATGGTTAGAGGAAGCCAGGGGAAGTCCAGGGCGAGCCGGCCCTGCCGCCAGATTTCAGCGGAGATGCGGGCGTGGTAGTAGTCGTCGTTGCCGAAGTAGCCGGGCGCGGCGAAGATCAAGGCGGTGAAGACTGCGAAGGCGGCGGCATAGAGCGCGGCTCCGGTCAGCAAGGTTCGCAGGCTGGCCGAGCGGGTCTGCTGGGCAGCGGGTTCAAGGGGCAGGCTGAGTGTGGTCATCCTCGGATCGTTCCCTTCATCGATCAAGTTGCTCCAAGCGAGATGGAGGAGCGCAGCGGTGTGCCACGCTCCTCGGAGGGATGGTTAGGCGAACGGACTAGTCGTCGTCATTGTCATCGTCATCGTCATCGTTGTTATTGCGTCCGCCGCTGCGATTGTCGTCGGAGCTGCTGTGAT
Organism: Anaerolineae bacterium; assembly: GCA_034431625.1. Classification (GTDB taxonomy): domain Bacteria; phylum Chloroflexota; class Anaerolineae; order Aggregatilineales; family Phototrophicaceae; genus CFX2. The sequence continues at coordinate 37,174 of DAOUCY010000099.1, read as the reverse complement.
TGTCGTCATCGTCATTGTCGTTGGAGTTGAAGTTGCTGTTGTTGGAGTTGCTGCGGTTGTCGTCGTCATCGTCGTTATCGTTGCCGTTCTGGTTGCTCATGACTGGTACGACCGGACGCGGGACGAAGAGGGTGGCTCCGACGACGATGAAGCGAGCTTCGCGGATGCAGTTTACCAGTGCGAGTTCACTGATGCTGCTGCCGCTGCGCTGAGCGATGCTGGAGAGGGTGTCACCGGCTCGGATGGTGTAGGTGGTCCAACCGGCGGGCTGGCTCACGACACAGTCAGCCGGGACGACAACATTGTCATTGCGGTTGGTGTTGCTGTTGGAGTTGTCATCGTCACTGCGGTCGTCATCCCCGCTGCGACGGGTGCGGACGGCCATCTCGACTTCGCGGGCGACCAGCGTGCCGTTAACCAGGCTGAGGTGAACCTTGACGGTCGCGCCAACTGTGAGCGTGCCTTTGATCTCGGCGCCGATGATGCTGATGGTCTGGCCCTGGACGACGATGAAGTCGGCGCCGATGCTGGTGAGCGTGCCGCGCAGCTCGAACTCGCCCTGGGCGAAGGCCACATTGTCGTTCAGGTTACTATTATCGTCATCGGAGTTATCGTTGCTGTTGGTATTGGTATTGCTATTGGAGTTGTCACCAGCCGAATTGTCGTTGGTATTGCTGTTATCGTCGTCCGTGCCCTGAGCGGCGGGCAGGCTGACCTGGCGCGCCTTGAGCATCCCGTCGGCGCCCAGGCTGGCATGAACCTTGACGATCGCGCCGACCACGACGCCGGCTTTGATTTCGGCACCGCGCACATCGACGGCGAGGCCAGCGACGGTCATGGTGGAGCCGTCGAAAGCGGTCAGCAGGCCGGCGATCTCGATTTCACCGGGGAGCCGGTCATCATCATCGGGTGTGACCGGGTTGATCTGGCGGGCGCGGATGCTCAGGTCGGCCTGCACCTGCGCTTCGACTTTGACGGCTGCGCCCAACTGGAGGGCGGTTTTGATCTCGGCCCCCGCCACCAGGATGCGCTGGCCGTTGACGGTGATGCTGTCCATGTCCATGGCTTCGATGAGGCCGATCAGCTCGACCTGATTGACAGCAGCATCGTCCTGGGCCATGACGGTCATGCTCAGGGTAGGCATGAGCAGCAGGCCGAGCAGCACGACTACGATTATGCGAGTTTTACTCATCCAACGAAACATTGTAACCTCCTGTGTTCCCGTTCATATGAATGCGGATGGTTGGAATGCATCCGACACTGCTAACGACGTGGGATTCAGAAAAAGGTTGCGGTCAGTTTGGACGAGTTTTGAGCAGTTGGTGATTTTTCGCTTGATCTTGGCGACTCCGGCTTGCTCCAAATTGGTTCCAGCATACAATCGAAAGATATGACGCAACAAATGGACACGACCATTCACGAATTTGCTCGCCGGCAGGCCAAGTATCGCCCGGTCGCGGAGGCGCTGCTGGGCATCTATGGCTCGACCGAGTGGCGACAGTGGCTCCCACCGCTGGACGAACTGGTGAGCTGCATCCTCAGCCAGAGTACGACCGATTCGAACCGGGATCGCGCTTTTGAGTCACTCAAGGCGCGTTTTCCGACCTATGAAGCAGTGCGCGATGCTCCGGTTCAGGAAGTGATCGACGCGGTACGGTCGGCGGGGCTGGCGAACCAGAAAGCGCCGCGCATCCAGGCAGTGCTGCGCCGGATCACCGAAGAGCGCGGCGAGCTGAACATCGACTTTCTGGCCGATCTGCCGCTGGAGGAAGCCAAAGCGTGGCTGACCAGCTTGGACGGCGTGGGGCCGAAGACGGCCGCGATTGTGCTGTGCTTTGGGTTCAATCGGCCGGCTTTCCCGGTGGATACGCATGTTCACCGCCTGGGGCAGCGGATCGGATTCCTGCCAGAGGGGATCAGCGCGGACAAGGCGCACGCGGTCATGGAGGCACTGGTTCCGCCAGAGGACTATTTGACGTTCCATTTGAATCTGATCCGGCACGGCCGGGAAACCTGTTCGGCGCGTTCGCCGCAGTGCCAGCGCTGCCCGATCGCGCAGCACTGCGATTACTACGGCCGCTTTAAGCCGAGCGCCAACTCGTCAGCGTGAGAGGATTTTTATGACTCAGAATCCTGCCGCCCCTGCGGCTGCTTCTATCACCGACCAGGAAATCAGCGGCCTGCGCCACAGCCTGAACATGCTTCGCAGCCAGGTGCAGTCTGGGCGCGTGGACGGAGCCTACCTGCTGGAACAGATCGGCAAGGCCAGCGATCTGCTCCAGCGGCTTGAAAGCGAGCGCAAACAGCGCAAGAAGGAAGGCCGCTTTCAGGCGCTTTACAATGTCAGCCGCCTGCTGGGGGCGTCCCTGGAACTTCAGACGGTGCTGGATCAGGTGATGGACGCGATCATCCAACTGACAGCCGCCGAGCGCGGCTTCTTGATGCTGCGGGATGACGACGGCGGGCTGGCGGTCAAGGCGGCCCGCAACCTCGACCAGCAGACGCTGAGCAGCGAGCAGTTCCAGTACAGCCGGACGATTGCCAACCAGGTGCTCGACAGCGGGCAGCCCGTCTTGGCCGATAATGCGGTGGAAGACCCGCGCTTTGCCCGGCAGGCCAGCATCATCGGGCAGTCGCTGCGCAGCATCATGGCAACGCCGCTGCGGGCACGGGGTAAGGTGATCGGCGTGGTGTATGTCGATAACCGCATCCAGGCGGGGTTGTTCAACCAGGATGATTTGGCGGCGCTGGATACGTTCGCGGGGCAGGCGGCGGTCGCGATTGACAACGCGCGTTTGTTCAGCGCGACCGATCAGGCATTGGCTGAGCGCGTCGAAGAGCTGCAAACGCTGCGGCGGATCGACCGCCAGTTGAACGAGACGCTGGACGCGCAGAAGGCGATGCAGATCACGCTGGAATGGGCGTGCCGCCTCTCTGGGGCGAGCAGTGGGCATCTGGGGCTGGTTGAAGGCGACCCGCCGCATGTCCGCACTGTTGAGCAGTATGGGGGTGAAGCGGCAGTCGAATTTCTGGATGCAGCTTATCCTGCTGTGATGGAAGTGGTGGCTTCGCGCAAGCCACTGAACCTCAGCGGCGAACACAGCCTCTTGATCGAGCCGGTGTACCGCGAGGCGACCGTCTTCGGGGTTGTAGTCATCCAGCGGGAAGGGGCGGCCCCGTTCACCCCGGAGCAGCAGGATTTGATCGAGCGCGTTGTGGCGCGCGCGGCCGTTGCCATCGAAAATGCGCGGCTGTATGCAGCGGTTCAGGCGGCAGACCGCGCCAAGAGCGAATTTGTTGGGATTGTCGCACACGATTTGAAAGTGCCGATGACCAGCATTCAGGGGTACGCTGATCTGACGCTGCTGCAAGGCAGCCTGAGCGAACGGCAGCAGGATTTTCTCAACCGGATCAAGGACACGGTCAAGCGGATGGCGATCCTGGTATCCGACCTGGCCGACATCAGCCGGATTGAGAGCGGGCATTTCTACATGAACGAAACACGGGTGAAGGTGGCTGACATCGTCCAGGCGGTGCGCGACGGCACGATGACGCAGATGCAGGAGTACCAGCACCAGTACGTTGAAGAGATCGACCCAGAGCTGCCTGACCTGCATGTGGATTACTACCGGCTGCTGCAAGTGCTGACCAACCTGGTAAGCAACGCTTACAAATATACGCCTCCGGGCGGGGTCATCACGTTCCAAGCGCGGCATGTGGATGGGCAGGTGCAGTTCAGCGTGCGCGATACCGGGATCGGCCTCTCGAAGGAAGCGATTGCCCGACTGGGAACGAAGTTCTGGCGAGCCGAGGACGAGTTCACCCGGTCACGTCCAGGAACCGGACTGGGCTTTGCTATCACGCGCAGTCTGGTTGAGCAGATGGGCAGCAGGATCGTGATCGAGAGTGAAATCGGCGTGGGCAGCCAGTTTACCTTCAGCATTCCCGCAGCGATGTGACGTTTGATCCAGGGCGGGGATAGCAGCGCGATTCTCTCCGGCAGGGTGAAGTCGGACTGAGACGGAGTCAAGCAGCGGTGTATTTGTTCCTGTCCCCCCATTTCGATGACGCCGTGCTGAGCTGCGGCGGCACGATTGCCCGGCTGGTGGCTGAGAACCAAGCGGTTACGGTGCGGACGGTGATGGGCGGCATCCCGACACCGGAGCAGATTCCTGAAACGCCGATCACACGCGATCTGCACCGGCGCTGGGACCGGGGGGATGATCCGATCATGGCACGCCGCCAGGAAGACGAGGCAGCAGTCAAAGGGCTGGGCGCGGAACTGGTGGTGATGTCGGTCTGGTTGGACTGTGTTTACCGCCGGTCGCGGTCGGGCGAGGCGCTGTATCCCACCGAGGAATCGATCTTCGGAGAAATTCACCCCGATGATGCGGCGGCGCATCTGCTGCCGAAGGTGATTCTGCCGCAGACGGAGCCGATTTACACGCTGTACGCGCCGTTGGGAGCAGGGCATCACGTTGACCATCAGGTGGTGCGGAACTGGGCGCTGACCATGCGGCAGCAGTTCCCGTGGCTGGCGCTGAAATTCTACGAAGAGTATCCTTATACGGAAGATGCCGGAGCAGTTGAGGCAGCGTTGAGCTATTTCACCACGGCGCGGGCAGGCTGGCGTTTGGAGCCGGAGGTTATCCGGCTGGACGAGGCACACACTGCGGCCAAAATCCGTGCGATTGCCTGTTACGAGTCCCAGATCAGCACGTTCTGGGAGAGCGTCGAAGCGATGGAAGCGGCCACGCGCCGGTCGATGTGGGATGCGGCGGCTGGAAGTTATGTAGAGCGGTACTGGCGGCTCCTGTAAATGTAATGATCACCCGTGAAGGACAGGCTATGTCCGAAGATGCGCTGATGCAGGCTCGATCCGCGCTTGCTGAACTGACCGAAGCGGCCCGCAAAGGGCAGATCATCCCGGTGCGGCTGACGGGGCAGCTTGAAGCCATCGCCGCGCTGCTGGAGAAGGCGGAGACTGAACGCGCAGCCGCGGCGGTTTCACCTGATTTGGACAGCTTTCGGACGGAGTTCGGCAAGCTGCTTTCGCACGGCTTTCATGATCTGCGGCTGCCGCTGACCAGCATTCGCGGATACAGCGATATGCTAGCGAATCCGGCCATGGGAACGCTGACCGAGATGCAGCAGCAGTTCTTGGGGACGGTGCGGACGAATACCAAGCGGATGGAATCGCTGCTGACGGATGTGAGCGACCTAAGCAAGCTGTGGAATGGGCTGCTGAAGCCAACGCCCAAGATGGACGCCTTCAAGAACATCGCCCAGATCATTGAGAAGGCGATGAGTCCAGCGGCGGCTGAATTGAACCGGCAGTTGGAATTTGATGTGCCGTCGGGGCTGCCGCTGCTGATGGTGGATACGGAACTGCTGGTTAAGGCGATCAACAAGCTGGTGGAGAATGGGCTGCGCTATTCGACGGCAGAGATGGGACGGGTGGTTGTCCGAGCCGAGGGGGATGGCAGCTATCTCGTCATCCATATCGAAGATAACGGCATTGGGATGACACCAGATGTGCTGGAGAAGTTGGGCACGCCTTACTTCCGTGCCGATCATGATGTGGTGCTGAGTTACAAGGGCAGCGGGTTGGGGGTGGCCATTGCCTACCGCATCCTCGATTTGTTGGGGGGGCAGGTGAGCGTCAGCAGTCAGCCCGACCAGGGTTCCACCTTCACGATCCGTCTGGCAGGGATGGTGTAACGCGATGACCGGGCCATTGGAGCCGACCCTCACGCTGGAACAGGCGATGGAAATCCTCGGCCGTTTGCAGAGCGCCGCGCCGAAAGCAACTGCTGAGAAGCTCGGCCAGGTGCGCCAGCTTTTGCAGCACCTTTCTTCTGAGAATGTCTATTTCCACACGCTGATGCTGGAAGGGATGCCGGACGCTCCTGCAAGCGAGCAAGAGGCGACTTTTTCCGCGCCGGCTGCTTCTGAGCTGGAGGAAGAAGAAGAGCCGGTTCCGGGAGTCGAGGCATCGATCAGCGAGGCGCTGGGGTCGGAGGCATCGGTTCAGTTGGTGCGCGGCATCAATGACGCGCTGCGCCCGCCGCTGGTTGCCATCCGCGGACGGGCGGAGCTGGTGCAGGCGGGTTTTCTGGGGCAGATCACGCCGGAGCAGGATGCTTGGCTCCAGGCGATTAACGAGAACACCGCGCGCGCTTTTGCTATTCTGGATGCGCTGCAAGAGATGATCGCCATTCAGCGCGGGCAGGTTCGGCTCGACCCGGTGAATTTTCTCTCGACCGATCTGCTGGCGGAGGCTTGGGATCGGCTGCGCGACCGTGCCCGTCAGTTGAACCACGATGTGACGATCCAGGCTCCGGATGTTGTGCCGCTGGCACGGGGGGATTTCTACCAGAGTCTCATCGTGCTGACCGACCTACTCGATAATGCCCTGCGCTACACCCCACCGGGCGGCCAGATCAAAATGACGGCAGATAACCTGGGGACACACGTGCTGTTCAGCGTGGCTGATAACGGCATTGGCTTGACGGCTGATGATCTGGAACACGTGGGGAAAGCATTCTGGCGTGGGGATCACAACCGGCTGGTGCGGGCGCACCCAGGCACAGGGCTGCGGTTGTATCTGGCACGGCATGTGCTAGCGCTGCAGGACGGTGAGCTGATTTTCTCTGGCGAGCCGGATGTGGGCAGCACCTTCAGCTTCACTCTGCCGATCCCGGAGTGAATGGGCGAGGCTGATCGCTATCCCTAAATCCCTTCACCATTGCATAGAGAAGGGACTTTGTAAACTGGCGGATTCACATGATTCTCTCGTGTGGAACGGCACTTTACTTGAGAATTTTTCCATGTTATATTACGAACGCCTAGTACGGGAAGTGCGGCGGGACCCTGTTTCCTCACGAACTGAGGGATGCTTAATCAGGCACAGCATTGGCTGTGTTTTTACTTTATAGAACCGTCGTGAAATCGTTTGCTGAAGGATGAGCCGTAATGAGCGATGTCGAATACCTGACTCCAGAGGGTCTAAAAGAGCTGGAAGAACGTCTTAAGTACCTGACTCAGGTGCGCCGGTCGGAAGTTGCGGAGCGCCTGCGCCTGGCGCTGGAAGAGGGCGGCGATCTCAGCGAGAATGCCGAATACGAAGACGCCAAGAATGAGCAGGCTTTCGTCGAAGGCGAGATCATCCGGCTGGAGCAAATCCTCAGCACCGCGCAAATCATCGAAGCGACGGGCAGTAAGGATGTGGTCGCGCTGGGTTCGATGATTACGCTGGTTGAGAAGGGCAGTAAAGAGAAGGAAGTCTACCGTTTGGTGGGGTCGGCGGAAGCCAATCCTGCTGAGGGCAAGATTTCCGTAGAAAGCCCGTTGGGCAAGGCGCTCTTGGGCGCGAAGCTCGGTGAGCAGGTGACGGTAAACGCGCCGGATGGTAAGCTGGTGTTCGTGGTCAAAGCGATTGCCTGATCCGCAGTTTACAGCGCCAAGCCCTACAAGGACAAGGACACGGTTGGGCCGTGTCCTTGTTGTTTGTCGGCTGGCTGATACAATCGGCCGGTTAGTTGATCTTGTCGAGGAACCCACCAGGGAAGAATAGAAGCGCATGTGGCAGCCAAACCGTCTTGAACAAGAACGCTTGGAGAAGCTCCAGCAGTTGGAAGCGCGGGGGATTGAAGCCTATCCCCGCCGCGTTGAGCGGACGCATACCACCGCCCGCGCCATCAGTGCCTACGAAGTGGCAAACCCCGAACCGACCGACACACCGGTCGAAGTGCAGGTCACAGTCTGCGGGCGCATCCGCCGGGTGAATCTCAAGGGGAAGATAGCCTTTCTACACATCGAGGATGAGAGCGGGCGCGTCCAGTTGATGCTGCGGATCAATGAACTGGGGGAAGCAGCCTTCGATCTATTCAAAGAGAAGCTGATCGATATGGATGACTTCGTACAGGCATCCGGCACGATGATCCGCACCAAGACGGGGGAAATCACCGTGCTGGTGACGGCGATCAAGCTGCTGGCGAAGTCGCTCAGCCCGCTGCCGGTCATCAAACAGCAGGTGCTGGAAGACGGTACAACAGTCGAATACGGTGAGTTCAGCGCGGTGGAAACGCGCTACCGGCAGCGGTACGCCGATTTGGCGGTGAACACCCGTGTGCGGGAGGTGTTTGCCAGCCGAGCGCGGATGCTGCGGGCGGTGCGCGAATTCTTCGACCGCGAGGGGTTCCTGGAAGTTGAGACGCCGATTCTCCAGCCGCTTTACGGTGGGGCGGCGGCGCGGCCGTTCATCACGCATCACAACCAGCTTGAGCAGGATTTGTACCTGCGGATCAGCTTCGAGCTGTACCTCAAGCGGCTGCTGGTGGGTGGCTATGACGCGGTATACGAGATTGGCCGCGACTTCCGCAATGAAGGGGTGAGCTACAAACATAACACCGAGTTCACCATGCTGGAGTTCTACAAGGCGTACATCGACTACCATGAGGTGGCGCGGATCACCGAGCGCTTCGTGGCGGCGGCCTGCGAAGCGGTCAACGGCACGCTCCAGATCAGCTACCAGGGCATGACGCTGGACTTCACGACTCCGTGGAAGCGCATCACCATGCGTGATGCCATCCGTGATGCGGTTGGGATCGACTATATGGACTACCCCGATGCGGCGTCACTGGAGGCGGCAATCCGCGCGGCAGGAATCGAGGTCAAGCCGGGGCAGCCCTGGGGTAAGCTGGTGGAGCATCTGCTGGGGGAATGCGTTGAGCCGAAGCTGATCCAACCGACGTTTATCATGGATTACCCGCGCGATATTTCGCCCTTCGCCAAGAAGGTCGATTACGACGAGATGCACGTTGAACGCTGGGAACTATATATCGCCGGGATGGAGATGGCGAATGCTTTCACCGAACTGAACGACCCGCGCGACCAGGAAGCCCGCTTCATCGAAATGGCGCGGCTGTTCCGCGCAGGTGAGGATGACGAGACGCCGCTGGACGAGGATTACCTGCGGGCGATGCGCTACGGGATGCCGCCCAACGGCGGGTTCGGCATGGGGATGGACCGGCTGGCGATGCTGCTGACTGACCAGCGTTCGATCCGGGATGTGCTGCTGTACCCGCATCTGCGGAAGGAAGAGTAGGGACTGCACCGGGGGAGTCGTGCTATACTCCGATCTGTTCAGCCCGATCACCATTCGTGGGAGTGCGCTGATGATTGAGACCCCGAAGCAGCCGGGACGCCCCAGCGGAGGCGAAACCGGTGCAATGCCGCGCGTCGATGTTGAACCCCGGCGCGAACATGAACCGCTGCCACCCAAGCCGGCGACTCTGCCGGAGGCCGACGAGGGGGGTGGGATCACCGGGATGATGCCCGCCGCCCGCGAGAGCGAAGACAAAGCTAAGCTCAACGACGATCCCGCGCCAGACGCAGCTGCTGAAAATTAACTGTCCGGCTTGCCGGCTTCGAAGTACTGCCAAATGGCTGCCGGGGCGAAGATGCCCCGGTCGGTGACGATGGCGCTGATGAGGTGCGGCGGCGTTATGTCGAAAGCCGGATAGTAGCCGTCGATGTTGTAGATGGCGGTGCGGACGCTGCCCTCTTCCCCCTTTGCATAGAAAATTTCGACCGGATCGCGCCATTCAATAGGAATATCAGCGCCGCTCTGGGTTTGCGGATCGGGGCCGTCATAGCCCAGCACGTAGAAGGGTTTGCCGAAGTGGTGAGCGGCGATGGCGTGCTGGAGCGTGCCGATCTTGTTGGTGATATGCCCGTCCAGCGTGACGCGATCCGCCGCGCAGATGAACTTGTCCAGCTTGCCGACACTCATCAGGTGGGCGGGCATGCCGTCAGTGATGAGCTTGAAGTCGATGCCCATCTCCTGGGCGCTGGCGGCGGTCAGCCGCGCGCCTTGAAAGTAGGGCCGGGTTTCGCAGCCGACCAGCGTGATGGTTTTGCCCTGCTGTTTGGCCGTCCAGAGCATCCAGCACAGGGCTGCCCCGGCGATGCAGTGGGTCAATATCTGGTCGCCGTCTTCGATGAGCGCGGCGGCATGCTGCCCGCAGCGGCGGCTGACCTGGTTGCCGCGCTCGATTTCCCCATTGACGAAAGCCAGCGTGTCCTGGAAGGGATCACGGCCTTGACGGAGGGCTTCCTGCGCGACTTCCAGCGCGGCTGGGACGAGGTGGTTAAGGTCGTCCGCAGTTGGCCGGGTTGCCAGCAGACGCTTGGCGACCTGTTCCAGGTAAACGGACTGCCGCGCTGCCGAGGCGTCCAAGTCGCGGGCGGCCATCGCCAGTCCCAGCCCGGCGACGTAAGCCAGCGGCGGCCCGCCCTGCACGGTCATATCCTCGATAGCCTGGGCGACAGCTTCGACGGTGCGGAGGATGACGTATTCGGTCTGGAAGGGGTATTTGCGGCGGTTCAGGACGATGACCGCGCGTTCGGCTTCGTCGTAACGCAGCGTCTTGAAGCGGTCGGCCAGCAGCGCTGGCGGGCTGTCGAGAGGGGGGGTAGGGGTATCCATAGAGGGCTGCTTTTCACTTTCTACAGGACTGGCACGTGAGTTGAAACTTGTTCTCTGCATCAACGGGATTGGCGGAGTGATGAGTTGTTATCCTCTTCGGCGGGCAGGTCGTTGAAGGTCATATCTACCAGCACATCGCCGGCTGCGATCTCGGCTTCGCGTTTGGCTTTGATCGCCACAGCTGTTGGCCGGCTCATGATATCACGGATTATCTCGTGCAGTTCGATCCAACTTTGGATGCCGAGCACGGCCTGGTAGATGCTGGTTGCAGCCAGCGAGATGATGAACAAGAGCAGCCAAGTTTGCTGCAATCCCCCGGCTGCAAGCAGCACCACGGCGAGTGCTGCAAAGACCCAGGTGCTGTGTGCCATATCCTGGTTGATCTTGACCGTTCCTTTGGTAACAACGTCGTCAGTCAGGGGGTCGCGGATCAGTTCACCGCTGAGTTCCGCATCGGATCTCCAACTCCAGCGGCCGCGTCTCTGCCGGACGATGCTGAAAAAGACACGATGGTCGTCCATTAGGCTGCGAGTGGCTGAAGCGGCCAGAGTGGACCCTGCATAGACATCCCCCACTGGGCGGTCAAGCTGTTTGATCCGCTCCGCGCATTCTTCGATAGTCGCTAAGGGTTGGCGATATTCAAAAGTCTGTGCCAGTTGGAGTACTCGCGCTAAGAAACTGGGATTAGAGTCCATCACATCAATCCTTCTGTCAATCCATCGTTCGTCAAGGCCGATTATATGAAACAGTCTGTAGAGGAGCGATCCCCCAATGGAGGGGGAATTCGCCGCCTTGAGATGGCATTGCAGCGAAGCGTTATGCGATGCAGGGAAGATTAACCCAGCAGCTCCTGTCTAAATTAGCAGTGTTCGGTTGCCCACAAAGGAAAAGTACATGAATATCGGGATTATCGGAGCAGGCAACATCGGGGGTAGTTTGGGTAAGGTGTGGGGGACGAAAGGGCATGTGATCCGCTTTGGCGCGCGTGATCCGGGCAGCGCCAAGACACAGCAGGCGCTCGAATCGATTCCTGGCGCGGTGGCGGTCAGCCTGGCAGAAGCCGCCTCGTCCAGTGAGGTGATCGTGCTGGCTGTGCCGTGGAACGCAGTGCGCGAGTCGCTGGCGCAGATGGGCGATCTGCGCGGCAAGATCATCATTGACGCGACCAACCGCTTTGGCGCGGAGCCAGGAGATGCACCTTCGGCGGCGGAAGATGTGGCGCGGGCTGCGCCGGGGGCTGCAGTTGTCAAGGCCTTTAACACGATGGGATGGGAGACACTGTTGAATCCGGTCTTCAGCGGCCATCCGGCCACGGCTTTCATCTGTGGGGACAGCGCGGATGCCAAAGCGACAGTCAGCCAGTTGGCCGCCGAGATTGGACTCAGCCCGGTGGATGCTGGGCCGCTCAGCAATGCGAGCGCAGTTGAAGGGCTGGCACGGCTGTGGGTCTCGATGATGCGGTCCGGCGGCGGCCGGGATGTAGCATTCGTCCTGCTGCGGCGGTAAGCTGGGCAGCAGATCATCCAGAGGAGGACGGCTATGCATGTCCATGAGGCGATCCGAACGAAACGGGCAGTGCGGCAGTTCACCGACCAACCGCTGCCGGAAGAAGCTGTCCGCACCATTCTGAACGCGGGGCGACTGGCGCAGTCGTCCAAGAATCTGCAAGAACGCCAGTTTATCGCCATTCGCGACCGGGCTACGCTGGAGGCGCTTTCCAAGTGCGGCACGTGGATGGGACATCTGGCCGGAGCAACCCTCGGAGTGGCTATTGTGACGCCCGATCCGGGGGTCAAGTTCCAACTGCTGTTTGACGCTGGGCAGGCGGCTGCCTATATGCAGCTCGCGGCCTGGGAACTGGGCATTGGCTCGTGCCTGGGTTCGGTCTATGAGCCGGAGCAGGTGCGGGCGCTGCTAGGTTTCCCCGCCGAATGGCACTGCGATGTATGCCTCTCGTTCGGCTACCCGACGGCGGAAGCGCTGGTTCCCCGACCGCCGCGGCCGAATGGGCGTAAGTCGTTCGACGAGGTTGTTCATTGGGAACGCTGGAGCTGAGTTTGTCCGGTCAGGTTGACCCCTCCGGCGGTATCGGCGGTACAATACGCTTATCAGCGCAGGAGGGGAATCATGGCCGTCACCAAGCAGGACGCGCTCGAATATCACCGCACAGGCAGACCGGGGAAGATCGAAGTTGTCCCCACTAAACCGCTGGCAACCCAGCGCGATCTGTCGCTGGCCTATTCACCGGGGGTGGCCGAGGCCGTGCTGGAAGTGGAGCGCGACCCGCTCACTTCGTATGAGCTGACTGCCAGAGCGAATCTGGTGGCGGTCATTTCCAACGGGACGGCGATCCTCGGATTGGGGGACCGTGGGGCGCTGGCTTCCAAGCCGGTGATGGAAGGCAAGGGTGTCCTCTTCAAACGGTTTGCCGATATTGATGTGTTCGACATCGAGATCAACGCCAGTACGGTCGAAGAGGTCATTGCCGTGGTCAAGGCCATCGCGCCGACTTTTGGCGGAATCAACTTGGAAGACATCAAGTCGCCGGAATGCTTTGAGATCGAAACCCGCCTCCGCGCTGAGGTGGATATTCCGGTCTTCCACGACGACCAGCACGGCACCGCCATTATCTCCGGGGCAGCGCTGCTGAATGCGCTGGAGGTCACCGGGCGGCGCATCGAGGATGTGCGGCTGGTGGTGGCCGGAGCAGGTGCGGCGGCGCTTTCGACCGTGGCGTTTTACCTGCTGCTGGGGATGCGCAAGGAAAATGTAGTTATTGCCGACGAGTACGGCGTGATCTATGAGGGGCGCACGGTCGCGATGGACCCCTACAAAGCCCGCTTCGCCACCGATACCCCGTACCGCAGCATCGCCCAAGCGTTGGTTGGCGCGGATATGTTCCTCGGCTTGAGCGTAGGGCGCATCGTCACGCAGGACATGATCCGCAGCATGGCTCCGAATCCGATTATCTTCGCGATGGCGAACCCTGTTCCAGAGATCATGCCGGAGGAGGTGCTGGAAGCCCGCCCGGATGCCATTATCGGGACAGGGCGCAGCGATTATCCCAACCAGGTCAACAACGTCCTCGGCTTTCCCTTCATCTTCCGGGGAGCGCTGGATGTTTATGCCCGGACGATCAACGAAGAGATGAAACTGGCAGCAGCGCGAGCGCTGGCAGCGCTGGCGCATGAAGATGTACCGGACAGTGTGCTGACGGCCTACGGGCTGTCCTCGCTGAAGTTCGGGCGAGATTACCTGATCCCCAAGCCGCTCGACCCGCGCGTGCTGCTGTGGCTGGCTCCAGCCGTGGCCGAAGCCGCCATGCAGAGCGGGGTTGCCCGCCGCCACATCGATATTGAGGCCTACCGCGCCGACCTGATCCGGCGGCAGGGACTCGGCCAGCAGGTGCGGAACAACATTGTCAATAAAGCCCGGATGGGCGCCAAGCAGCGGATTGTCTTCCCTGAAGGCGATGATCCCAAGATCATCCGGGCAGCGGCGCGAGTCCATGAAGAAGGCATTGGCATTCCGATTCTGCTTGGCAAGGTCGATGTGATCCAGCAGCGCATCCAGGAGTTGGGGCTGAACTTCAACCCGATGGTGATTAATCCGCAGTCGGAGCGGACTAACCGGGGGCGCTACGGCGAGGAACTCTACCGGCTGCGCCAGCGCAAAGGGGTTACACAGTCAGTTGCGCACCGCGTGGTCGGCAGCCGCACCCATTACGGCCTGATGATGCTGCACTGCGGCGACGCTGACGCTTATCTCAACGGGCGCGAGCATGAGTACCCGGATGTGATCCGCCCGGCGCTGCAAATCTTCCACACACGGCCTGGTGTCAAGGTCGCCAGCGGCGTTTACCTCATCATTGCGCGAAACCGCGTCTATTTCTTCACCGACGCGACCGTGAACATTGACCCGGATGCCGAGACGCTCTCCGAGATTGCCATCCTGGCGGCAGACTTTGCTCGCTCGCTGGATATTGAACCGCGTGTTGCTATGCTGTCGTTTTCTAACTTTGGCAGCACACCGCATCCGCTTTCCAACAAGGTACAGCAGGCGGTGACGCTGGTGCGGCGAAAGCGGCCTGATCTGATGGTAGATGGTGAGATGCAGGCGGATACAGCGGTTGTACCCGGCCTGATCCAGGAGCGTTTCCCGTTCAGCCAGGTGCAGGATGCCAATGTGCTGGTCTTCCCCGACCTGGAAGCGGCCAACATTGCCTACAAGCTGCTGGCGCGCATTGGGCAGGCGGAAGCCATCGGGCCGATCCTGCTGGGGATGGGCGCGCCGGTGCATGTCCTGCAGGCGGGGGATGACGTTGAGGCGATTGTGGCGATGGCAGCCGTCGCCGCGATGGACGCGCAGCTCCGGCGGGCTGGGGAAGCGGAAATCTAGCCGACCGTCCCTTGTGCCAGCGCCAAGAATTCTGTGTCAGAGGGAGGCGCTTCGCGCCAGAAGAGTTCAATGGGAAGTCGGAAACCCGGCAGCACGTGGGATGCGATCAGGCCGCCTGACTGCGGGATTGGGTTTGTTTCACCCTGCTCGAAAACAACGGGCGATGAAACCGCGTTAAACCTTCCCTGATTTTCGCTTCCCCCGTATACTGGGCAGCATGGAAACACTCACGGGCACGATTGAGCGCGTCACCTTTTATAATCCCGAAAATGGTTACAGCGTGCTGCGCGTTACGCCGGAAGGCCGCTACCCCAACGCCACCGCGCGCGACGGCACGATCACGGTGGTCGGCAGTATGCCCGAACTCGCCCCTGGCGAAAGCGCGGAATTCAGCGGCGCGTGGATCAACGACCCGCGTTACGGGATGCAGTTCCGCGCTGAGATGGTGCGACCGGTCACGCCGGCGACTGCCGAAGGCATCATCAATTACCTCAGCAGCGGGATCGTCAAGGGGATCGGCCCGGTCACGGCCAAACGCATCGTTGATCATTTCGGCGACCAGACGCTCAGCATCCTGGACCGGCAGCCGGAACGTATCGAAGAAGTTCCCGGCCTGAAGACCAGCCTGGCCAAGGCGCTGGCGGTTGCCTGGTCGGAGAACCGCTCGGTGCGCGAGACGATGATCTTCCTGCAAGGTTACGGCATCAGCAGCCGTATGTCCGTTCGTATTCACGGCGTTTACGGGACGGAGACCATCCGCGCAGTCAAGGAAGACCCTTACCGTCTAGCTGATGAGGTGTTCGGCATCGGCTTCATCAAAGCTGATGCCATCGCCCAGAAGATGGGCGTGCCCAACGACGCGCCGATTCGCATCCGGGCTGGGCTGCAGTTCGCACTCAACCGGCTGGCGCAGGACGGGCATACTTATGCCCCGCGCAAAGTTCTGCTGGATACTGCCGCCGAGCTGCTCAAGGTGGATGAACCAGTGCGCCTGGCTGCCGCCCTAGATGCGCTCATCGCAGCGAACGAGGTCATCAGCCAGGAGGTGCGCGACGAGACAGGCGCGGCTGTGACGGCAGTTTATCTGCCCGTGTACTACTATGCCGAAACAGGCGCGGCTGAGCTGCTGCGGGAGATCGCGCGGTCGCCTTCGGCCATGGCTGCCGCCTGGAAGAAAACAGAGTGGCCGTCTTTTCTGGCCGAACTTGCCAAAAAGAATGATGTCACCTTGAGCGAACAGCAGCAAGGTGCAGTTCAAGCGGCGCTGACCAGCAAGGTGTCGATCTTGACGGGCGGCCCCGGCACAGGCAAGACGACCACGCTCCAGATGGTCATCAACGGGCTGCTGAGCGAAAAGCGCACCTTCCGGCTGGCTTCACCCACTGGTCGGGCGGCCAAGCGCCTCGCGGAAGCGACGGGGCATCCTGCCAGCACCATCCACCGGATGTTGGGCTTTATGCCGGATGGCGGCTTCGATTACGACGAAGACCATCCGCTGGAAACCGATATGGTCATCGTCGATGAAGCCTCGATGATCGATCTGGTGCTGTTCTACCATCTGCTGAAGGCCATCCCTGCCTACAGCCATCTGCTGCTGGTCGGCGATGTGGATCAGCTCCCCAGCGTGGGGGCGGGCAATGTGCTGCGGGATGTGATCGACAGTGGGCTGGCGCATGTCACCCGGTTGGATACGATCTTCCGGCAGAGCGAAGACAGCCTGATCGTCGTCAATGCTCACCGCGTCAATCATGGCGAGATGCCGCATATTCACAACCGCAGTGCTGATTTTTTCTTCTTCAAGGAGGATGACCCGGAGCGTGCTGCTGAACTGGTGGTGGACATTGTGCTGAACCGCCTGCCGAGTCGCTTCGGGGTTGATCCGATGCGCGAGGTGCAGGTCATTGCCCCAATGTACCGAGGCCCGGCCGGCGTGAACGCGCTGAATGATGCGCTGCAAGCGGCGCTGAACGGCAGCCGGCGGCAGGCAGAGAAACGGCTGGGTGGGCGTTTGTTCCGGGCAGGCGACAAGGTGATGCAGATCCGCAACAACTACGAGAAGGATGTTTTCAACGGAGACATCGGCTTCATCAGCGGCATTGACTACGAAGACAACCAGCTTGAGGTGGTGCTGGACGGCCGCTTCATTTACTACGACTTCACCGAAGCCGATGAGCTGACTTTAGCCTACTGCATCAGCACACACCGCAGCCAGGGTGGGGAGTATCCCATCGTGGTCATTCCGCTGCTGACGCAGCACTACATGATGCTCCAGCGCAACCTGCTGTATACGGCCATCACCCGCGCCAAGAAAACGGTGGTGCTGGTGGGGACAGCCCGCGCCATTCACATTGCCCTCAACAACAATAAGGTCTCCGAGCGCTACTCTGGCCTGCTGCCCCGCCTGCGGGCATAAGGGCGCGTAAATCCGAGGATTGTGTGGAAATAACCGCGCTCGAAAAGCGCTAACCTCTGTTCACCGAATCCGAATTTGCATCAGGTTGGCTTGGGAGAACCCCAGCGCAGCGTAGAAGGCCGCCGCCCGGTCGTTCGCCCGCTCTGTGTTTACCACCAGCGACCGCAGCGCCAGCCGGTTCGCCCGCCGGATCACTGCCTCCAGCAGTGCCGCTCCTACTCCCCGCCTCTGGTAGGTGGGCAGCACCGCCATGTCGTTGATGAACCCGCCGCCACCCGTCAGCGTCCGCACCACCGACAGCGCGATGAATCCGATCAGCATGGTCGGAGGCTGAGTCGTCTCGGCTACGAAGACTTCCACCCCCGGCGACTCCCGGAAGCGCAGCGCGGCGTCACGCCACTCGGCTTCGCTCAGTCCCCGGTTGGCCGGGATCAGGCCGAGCAGCCCTAGGATGTCATCGGCGTCGTGGGCTTCCGCTGGCCGGATAATGTATTCCGGCGGCTCCTGCGCTTCACCGGCGCGAACGGTCGGGGGCGACTGCCGCGCCAGCCACTGGGCGATCACCTCGCGGTGGGTGCGGAACGGCAGCCGGGGAACCTCATCCGGCTGGAAGACGCGGGCATCGATGGCGTCGTCGCCACCGTGCAGCGTCCCGCCCAGCGGCCGCGCCCGGAAGAAGATCATGATCCCGCTCATGGGCGGGCCTTCTGGGAACGAGTTGATCCCAGCCAGTTCAATGATCTCAACCTTCAGGCCGGTTTCTTCTTCGGCCTCGCGAACGGCGGCTTCTTCGGCACTCTCGTCCGCCTCGATGAAGCCGCTCGGCAGCGTCCATTCCCCCTGGTGCGGCGGCTGGCCTCGCCGGATCAGCACGATGCCGCCGTCCATCTCGATCAGGATACCAACCGCCGGAACCGGGTTCACATAGTGGACGTAGCCGCAGGTATCGCAGGCTTTGCGGAGCCGTCCGCCTACTTCTCGCTGGCCGAGGCGGCTCCCGCAGATGGGGCAGAAAACCAGTTTGCTCACAGTCGAAGCGGAATGGCTCAGGCCATCTGCCAGAAGGCCACCGCCCGGTCGAGGTAGCGCATTTCGCTGCGCCCGTGGGGATGGAGCTTCCGGTAGGATTCGAGGTAGGCACGGATGGCAGCGCGTTCCGCCGGGGCGAAGGCGCTCACGCGGTTCAGGAACTCGTCGATCTTGCTGCGCTTCGTCGAGGGTTGAGTCTTTTCCATGTAGTCGTGCAGCGAGCTGGCATCCGGCGGGGTGAGATTGTGGATTAAGCTCATCGGGAGCGTACCGCTGTGCTGGTAGAAGAACAGCACGGCCAGCATGAACGCTGGCAGGTAGTAGCGGAAGGCTTCCGGTGTCATGATTGGCATGTCGATGTGGTAGTTCAGCAGCGTCGCCAACTGCACATCCTGCCAAGCTTTCCCCCGGAAGGCGCGAATCAGGTCGCTCCCGTCGGCCTCTGGCCGGCAGATGCGGTCATCCCCTGGATAAGGCGTTCGCGAAAAGGCTTGTTCCACCTGGTGAGCGATCTGCTGGCGCAGGACATCAGTCGGCGTTAGCTCGTCTGTAGGGAAAACGACGGTGCTGGTCATGGCATTTCTCGCTCGAACGGGTCTTTGCGGGCGGTGCGCCCGAATGGATGTTACAGACCTGTTACATGTGTATTCTAGCGGAAAAGCCCTGCACCAACATTCCAGGGTTGATGAGAGACATCTTAGAATGACGTAGTAGCCCTATTACGCAGCTCGCCAGAACGGCAGCGTCATCCGTTCCAGATCGATGTCGTAGAGCCATTCCTCATCAGGGTGCATCGCGGCGATGGTCTCCAGGAAGATGCGGATGGCGTTCTTTTCTTCGCGGCTGAAAGCCGCCGCCCGCCGCGAAAAATAGTCGTTGAATTCGCCGGCGAAGTAGTTGTGGATGTGTTCCTCGCGCTGTGGAGTCAGGCTGAAGAGCACGTTATGCGGAAAAGTATCCAGCTCATCGAAGTGATACAGCGCCGCCAGCATGAATACCGGCGCGTAGAAGCGGAAGGTATCCGGCGACAGCAGGAAAATTTCCCAGCGGTGCTGCGCCAGCACATCCAGCGTGACTTCTGACCAGTGCTTGCCGCGCAGCGCATCGGCAATTGAGCGACCGTAGCGCGCATAGGCTGTCACCTGGTCGTCACCCGGATACGGAACCTCGGCGAAAGCCGTCTGGATCGCTTGAGCGGCTGTTTCGCGGGCGGCTTCAGTCTCAGGATTCATCGAATCGTCCATTTCACAGCATCAGGCAGGCTGAATCATTCGGACGGCCCAGCGCCGTCCGATTGAACTTTCAAATTTCTAGGTAGTCGCGGAGCTGGCGGCTCCGGGTGGGGTGGCGGAGCTTGCGGAGCGCCTTGGCCTCGATCTGGCGAATACGCTCGCGGGTGACACCCAGGTGTTTGCCAACTTCTTCCAGGGTGTGATCCTGCCCGTCCTGGAGGCCGAAGCGCATCTCCAGCACCTCGCGCTCGCGGTCGCTGAGGACGCCCAGCGCCGAGCGAATCTGCTCCTTGAGAAGCTGGCGGCTGGCCGCATCCACCGGCCCCATGATCTTGTCATCCTCGATGAAGTCGCCCAACAGGCTGCTGTCTTCCTGGCCGATAGGCATTTCCAGGCTCATCGGTTCCTGGCTGATCCGCATGATCTTGCGCACTTTCTGGGCGGCACGGCGCAGCTTGCGCTGCAAGCCGGGGTCCATGCGCTCGCCGTTGCGCCGGATCAACCGGACTGCTTCGGTCTCGTCGCGGGTGAGCAGGTCCATCTCCAAGGCAATCTGCTCGGCGCTGGGTTCGCCGCCAAGTTCCTGGATCAGGTCACGCTGGACACGCATCAAGCGGTTGATCGTCTCGACCATATGCACGGGGATGCGGATGGTTCGGGCTTGGTCGGCGATGGCGCGGCTGATGGCCTGCCGGATCCACCAGGTGGCATAGGTGCTGAACTTAAAGCCTTTGGTATGGTCGAACTTCTCGACCGCCCGGAGCAGGCCGATGTTACCTTCCTGGATCAAGTCCAGGAAGTTAATTCCACGCCCCATATAGCGTTTGGCGACGCTAACGACCAGCCGCAGATTGGCGCGGGTGAGCGCCTCCGCCGCAACCTCAGCCCGCTGCTCCACCTGTTCAAAGAACTCCGGCAGTTCTTCGAGCGTATCGGGGTCGCTGGCGAGCCAAGCGCGAACCTGCTCCAGGCTGGGCAGCGCCTTGTTCTGGCGGTAGTAGCCGCGGATGTGGACCAGGAGCGACAGCGGCATCAGATACAAGCCGTGGAAGACATCGAACAGGCGGCGGGAAAGTTCCGTCCACAGTTCGTCCCGGCCCCAATCCTTTTGGCGCAAGTAGTCACGGATGACCGAACGCGCATCGGTGTCCCAGTTTTCTTTGACCAGGGCCACTTCGTCGATGATCTGCCGCAGATTCGGCGGCTCGACCCCGAAAGCGGCAGCCCCATCGAGCACCTCTTCCCAGTTGCGGACGACATGCTGGTAGGCCAGTTCGATCACGCTGGCCGGGTTAGGCTTGGCATCTTCGTCCACGGCTTGGTCCGCGCGCGAGAGCGTGTGCAGGAAGCTGTCCAGCAGTTGTTCCGCCGAGACTTGAATGCTCAGCCAGGTTTCGCGGTTGGTATCCAACAGCGGAACCTGCCCGATTTCCTTGAGGTACATCCGCACCGGGTCATCGGCCAGCGCCGCCGCGTCCAGCGAAAGACTTTCATTGACGAGGTCTTCGTCGAATTCGTCGAAATCCTCGTCGTCCGGTTCCTCCAACGAGAACTCACCGGTTTCTTCCTTCAGCGCGATCCCGCCGAACAAGGCATCGTCGTCATCCAACGAATCCTCGTCGCCCTCGAATTCAGCCTCATCTTCGACCTGAACCTTCGCCATCTCCTGCGAAGCGTCCTGCTCTTCCTTCTTCGGTCTACGTTTCTTCGGCATAGTGTCCTACTCGCGCAGCGCAGCCAATTGCTTCTGTAACTCGGCCTCGATCAGTCCCTTCGCCCTGATCGACAGCAGGATTTGATCCTGAAAATGACGTTCGGCTTCTATGTCACCATTCTGCTGGGAGTCGATCTGCAAGAAGCACAATTCCTCCCGTTCCCGCTGCAGCCGTTTGATCCGCAGCCGCAGCGCCTTCTCTACTAGTATTGCCACCGGATCAGCCGCTTCGATGATGCGGCGGTTGTGAGTCCAGATGCTCGTCAGGTCGGCGCGTACACCTTCCCCGAAGCGGTTTTGCAGCCGGCTGAAGTCGTCCGCCAGTATAACATCCAGATGGGGTTTGAGAGAAATCCCAGCCTGGCGCTGGACGAAGTCCATGAAGTCTTCGTCATCCTGCTGCATCCCTGCCGTGAACAGCCCCATCACGGCCCGTGTTTCTGGCTGGCTGAAATCCTCGTCACACCAATCCGCCAGCGGCCCCCGGATGAGAAATTCATCGTCACGGGCCAGCTCGCGCAGGCGGCGGTTCACCACGTAGTAGCCCATCGGCTCGCGGAAGAGCATCCGCAGGCACTCGATCTCCAGCGCCATATCGCCGGAAGGAACCGGAGTAGGGCGGGCTGGTGCAGGTGGGATGGGCGCTTCTGCGAGAAGTTCATCCGGTGGAAAGTCTGGGGGTGGGGGAGGCGCGGAGACTTCACGCCGAGGCGCAGCGGTCTGCGACCGTTTGGTACGGTTGATTCGTGCTTGCTCTTCCGCCCAGGCTAGCAGATCGCGTTCTGGGATTCGCAGCCGAAGCGCCAGTTTTTGCAGGTTGTCCTGACGGTAGAGGTTATCCTCGGAGGCAGCCAGGATCGGCAGCAGGCTGCGGGCAACAGCTTCGCGCTGCTGTACGCTGGCATTAGGCGGCAGTTCCGCAGTCTCCATGTCAATGACGTATTGGGCCACAGGCAGCGCCGCTTCGACCAGTTCGCTCCAGCGCTCGGGCGACTCCCGGATCAGGTCATCGGGGTCCTTTGCACCAGGAATTTGCAGCACGCGGATGTCCACCGACAGCCGCCCCGCCCAATCCGACTGGAGGGTCTGGCGGGCGGTTTCCAGGCTGCGGCGGGTCGCGCTCTGCCCAGCAGCGTCTGCATCCAGCGCCAAGATGATCCGTTTGGCCGCTGTCGAGGAGCGGGTCAGCAGCCGGAGCTGCGTCTCGGTCATAGCTGTGCCCATCTGGGCGACAACGTTCTTGAAGCCAGCCTGATGCGCCTGAATGGCATCCATGTAGCCTTCGACGATGACAGCAGTTCCCTGCTCGCGGATCGGGGTTCGGGCAGCATCCAGCCCGAAGAGCGTTTTGCTCTTGTCGAAGAGCGGCGTCTGCGGGGAGTTCAGGTACTTAGGATTGTCGTCAGGATCGAGCGCCCGCGCCCCAAAGCCAATGACGCGCCCACGTTCATCGCGGATCGGGATCATCAGGCGGTTGCGGAAACGGTCGTAGACCCGGCCTGTCTCATCATTACGGACTGCCAACCCAACTTCGATGACCTGCTCTTCAGTGTAGCCGAGCATTTTGAGGTGATCGAGCATGTTCGTCCAACCGGGTGGGGCATACCCCACTTTGAACTGGTTCAGCGTCTCGTCGGTGAAGCCGCGCTTTTCACGGGCGTACCGCAGGACGGCAGCCTGCCCGGTCACATTCGGATCGAAGAGCGCACGGTGATACGCGTCGGCAGCCGTGTGCATCAATCCACGCAGGACATCCAGTCGGTCGGACTCTTGGCGCTGTTCCGGGGTCTGCGGGCGAACTTCCACGCCGACCATGCGCCCCAGTTCCTGCACGGCCTCGTTGAATGACCAGCCGTGATAGCGCATCGCAAAGCTGATGACATCTCCGCCAGCAGCGCACTGCCCAAAGCAGCGCCATGACTGCCGGTCAGGGTTGACAACGAAGCTGGGCGTTTTTTCAGCATGGAAGGGACAGCAGGCTTTATAGGAGCGGCCCGCCCGTTTCAGCGGCACATAGCGCTGGATGTAATCCACCACATCCAGCCGTGCCTTGATCTCATCGGCAGCAGACATACAACCCACGCCCCCAAAGCATCCCGTGAGTGCATTATACGTATGAGCAATGGCTCATGCAACCTGAAATGCACTGGCCGTTAGTACAGTCTCTCCTGACCCTTAGAAAACCTCCCGATTGACAGACGACCAGCCCAACCCCTATACTCAGTCTCGTTCCTTCCTAAACGTATCCTGCCGGGGTATGGCATCGAGTGCCCTCCCTGGTTTTCGGTCACGGGCAGCACATCATGATCAGCGAAAAATCGACGCATATCCTCGAACTGCCGAAAATCCTGGAACAGGTTGCCCGGCACACCACCTTCTCGGCAGGTGCCGAACTGGTTCGCGAACTGCGCCCGTCCACCCGGCTCGATGAAGCCCTGACCTGGCAGCGGGAGACCACCGAAGCCCGGCTCATCATTGAAAACAAGTTGAATTTCACGCTGGGCGGCGCGCGCGATGTCCGCGATCCGGTCATCCAGGCGACGCGCGGCGTTCTGATCGAACCCCAGGTCTTG
The DNA here is from genome assembly GCA_034431625.1 of Anaerolineae bacterium. Taxonomy (GTDB): domain Bacteria; phylum Chloroflexota; class Anaerolineae; order Aggregatilineales; family Phototrophicaceae; genus CFX2. The sequence goes on along the minus strand of DAOUCY010000099.1, from coordinate 13,323 downwards.
CTGGATATTCGCCAGACCCTCCGGCGGGCGACCACCGTTAAGCGCACGTTGGGGCGGATGAAGGGAACCTACCCGCTGCTTTCGGAGGTCGCCAATGAAGCCGAGGAGTGCAGTGATCTCCAGGAGTCTATCGGGCGGGTGCTGAATGAAAAAGGCGAGGTGATGGACAGCGCCAGCCCGCAGCTTGCGCTCATCCGCCGTGACCTAAAAGTCTCCTACGACAAGCTCCAAACCCGCCTTACCCGGCTCATCAATTCCACCACCAACGCCCAGTTTCTCCAGGAACCGATCATCACCACCCGCAGCGGGCGCTACGTCATCCCCATTAAGGCGGAGTTCAAAGGCCGCATCCCCGGCATCGTGCACGATTCGTCTTCCTCTGGAGCGACGCTGTTCATTGAGCCGCTGGCGACAGTCGAACTCAATAACGCCTACCGTGAATTACAGTTGGCGGAAGAAAAAGAGATTCGCCGAATCCTCCAGATGCTTACCGATGAGGTCGGCGCCCTTTCTGAACAAATCGTGCGGACCGTTGAGACACTGGCTTACCTCGATCTGGTCTTCGCCAGAGCTAACTACGCCAACCAGATCAATGCTGTTGAGCCGGTGCTGCTGCCCTTCCGCGAACGTCCCGGCAATCCCAACCATCCCGGCAGTACCATCTACCTGCGCAGTGCCCGCCATCCCCTGCTGACCGGCGCAGTCATGCCCATCGATGTCGAGCTGGATGAGGCGACGTGGGTGCTGGTCATCACTGGGCCGAACACGGGTGGCAAGACGGTCTCGCTCAAGACCGTTGGCCTGCTGGCGCTGATGGCGCAGTGCGGGCTGCATGTCCCTGCCGAGGATGCCAAGCTCTCGGTCTTCGAGGGCATCTACGCGGATATTGGTGACGAACAAAGCATCGAACAGTCGCTCAGCACGTTCTCCTCACACATGACCAACACCATCTCAATCCTGCGTGAATGCGACGCGCGTTCGCTGGTGCTGCTGGACGAACTCGGCGCGGGAACCGACCCCGCTGAAGGTTCGGCTTTGGCGCGGGCTATCTTGACGCATCTGGTCAATCGCCGGGTGACGACGCTGGTGACGACGCATCATCCCGAATTGAAGGTCTACGGCGTGGAGACGCCTGGTGTCCGCAACGCCAGTGTCGAGTTCGATCTGGCGACACTCAAGCCGACCTACCGGCTCATCATCGGTCTGCCGGGGCGCTCCAACGCGCTAGCAATTGCCACCCGGTTGGGGCTGGATCAAAGCATCATCGACGATGCCCGCAAAATGGTCGCCACTGAGGACCTGGTGGCAGACGATCTGCTGGATGAAATTCAGCGCACCCGCGAAGAAATCCGCCGCAGTCAGACGCTCATCAGCGCCCTGCGCGAAGAGATCGAAGCGCAGCAAGCCGAACTCCAAGCGCGGCTCGACCAGATCGAGGATGAGCGCCGCAGCATCATCGCTGCTGCCCGCCGCCAGGCCGACGAAGAGATCAAGTCGTTCCAGCGAGAAATCAAGCGGCTGCGGAGTGAGATGCGGAGCGCGTCGCTGCCGCTGGAAGCCCTCAAACAGGTGCAGGAAGAAGCCGCGCTGCTGGCTTCCAATGCCCAGCAGGCCGTCCCCAATGAGGTTGAAAAGGTGGCTGAAACGAGCGATTGGGTTCCGCGCTTGGGCGAGACGGTCTGGCTGGCAAAGCTGAATGCGGAAGGAACCATCACCGCGCTGGATCGGGAAGGCGTCGAAGTTCAGATGGGCACGCTGCGCGTCCGCGCCGCCCTGGACGAGATCAGCCACCGCACCCGCAGCGAAAAGCGCGAGATCAAACGCGGTCACAAGCGCACCTACGAGAAGTCACCCGATCCGATTGTCCCCAAAGGCCAATCTCCTGGCCTGGAACTGGACTTGCGCGGCGAACGAGTCGATGAAGCCCTCAAGCGGCTGGAAACCTATGTTGATGCTGCTTACATGTCTGGGCTGCCGTTTGCCCGTATCATCCACGGCAAGGGAACCGGCGCACTCAAAAAGGCTGTCCGCGAACGGGTTGAACATCACCCGCTGATTTCGAAGGTGACAGAAGCCACCCCACAGGAGGGCGGCGGCGGCGTCACCATCATCCACATGGTTCCGATCAACTGAATTCAAACCCGACTCAACACCCCCCTAATCTATGGGGGGGTAATCTGCGCCCGATTCTGCTTTATAATGAACGCTAGGGTTGAAGTGTATTGTGAGGAACCAGGGCGTGGTTGTCGATCCTAACATTGTCTACTTCTTGCTCGTGTTCGGGCTGTGGGTGACGGTCACGGCGGCCTACGTGCCCGGCACGGGGTTGATTGAGGTCGTGGCGCTGGTTGCCGTTGGCGCGGCTGTGCTGCTGCTGGCGAACCAGCCAACCAACTGGGCAGCCGCACTGCTCATCTTCATCGGCGTGCTGGCGTTTCTCCTTGTGCCCTTCTTGAGTCCCGCCGCTGCGCGCGTTGCTGAAGCCGGCTTGATCCTCCAGGTGATCGGAGCCGCCACGCTGTACAACGGCCTGAGTGTCTCCTGGGTGCTGATCGCCGTGATGGTCGGGCTGTCACTGGCTTATCACCGGCTGGCACTGCTGCCCATTCTGGAAAGGTCCCGCAAACAGGTAGCGGTCATCGACGACAACGGACAGATCCTCGGCTCTGCCGGGCGGGTCATCAGAGCATCTGAACCCGTCGGGCGCAATCACCGGACGACAGTCAATGTGCGCGGTGAACAATGGTCCGCGCTGAGTGATCACCCGCTCGAACCCGGCGAGGAAGTCGTCGTCGTTGAACGGGACGGATTGCAGCTTTACGTCGAAAGTCTCAAGCATAAACAGGTTGGTCGCGGGGAGGACACCAATGGAACGGGAATTTCAACAACTGCTCAGTAATCAGGGCACGTCGCTGCTGCTGATCTTCATCATCCTGCTGGTTGCCTATGTTCTGTCGCGGTTGATCCGCATCGTGCCGGAAACCGAGCGGTTGGTGGTATTGTCGCTGGGGCGCTACGCTGGCACGCGCGGGCCGGGTGTGGTGCTGGTCATCCCGGTGATCGAGCAGGCCAAGCGCGTTGATGTTCGTGAACGCTTTCTGGACATCCCTTCGCAGACGGCCATCACCAAAGACAACGCTCCCATCGACATTGACTTTCTGGTGTACTACCGCGTGATCGATCCGGGCCGCTCGGTCTTGCAGGTCGATAATGTGGTCAGCGCGGCCGTCAACATCGCCACGACCACGCTCCGCGCCGTCATTGGCGATATTTCGCTGGATGATGTTCTTGCCAAGCGCGAGCAGATCAACGACACGCTGCGGATCAAACTGGACGAGATTACTGAACGCTGGGGTATGAAAGTGACGACGGTCGAAATCCGCGAGATCAAGCCGCCGCGTGATGTCCAGGAAGCCATGAACCGGCAGATGGGCGCAGAACGCGAACGCCGCGCCATGGTCACGAAGGCCAGCGGTGAGCGCGAAGCCGCCATCGCTGTTGCGGAAGGTGAGAAGCAGGCGGCTATCTTGAAGGCCGAAGGTGATCGTCAATCTGCCATCCTGAAAGCCGAAGGCGAACGACAGGCCCAGCTCCTCCGGGCGCAGGGTTTTGCTGCCGCGCTGCAAGCCATTGCCGCGCAAGCCAAAGATGCCGACCATAATACCATGCTGCTCCAGTACCTCGATGCGCTCAAGCAGGTGGGCAGCAGCCCGGCGACTAAGTTCGTCCTGCCGGTGGAACTGGTCGGCTTGACGCAGCAGTTGACCTCAACCGTGGCTGCCTCCGCCCAGTCTGCCCGTGAAAACGGCGCGCGCGAACGCACCGAGTAACCGCGCAGGTCACTCCAATTGCAAAAAAGAACCTGCCCGTATATGAGCAGGTTCTTTTTTATTTTGAACTCGGTGGTCAGAGCAGGCAGTGCTGTTCCGTCAGCTGACATCCGCCACGCGGACGACGGCGCCGGTGTGCTGCGACTGGGTGGCGGCCAGGGCGGCCTGAAGCGCGGCGCGGGCGTCTTTCGGGCTGACGCTGGGCGCTTTCTGGTCGCGGATGCAGTCCACGAAGTGGGCGATCTGGGCGGTATAGGCCGGGCCGAAGCGCTCCGAAAAGTAGGGCACAATGTCGTGATGCGCGCCCTGGCGGTTGAGCAGCGTGACGGCGGTTTCCCGTAAATAGCCGATTTGCAGCGCGCCCTTCGTGCCGATGACGTTGGCCTGGATGTCGTAGCCGTAATGAGCCGTGCGGCTGACCTCGACATTGCCCAATCCCCCGCGGACAAAGCGGACGGTCATCATGGCGTTATCGACATCGCCGACGGTGAGGAGTTCGGGATAGACCAGCGAAGCGACCTCGGTATATACGCGGTCAATCTCGTCGCTCATCAGCCAGCGGAGCAAATCGAAGTCGTGGATGCCCATATCCACGATCAGGCCGCCGCTGACAGCCGGGTTGGCGTATTCTAGGCTGGTGGCGAACGGGTCGCGCCCGATAGAGCGGATGACGACTGGGTCGCCGATAGCGCCGGCGTCGATCTGCTGCTTGGCGGCGGCGTAGGCTTTATCAAAGCGGCGCATGAAGCCGACCTGGAACATGACGCCGGCTTTCTCGACGGCAGCGATCATCTCGTCAGTGGCGGCCAGGGTCAGAGCGGTGGGTTTTTCGCAGAAGATGGCTTTCCCGGCTTCGGCGGCAGCGATGACGACCTCGCGGTGGGTGTGGGTAGGCGTAACGACGATGACACCCTGCACGTCAGGATCAGTCAAGAGGTCATGGTAGTCGGCGTAGGTCTTCAGGCCAGCGATGCGGTCAGCGAACTCGGTCATGGCCTCCGGCCGACTGTCCGAGACAGCAACGAGGCGTGCATCGGGGTGCTGGGAGGCGGCAAAACTGCCGTAGACACGGCCCATCCGTCCCAGGCCGATGACGCCGATTCCGATGCGAGATTTGGACATAGTGTGTAACTCCGTGTGGTGAAATGAACCTCACCCCTTGGTCCCTCTTGATGGTTTGGAGGGGAAAAGGGGATGTTAATCTAGGCCGCCGTAGGAAGCGGTGAAGGACTCAATTTCGGGCATGGTCGGCATGAAGTTGGCACAGCCGTGGCGGGTGACGACAATTGCCCCGCAGGCATTGCCCAACCGGACCGCGCGGTAGGTATCCCAGCCGCTGATCAGGCCGTAGAGGAACCCGCCGCCGAAGGCATCACCCGCTCCGAGGATGCTGTAAATCTCGACCGGGAAGCCGGGCACATCCACCGGAGCCTCGCCGGCTTTATGGATGCGCGCGCCGTGCGCCCCCCGCTTTTCGATCAAAAGCTGCGGGCCGAGGTTCATCAGGCGCTGGATGGCCTGCTGGGTATCGCCCTCGACGCGGGTGTCGGTCATGGACTGGGTGATTTGCATCTGCTCGGCGGCGGTGAGGGTTGCAGCATTGATTTCGTCCTCGGTGCCGATGACCACATCGACTAGGCGGAGGGCGGCGCGGATGGCGACACCGAAGGCGCGGGGGTCGTGCCAGAGGCCGGGGCGGAAGTCGATATCGAGGACGATGGTTGCGCCGGACTGCCGGGCGAGTTCAGCGGCGAAGAGGGTGGCGCTGCGGCTGGGTTCCTGGCTGAGGTTGGTTCCGGCAAACTGGAAGACTTTGCAGTCGGTCACGGGTGCGGCCAGGACATCATCGATGTTGAGTTGGGTGTCGGCACAGCTTTCGCGGTAAAAGGTGATGGGGAATCGGTCGGGCGGTTCGATGCCCAGGACGACGGCGCTGGTGCGGTGGCCGGGCTTGCGGGGGATGAAGCGGGTTTCAATGCTTTCCTGGTTGAGGAAGTTCAGCACGAAGTCGCCGACCGGGTCATCCCCGACGGCGGTGAGCAGGGCGGTCTTCAGCCCCAAGCGCCGCGCTCCGACGCAGATGTTCAGCGGGGAGCCGCCGACATAGGCGGCAAAGCTGGTGATGTTGACGAAGGGCGTGCCAACATCGTTGGAGTAGAGGTCGATGCTGCTGCGCCCCATGTTGAGAAGGTCGTAGGTCTTGCTCACGGTGCTGCGCTCACTGGGTGATCGTTGGATACAGGTCAATTCTGCCAGATGCGGCGGAATTTACCAACCAGTGTTAAACTTCTTGCCGTCCTGAAACGGAACCAGGAAACTTTCACTCCCATGAGCGAATTGAAACATATCCTCATCGTCGGCTGTGGGCGACTGGGCGGTGCGCTGGCAACCCGGCTGAGTCTGGCCGGGCATCAAGTGGTGGTGGTAGATCGCAAGGAAGTATCGTTCGAGAAGCTGGGGGTCGCCTTCAGCGGCTTCAAGCTGATCGGCGACGCGGTGGAACTACACGTCCTCAAAGATGCGGGCATCGAACGCGCCGACATCCTGTTTGCGACAACAACTGCCGACAACACCAACCTGATGATTGCGCAGGTGGCGCGGCGGGTGTTCGGGGTGCAGCAGGTGGTGGCGCGGGTGTTCGATCCAGCGCGGGAGGCGATCTACCGCGACTTCGGCATCGAGACAATCAGCCCGACGCAGCTTTCGACCGAAGCCTTCCTGAAAGTCGTTCGTTGAGGTTCAGCCAACCATGCGGATCATCCTGGTGGGAGATAACAGCCGGACGGTGTATTTCCTGGCGCGGCAGTTTGTGCGGCGGCGCTACCATGTGACGGTCATCAACCGCGATCCAGTCTACAGCAAAGAACTGGCGCAGCAGACCAAGGCAACGGTAGTCTTGGGCGATGGCACCGATGTGAACCGGCTGGAGGAAGCCGGAGCGCGCCAGGCGGATGTGCTGCTGGCGCTCACCTCGCAGGATCAGGACAACCTGATTGCCTGCCAGATTGCCACCAAGCGCTTTGGCGTGCCGCGCACCATCGCCCTGGTGAATGACCCGGACAATGAGCCGATCTTCGCCCAGTTGGGGGTGACGACGGCATTTTCAGCCACGCGGGTGATCGGGTCAATGCTGGATCAAGAGGCCAGCTTCGAGGAGATAACCCAGTTGATGCCGCTGGCGAATGGGCGGATCAACGTGACCGATGTGCGGCTGGGCAAGGCCGCTCCGGCGGTGGGCAAGACGCTCCAGGAACTCCCGTTGAAAGAAAACTCGCTGGTGGCCTGCATCATCCGTGACGAGCATGTCATCGTTCCGCGCGGCTCGACACGCCTGGAAGCCAACGACCATCTGGTGTTGATCAGCGAGCCGGACAACATGAGCGAAGTGCTGGCAGTGCTGTGCGGATTCGATGAGGCATAAGCAGCCATGCGCTATAAAGCCTACCTGCGGGATCGCTACCGGGCGATGCTGGGCTACTCCGGGGAAATTCTGATCGTCCTGGGGCTGCTGCATCTGGTTCCCCTGCTGCTCATTCTGTTCTATCCCTCCGAGATGAGCTATGCCCACGGCTTTCTGTTTGCTGGGCTGCCACCGCTGGCGGTCGGACTGCTGGCCCGGTGGCGCTTCTTCCCCAAAGAAACCATCACGCTCAGCGTGCAGGAAGGCGCAGTGATCGTCGCGGTGATCTGGCTGACTGCCATCACCGTCGGGGCGCTGCCGTTTATGACCATTGAAGGCACCACATTCTGGCAGGGCTGGTTTGAGTCGGCCAGCGGGTGGACGGGCACGGGCATCACCGTGCTGAACGTCGCCGAGACTCCCCGCATCGTCCTGATTTTCCGTAGCTTTACCCAGCTTGCCGGCGGCGCGGGGTTCATCATCATCGCCCTGACGGCCGCAGCCGGAGCGTTGGGCACCGGCTTGAGCGCCGCTGAAGGGCGTGCCGACCAGCTCGCCCCACATGTGCGCCAGTCGGCGCTCATCATCCTGGCGATCTATGCCGGCTATACGGTGTTCGGGGTGCTGGCGCTGCGGGCCGCCGGGATGGGCTGGTTCGATGCCGTGAATCACGCATTTTCGGCGGTTTCAACCGGGGGATTTTCGACCAGACCAGAGTCCGTCGCTTATTGGGATAACCCGCTGATTGAGCTGGTATTGATCGTGCTGATGTTGCTGGGATCGATCAACTTCTTTATCGCTTACACTGCGATTCGCGGCAAATTCCGCGCGGTGATCCGCAGCGGTGAGGTGCGCCTGATGGCCGGGCTGATTGCGCTTTGCGCTGTGCTGCTGTTCGTGCTGGTCATCCCTCGGATGGGCTTGACGTTGGAAAAATCAATCCGGGTCGCCATTTTTGAGACTGTCTCGGCGATCACCACCACCGGCCTGGGGACTATCGATTACCGTCCGCTGACCGATTTCGGCTGGATGACCCTGATTCTGCTGATGACGGTCGGCGGTGGAGTCGGTTCTACGTCAGGGGGGATCAAGCAGCTTCGGGTGTACGTGTTGATTAAGGCGGTGATCTGGGAGTTCCGCCGCGCCTTCATGCCCGCCCACATGGTCAACGAACCAGCGATCTGGCAGGGCGACCGCCGCGAACTGCTCAGCGACCGGCAGGTGCGGCAGATGGCGCTCTTTGTAACACTCTATCTGAATATCCTGCTGGCCGGGACAGGGTTGTTCACAGCCCACGGCTTTCCGCTGAAGGAGAGCTTCTTCGAGTTCGCCAGCACGTTGGCGGGAGCGGGAATGTCGGTCGGGGTCAGCAGCCCCAGCAATCCGCCCGTGCTGCTCATGGTCCAGGGCATCGCCATGCTCCTCGGCCGTCTTGAATTCTTCACGCTGCTGATTGGGTTGGCGAAGCTGTTCAGCGACAGCCGGACGATGACTGGCTTGCAGCGCGAAGGGTGACGGCAACAATGCAAGAATCTTTGGGATGATGCAAGGTGAGTTTGTTATCCTTGTGATATGAGTGAACATTTTAACAATTCCCCTATTTGGTCGAACGAGCTATTTCTTCGATAAATGCTGCCCTCTTGAATAAGAAATTCCCTCTTTAAGAAAATAAAACCCCTTTGATTGAAGAACGTGTTGCCTTATTCGGTCGGGGAGGTTGAGATTGCTGCGGGTTGGGAAATTCTTGGATGGCATCGTAGAGCGGACTTCAGGAGACGTGTTTTTGGTCGAGATGATTCGCCGCAATGCGCCCTTGATCGCTTTGGCCGTGATTCTAGTTCCCCTTCTGCTGGTTCGTCTTGAGACGATCCCGTCAGCTTGGTTCGATGAAGGCTACAAGATGAACGCAGCCTATACCCTGGCAGCACACGGCGTTTATGGGACATATACCCTAGATGGATTTGTCCTGTTCGACCCAGGGACTTCGAGCGGCCCTGTCGATCTGGGCTTGACTGCGCTGGCCTTCCGAGTTTTCGGGGTGGGGCTGGTTCAGGCGCGGCTCGTCAGTGTACTGTTCGGGCTGTTAGGAGCCTATGCACTCTACCGCTTGGCAGTGCACGTCTATGGGCGGGATGCTGCCTGGATTGTCACTGGGGTTGCTGTCCTTTTCCTCCCGCTGGGGGCCACAAACTTCGTCCTGATGAGCCGCCAGGTGCTGAGCGAAGCGGCTGCTGCCGGACTCATCTTATGGGGACTCTACCTCTGGCTGAGCCGGCTTGAATGTCCCAGTGGGTGGTGTTCGGTGCTGGCTGGTTTGTTGATCGGTGCGGGTCTGCTCTCCAAGACACAGATCGCTTTGCCTTTAATTCCGGCGCTGCTCTTGGTAATCGGGCTTCGCGTTTTCTGGTTTCGCAAACTTCCCATCCGCGAGAGTTTGATCCTTGCCGGCGCACTGCTCGTCATCGGCGCCTGGATGCTCATCGGCAGTGTGCTGACCCCGCCGGACATACGGGTGCAGAATTCGAAGCTTCTGCTCGATGCTATCCGCTCTAACCTGCTGACTAGCTTGTTCGGCAGCACCCTCACGACCTCGGCCGAGGTCATTGCTGTGCTGATGGCGATCAGTGGGCTTTATGCTGTCCGGCATCTGCGGCGTCCCAATCGCCTGCCAACTGCTGCGGTACAGGCTGAATTCACCATCGGCATCATCATTCTGTTCACGATGGTCTGGTATGCGCTGCTGTCTGTGGGATGGCCGCGCTACAGCTACTTCGGTCTGATCCTGGCTGCTTGGGTGGCGGGTGGAATAGTCTGGAGGCTGGTGGGTTGGATCAAAGCGCGCTGGTCACTGCCGCGATGGCTGCCTGCTGCCGCGATCCTTAGCTTCCTGTTCATCTGGAATGCAAGGCCGCTGCTGGTCGAGCGGCCGTCAGACGGATTGAACGAGACTGCCGCTTATGTCCGGCAGATGATCCCGGTTGGCGCGGTCATCGAGACCTGGGACTGGCAGCTCGATGTCTTCATGGGGAATCTGGAACGCATCCACCATCCCCCGCAGGAGTATCTCTTCCAGGCCATCCGCCAATTCTCGCATGACCAAGTGCCGTTCGACCTGCCTTACGACGTACTCCAAGCCAACCCTGATTACCTGATTATTGGCCCATTTGCCGAATGGGCATCGATTTACCCGCTGGATCAAGTGCGCGCTCACTTCGTTCAAGTCGAACAGTTTGGCAGTTACACCATTTTCCAGCGCAAACCGGAATCGGGATTGGGCGTGGAATAATCCTGCCCGTGATATTCGGCACGAGCGCCGCTACAATTCGCCCTGCGTGACCAGATTGGTAAGGCAGGACGATGGTGACTCAACCTCAACGCTACGGCGGCTATCGGATTCCCTTCAACAAGCCGCCCCAGGTGGGCACGGAAATGAGCTATCTCGCCGAGGTGATCGAGCAGGGCCATCTCTCCGGCGATGGCAGCTTCACCCGGCGCGTCCATGCGCTGTTGGAAGCCGAACTCGGTGCGTCCAAAGTCCTGCTGACGACCTCCTGCACGCACGCGCTGGAGATGGCCGCGTTGCTGCTCGACTTGCGGCCTGGCGATGAGGTGATTTTTCCATCGTTCACCTTTGTGTCCACCGTCAATGCTTTTGTGCTGCGCGGTGTTCGTCCAGTCTTCGCCGACATCCGGCCGGATACCCTCAATCTGGACGAGCGCCAGCTTGACCGGTTGGTCACCTCACGCACCCGCGCCGTGGTTCCGGTGCATTATGCCGGTGTCGCCTGCGAGATGGACACAATCATGGCGCTGGCGGAGGCGCGCGGCCTGGTCGTGATCGAAGACAACGCCCACGGTTTGTTCGGGAAGTACAAAGGCCGCCCGTTGGGCAGCATCGGCGCGTTAGCGACCCAGAGCTTTCACGAGACCAAGAACTTCACCTGCGGCGAAGGCGGCGCGCTGGTCATCAACGATCCAGCCTACAGCGAACGCGCCGAGATCATCCGCGAAAAAGGGACGAACCGCAGCCGCTTCTTCCGCGGCCAGGTTGATAAATATACTTGGGTAGACATCGGGTCGAGCTATCTGCCCTCGGAGATGCTGGCCGCCTTTCTCTATGCCCAGCTTGAGCAGCGCCAGGCCATCCAGTGCCGCCGCCGTGAAATCTGGGAGCGGTACTTCAGTGAGTTGGCTGGCTGGGCTGCCGCGCAGCACGTCCGTCTGCCGGTAGTTCCACCGGAATGCGAGCAGGCCTACCACATGTTCTACCTCCTGCTGCCTTCATTGGAATCCCGCCAGGCCTTGATCGCTCATCTCAAGCAGCGGGGCATCCTGAGCGTATTCCATTATCTACCGCTGCACCTATCCGATATGGGGCGCGGTTTCGGCGGGCGGGCCGGTGACTGCCCCGTCACCGAGGACATCAGCGACCGCCTGCTGAGGCTGCCGTTCTTCTTCAACCTCACTAGCTCCGAGCAATCCGAGGTGATCGAATCGCTCCTGACGTTTCAGGTGTAGCAAGGGCGAACACGACCACCCTGACTGGTCGCAGTCTACCATTCTGCGCTCGGCGTCCGGCAAGTGCAGGTACGCAGCGTGTGTTCCACAGCCGGCGTACCCCCAATTGATCTGTCTCAAACCACTTTCTATCCTTTGAGCAAGTTAGCTTCGATAGTTCTTTGAAAGGTGCTCCCCGTATCCTTTACGCTGGGACTGATTAGCAGGGAGTTTCACCTGTGAATAGAACGCAATTGCTACGTTGGCTCGTCCTTATTGTCGTGACACTGTTCGTGACTGTGTTGGTTGTCCAGCCTGCAATGGCAGTGCCGGGATCAATCACCACGCTTTTCCGTCATGACAATCGTTGGTTCCACGGCAACATGTTCAATGTGAACATCGTAAATCCGATGCGGATCACTGCCTTTGATGTGAACATTGAACTTGGGGTGACGACGGTTAGCGTCTATTACCGCAGTGGAACGTATGTGGGTTTTGAGACCAACCCGTCCGCTTGGACCCTGATGGGATCCGCGACCGTAGTTGGCGCAGGGCCGAACAACCGGACGCGCGTGAACGTTAGCAGCCCGGTACTGACCCCTGGGACTTACGGTTTTTACGTGACCGTTACGCCGACCTTACTCGACCTTGCCAGTGTGGACATGTTCTACAGCTCTGGCAGCCGCACATATTCCAACCCCAATATCTCGATTGTCACGGGGGTGGCGGTTGGCGGTCTGTTCGGTGACCGCGCCGCCTGTATCGCTCGTGGGTTCGTCGAGAATCCTTGTATTTTCCTCAAGCGGACATGGAACGGAACGATCTACTACGATACCGTGACTACGCCGACCGTTCCGCCAACCATCACGAGCGCGGCGCCAGCGGGCGGCAGAGTAGGGACAGCGTACAGCCATACTTATACTGCCACTGGGACGACACCCATTACCTTTGCGGTGACCTCCGGTTCGCTGCCGCCGGGCTTGACGCTGACGAGCGCAGGCGTGCTGAGCGGGACGCCGACGGCCGCCGGGACGTACACGGGCGTGGTGACGGCCAGCAATGGCATTGCGCCGAATGCAACCCAGGCCTTCAGCATCACCATTGCGCCTCCCGCTGTTCCGCCAACCATCACGAGTGCGTCTCCGGGCGGTGGACAGGTCGGCTCGGCCTACAGCCACACGTACACCGCGACGGGGACGGCCCCGATCACGTTTGCGGTGACGTCGGGGTCGCTGCCGCCGGGCTTGACGCTGACGAGCGCGGGCGTGCTGAGCGGGACGCCGACGGCCGCCGGGACGTACACGGGCGTGGTGACGGCCAGCAATGGCGTTGCGCCGGATGCAACCCAGGCCTTCAGCATCGTCATTGACCCAGCGCCGGTGCCGCCAACGATCACGAGTGCGCCTCCGGGCGGCGGGCAGGTCGGCACGGCCTATAACCACACGTACACGGCGACGGGGACGGCCCCGATCACGTTTGCGGTGACGTCGGGGTCGCTGCCGCCGGGGTTGACCCTGACGAGCGCGGGCGTGCTGAGCGGGACGCCGACGGCGGCTGGGACGTACACGGGCGTGGTGACGGCCAGCAATGGCGTTG
>DAOUCY010000098.1:0-6812 GCA_034431625.1 Anaerolineae bacterium | reverse complement strand
ATCAACCGACCATCTTGAGTATCAGAGACGAAAAAATGGATGTGTTCTAAGGTGAGTCGCTTTTTTTCGACAACTTCAGCAATAGAATTGATTTCAGCACCGCAAATACGCGCCGATGGGGACACTTTAGAAGATAATTCACGAGCTAGAAAATCCCACTTTTCTTCATTTACAAGCTGGCGCAATGAATCATGAGTCGCGTTATCTATTCCATTCATGGGGCGAAACTCTCCACGAATGTTACTCAAGAAACTTGTCCCTACCGTACTGATCAACCGATTACGCATACCCTTACCCTCCCCGTAAAATATCCAGCAATGCTTGGCGTTTGTCGCTGATTGTCTCGCCAAAATCTAGGAAACCGATCAGCTTGTCGTAGATGCTCGCCAGTTGATTTTCAACCGTGCGACCGCTCTTATGTACAATTTTCCCCAATTGCTCATTGGAGGCGTAGGGGTTGCGCCTCAAAAGTTCGGCAACTTCCCGTTCAGCCGGAGTCAGTTTGGCTATAAAGGCATCCAAGCGGCTGCTTGGACGCTCCAACAGCACCTCAACCGCTGTACCGGGTGCAATGCGTGCCGGACGCAGCGGCAGCTCCACCACCTGCACCTGATTGCGCAGACCCGCTGGAATGTGGAACTGCCTTGGCTTCGCCAGCATTGACTCTGGTGATAATACCGTCCATACGCGGTCATGCGGCGGCTCAAATAGAGCACTGGCGGCGAGCGTCGCATAAATGCTCATCGCCTTGCGTCCACCCGCGATCATCAGGTGCAGCAGCCACCCCTCCCGCTTGTACTCATACAGGACGCGCAGCATTCCATAATAGTACGCCTCCGCTGACCGCTGATCCTCAATATCCAGCAGCGGCGAACCGTCATCATAAGTGAGTTCGTGGAAGTGCCGCTGCAAATTCGGATAGTCTCGCTCGCACACCGCACGTAAGTCAGCGCACGCCTGCGCAATCCCTGATATGTTGGGTTCGGTGTGCAGCACCGCCAGTCCTTCATAGCGGTACTGCTCATTCAGTCGGTCAAAGGCAACCGTGATCGCTTCCGGGCGTTGCCCAAGCGTGGCGACGTAGAGGGTGGGCATCTACTATTTACTTTCAACGATTTGTTCGCAGATTACTTCAATACGACCATTACGTGTCACTTGCTGCTCTATAATGCGAGCTTTAATCTTATTATTTTCACCTCTTTTCTTGATGACTTTATCGTGTGGAATAACCCCTTCGTATTCCTCTCCATCCGACCATCTAAAAGTGAACCAGATGTCCCCTTTGGACGTGACATCAAAAACCTTACCTTTTATCTCATCGCCAATCATGTCTTTGCGGGCCACCTTATCCGCTTTCAGCCGCTGCGCTTCCTGTAACCGGCGTTGTTCTTCTTCTTGGCGAAGGTGTTCCTGTTCCTGCTGTGCCAGCATTTCCGGTGAAGGAACGACCTCGGTTGGGTACGGCAGCACAGGGCGGTCTTTATACTCGTTGTTCGGTTCAATCTGCATATAAGTGAACAGAGGATTTGGTTCGCGTCCTTCTAGCATCGTAAGCAGTTCTTGCATCCGCGATGGATACCCCTCCCCAACGGCTGTTGAAATGAATTCGATGAACTGTGGGATGAACGTATCCACATTGGCAACGGCATCGCCGCTTGACCAACCCGTATCGGAAAACAGCGAGGCATAACGCTGCTCCCGATTACGCAGCGCAAGCGTAGCATCCAACTTCACGACGCCCATACCGAACGGTTTGCCCATGCCCAGCATGTGCCGTGCGTTGGGATGATGATTGGCGCTGCCCAATGCCAGCACCCATGCCAGCGCGCCGAGTTCAATATCCGTCAGGTTCTCGAAATCGACACGAAACTTGAATTGAATACCCCGCTTGATCGGACGCATCCGTGTATGCTGTTTGCTGTCACGACTTGCGTTTGGATCGGTCGGTACTGTGTTTATCCGCTGCCGCCAGTAGAGTTTATGACCGCGAATTTTCGCGCCATCTTTCCCGTAATGGTGCAAATCTTGCTTTTGAGTTGATTTTCTATTCGGTTGCTCAAGATAATGCTGGAACGTTGTAGGTTTGGGTGATCCGAGAATCTTTGGCGTGATGCCTTCGGCATCAATATCATAGGGATCGTCGGTTTGCGTGACCATTTTTGCATCAGAAACGCTGACACGTCCGGCATACGCACGCTCTTTATCACCCTGTTTTCCTTGCCCACGCTTTTCGGGACGTACGTATCCAAACACTGCTTCGGCAAAGTCAATATGATCGGCTTGTTCACGGAGTGAGTTAGGAACAAGATCAAGCGGTGTTAGAGCCCGTGTTTTGCCGCCCTCAGTGAGGGTGGCTTGAATACGTGAGAAAGGGGCATGCCCAAAGTACTGAACCATGCGACGCGGATCATCTTTTTTTGCAGCAACCGCTCGATAGAAAATCTTAGGGCTGTCGCTCACGCGCGTCAGCTTGCTCCACGTCACAATCTCTAGCAGCGAACGGATCATCCCGCGTAGGCTACTACCGGGTATTACAGGCGAGTTAGAATCGCCCGGATGGAAAAAGTCTGGCTTATTGCGGTATGCCTCTTTGTTTTCGGCTTCCTCGCGCGTCAGCATCCCGCGAATGTACAGCGGCGACTCAGTGGTCAAAGTGATGTCAAAGTAGCCATGCCGACGATCTGAACGGAAAATGTTATGGGACGGCAGCGCGTCGTCTAAGGTCATTATGCCCGGTTGCTCACGTACATCGACCGCGCGTTCGGGCAGTGGAACAAAATTGTAGGGCGCGCGGGCATGTTGGCGTTGGTTGTTCATGAATTTTCCTCAAGTGTGACCAGACGACTGGCAGTGATACGGGCAAATCCGGTCTTATCTTCTGAAATGAGATGGCGCACCCTCAAGCGGAGCGGCAAAGCGTCGGCACTGATGGCGACTGGGGCGATATGGCGCAGCCCCTGTCCGCTGTCGCTGAGCAGTGTGAAGGTATCGGAAATTGCTTCTGCTTGGTTTCCCCACAATAGCTGGCGTTCGTCAATCGCTTCGTAGAACGTCGCTTGATCACCGTTCGCGGTGTAGATCGCTCGCGCTCGCCACGAAGAATCATCGCGCCACAGCAGAATTTCGCAATCGTTATTGAACAGTCGCGCCGATTGCAGCGTGACTTCGCGCAGCGGCGGGCTGACTTCGGCATATGGGGTGCCTCGCGCGGCATCATGCGATGTGGTGAGGACGCCTTTTTCAACTTTCCCCCAAATCAGCCCATCATCCGCATGAGCAAGCAGGTAGCATTCTGAATTGCCCGCTTGTTGAACCAGCCATGTAGCAGGATCGAGAGGTGTAGACACGTCGAGCATTTGCAGAACTTCACGACAGGGCTTGATTTCACGCTTCATGATGTACTCCAAGCTCCTGCAAAAATGATTGCAAATAAGTGTTTAGGCTTTCGGCTTCAGGTTCGATAGTCAGCTCAGCGCCGTTGACGTTAAAGGCCCAAGTATGACCCTGATAGGTTAGTTGCGCACATTCACCGCGCAACCGCCCACGCCCGACACTGCGCTCCCCGCCCAACGTGAGGTCGCCCGTCCACAGGTCTTTCAGCAGCAGAAGCAGCAGACCAACTTCCGGTTCAATTGCTTTCTCTGGGTGTTTCCGAAGTTGGATGCGGAGGTGAACGCCTCTCTCTGCGCTGCCAAACAGGGGCTGTTGATTGAACAGCGCCGTATCGAGCGCCCCACCGGTAAACCGATCAATGCTCACCCGGCTCTGCACAAAACCGAAGACACCACCATCAACCATTCGCTCTTCAACTATGAGACGGCTGGCAGTCCTGTTTTCGTGTTGATTATGGGGACTGCCAAATAAATCGTTGACCATCTTGGCTGAACGAGCGGGATCTTGGGTAAGCGTGTTGATGATTTTGGCAGCTCGCGCCCGTAGCGCACCGGTAACGCTGGTGCCGCTTAACACCGCTTTTCCATTCGAATTTGTGAGGTGTTTCATATCCGCCACATCATCGGTGGAGCGAATGAGTAGTGAGCCATCCAGCGTAAACCATGCATCAAGTGTCACGAGTTCTCGCTGATCTTTGATTTTTCTGACATTTCCAAACGCGTGGTATATATACTCAACACCATCAGTATCTGCCAGTGGTTGGCCACCTTCCCGCAGCCACGCCATCAAGCCGCTCAGTTCACCAACAGCATAGGAACGAACGCGCCAGTTATCAACACGAACGCGACCATAGCCGCGCTGTTTACGCGCCCCCAGAGTAATTTCTCCTGTGGCTAACCCGTCCAGCGCCGTGACCAGCCCTGACACCAACCGTTCACGCGGGTCGCCTTCGCTAATCAATAGTTCAAAGCGCAGCGGGAAAGAGGTTCCTGCATCCCATAATTGAATGGCATACAAGGCATCTTCAGCAGCAGTCCGGCTTTGCTCATCTAGGCGCACGCCATCTCGATACACCACATTTGCAGTGTGACTATGCGCGTCATCGATGATCAGTCGGCTTTGATCGCCCGTGCCATCGGGGTCATCGTCCCGCGCTGTACCAAACAGCAGCGATGCGGCGCTTTCCTGTCCCCCTTTTTGTCTCTTGCCGTAACCGCGTTCGATACTCCACAAATAGCTGCGAAGTGCGCCTCCAATCGAAGCGCCAGTCAAAAGTGGGGACTCGCCATCGAGCGCGTCAACCAGCAAGCTCATCACCGTGCCGTCATTTTCGCCACCCCCAAAGTGAGCGGGCGTTTCCAGTACCAGTGTCCCTTCAATGACGATGCGCTCAACGATTTTTCGTGACTGCTTTCCAGACCACATCGGCTCAGGCATCACTGTTTTCCTTCCGCTGCGCTTGTTTCGCGGCACGTGCTAACACTGCGTCAATGAGCCGCAGGTTGTATTGTTTACGCATGGTGATTTCATCGCGCTTACTTGCCGTGATTAATGACGAAATGTTGGCATCGGATTTCAATGTATTCCAATCGTCTTCATCGCTGATGATTCTGCCTATCCATTCGGTGAGCTTTTGACCATTAATACGGGCTTTGTCAAACTGGCGGCGTGTAGCTCCTCGTTTGTCAAGATAGTTGAGCGCATCGGTGAGGGTTTGCGTGTTGATTGGACTTACGCGCAGCACGTTCTCTACTACGCTTCGCAATGCATTAATTTGACTGCTGCGCGGAGGATTTTTGATAGACAGACTGATTTTGTTCGCCTGCTGTGTGATCTGGTTGTCAAGTATGCGCAGCAGTTTACGGTACGCTAAAGACGTCGAAAGCTGTCTATAGGTCGCTATGGGCTGCTGTTCATTGAGATTGGTGTTGGGTTTGTCAAGTTCGGACAATTGATATTCTGGTAAGTTGTAGATGTTCACACCAATACGCCCGAAACCCTCTGTCCGACGTTCACCAATTCCCCAGCGCATCAGATAATCCACGTTTTTCTGCGTCAGGCTGTGGTCTGTAAATACCACTGTGCTGCCCATCTTCAACGCGGCAGTCTGCGGTAAAGGTAGTCCCCATTTGCGATTGAAACCGCCAACCAACGTGGTTTCCATGTAGATTTGATTTTGGCTGGCTACTCCCAATGTCTGAGGGGCGATATTCAATCGATGGGCAAGGACGCTGCACAACGTTGGTAGATTCGGTTCATACTCGCCTGAGGGATTTCGTAAAATAGCATCACTGAGGAGTGTGATGACGAGAGGCTGCTCAACATTAAAGTGCGATACGTGTTCTGTCCAATTGTCAATGACAGCCACCTGTTCAAGCTTGATACGTCCATAGCCCGCGCTGCGCGCTCCGCCAATTTGAGTTTCTATACCGTCATAAATAAATTGGAGCAACCATTCGGCATCGTTATCATGCTCACATAGTATCGCCCCCGCAAAAGTCTGTCCAGCTGCTAAAGCGTCATAGCGATAAATTGCGCCGCTCCCCTGCACCGAACGCCCTTTCTGGCGATCTCGCTGCGTATGCACAGCAATAAATCGTTCCTCGGTTGCTTTGGTTACAACATCAGCGTCAGCAATGGCAAAACCACTAACACCCTTTGGATTTTCAGGATGATTCGTCTCCCATGCAAAGTCATAAATGGGCGCTGATTCGCCTTTCTTCACATGCCATGATTTAGGAACAGGTAGCGTGCGCTTTCCACTCACCACAGGATAAGCATTCAAATACTGCACGTCGTCAGAGAAGAAAACCCGTCGTGTTGCACCATCGCTCGCGTCAAGTTCCCGTATACCATTCTGTCGTGTATATAGGCCAATGATCATGCCGCGCATCACACTGCCGGGAATGTAGTCGAAGGCAACCGCGCTGTTCGGGTCACCTTCCAGTGCGGTAACGAGGGCTGGCTCAAGCAAATGGAGGTGATAGTACAGCGCTTTCATCAATGATTGCTCCTTGCCATCGATTCGAACCGCTCTAAATACATGCCCATATTTACCCCCTCCAGCCACGCTTTCAGTCGTCCCCGCCCACGATTGCGTCCAATACCGCCACGACGCAGTGCAGCGGTACATGCACAGAGCACTGCCAGAACGTCCTCTGTGTTGGGATCGTTATCCGACAAGGCAATTTCAAGAGGGGCGTAGAGTTCAGTTTCGCGCAGTAGCACCCGACTAGAGCGCAGGCTGCCATCATCGGGAGTGCCTGTCTCTTCTTTTATGGCTGTTTGACGGCGGATGGCCGTGAACATCTCGAGAACATCGCTTGGCTGAAGTCGGTTGCTATCAATATCCTGTCGAACAGCGTCTATCACGTTTTGTCCCATTTCCGCAGTCCCCACGTGCAGCAGTCCTGCATCCT
>DAOUCY010000097.1:0-1987 GCA_034431625.1 Anaerolineae bacterium | reverse complement strand
TTCGCAGCGAGTTAAGGCACCCGGCACGAACCAGACCGTGAGCGCGTACAAAATAGGATACACGAGCGCCGCTTGTGAGGTACTGCTGGCGTTGTATGGGCCAAAGGCACGCGATGTGTCGTCGCCTCATGCGTCTTACCGTTACGTCCAGATCGATGGCGAGACCACCGTCCGACATGGCTACCTGCTGCTGAACGTGACTGCGGATGAACTGGCGCGGGCGGAAGCCGTGACGCGCCGCCATCACCGAGCCACAGTGTATTTATGGCAGGCTGACCGCTGGCTGGAACTGCCACACGGACGCAATCCTGCTTATTCTGAATCCGCAGCGCGTTCCGGTCCGGGCTTCAATCCCTCCGGGTTTCGTCCCGTTGCGCCATCGACGGGTGAGAAGGAAACGGCGGTGGAAGGCATCCGCGCTGAGAAGAGCCAGCGCGACCCCAATCAAAAGCCCTGGTGGTGGATATTGGGCGACACGTATCCGCAGCGCGAGACGCTCAAACGCTGGGGAGCGCGGTTCAGCAGCAAAAGACGGGCATGGTATTTCGTAGGCTGGGAGCTGCCCGACGGCATTAAGCGGCTCATCACCGAATATGCGACTACCGAACCGGGAGCGACAACCGCGCAGGTTGAAGATGATGCGCCCTGTTCGGATGAAGAAGCGGTTGCCATTCTGGGTGTGCCGCTGAAGGCTGAATCGCCGAAGCCAGACGAAGCGCCGCGTTTATTCCAGTTTGGGCAGACTGTCTACGCCCGGTACGAACTGGAAACGCCCGATGGTAAAGCCATTCCGACGGGTACACGCGGGACGATCTCGCGGCTCTACAACCGTAACGTACAGCATGGCTGGAGCTACGATGTAGACTTTGCAAACATTGGCACCCGCTGGTACTTCGAGCGTGAATTGACTGATCTGGAACCGATCCCCGGTATCCGTATTACACATGGTTCAGTCGTGCCACCGGGTGCAGCGCTGCCACCTACCGATGCCGACCTGAAACGAGCGCTGGTGGACAGCGGACATCAGCCCGAAGCGATGGCGGACGAGTCAATGTCTGCCGAACCGGAAGCTGCACCGGAGCCGGATATGCCTCAAGAACCACAAACGATCCGTGTCTTCAAACCGCAGCCACTTCCAATAGATGGTACGCCGCTGGATGAAGTGCAAACCGCGATTGTTCAGGCAAAAGCACATTCCACGACGGTCTTATATTCGACGGCGGTTTCCCAGAAACGTACACTAGCAGCCATCGGGCAGTCTTACGTGGGTGAACTGACCGGCAGCATTACGGGGAATGTCTACTGTTTCGGCTACGGCATCCATGAGGGTATCTGTGTCTTCGTGAATATGGGTGGTCCGCGCATGGCAGTTGAGGCGATCCGGGCGAAATTGTCGAAGGGTGACATCGTGAACTGTACACCCTGGGATGCACCTGCCATCGAATTGACAGCGGGCGAGGGGAATACGGGCATGTATCACGACTACATGCAGAACATCCCCGAAGCGAAGTTCACTTCCCTCATCCTGTGTCACGATCTGCTGGTCAACCCCAACTACGGCGGCAAATCCACCACCTTCATTCTCCGCACGGACGACGCGCAGGCAGCGGCGAAGCTCAGACATCATGTCACCGAACTGGTCAAAATCCCGGTGTTTGATGCGTGGGCAGGCTACCTGTATCACGCCGGACAGGCCGCGATGCTTGTCCGTCCGACCCGCTCCGCTGGTGACATTGATTTGCTCAGTGTCGATTTAGACATTGATGCCTGGACACGGCTCATCACCGGCGGTATTGAACAGGGCGTGATCGCGCTTCCCAGCACCAGCTAATTTCATCCCATCCATGCAGCAGCCGTCTGTCAGACCTCTGGCAGGCGGCTGTTTTCGATTCTTATGAAAGGAACTTTCTCATGGCACGAGCTGAGAGCAAAATGGTCATGGGCTATCTGCCGATTGAACCGCACCATCATCCTGCCATCCTGTCGC
>DAOUCY010000096.1:0-9235 GCA_034431625.1 Anaerolineae bacterium | reverse complement strand
ATCTCGGCTACCGTAACATGGGTCGCTGCCCGGTTGAAACGATCATCCAATTCAGAAGCAAGTTGTCAGCTTAGAAGGTTAAGTGTACAGGAATATTTCCCACAAGCCGATGACTACCGACACTGATGCTGCTACCATTGATCTGCGCCCGGACCCCAGAGCCAGGAAGTGCCTCAAATGTCTGTGGTTCGTAAAGGGCTATGTTGCGGTGGAGGGCTTCTGAGCGGACTGCCTCAGCCAGCGGATGTTCAGAATAACGCTCCGCCGATGCTGCCAATGCAAGAATCTCCGTTTCAGGCAAACCATTCAGGGGAATAACATCTGTCACCTGGGGTCGCCCTAATGTGAGCGTTCCCGTTTTGTCAATCAGCACGACATCGGCGCGTGCCAGCACTTCGATGTATTTGCCACCTTTGATAAGGAGACCAATTTTGGCGGCTGCGCCGATAGAGGCAAGCATAGCGATGGGAGTAGCAAGGGCAAGCGAGCAAGAACAGGCAACTACCAGCACTGCCGCTGTTGACAGCGGGTTGCGACTGATGAGGAACGTCAGCAGTGCAATGGCTCCCACAAAAGGCAGAAAATACGCAGAAAATTTATCGGCAATCCGCTGAACATCAGCGCGATGCGTTTCTGCTTCTTCAACCAGGCGAATGACCTTGCCAAAGGTTGTATCTGCGCCAACATGAGTTGCGCGGACTCGCAGGCTGCCCAGTTCAGCAAGCGTTGCCGCAAAAACTTTAGTGCCAACCCCCGCCTCAACCGGCATCGACTCACCTGTAATTGCAGCCTGATTAATGGTGGCTTGTCCTGCAACCACCTCGCCATCCACTGGAACTTTTTCGCCGGGACGCACAATGACGATCTCACCAACTGCAAGCTCATTAACCAGAATCTCGACTTCTTGACCGTTACGCTCAATACGCGCGGTTTGCGGTGCCATCGCCGTCAAATTCTTTAGCGCCTTGCGGCTGCTTTCAGTAGTAAACCGTTCAGCGTAATCGCCAACGCGCATGAAAAAGACAACAATCGCCGCTGTCACCCACTGTCCTACGACCAGAGCGGCAATCACACCGATACTCATCAAGGTATGCGAGATCACCTGACGCTTCATGGCAGCACGAACCACATTGAGGAAAGTGGGATAGGCTGCAATCAAGACCAGTACATAACCCAGTGGCGCAGGGATTAAAGTGGTAATGGACTCAAACAGCCCTAACCACTCACCAGCGATGATAATCAGTAAAACCGCACCAAAAACAACACCAAACAGACTCAGGATGGAGCGAGTGAAGCCACCATTCATGGCTTCGGCAGCATCGGTTTCAACCGACTCGGGAACAGAATAGCCAGCGCCTGCCACTGCTGCACGAATGTCATTGATGCTGACCTGGGCTGGATCAAGACGCAAGACCGCTTTTTCTGAGGACAGAAATACATTAACAGATTGAACACCCGGCAAAGCAGCGATGGCATGTTGGACATGGGCTACGCATTCCGCGCAGTCCATGCCTTTAACCGGAATTTCTAACGTCTTTTCACTTACCATTGCAATCTCCTTCTTGAGCAGAATAATGGGTTCATTGGTAAACACTTTACAAGATGTGAGTCACTCAGAAAGCCAGTCAATAGAAGCTCTCGCTTTACTGGAGAGCCTCTCTACACAGACTTGCATCATCTATGTGCGTAACATCCGCAAACCACTGCCCACAACGACAAATTCACTGATTTCGTGTGCCAATACCGCGATAGGCAATGTAAAGAAACCCAGAACAGCGCCGATCACCAGGATGCTGATGACGACAATAGATAACGCCAAATTCTGGTTCACAACGGATTGGTTGCGCTTTGCAAGTTTCAGTCCATAGACGAGCCGCTCCAGATCATCCGCCATCAATGCTACGTCGGCTGTTTCGAGTGCGACATCCGTTCCTGCCGCGCCCATCGCAATGCCAACAGTTGCCTCTGCCAACGCCGGAGCATCGTTCACCCCATCCCCAACCATAGCGACATGACCGTAGCGCTGCGAGAGTTCGCGCACCCGTGTTACCTTATCTTCGGGTTTCAAGTCTGCGTAGAACTCATCAACGCCCACCTCACGGGCAATGGATTGAGCCGTTCGCTCATTATCACCCGTCAGCATCACCACCCGTTCAATACCCAGCGCGTGCAGTCCTGCAATTGCCTGCTTCGCATTCGGACGAATATTGTCCCGAATGGCGAATAATGCCCATGCACTCTTGTCATCTCCCAGTACAATGACCGTTTTGCCTTCGCTTTGCAGACGAGCCACCGTTTCTTGAGTGTCCAGATTAAGATTGACATTTAACTGTCGCTGAAAAAGATCGGGGCTACCGATATACAGGGAATTGCCGTTGTAGCGTGCGGATGCGCCTGCACCTGTCAGCGACTTAAAGTCACTAACCTCAACTGGCGGGATGGATTGACCTTCAGCGTAGCGCGTGATCGCAAGTGCCAGCGGATGTTGACTGCGCCGTTCAATTCCAGCAGCTAAACCGAGTACATCCTGCTGAGAGAGCGCACCATTTGCACCAACAGTCTCTAGGAGCAGCACATCAGTCACATCCGGTTCACCGCGCGTGAGGGTTCCAGTCTTATCCAGTGCGACCACTTTTATTTTGGCGAGTTCTTCTACGTACAACCCACCTTTAATCAGTACACCCTGTCGTGCGCCTGTTCCCAATGCCGCTACCAGGGTGATCGGGATAGAGATGACCAGAGCACAGGGCGCAGCGGCAACGATAAAGACCACTGCACGGGTTAACCACATTTCCCATGCGCCACTAAAGATCAGGGGTGGTACAACGGCGATAAGCAGTCCGGCAACCAGTACGAGAGGACTGTAACGCGACCCAAAGCGCTCAATGAACCGCTGGCTTTTTCCCTTCTTCTCCTGAGCTTCTTCGACCATGTGAATGATGCGGGCAATGGTATTGTCAGCAAAGGTTTTGGTAGCGCGGATTTCCAACGCCCCTTCACCGTTAATGCTGCCTGCAAACACGATAGCCTCGGGTTGTTTCTCAACGGGCACACTCTCGCCAGTCACAGGCGCTTGATTGACGTTCGAGACTCCAACCAGCACGACACCATCGGTGGGGACTGACTGCCCTGGCTTCACGATGAATACATCGTTAAGAACCAGTTCTTCTACCGGAATTTCGACCTCACGCCCATCACGCTTCACCAGCGCCATCTTGGGTGTCAAATCCATCAGGGCGCGGACAGCAGAACGAGTTTTCTCTTCGGTATAGCCCTCAAGCGCCTCAGAGATAGAGTAGAGAAAGACGAGCATTGCCCCTTCTTCGGCAGCACCTAACAAGGTGGCTGCAACAGCAGCGACGCTCATCAGCAATTCAATACCGACCTCACGTTCATGGATGAGTTCTTCCAGTGCCTCACGACCAAAGTAGTATCCGCCAATGAGGATTGCGGCGATGTAGAGGATCAAGGAGAGTGGTTCTGACACGCCAGCTTGTTCTAGCAGCCAACCGACAGCGAGTAGAATGCCGGAGATAACCGAGGTAATCACCTTCGGATTCTGCCAGAGCTTAGGTTGTTCTGGCATGGTACGCCCCTGTTGTGGAGGGAAACCAATTGTGTTTAATTTCTCACGCAATGCCTGTGGTGAAGTGGTTTCAGGATTATAGGTCAACGAAACCTTTGCTGCTTTAGGATAGACTTTTAGATCAACGATACCCTGAAAATCTTGCAGCCCGCGTTCTAAATTTGCTGCGTCGTGTTCGCAGTCCATGTTGCCGACGTAGATATCCAGTTTTGCATTGTTCATTCATTACATCCTTTGGTAATGCGCTCTAGTTCCAATCCCTGCTTTTGGACTTATCACTCCATGATAGATAGCAGCGACTAGGACTAACGTTACAGTTAGCCGCCGCGCCTCAGCCGCTTTACGCCTTTCAATATGCTTGGCATGGGAAGGCGCACCTAATGCCACATCATCGGAACAGCGGTACAGAACATACACATCGTATTTGCCTCGCTTTGTTATTGCGATTTCCTGACTTTGAAAAGCGCAAGTGTTCCCAAGACAGTTACGAACACTTCTGTCTGCTCAACTTCTATAAACCCGGCATCTTTGAAAATCTGAGGGAGCTTTCCCTGCACGTTGTCAGTCGTTGTCTCAAAACCGTCCAACAACTGCACACTGAGAAAGGTGAAGCGCATCAACGCATTCTGTGGTTTACCCCAATCCGCAATATGAAATTCACCACCCGCTTTGAGACTGCGATACACTTCTTGTGCGGTCTTTAATTTTTGCTCATAGGTGAGGTGATGCAGCATCAAGCTGCACAGAACACGATCAAAAGTAGCATCAGGGTAGGGAAGTGCGTCAGACAGCCCGTGATCGAAACTCACACTCAAATGTTGCTGCTCAGCTTTTTGCCGCGCAATCTCCAGAATCTGAGCATCACCATCAAGTCCATAAATGTCCACAGCAGGGAATTGATCTTTGATATTCAGTACCAATGTTCCCGTACCGCATCCCAAATCGAGGATTTTTTGTGCTTCCGCAATGTGTGCTTGGTTGACCAGTGCGGATTTCCAGGATTGTTCCCGTAAGAAGTAGCGGAGCAAAGGATTATATAGTGGTGTTAACCAACGAAAGCCTAAAGCACGCTTTACAGCAGGCTCAGACAGAGCTGACATTCGCGTGTTATTCATCAGCCGCCCCCTGCATATCGTCAGACTTGCTATTCCCGTAGCGTGTGCATTCGTACACGCCGCGTGCTATATCCGCTAACAGTGACTCGGCTAACCCAATCAAATCTGCCACGCGGTCATCGCTCAGGCGATAGGTTACATATCGCCCTGACTGTTCTGCCGTCACCAAACCACAGTCCTTTAAACAGCTAAGATGGTTGGAAAGATTGGATTGAGTAAGACCAGTTGCTTGTACAAGCTGACTCACAGTAAGTGGGTTATCACGAAGCGCATTCAGGATACTCAAGCGTGATGGATCGCTGAAACCGCGAAATAACTTGGCTTTCAAGTTAATTTCTAATTGTTCCAAAGAGTTAAGCATAATCCATTCCTATATCATCATATCAGTGATTAATGATATGATGATTTAGCAGCTCTGGCAAGGGGGAGTTTTATTTAAGAGCAGTTTCTTTATCCGTATTTATCAGCGGGAGCTTCCGGTCATACACCGTCTTTTTCGTGAAGCTAACTGGTTACGGTGCTTCATGTATTCGATATGCGCTTTTGATGCGCTTTTATTCCGCAGGATAGCACGCCACCCCGTCTCTCACAGCCGCCAGCGGCTGCGGCTACGGGTTTGCCTCTGGCTTGCGCCGTTTCTCTCATAGCAAACCCGTGCCGCCCTTTGGGTGAGGACGGGAATCCCCGGCGTGCTATTTCGCCCTGCGTAAAAGCGCACCTTAACAAAAGCATATCGGATTATCGACTGAATGGATGCACCGTTACCCAGGCCGCGTTAGCTCGAAAGGGCGCGCTGTAAGTTATCCCGGAGCCACTGTGCCCCGACGGACACCTAGAATCAGTCGCTCTGATCTCGATAAGCCAACCGCTCTCGGTCCTGTGATGTGGGACACATCTTCTCCAATGGAGGTTAGAAAGATGTGTTTTGGCAAGCCACACGCAGAACATCGAGCGCAGATCGTCGCGGATGAGGCAGTGAAAAGAAGCTGACCTACCGGAAGGGTCAACGTCTCGTGGTCATCTCGAAAGGGATGCCGGGGCGCATTCGGGCGGCAACCTGCGCGTAAGAGCGTTTTTCATTTCGCATTTTCTCAGTCAGGAGTGGTTGATATGACTGAACCAGCAAAACACATTTGCCGTGTTGGAACGGCACGGATTGATTATCAGGGTCGTGTCGGACAGCGTGTACTGAACACGACCATCAAGAGTGGCGCAGGCTTGGGTGCAGTATTCGCGCCGACCTGGAAGATGGTCATGGCATCCAAGCAAAACATGATCTCGTGGCAAACGTATGTCGAGCAATACACGGCGCTGATGCGTCAGCGGTATCAGGCAAACCCAGCCACATTTCTAGAAGCTTTGAGCAGCGATGAATTGATCGTCTGCTGCTACTGCAAGGACACGCACGCGACGACGAAACACTGTCACCGCTACATCTTGGTCGAGATACTCGCAAAGGTGGCGGCGCATCACGGCATCAGTTTCGAGGCTATCGGCGAAGTCCACAGCAGCCGGTGATGAACCGACTCTTTTTTGCCTAATCACATTACGAATTGAATTACACGGAGATTATTCATGAACCCGATCATCATCCATACGGACGGAAGCTGTGAGACGCAAACACGGCTTGGGGGCTGGGCAGCGGTTCTCCAATGCGGTGAGCATCAGCGCGTCTTACAGGGCAGCGCGGCAGACACCACTGTGAACGCGATGGAGCTTACAGCGGTCATCGAAGCATTGAAGGCACTCAAACAGGCAGGTTCTTCGGTGCAGCTATTCACTGACTCCAATTACGTCGTGCGCGGCGTGAACGAATGGCTGGCGGACTGGCTCAAACGCGGCTGGAAAAACGCGCGAGGCGAGCAGATCGCTAACCTTGATCTGTGGCAGATGCTCAAGATGCTGCTGGAACAGCACACGGTCACGCTGACGTGGATAGCGCGTGGTCAGAATGCTCAAGCCGATGAACTGGCACAGTCGGCACGACTGGCGCAGGCTTCAGAAGCGACACAGAAACCGCTGGACGATGCTGGCAGCGAGGCTGCTCCCACCGTTTCTCCGCAGGCTGTGTCAGAAACACATATCATGATCGCCGGGTCACGCTACGCCAACCGCGAGGCGCTGGATTACGCCCGCCGGGTCGTGCGTCGTGTCCATCAACTCGGTCACACCATCGTCGTCGGCGATAACCCGAAAGGGGTGGATATGGCAGTAGTGCAGGAATGTCGGCGGCTGAAGGCGAAAGTGCTTGTGGTCGGCGTGACCAACAACCCGCGCAACGGTGGCTGTCAGCATGGCAGCTATGTCAAGGTTGAGCGCGACACCTACCGCGCCGCAGGCGGACATTTGTTCGACCGTTATCACGTCCGTGACCGCTGGATGGTGGACAATTCGCAGCGCGGTGTCTTTGTATGGAACGGCGACAGCAAAGGCACGAAGCTCGGTTACGACTACATGGTCAGCCGCCAGAAGGAAGCGCACCTGATGACCTTTGCGCTGAAAGGAGCGCGGCATGGCTGAGACCCACATTCTCGCGGTTCACACGTATGGCTCACAGCGAGTGAAAGCGCCGAAAACAAACCAGATGGTGAGCGCGTATAAAATAGGGTACACGAGCGCTGCCTGCGAGACCCTGCTGGCGTTGTATGGGGCGAAAGCACGCGATGTGTCGTCGCCTCATGCGTCTTACCGCTATGTGCAAATCGGCGGTGAGACCACCGTCAGGCATGGTTATCTGCTACTGAACGTGACTGCCGACGAACTCGCACGGGCAGAAGCAGTGACACGCCGCTATCAACGGGCAGCGGTCTATCTCTGGCAGACTGACCGCTGGCTGGAACTGCCGCACGGACGCAATCCTGCGTATGCTGAATCCGCAGCGCGTTCCGGTCCGGGCTTCAATCCCTCCGGGTTCCGCCCAGTTTCACCTTCGACGGGCGAAAAGGAAGCAGCGGTGGCAGGCATCCGAGTTGAGAAAAGCCAGCGTGATCCTGACCAGAAACCCTGGTACTGGCTTTTAGGCGACACCTATCCGCAGCGCGAAACCCTCAAACGCTGGGGCGCAAGGTTCAGCAGCAAGCGGCGTGCCTGGTACTATGTGGGATGGGAACTGCCTGACGGCATCAAGCGGCTCATCACCGAATACGCGACTACGGAAGCAGAACCAACCACACAGGTCGAAGACGATGCGCCCTGCTCGGATGAAGAAGCCGCCACCATTCTGGGTGTGCCGCTGAAGGCTGATCCGCCGCAGCCAGAGGAATCCGCACGTTTATTCCAGATCGGACAGACGGTTTATGCCCAGCATGAACTGGAAACGCCAGAAGGCAAAATCATTCTGACGGGTACACAGGGGATGATTTCACGGTTGTACAATCGTAACATGCAGTATGGCTGGAGCTACGATGTGGACTTTGCGGACATCGGCACGGGCTGGTACTTCGAGCGTGAACTCACTGATCTCGAACCAATCCCCGGCATCCGTATTACACATGGCGCAGTTGTGCCGCCGGGGGCAGCGTTACCACCCACCGATGCCGACCTGAAACGAGCGCTGGTGGAAAGTGGACACCAGCCCGAAGCACTGGCACACGAGCCAACACCCGCCGAACCGGAAGTTGCACCGGAGCCAGAAATGCCTGAAGAACCGCAATCCATCCGTGTCTTCAAACCGCAGCCGCTTCCGGTAGATGGCACGCCGCTGGATGAGGTGCAGACCGCGATTGTCCAGGCGAAAACACAGCCCACGCCAGCCTTACTTCAGACAGCAGTCTCCCAGAAACGCACGCCGTCGGCTATCGGGCAGTGCTGCGTGGGGGAATTGACGGGCAGCATCACCGGGAATGTCTGGTGTTATGGGTACGCCATCCATGAGGGTGTATGCGTCTACGTGAATATGGGCGGTCCGCGCATGGCAGTCGAGGCCATCCGGGCGAAGTTTAGCAAAGGCGACATCGTGAACTGTGTTCCCTGGGATGCGCCTGCTGTCGAACTCACGGCAGGCGAAGGGAACACGGGCATGTATCACGACTACATGCAGAACATCCCCGAAGCGAAGTTCACCTCGCTCATCCTGTGCCACGATCTGCTGGTCAACCCGAATTACGGCGGCAAGTCCACCACTTTCATCCTCCGCACCGATGACGTGCAGGCAGCCGCGAAGCTCAAGCATCACATTACCGAACTGGTCAAAGTGCCGGTGTTCGACGAGTGGGCAGGCTATCTGTATCACGCTGGACAAACTGCCATGCTTGTCCGTCCGACACGCTCGGCAGGTGATATTGATCTGTTGAGTGTCGATTTAGACATTGATGCCTGGACGCGGCTCATCACCGGCGGCATTGAGCAGGGCGTGATCGCACTACCCAGCATCAGCTAATTTCATCCCATCCATGCAGCAGCCGTCTGTCAGCCCTCTGGCAGGCGGCTGTTTTTGATTCTTAGGAAAGGAACTTTCTCATGGCACGAGCTGAGAGCAAAATGGTCATGGGCTATCTGCCGATTGAACCGCACCATCATCCTGCCATCCTGTCGC
>DAOUCY010000095.1:0-13707 GCA_034431625.1 Anaerolineae bacterium | reverse complement strand
CATCCGCGCCTCGCGCTGCGTGTGGGATGGGGGATTAGGGACCGGCGAAGGTGATGAGCGTGGTGACACTGGAGGCGAAGATCACGAAGAGTAGACCCACGACCACCTGATTGGCAGCCTTTGGATTGTCCTTTTTCCAGTCCCCAATAATCGGCCATGAGCTGCCCATATACATCAGCCCAAGCCCCAAAAACCCGATGACGGCTGCGATGGGCGCGATGATCTGCGCCGCATCCCGAATGTCGTTGAACAACTGTTGGACAAAATCGGATAGATTCAAGCGAGAAGCTCCTCAAAACTGTGACGGGATCGAAAGGTCAGCCGGGAGGTGGGATGCGCGTGCGCCATGACACATCAGCATCTGTGGGTGGGGTCATCTGGCACGAAATCTTCTCCCGCACCGGCTGAACTCAGCGTATCAAAGTGAGGGATGCAAACCGCTGTAGGATTACACTTTTAGCCCGTCAGTTTTGACAAAGTGCCCGTTAAAATTACAAAAATGTGGGAAGGCATAAGCGAGGGGAGATGGGCTGCGGAAAATACAGCCCATCCGTGTTTGATTCATGATCCGCGTGTCAGTTGAATAGCGAATCGATACTCACCTACGCCCATGCTGGCGTAGGGTTCGCCGCCCCAGTACCACACCAGCGTCAGGTCAACGGCCTGCTCCGGCAGCAGATCGAAGGGTGTTAAGCCTTCCGCCGGGTTGCGCGGTCCAGGCGGCTCCGGCGCATAGCCCAGCGCCAGCCAGATGTCGTCCTGAGTGAAGTGCAGCGGCTCGCTGCGCCCGTTGTAGATTCGCAGATGCGTCGTGATTTGCCCTTCCACGTAAGTCACACTCACCAGCCGGACATCCACGCCGTCGTAGCGCAGGTCAAGCGGCGCGGCGGCAAACGAGAGTGCGAAGGACACACCATTTCCCGCCGTGTCGGTGATGACCCAGCGCCCGCTTTGCAGGCTGCGCGGCACGATGTAGCCCACTGATGCGGAGAGGGACGACAGCGCCGAAACTTCCAGCGGCAGCGCGTCAAAATCGGTGTAGCTCAGGGCGGCGCTGCCCAGTGTGTAGACCTGCCCGCCTGCGTCCACGAACTCCACCCGCCACGCCGTCGTGTCCAGCGTCTCTGCGCCTGCCATCACTTCATAATTCAGCAGCAGATACTGGGTATCCGCTGGCAAATCGGGCTGGTCAGCTAGCAAGCGGGCATCCTGCAACGTGATGGACGCAGCGCCTAACGCAAGCTGCTCACCCACACTGCCTTCCTCAAGCGTGATATTCATGCCGATAATCTGCCCATCGCGGGAGAGTTCCTGTTCCGGCGGATAGGTTGCCGTCACCAGCGTGCGGGTTGCGGTAGGCAAACCATCTGCATCGGTCTCGCCAATCAGCAGCAGCACCAGTCCCGGACTGACCTGCCGGAAGATACTCGTCTCACTGCGGCGGACTTCGCGCCGGTCATCGAACTCAAAGCGTTGCACCGCGCCCGTGTTCATCGTCAGCAGGAAGGTTGTTCCAGCGTCGATGTCGTCGAAAAAGGCGGCGTTTTCTTCCGACCAGGGAATGCCAATCACCGGGCGCACCGACATGCCGTTGACGAAGGATGCCGTGTCAGGATTGAGGTCGAAACGCCACTCGGAAGCCTGCACGCGGCGGCGCTGCACCACCCAGACACGCGGCGCATCGCCATCGGGCAGGATGACCTGCAAATTGACCGGGTAGGCCACTTCGCGCCCGCTGTCGCCGCCCTGAATCACATCATCCTGCGCTTCCAGCGCCAGCGGTGTCGGGGTGGGACTCACAAGTGGTGTCGGCGTGGGACTGACCTCTGGCGTTGTTTCAACTGCATTCGACGAGCGCCCGCCGAGCAGCCGTGTGAACATGAAACCGAAGAACAGCAGCGCCGCCAATCCCACTGCCAGCGCCACTTTGGGCGACGGCTTGCCAGAGGCGGGTTTGACCTCATCCTCCGGCGCGTCCAGCACGACATTCTGTTTGGCGGCATCCTGAACCCTGCCGGGTGTCCGCGCCCAGCGCGATCCCACCGGGACGAGGGCGGATTCGTCGTATCGTTTGAGCAACTCGGCAGCCACCTGCCGTTCGAGCGCATCCGAACCCACTGCGCCCGCCGTGCGGACTTCGCGCTCGTAAGCGGCTTTGTAGGCCCGCTGGCGATCCGTCGGCACGAGTTCCCAGAGGGCATGAAGCTCACTCAGAGACAGCCCGCGCAGTTCTTCAAGCGTGTGATAACGCAGGATTTCCATTATGAGCCGCCTCCAATCACACCACCGCTCCCGCCGAGCGCCGCCTGCTGCCGCATGGCTTCGGTGTAGACAGCATCGCCGTCATTCTGCGGCGCTTCTACCGTGACATCGATCTGTGGTTCAACTTGAATGTCCGGTTCAATATTGACCTGTGGACGCACCTCAGCCGCCTGCGGGACGGCCATCATGCCGAAGGCGGTGATTTCATTGGGCAGCATTCGTGCGCTATGTTCCAGCCGGTTGACCTCTTCGTGGGCGGTATCATAGGATACATTCCGTTCAGCCCGCACCTGCTCAACTAATGAGGCACGGGTTGGCTCGGTCAACCTGCCCTCCGGCGACGACTTGACCTCGCGCACGACCTGTTCTGCCTGATTGCCTGAAATCCCCAGCCGCAGCGCCTGATCCGCGAATAAGCCGAAGCGCGACAAATCCGCCTGTACGGGCGGCTTCTCGCCGCCGACAGGCATCACGCCCATCGCCCGCGCCATCCGATCTGCCACCGTCAGATGGTCAATCCCGCCAACCGCTGGCTGTCCATTCTGGACGCGCTCCGTCTGCATCCCCCGGATGACATCGCCCATGACCCCGGCGACATCGCCGCCACCGGACACCTTCAACTGCCCCAGCATGACCTGCATTTGCAGGCGGGCGACATTTGCCAGCGCCTCCGCGCTCTGTTCCAGCCGTGCCGCCACCTGGTCGAAGCGGCTCATGTCTGCTTTCCCATCACGTTCAATCATCGCGCCCAGCGTGGAGTGCGTACCAGTGGAGGCTTTCAGCGCATCTGAGACGTGCTGCTCCATCTCCTCGCTGTTCATCTCGGCGGCATAATCACTGCGTTCCTGTCTTCGGTGGGCATCGGATTTATCCTCTCCACCTTCGTTCATCGGTACGGACGCGACGGGCGTGAACATCCCGCTGCGGCGCGCTCTGGCAGGGGTGAAACCAGAAATCATCTCGCCGTTTTCATCCTCAAACCAGTCGGCATCGTTCGCGCTGCGCGCGCCGCGTTTGCGCTGCGCCCCCTTCGGCAGCGCCCAGCTTTCCAGCGCTTCGCCGACTGCGGGGACCAGCATCGGGCGTGATACCACCCGCCCGTATTCGTCGTATTCGGCTTTGGCCGGGTCACGGTCACTGAGGAGCGCCGCGCCCACCAGCGGCCCGGCAGTGCGTCCAATCACCGGGATGCTACCCGCCACCTGCCGCGCGGCTGCGCCTTCGGTGAACTGCTCGGCGGCTTCGCCTAACACGGTCCCGCGCAAACCCGGCAGGTGGGTTAAGGTACGCGCCGCGTTGCTCAGACTGCCAAACCCACCGAACATCAATCCGGTTGCCTGCGCGGTCGTCGCGCCGTTATTCAGCGCGTTCATGCCCGCCAGCGCATTCGACCCCATGCTGGTCATGAGTGAAGCGCCGCCCGTCGCGGCGGCTGCCGTGCCGGTGACGGCGGCAGACGTGACCGAACCCGGCGACAGCAGGACATTGCCCGTGACCTGACCCATGGCATTAAACAGGCGGTTGAAGCTGTTCCAGACCGCCTTGATCCCTGACCACAGGGTAATCACGATGAAGACCAGGCAGATCAAGCCAATGCCGATGATAGCGGCGGCGCTGCCCGTCGCCGCGCCTGCCAGGAAGAAGCCGATCACCAGCGCCTGGATGAGCGCGATAATCACGGTCTGGACAATCAGTTCAATCCATTGGTTGATGAGGCTGTGGGCAATGCTCTCGGTGCGTTTGAAGAAGGCAAACAGAATCGCCACGCCAAACGAGACGAAGGTGATGCCCATCGCTATTGTGATGAGCAGATGGACGATCTGCTCGACCAACGCGAACAGGAGCAGCGGCCAAGCGGTCAGCGCCCGCTGTTGCGATGCGCCCGCCCGCGACACGGCAGTGTCGCGCTCTTCGTCAGAAAGGTTGTCCCAGGTGATCGGCGATACATTACTGTCGAAGTAGCCGCCTTCCAGGTTCCAGTCCATCGGCACAACGGATGTCCCACCTTCCCCTGCCCAGGTGGACGGATTGGGGTTCATGAAATACGCGCCGCAGCCCGGCGAGTAGACCGGCTGCGGGTAGCCCATCACGTCCTGCGCGTGACCGCGTAGATACGCCAGCGCGATGTCCAGTCCATCAATCGGTCCGGGACCCGCCGCGCCGGGCAGGTACACGTCGAACTGGTCGCAGAGATTACCCAGCGCGAGGTCATTGGAATTGACCTGCGCCAGCGACGAGAAATCGCCCGCGTTATCGTCCAATCCCTGAAGCACGCTCAGGTACATCACCTGGCTGATATTCAGGCGGAAGGTATTCATGCCCTGATAAAAGCTGGGACCGATGGTGAAGAACAAAACCCCCGCGATGTACCAGACGATGGCGCTGCGCGGGCTGACCACGTCCAGACGGATGAACGCCGCCAGCAGATAGGTGATGCCCAGCACCAGCAGCGCCACGATGAACACCCAGCTGAGCGCAAGCCCCAGACTGTCGTTCGTCTGGGCGATGATCGGCATGAAGGCATTTTCGATGAGCCATTGATTCACGAGCTTGACGGTGTAGCCCGCCATCAGCAGCGCTTTTTGCAGGCTCCAATGCACCCCGGCGATCATGACGATGACGCTGTAAATGAACTCGTCAATCATGCGGGCGAAATCAGGCATAGGGAAACGTCCTTTCTTCTAATCGGCCACGTCGCCCGAGCAGTCGGGATTGGTGGCATTGACCCAGGTGATGCGGTTGCCGCCGTCGCCGTCCAGCAGGTAGGCGAACTGGCGCACAGTTCCGGCTGGAACATAGGCGGCCAGCCGGTACAGGCGCGTCGAACCGGGCGGAAGCGGGTCGTAGTTTTCGTTGGTAAAGCCTGCCGCCTCCATTGCCGTTTCCGACGCGCGCCACGTTCCGGTCTGATCGCCGCTGGTAGTGTTGATGCGGGTGATGACCATCAGGGCGACAGGGACAGTTTCGTAGGTCGCGCTGCCCAGATTGCGGACTTCCAGCCGCCACGTCACCAGACGGCGCGGACTGCCAGCGAGCGGCGGCGCAGGCTGAGACTGGACATTTTGCAGGCGGAAGCGCAGACGCAGCGGCGCGCCGGGCTGTCCGACGAACACCGCATCGCCGACGTAGAAATCCTGCGGCGGCGTGATGGTGTAGGGAGTGGGCGGTGGTGGCAGCGTCGGCAGGGGTGTGCCTGCCAGCGTGGTTGCCGTCGCCTGCGGCACAGTCGTTGGGCAGGTGTAGGAAGCGATATCGGTGACGACAGTGCCGCACGCTAAAGCCGCAAACACCAGCATGACCGGCGCGACCAGTAGATAAATCGAGCGCAGCAGCATGGTTCGCTGCGTCTGCGCGAGAGACAGTTCATCATTCATTACAGTTGTCCTCGTTTAAGGAATCAGACCGGGTTGATTGCCAGGGGTGAGCAGCAGCGTGAAGCGCACATTGCCCCCACGGCGGCTGTTGGGGAGTTCCCAGACCTTGCCGAAATACGGCACAACCACCCGCGCCTGCGCCGACGTGATGACCTGAAGCTGGGCGAAGCCGTTGCTGTCGGTGAATGCCTGGGTAATGACGCGGTTCGTCCCCACTTCCACCACCCGCACCGAGATTCCCGATACGCCTTCCGCCGGGTCAACGGCGCGGTTGCCGTTCTCGTCGTAGGCGATGACCACCGAAACGGTGACTAAACTCGGCGGGATCGGGGTCGTGGTCGGCTGCACCGTCGGCGGCGCGCCGACCAGTTCCACCCCGGCGGCGGGCTGCGGCTGCGAGGTAGGCGTCAAGGTTTCCATCGGCGGCGGGATGATGAGCGTATTCGCCGTTCCCCGAAACACCTGCACGGCATCCAGCGCCAGCACGTAGCCTTCGCTCTGGGGGTTGCGCTGCTGCGCGCTGCGAAGTTCCAGGGTATGCACGCCGCGCCCGACGGCATACACTCGCGTGCCAGGGAAGGCAATCTCCGGTGCGAACGCATCCACCGTGTCGATGATTGCGCCGTCCACCACCACTTGAAAGATGCCCATGTTGCGGGCTGCCACGTAGCGGATCCGTAGCCCCTCACCTTCAAAGCTGAAGCTGGCGTAGCTCTGGACATTTTCGCTGCGGTGATACTGTCCCCGACTGGCGCTGGCGTGAAGGCGTGGTTCCCAGGGCGTGCTGTAATGCACTGCCGGGTTGTCTGACTCGAAGCTGTACCAGCCTTCGTAGGGCGGCGGCTCGTTGGTCGCATCGGGCAGTGGCTCGACAGGCTGGGGCGGCGCGGACAGCAGGATCGTGCCGAAAGGAAAGTCCGTCGCCGTTGGCGGCACATAGACACCGGGCATGACCGCGCTGATCTCGACCACCCGTGTCGAGAGCGTGGGTGTCAGCGTTGGGGTGAAGGTGGCGGTTGCCGTCGCAGTGGAGGTGGGAGTGAGTGTCGCTGTTGGGGTCGGTGTGTCCGTCACAGTGGGGGTGCGGGTCGGCGTATCGGATGGGGTCAGCGAGGCCAGCACCATCAATGTTGGCAGCGCCGATGTCGCGTGGTCACTCCGTTCAAATAACAGGTAAAAGACCGTGCCCCACATCACCAGGCACAGCGCCGCCAGCATCAACAAAAATCGCCGCATGTACGCCTCCGCAGTTACTCGTCTGCGACTCAGCGTAACAAATGCGGCGCGGCTAACCCGTGTAGGATTACACTTTTAGCCCGTCAATTTTGACAAATCGCGCGGAAAAATTACATCAGGCTTCGGTGGTAACAAAACCCTCGGCCACCGCCCGGCTGATGAGGTGTTCATTGGTGGTCGCGCCGAAGCGCTGTTTCAGCTTATAGCGCAGGAAATAGGCGCGGCGCATGGGGATATCGAGCTGGCGGGCGATGTCGGCGATGTGCAGACCCTGCATCAGCAGCCGCAGCATGGCACGGGCTTCGGTATCCAACTGCCAGTCGCGCAACGGTGACTGCATCGCTACCAGGTAGGCGCTGTTGGCGGTTGGGGAAAGATAGGGGCGATCCTGCACAATGGCGCTGATCGCAGACAGCAGTTGGTCTTTTAGATCGTCGCCTTCAAACAGATACGCCAGCACGCCGCAGGCAAACAGATCCCGGATCAGCAGCCCCTCAGACAGCCCGCCCAAGATCATCAGCCGCGAACGCGGTGTCACCTGTTTCAGCCGCTCCACCAGTGCCAGCACATCCACCAGCGAGTCAAGCTGCTCATTCAGAATGATGACATCCGGGCGCAGCTGCTTGCAGGTTTCCAGCAGCTCACTGGCGCTGCGGACGGTTGCCACCACCTCGCAGGCGGGATTGTCTTTGAGAATCGTCTGGATGCCGACCAGCATCAGGTCGGCTTCATCGGCGATCAGGATGCGTCGCTTCATGCCCTTGCCCTCGTCACATCAACGGCTGTGCTTTCAGCCTACCACAGGAGCGCTCATGTGTGGGCGAGAAAAAAGGACAACCGGCGCGGAATTTTGGACAACCACGCCGGGAATTTTCTCGTCAGGGTGTAATTTTTCAGCTTTCTTCAAGCACTTCAGCCTCGTCTTTGCGATTTAGCAGTCCTTTTTTGCGGGCAGCATCGACAATGCTCTCATTATTCCGCACACCCAGAACCCGTTTGAGCTTACGCCGCACCCGATAAATGGTTTTGTCAGATAAATCCATGCGTTCGCAGATTTCCTTCACACTCAATTCGAGTTCCAGTTGGCGCAGCACTTCCAGGTCACGATGGTCTAATTTCCCATCTCGACGGCTTCCCATTAATTTGAGGGCTTCAGGCGAGAGGAAGGGATAATTGTCGCTCATCATCTTGATGGCGGTGAGCAGCGGTCCCTGTAAATCGCCGTTTTTCAGAATATAACCTGCGCTGCCGTGACGGGTCACCTGCTGGATGTAATCTCCATCCCGCCGCTGGCTGAGAATGAGTAAGCCTAAGCCGGGATGCCGTTCATAACAGCGTGTGACCAGCCGCACGATTTCGATAGTGTGGAGAGTCGTATCGT
The DNA here is from genome assembly GCA_034431625.1 of Anaerolineae bacterium. Lineage (GTDB taxonomy): Bacteria > Chloroflexota > Anaerolineae > Aggregatilineales > Phototrophicaceae > CFX2. The sequence goes on along the minus strand of DAOUCY010000095.1, from coordinate 5,454 downwards.
CCACAATCACCAGATCGGCGGGATGATCCTGTAGATAGTGATCTGCTTCGCGTAAGCGGGCGAAGACCGCCACGACTTCATAGGGCATTCCGGCATCGTTGACGATGGCCTGCACCCCCATCCGGGTGACATCATTCCGGTCAACGATCACGATTTTCAGACTCCGCATTCTCGCTGGTTCTCCTTTTCCTAAGTGAGCCTTCCTATTGTGCAATCCAAGCCATATCTCTTGTGAAATTACGAACTTATGTTCTATATCCACGAATCATCAGCATATCACAACTTTCAAACGTTGAGGCGATCATAAGTTTAGAGTTTCATACGAACTCAGTATGAATATCGTTTGTCTTACGGTTGGTGAGAATTTTGGACAGGGGTTCGGGAATTTTCACACCCCTGTGAGAATTTTTCTCACACAGTTGTCCCATTTTCCCGCGCCGATTGTCCACTTTTCTCGCACACAAGTTCTACGTTTTCGCTTATCCTGTGTTCATTCGTGGAACGAAAGGACGCAGGAATGTACGATGACGACGTGTTATCCGAGCGTGTCGCTTTCCGGCTCACCCCGGAAGCGCGGCGCAAGCTGGCACAGTGGGCACAGGAGGAACACCGCCCCCTCGCCAATCTGGTCTATGCGGTGATCTGCAAGGCGATTGCGGCTGAGGAGCAGCGGCGTGGGCAGGCTTTCGAGCCAGCGCAGACGGAGCGTGAAGCACTATGACCGTGAACGTCACGCTTTCACCCCAGGATGCCTACGGACTGGCGCGGGCGCTGGTCGGCATGTCCTGGGACAGCCTGCCCCTCAGCCCGGCGGTTGCCCTGCTGCTGGCGCATCTCGATCCAAATGTGCCCGATGACCTGCGCTTTCTGCGTAAGGTGTTGGGGCAGGAACTGCTGCGGACGGTGTTGGCAGTAGACCCGAATGCTCCTCCCCCACCATTGCCGCAGCGTGCCGCTGATCTCAACATCGTGCCGGAACTGCCAGCATCGGCGAAACTGACGGAGACCCAGCTTCAACAGGCGGCAGGTGTTGGGAAATGGCTGAACGACTACATCCGCTGGGCAGGCAGCTCAGCGAACGAAACGCCGCTGGCGTTCCATCTGGGTGCAGGTCTGTATCTGGCTGCTATTGCTGTCGGGCGCAGGCTCTACATTCACACTCCCTGGCGGCAGCAGGTCTTTCCTAACCTCTACCTGATGGTGGTGGCAGTCTCGACTTACTATCGCAAATCGGCAGGCTTGAGCCTGGCTTCGGAGGTGGCGCGGCTGGCAATTCCCCATATGCTGATGCCGCAGCCGGGATCGCCGGAGAACTTCATGTCGATGCTCGGCGGCATTCTCCCACCCAACTTCGCCGACATCCCGCAGTTGGATCGGGCGCGGCTGGAGAAGGGCAATCGCTACGCCGCGCAGCGTGGGTTACTGCGAGATGAGCTTTCCGGCTTGTTCAAGTCGATGGGTCGAGATTACATGGCGGGCTTGAAAGAACTGATTATGACGCTTTACGACTGCCCGCCTTATCTCGACAGCAATACCAACAACAAAGGGCTGGTAGTCATCCGCGATGCCGCGCTGTCCATACTTGGAGCGGCGACCCCCGCCGAACTCTCGTCGGCGCTGTCCTCATCGGACTGGTTCAATGGCAATCTCGCCCGCTTCGGACTGCTCACACCTGAACCGGATTATAAGGAAAGGTCTGCTCCGAAAGACAGCCAGACCCCAACCGAACTGGCGAACCGCCTGCGCCGTTTGCACGAACGCCTGCCGGAACCACCGCTGCCCGACGCGCTCGGCGAGAAAAAGACGGCGGAAGCCTGGTCGCTGTCAGCCGACATCTGGAATGCCTGCCGTACCTATGAACAGGCGCTGCGCGCCATGACCGCGCCCAGTTCTTCATTAGATGATCGTCTTCGCGCCGTCTATGGCCGTTTGCATGTGCAGGCGATTAAGGTAGCCATCCTGCTGGCGGCGATGGACTGGGCGGACGAGGATGGCGGGCTGCCGCATCCGAAAGTGACCGCCGCCCACTGGTATCGCGCTCAACAGATTGTCGAAGACTGGCGAGCCTCTGCCCACCGTCTGTTGGCGGATTTGGGTGAAAACGAAGAGGGACGGCTGGAAAATCGACTATTGAGTCTGCTCAAAGCCTGCGGCGGCAGCGCAACGGTACGCGATTTGTACCGCACCCTCCGTTCACCCCGCAAGACGGTGCTGGAGACCCTCAAGGCACTGGAAGATGATGGGCGGGTGATCCGCGTTCAGAATGCCTACACCGGGCGGGGTCGTCCCCCGGAGAAGTATGAACTGCTGGATGCTAATTCTGTCACGGCTGCGACATAAATCGAATTTTGTCATTTTGGCTTTTGTCACGGGCGTGACGAAATTCCTGGAGAGAAAACGCATGGTGGATACCCAACACTTGAAGGAGCACTGTGACCTGCGCCGTCTGGTCGAGCAGGATTTGGGACCCGCGCCGCTGCGCGGTGGACGCGCTTACCTGTGGAAATGTCCCTTCCACAATGAACACAAGGGCTTCAGCCTGGCAGTCTGGGCAAATGGCTACCGCTGCTTTGGCGCGTGCGATACCAGCGGCGATGCGCTGGACTGGTTAACGAACTATCGCCGCCTGAGTTTTATAGAAGCGCTGCGGGTGTTAGGCGAACGGATTGAGGACATTGCCCCTGTGGAGCGTAAGTGTCTGAAATCCCCTTCCGAACCGCCAGAATGGAACTGGCAGCACCGCGCGGAGCGCATTGTCAGTCAGGCAGAGGAAACGCTCTGGTCAGAAGTGGGTGAACCGGCACTGAACTACCTGACCGGGAGAGGCTTGACCACCCGCACCATTCGCGCCGCCCGGTTGGGCTATGTGCCGGGTGACTTCCATGAATGGCGGAGTGTCGAAGGGATGGATGTCCCCTGTGGCATTACCATCCCCTGGTTTGCAGCGGGGGCGCTCTGGGCAGTGAAAGTCCGTCGCGCTTATGGCACGCCGAAATACCAGCAGATCAAAGGCGGCAACGTCAACGGGTTGTACGGTGCTGACCAACTGGTAGATCGGGAGGTCGCTTTATTCTGCGAAGGCGAGTTTGACGCGCTGCTGGCGCGGCAAGAAGCTAGTGATCTGGCAGCCGCTGTGACCTTGAGCAGTGCGACAGCGATCCTCAGTTCGCGCTGGTATGCCGAACTTACGCACTGCCACACCATTCTCGTCGCGTATGACCGTGATGCGGCGGGTGAAAAAGGCGCAAACCGCCTGCTTTCCCTTTCACCGCGCTTTCGCCCAGTCCATGTGCCAGAGGGCAAGGATATAGGCGAGTTCTATCTGCAAGGCGGCGACCTCTATGCCTGGATTGCGGATGCGCTGAAGAATGAACAATCGGTTTTGGAGGGAATACCTCATGCCCTCTAAAGTCACCAAGCCGCAAAAGCCGGAAGATATGCTGCTGCGCGTGATCCGGGTCGCGGAAATCCTGGTGAAAAGTCAGCGCCAATCGGTGGAAGAAGCAGCGGTGAAACCACTGTCCAATCAAACGGCTGCGACTGCAATTCGGGTGCAAAAAACACAGCCATAGCATTTTGGTGTAAGCTCAGGCAAAGTCAGCAAGATAGGGTCTTATGAGTCGTCGGAACAGCAAGCGACTGCCCCCCAAATCGGGCTGGGCAGTATATCTGCGAACCAGCAGTGAAGAAGCGCAGAATCCAGAGAACTCACAGCGCCGCCAGCGTCATGCCATTGAGCGGTCCCTGTTTGAGCGTACTGATCTGCCGGTGTTCAATGAATACATTGATAACCTGAGCGGCAGGTATGCGGATAACCGACCGGGCTATCAGCGCATGTTAGAGGATGCGCGTGGGGGCTGTTTCTCACACGTCGCGGTGGAAAACGCTGAACGGTTCGGGCGCAATGATGCCGAAGCGCTGATGGCAATTGACGCGCTTCACAACCTGGGTATCGCCGTGCGGTTTGCCGACTATCCTGATCTTGATCCGATTGACCCGGATGACCGGATTCTGGTCAGCCTGTCCTTTACCCTGGCGCGGCGCGAGTCCATTAAGCTCGGTCAGCGGGTTACGGGTGGACTGCACGCCAAGCTGCGGACGGGCGGTTTTGTTGGCAAAGCACCAGATGGCTATATCAACTGCGAAGAGAAGACAGAACAAATCGACAAGACCCGCGCTGGACGCTACAACCGCTGGATCGAGCCTGACCCGGAACAGTTCAAAGTATGGCGCACCGCCTGGGATTTATTGCTGACTGACCAGTACACCCTCGCCGAAATCTGCGAGGAACTCCATGCACGCGGCTATCGGTTTCGTAGTGGGCGACCCTTCGTGACGGTCAATGCGCGTGGGAAACGCAAAGAGGCGGCTAATGGGCTGTCGCGTATCTTCAATAACTGGTTCTATGCGGGTTGGGTGGTCAGTGAAAAAGCCAACATCCCGCCGAAAACCGTCCAGGGTCAGTGGAAGCCGCTGGTGACGATGGAGGAATTTGAACAGGGTCTCGCTATTCTCGCGGCCCGCCAGAAACATCGCGCCAGTGGCGGCAAGGTTCATGATTATCTGCTGCGCGGTTTGGTCTATGTCGAGTTGGACGATGGCAGAGTTTTGCGCCTGACCGGATCAACCCCCAATGCCGGACGTTCGGGCGGTGGCACATCCTACTACTGCATCGAAAGCAGTGGTGTCAATATTTTGTGTCGGGCAGTGGATGAGCAGATACCGCATGAACTGATGAAAATACAGGTTGATCCTGAGATGATTCCACTCATTCGGGACAGCTACAACGATGAGATTGCCGACAAACTGGGGCGGATGCGCCCCGACCAGCGTGCCGACCTCGAACGGAAATTGAAGGATATTGATGAAGAAGAGGCACGGGCGCTGCGACTCTACACCATTGGCAAAATCACGGATCGTGTCTGGGAGAATCTGTGGTCGGAATGGCAGGATCGGCGGCGCACCCTGCGTCATGCGCTGGAGTCGTTACAGGCACACAACGATGTTCACATCGCCAATTTAGATGCAGCACTCACGATCATTGCAAAAGTGGGTATACTGTATAACAAGCTGGAACGCAGCAGTCAAAAGAAGCTGCTGCATGAAATGGTCTATCGGGTGGTTGTTTGCCCGAAGGGAACCATACGGCGGATGGAATTGCTGCCACCGTTCGCGTATCTGAAGGAAGTGACGGATCGCGTGCGAAAAAGTGGTGGCGGTTTTGAGGGAAAAACAAAGACCAGCACAATGGCTGGTCAATGTTCGAGTTTACTCTCGTTAAGTGACCACACCCCGACCCAAAATGAACAGACTGCTCTCTCACTTGCCTCTGATTTCATGGAATACCTAGAACTCACTCGCTCTCCTCAGCGCTTGACCCTCGAACAACTCCTGATCGACGAACAGTAGCAACTGAGCTTGTGCTTTGCGGTGGACAGGGAGAGACTTTCCCCT
>DAOUCY010000094.1:0-10362 GCA_034431625.1 Anaerolineae bacterium | reverse complement strand
ACCGCTGGTTTTCTTTTCGCAGTCGTTCGTTCTCTGTCCGTAAATCCATGCTGAAAGTCTACATCATCTTGTCAAGGCTGAATAGTCACTGCAGTTTTTGAATTGTAGCCAAGAAAACGTGTGCTGAAGCACGTTACCAAGAGAAGAGTTGCGGCATAGTTCATCACCATGTACAACAAGGGTGACGAAGCCCGGTACGAGAGGAGATGAACTATGCGCCTGCCTACTATATGTCTGGATGCCCGTTTTGGTCAATACCTTATGCGCTTTCGACAGTGCTTCAGCAAGCCCCAGTACAAGTATTTTGAGACCATACTGCTGGGGTTGATGCTCTGTGAGGGAGCGAGCACCTTGTCTGGCGTGCTCGGTCAAGTAGAAGGACGGGCGAGTTTGTCGGGAAGCAGCCGATTTCTGTCGAGTGCGCCCTGGTCGGCGAAGGAAGTGAGCCAAACGTGGTTCAACCATTTTGCTGGCGAGATGGCGCCAAAGGTGAGAGTATCACTATTCGAGCACGGCAGAAAAGAGCGTCGTCGGTCATTGTATGGTGCAGGTATTGTATGTGCTCTTGGGTCGTCGTTGTCCACTGGAGCCGCAGATGTATCGGAACAAGGCGGTCTGCGAGCAAGAAGGGGTTCCCTTCCAGAGCAAGATCGACCTGATGAAAGCGATCATCATGGACTTCAATCCGGTGGAAGGCGCCCGGACCCATGTCTTGATGGACAGTTGATACACAGCCAAGAGCATCTGGAAAGCCGCGCGCAGTCGAGACTTTCTGATTACCAGCGGTCTGAAAGGCAACCGCCAATTGCGCATCAACGATCCGAACTCGCCCCAAGGATGGTCTTGGCAGCGACTCGACACCTATGCCAGCCAACTCTCGGATGAGCATTTCACCCGAGTGGCATGGCCCAACGGCGGTGACCAAGAGCGATGGGTCTATCTGCATGTTATCTCGACGCGAGTCAAGAAACTCTACCGTTGCCAAGTGGTTCTCGTCCGCGAGACGCTGGACGGCGCCACTCGCTACTGGGCTTCTAGCGATCTGGATGCCGATGCCGAGACCTTGATCCAGCATATCGCTGCTCGTTGGGATATCGAAGTGCTCTTTGCCGACACCAAGGAAATCCTTGGTCTTGACCAGTACCAGTTGATGAGCGCCAAAGCCATCCAGCGCTTCTGGACGCTGGTCATGCTCGCCTATTCCTTCCTTGACCATGAAAGGGTTCAGCTACAGGATGAACAACAGCGACACATCACGATCGGCGACGCTTGGCGTCATAACCGCCAGACTCACTGGCGACACTTTGTCGACTGGCTACACACTCAATTCGTCGACAATCGTGTCTCACCTTCAGAATTGTATAACCAACTCTTTGCTTGAACGGCTAATCTTCAAAAGTGCAAAGATAGTGGAGTGGATAATCACCAGAAAAATCCCTATTGACAGATGCAAGGGATCGTGCTACGATTTCACTACATGAACGTTCACATGAACGTTCATGTAGTTATAAGGACAATTTCCAAGCCTTTTTAGTTGAATATTCAGCGACACTCGTCATAGTGTTTCAATGCGAGTTGTTGTGTCCACAACGCTCAAAGTTGCTGGAGAAACCCCTTCGAGTGCGAAGACATCTCTGACTGCCAAACGGCAGTTTTGAGCGCGGGCAATGTGGCCACATGTAGATGCCTGGTGTTCTGTACGTTTTGAAAGAACACGCCTATAAACAACATCCTTATTTCTCAATCGGGTGTTTGCACCTCAATTTCTTTGAAAGGTGTGCTTTGTGAGCGAATTCAGTTATCTGGATGTAGGAAACGGCGAACGAACGCGCCGGGTTACGATTCATGATGTAGCTAAAGCCGTCGATGTTTCAACACAAACGGTATCTGCAGTTATCAACAACAAACCGGGTATCACGATCGCAACTCAGGAGAAAGTACGCGCTGCAATCGCGCAACTAGGGTACAAACCCAATTTAACGGCACGCAGCCTAAGAACTCAACGCACGCAGACAATTGCTTTGATGGTGAGCGATATTTCTAGTCCTGTGGCAGGCAATATGGCAATCGCCGCTGAGAATCTGGCATATCAGGCAGGCTACAACTTTCTTTTGTATAACACGCAAGATGATGTGCACAGAGAAAAGTTTTATGTGAGTTCTATTCTTCAGCGTTCAGTAGATGGCGTTTTGTACATTTCTGCCAGGGATGAAAGCTCCGTGCCAACAATGCTACAAAACGCAGGTATCCCTGTCGTTGTGATTGATCGAAAGCCCAAGAACTATGCAGGCCCTTATGTCGTATTAGACAATTTCCAGGCAGGCTATCTTGCTGGGAAGCATCTGCTCTCGCTTGGACACAGAGATGTTCTTCATATTGGCGGGCCTGACTATGTATCTATTTCATCTGAACGTTTGTCGGGGTTGAGGACGGCAATTGCCGAGTTGTCTGACACAGTCAATTTGAAGGTTCAAAGAGCCAACAACTGGAAAATCGAGTCCGGGTATGTTGCGATGCAGCAAATATTATCTCATTGCGAAGATTTTTCAGGGGTTTTTGCTGCTGGAGATCTCCTGGCTGTGGGTGCAATGAAGGCGTTACACGAAGCTGGGCGAAAGATTCCTGGTGATGTCTCGTTGATCGGCGTTGATGACATCGAGATATCTTCATATTTGAATCCTCCTCTTACAACTATCAGTCAGTCTATTGCCAAAATGGCAGAAACCGCCATGCACATTTTGCTTGGCGTGCTATCCGACAAACCTCCAGTTGAAATGCAGGTGACAATTCAACCGTTCCTTGTTGAGCGCAACTCAACGCGATATGTTTCAGCGAATTGAATAAACTGAGATGCAGGTATTGTTCTCGAGTTTCCTGTTAGATTTCTTACCAGATGAAGGAGTGCAAAATGTCTTCGCAAGATTGGTACACACATGCGCGACGCAAGGTGCTAATCGATAATCATTTGGATGATTGGTTGCCCGGCTACGAGAAATATGACTCCAAAGTTTTGGCCGACCGGATAGGAGCATCTGGCTTTGAAGCGGCTATGATTTATGCCCGCTGTCATGTGGGCACATGCTATTGGAATGCTAGCAACGGTCCGAAACATCGCGGTCTGGGAGATCGAGATCAAATTGGTGAGTTGACTGAACTTTTGCACGAACGCGGGATCAAGATGATTCTGTATTACTCCAATGTGTTCGACCGCAAGCTGTGGGACGACCGACCAGACTGGCGTGTACAGGGACCATTTCACGGACCGCTTGGCGGAGGAAAGGATTCTCGCTATCGTCAAGTTTGTCCGAACAGCCCGTATCGTGAATACACCGTCAGCTGTTTGGAAGAGATCGCACGCAATTATGAAATCGACGGTGCCTTTTTTGACATGACCTTCTGGCCAACTATTTGTCAGTGCACACATTGTCAACGAGCATGGCAGGAAGCCTCTGGCGGGCGCCCAATGCCCGAAATGGATTGGACCGACCCTGTCTGGAAACAATTTGTGAAATGGCGATACAGCGTAATTACGGATTTTCTTGATGCCTGTCGTGCTGCGTTACATAAGTATCGCCCGGGCATTGTCGTAAGCTATCAATCAGGCAATCCCCTGGCTGGCACATGGGGGATGGGAGTTAGCATCGATCAGTCTTGCGCTGGCGTGATCCCAAGCAGTGATATCTATTACACAAGTGGCTTTATTCAAATGAGCTTGGTGCCGCGATTGTTTCGATCTGTTGCGGTAATTCGTCCTGTTGACCTATTCATCTCTCGACCAGTGGAAATGTTATGGGATATGCCAGCCATGAAGCCTTTCCCACATATGCTGGCGGAATCTTGTACCTATCTTGCGAATGGAACAGGTATTATTTTCATCGATCAGATGCACCCAGATGGTTCTGTCTACGAAGATCATTGGGAACAGTTTAAGCAACTCAATGACGAGATTCGAGTACGTCAAGAATATAGTGGTGGCGAGCCAGTGCCATTTGCCGCAGTGTACTTCAGCGAGGAGAACCGCGATTTTTACGGACAAAACGAGGCGGCTGAACGGGTATCGAATCATCTGGCTGGCGTCTGTAAGGCATTGATTGAGAGCCACGTCCTGTTTGACATAGTGACGCCGCTGAATCTAAATGAATTGGGTAAGTACAAAGTGCTATTTTTGCCCAACATTGCCTGTTTGAGCGAAAAAGAAGTTGCCGCAATCCGTGCATTTGTGGCTGATGGTGGCGGGGTGGTCGGAACTTATGAAGTCTCAACAAAGGATGAGATGAATCAGCCACTCCCTCAACCAGCGCTGTCGGATGTGTTTGGAATCCGAGTCGTTGGCAACACGCAGGCGGAGTATACGGATACCTATATTCGGGTACTGGACGGAGCCCATCCTGTAACACAAGGATTGTACACTGCAAGACCAATAACCATCTTCAAACCACAAGTGCTGCTGGAAACGCTTGACCACGCGACACCTCTCGCACATGTAGTTTACCCATATATAGAGGCCACACCGGCGCGCTATGTCAGCATTCACAATAATCCACCTGGAGTAGAAACCGAGCGACCTGCCATTGTTGCTAATACATATGGAAAAGGGCGCGCCGTTTACTTTGGGTTCCCTGTCGATTGTCTGTATGCATTGCGAACCTATTGGGAGTTTCGTGCTCTTATCAATAACGCAGTTCGATGGGCTGCTGGAGCTTCTCCTGAAGTTGAACTGGAGGCGCCGATGTCGGTTGAGCTGACGGCGTGGGATCAAGAGGAACGATCAAGACGGGTGTTCCATCTGGTGAATTTACAGTCGGACATCAGTCGCACAATAGCAACGCACCGCTCCGATTTCTGGGTGACGAATGAGAACATGCATGTCATTCAAGAAATGATTCCTGTTCACGATCTGAAGCTGCGCTTTGCAGTGCCCGAGAATAAACAATTGCACCGAGTCACATTACAGCCATCGAATCTTGAACTTTCAGTCACAGTGAATAACGCAACTGCCGAAGTTCAAGTGCCGAAGGTGTGGATTCACGAAGTTGTAGTGGCGGAATGGGTATGACAATCTAGTTTTATGTCGTGTTCTCGGTTGTATGTGTGCAAGTCAAAAATTGCAAACCAGGGAGCGCGTCGTAGATAGTGATTGGCAGTGCTCACCTGCAATGTCAATGCTGCCTATACTGCTGTTTCATAGAACGTATGAGACCTTGGGGTTTGATTGCAAAGGTAGTTAGTCGTGCAGTGTCTAGAAGCTGTGTGCAAAAAGGAGGAACACCAGGATGAACAGTAATATTCAGCATTCACCAACAATCTCGCGTCGTGAACTGTTGCGGCTTGGATTTGCATTGACAGCGACAGGGGTGCTCACAGCGTGTGCGGCGCCTGTTGCGCCAGCATCGCAAGGTGGCGCGTCAGCAGCACAGTCGTCAGGGGGCGCAGCGCCTGCGTCAACTGAACCTGTGGAATTGCGTCTTAGTTTCTGGGGGGCGATTGAAGATATGCCCTTATGGAAGTGGGGACTGGATCAATGGTCGGAGGCAAATCCTAACATTAAGATCAAGTGGGAGAATACACCTTGGGGAGAATACTGGACTAAACTGCAAACCCAAATGGCGGCGGGAACACCGCCAGATGTGGTTGGGATGGTAAGTCTTTACTCACAGTTTTTTATTCGTAACGGCACGCTGTTGCCGTTTGACGAATATATCAACCGAGAGCCAGACGTCGATGTGGATGATTTCTGGCCAGCGATCATGACTGCGTACAGGTATGAAGGTAAAACTTATTGTTTCCCCTACGATCTTTCAACTGTCTTGTTCCTCTTCAACAAAACAGCCGCTACAGAAGCAGGCGTAGAGTATCCCAAAGACTGGACGTGGGATGAGTTTCTGGCGGCATCCAAGAAGCTGGCTGCGCCAGAAGGACAATTTGCGTTTTTGCTTAGCGATAGCGGGATTGACACCTGGAATCTGTTTTTGCGCAGCAACGGGACAGACATCGTCAGCAAGGACGGCACAAAGTGTTTGCTAGACACTCCCGAAGCTATCGAGGCGATTCAATTCTACGCGGACCTGATCAACAAACATCGTGTTGCGCCATCGGCCAGCCAGGTTGGCGATATTCCGATGTGGGAGACTGGTAAAGCCGTAATGAGCCCTGCCAATCCACAGCGGGTTCAAGTGATGGAGACGCGCGTTGGCCATCCTCGCAACAACGATAAGTTTGAGTGGGACGTGGTTGTACCGCCGCGCCAAAAGGTTGCTGCGAACACGTTTGCGGGTGGTAGCTTTGCTATCGGCAATGACTCAAAGCATCCTGATGAGGCGTGGCAGTTTGTCAAGTTCTACACGAGCAAAGAGATATTGCTGGAAGTTGTGGCAAAACCCAGCCGCGGAATTCCTGGGCGCAAATCGATTGCAGATGCGTTGCTGGGTGAGCAACATCCTGAGCATCAACACCTTTTCCTGGACGTGTTAGAACTACCCAATATGGAGCCGGTGCCGATCGTAGAATATGGCGAAGTGATGGCCATTATGAACAAATACCTCGACCCGGTCCGGTTAGGTCAAGCAACCGCAGCGGAGAATATGCCGAAGGCAGCCGCCGAGATTGACGTTGTATTGGCGCGAACAGCCAGTTGATTGATTGTCTGGCTAGATTGATACGTTGCGGCGCGGCGCAGTAGAACCCTCTCTTCCGGTGTTCGTCGGGAGGGTTCTATTGCATCAAATTCTTCACTGACCTGAACAATTCAAGGCGGGGTCAGCTATTATCCAGAGATCGTTTTAGGGCGCCTTGTCGTTGAAAGATTTGTTTGGCAGTACAGGCTGATTGCGGTCGTTGTTGGATGCTGGTTTCACACCGACATGGAGAGTAGTCAAATGCTTGATCGATCAAGTAGCCAGGCAGTGAACAATTTACCTGCGCACAGAAAAATCTTAACATCGGATAATACCCATAGAAGGTTGACGCTTCGCCAGCGTGAAGCAATTACCGCATTTCTATTCTTGCTTCCAAGCGTGATAGGTTTTTTGGTATTCATGTTGGGTCCATTGGTCGGATCGATCGGCATTTCATTGGTTGAATGGAATATCGTTCGCCCGCCGATCTGGGTGGGAGTACAAAACTATGTCGCATTGTTGCAAGATGCAGAGTTCTGGCGAAGTCTGCGGGCGACCGCAATCTATACGATCGGTGTTGTACCGGTATCAATCGTATTGTCGCTGGCGCTAGCGCTGTTGCTTAATCAGAAAATCCATGGGATGAGTGTATACAGGACCGTGTACTTCATCCCGGTTGTGACTTCGATGATTGCTGTGGCGCTGATGTGGCGGTGGATGTACAACCCGAATGTAGGTATTGTGAACTATACACTTGGCACTGTTTTTGATTTATTGAGGTTGCCCCTTACTCCTCCTGACTGGTTACATAGCACTGTGTGGGCAATGCCAGCAATCATTATCATGAGCGTATGGAAAGGTCTTGGCTATAACATGGTGCTGTATTTGGCAGCACTTCAAGGAATTCCGAGACATCTGCTGGAGGCGGCAGAGATAGACGGCGCTTCGGCATGGCAGCGGTTTGTCCATATCACCTTACCCTTGCTTTCTCCAACGACGTTTTTCGTTGTGATTATCTCCCTAATTGCCTCGTTTCAGGTCTTTGAGCAGGCTTATGTCATGACACAGGGCGGACCGGCACGTGCAACCGTCACGACAGTGTATTACATCTATGAACGAGCTTTTCAATGGTATCAGATGGGTTATGGTTCAGCAATTGCATGGGTTCTATTTTTGATCGTGATGGCAGTTACGCTGGTGCAGTGGAAGTATCAGAACAGGTGGGTTTACTATGACTGAGCAGACCGTTGTTTTGGGAGCACATCATACTGGCCATATAGCTCGTCGAATTTTTGGGAGCACATTGACTCATATTGTGTTGTTGCTAGGTGGACTTGCCATGGTAGGTCCATTCCTGTGGATGTTATCAACCTCATTGAAGACAGATGCACAGGCATACATCTTTCCACCGGAATGGATACCCAGTCCCATTGTCTGGCAGAACTACGTGAGAGTCTGGACGGATCTGCCATTTGCGCGTTTCTTTTTCAATAGCACGCTTGTTGCCATAGCTGTCACTGCGGGTCAACTACTAACCAGTTCGCTAGGCGCTTATGCCTTTGCTCGCCTTGACTTTCCAGGACGAGATCGACTGTTTTTGTTATATCTGGCGATGATGATGATCCCTTTTCAGGTCACCATGATCCCGGTGTTTATTCTTGCCCGATGGCTGGGCATGGTCGATAACTATTCGGGACTGATCGTACCGTTGTTGTTTAGTCCGTATGCAACGTTCATGCTTCGACAGTTTTTCAAGACAATTCCGAAGGATCTGGAGGATGCGGCAACCATAGATGGCGCTAGCTATTTCCGTATTTATTCCACGATCATTATGCCGTTATCCAAGCCCGCCTTGGCGGCGTTAGGTATATTTGTTTTTATGTTTAGCTGGAACAATTTTCAATGGCCGCTGATTATCACCAACTCTCTGGAGATGAAGACGTTACCTTTGGGGCTCACATATTTCCAGGGTCAATACGCTGTTTACTGGAATCTGTTGATGGCTGGCACTTCTATTACGGTCATTCCTGTCTTGGTGGTCTTCTTCTTTGCACAGCGATATTTCATCGAAGGAATAACGTTGACGGGATTGAAAGGCTGAGCACGGCTCAGTTGTTAAGCCAACCTATACTAAGCCGCATAACCATCGACTGCTCCAAAAGTATGAAGGACTGTGCCGTATGCATGATGATGGTATTCGTCTCGATTTTCGTTGGAATTTTTCCGTAAACTTGATTGAGCGAATATTTAGTACGCTGGGAATGTCAATTGCTTCGGTTGCAACGGTGCTGCCATACCTTGTCAGTCAACTAACCGATTCAAAAGTGCTGGTCGGTTTGGTGCCAGCGATTTTTGGGATTGGGGTTCTTTTGCCCCAATTGTTGACAGCAAGTTATACGGAGACTTTGCGTTGGAAAAAACCGTACATACTCGGTTGGGCTTTGTTTGGCGGGCGTGCACCATATCTAGTGATAGCGATTATTCTGTTGGTCTTTGCCGAGCGATCTCCTGGAATTACGTTGATTTTGTTATTTTTGTTATTAATCTTATCGGCATCGTCAAATGGATTCGTGATCCCGGCGTGGCTCGACATGCTGGCGAAAGTGATTCCTGGCACGAACCGTGGCCTGTTTTTCGGATTAGGAAACGGAATTGGCGCTTTGTTGGGTGTGGCTGGCGGTGCATTGACAGGCTACATTCTGATTTCATGGGAATTTCCTATGAATTTCAGTCTTTTATTCACCGTAGCGTTTGTTGTACTGCTGATCTCTTGGATTGGCGTTGCCTTGACGCGTGAGCCGGAAAGCAAACAGATAAAGCCAGCGATGAGTTTGGCGCATTACTTTCGTAAGTTACCCTGGCTATTAAAGACGGATGTGAATTACTCACACTACTTGGTCGGTCAATCAGTGTCTATTGTTGGCAAGATGGGGGGAAGTTTTTTCATTGTATACGCCACTGAACGGCTCGGTATTAGCGCTGCTGATATTGGTGTGCTCACAGCAGTGTTGATAGGCTCACAGGCGCTAGCCAGCGTCGTTTGGGGAGTAGTTGGCGACTATTGGGGACATCGAAAGGTATTGGCGTTCGGCAGTTTGTCGATGGCTTTATCAACCCTTATGATGAGCTTTCAGTCCGGTCCAGAATATTTGTGGGGGCCATTTGTCTTTTGGGGCGTTTCTTTGGCGGCCGACCTAGTTTCCAACATGAGCATCATGATGGAGTTTAGCAGTCCCCAAGATCGACCAACCTATATTGGTCTCTCCAATACGCTTCTTGCTATATCGACTTTTCTGGCTCCGATTGGAGCAGGTCTGCTAGTTGAAAGAGTAGGATATCGAGAAATGTTTGGCGTTGCGATTGTAGTCGCAATTCTTGGCGCAATGTTGATCGGTTTTTGGGTTAAGAACCCAATCTATGCTCAACATAAACGAGCGTTTGCTTAGCGCAGATGTGTGGCTCGTAGACAACTGGCCACATTAAGCAACGAGTGTGTCGATAGCTGTGCATTGATGAATAATGATTTGGAATATAAACTGACAGGGTGAAGAAATGGCATCACAGATTAAATTGATTCACGCCGCCTTTGAAGCGGGCGAAGGGATTCTGCGGCTGGCGCCGACGTGGGTGCCGCGCTCGTTTTGTATTCCGGGGCAGCGCATCAAGCTTGACCCGCGCGACTATTACGCGTTTGGCGCCCATCGCGGCGGCATCGACGAACGTTGGTTCTCCTCCACGACCAAAGCCG
>DAOUCY010000093.1:0-3924 GCA_034431625.1 Anaerolineae bacterium | reverse complement strand
GATGCCTCTACGACCATACAACCACCCCATTTTCGTCCGATTTGGCAAGGATATGCTTAAAAATGAGGAAATTTTATGCACCAAGTCACATGACGGTGGAAAGCCTGCGGGATTGCCTGGCAGGTCTGCCACCTGTCGAACTCAAGGGGATGGCGCTCTTACGGGAGCGCCGTCCTCATGGGCAGTTCTTGCCTCAGCTTGAGGGCGGACAGATGGGCATCCCGCGTGAAACGATTGCTGAAGCGGTGACCGAAATCGTCGGCTACACCGAACGCTGCCGCCGGGCAGCGCAGCAGTTGGCGAAGCTCACCCCCATCCCCCTGACCGCTTTCTCGATTTTGGAGTATGGCATCTAATGAACGAATTACTGGACACCTTTGGACTGCTGGCAGCGGCAATGCTGGATGACCCGCTGCTGGCACTCGCCAACGCCGTCTGCTGGCTCGATCCCCTGTGGGAATTCGCCGATGACGATGTGTACGAAGAAGGCGACAACGTGGGTATGGCGCTGTGCATTACCCGCAGCGCCTTTCCTGACATCTATGCGGGTGCGGTAGAACGCATTCGCTCTGGCGCAGCCGAAAAAGAACTGGATAGCTTCATCTGCGGCGAGATCAGCAACCGGGGCATCCCGCTCGATAATCTCGAATCTCTGAGATATGGCATCCCGCTGACCGCCTGCGGCATCGAACTGTCCGATCCTGACCTTTACGCCGCCCGTCCCGATCTGCTTCCGCTGGTTGACCTGTTTGGCATTCGCCCTGAACCCGAACATTACAACGTGGAAGTCCCCGACTGCGCCTACACCGCTGGTCGCATCATCGCCGGCAGCCTGGTGCAGCAGGACGATGAACGCCTGAAACAGGTCGGCTGGGCGCTAGCGTGGTTGTTCTCGTGTTCTGGCAACACCCTGATTGATTTCGACGATGAGTCGATGGCGGAAATCCCGCCGCTGTCGTGGGACGAAAACGATCTGGCATTCGCCATTGAACTGATCGAAGAAGCCAACGGCATCATGGATGATGTGACCGCCGGACTGACGCTGCTTGAAGCTAACCCTGCCCTTTTCGCTGCGCTGGAAGCCAATATCCAACGCACCTACCAAACGATTGCAAAACAGAAAGGCAAACAAGATGAACCTCGCATCCGATTGGAGTGGCTGCCTCTTGAGTCAGGCGGTGATGGAACAGCCCTCGCTGATCCTGAGCTTTTACTCGTTCGGCGTGATGCTGCATAGGCGTGACGGCGAACGAGTGACCGAGCATCCGGTAGACCCGGCGCAGGTCGCGCTGGCGCTGTCTGCCAAAGTGCGCTTCGATACCGGGCTGCTGTCTGACAATACACTCCTCGTTCGTCAGGAAGGCGTGAAGAAAGTGGTGGTCGAATACCGTTCGCCACAGAAGACCGGACTGTATCTGGATGGCTCGGAAACGGCGCTGCGTGTGCCACTGCCGGGGCTGCTGCTCATCCGGGTCACAGCGGAAGACAAAAATCCGCAGTATGGCGTGTATGCCGTCAAGAAACGTCCCATCACCCTGAATGAGCCGCTGTTTCATGCGCCGCTGCCGAATGTGTTTTCCAGCGGGAATATCTGCTGGGGGACGGTGCAGCGCGTGACGGATACCGCGCTTCAGACGACAAATCTGGCAGAAGATTGGGCGGTCTTACTTGGTTCACGCTTCAACGATCACGGCGTGGGCGGCAAGAGCAAGTCGCACCCGATGGACATCCGCCAGATGCTGATTGCGCTCGAAAAACACAAAGCTCGCGCCTACCCGAAATCCGATCTGCTGCCGGTTAAGAAGACGCTGGCACAGGTGCTGGGAGATTAAAAATGACCACCCTGAACATCTTCGACCCCAATACACATATCCAGACCATTACCGTCGTCGGGTTAGGCGGAACTGGCGCTCAGGTGGCGCGTTCCGTCGCTCGCATGATGTATGACATGAAAGCGGCGCGGCTGCATATCCCGCAGATCGTCCTGATTGATCCCGATAAAGTGGAACAGAAGAACGTCGGACGGCAGTTGTACACCGAAGCCGATGTCGGACAGCCAAAAGCACACGTTTTGATGCGCCGCTTCAATATGGCATTGGGACTCGACATCGTTGCCATCGACCAGCCAGTGAGTGCTGAAAAGCACTTTGAACGCTGGGGCAATCTGATTGTTGGGGCAGTGGACAACCACCTGGCGCGGCGTGAACTAGCGAAATCCAACGGCGCAATCTGGCTGGATGTGGGTAATCATTTCAACGCTGGTCAGGTGGTCATCGGGAACACCAGTGATCCTGAAACCGCGCTGCGTTACATCGATGGGCAGAACGGTAGATACCCCTATCTGCCCAACGCCGGACTGCTGTTTCCGGCGCTGCTTGAACCCGAACCGGAACCGAAGCCACAGCCGGAACCAGAGCGTTCCTGTGCCGAACTGGTCGCAGCGCGTGAGCAGGATTTGCTCATCAACGACTGGATGGCGACCATCGCCGCACAGTACCTCTACAAATTGCTGCATCGCCAGCCCATCTCCTCGTTCGTGTCTTACGTCAGCGCCGATGGCATGAGCGTTCGCAGTGTGCGGATTTGCCACGAAGAACTCATGCCCTATTTACAGGTGGAGGTGTAACCATGCTCAAAGGTCAGCGTCAGAACTTCCACCTCTCAAAGTTACCCAAGCCCGGTGCTGTTGGGCATATTGTGGGATTATCCACCATCAATCCGCGCCGGAAGTGCATTGTCATTGCCTACCCGCTGTGTGACAACGTGCGTCCGTACAGTATCGGCATTCATACCTGCTGGGTGCGCTTTTTGGATAACGCCGACATCCAGCGCTTCAGCGGCATCTGGTTTGAGGAACTGCCATGACTACACTCACTCATCTCAACTGGCGGCCAGTTATCTTGCTCAAGATCGTGCGATTGCCGTTTGGCACATTGGGCGGTCTGTCACTCAATCGCTGTTATCTCGCGCTGGAAGGCGAACGGCTGCTCTACGCCGATTGGACGCTCGAAGCAGACGAACGTGCCGAAAGTCTTGTTTGCGCCGCAGGGTGGCTGCTGCCCACGCTCCCGGATATGCCAACACAGTTGAAGGGGGCAGGCGCGAAGCTCATCCCCTCGGGGACATGGGTGCTGCCCTACAGCGACAGCCTGTACGCGATGTACAGTGCTGCCAGCATCTCGCTCACGCGCCTGATCAAGCGCATCGAAACTCACCCGATTGATCCGCACACGCTCAATGACCTCATCAGCCTCAGTCAGATTCTCTAGCTTCCCGAAAGGAAAACCTCATGACGCATAATCCGAATACCCCGATGCACCGGTATCATGACCGCTTTGACAATGCTCGTTACACCGCGATTGCCGAATTTGTTGCCTCCAATCTGAACGCGAACCGGGATGAGGAACGGGTGGTCGATCTATTGGTCGCTGTCCAGAATGCCGCATTCGAGCTATGTGGTCATTCGCTTCACATGGGCGCATGGCACATGCTGGCTGTCCGCTGTGGGCAGTACTACCTCTCGTCTCACACCATTGATGCTATCCGCAACTTCCTGCGCTTGTTCGCGCCGGATGATGTGCGGATTGACGATTTCGAGGCGATGGCAAAAGCCATGCTGCGGGCGTACAGCGGGCTGGACGATCTCAAGACCGCGACGGCACACGCAAACGGCGTTCACTCGTGGCGCGGACGGATGGCTTACGAACTGCTCGCCGCTGTGGAGTACCTGACTCACGCCGCGATCCTGCTCCTGACCCATGAGGACGATGGGTACATTCGGGAGAAGCTGCACAAAGGCTTGAACCGGATTACGGGCGGACTGTATGAAGGTATCCGTCACAGCAGCGAGCCATCGCGTTACAGCTTCAAGTCCATCTACTTCCCCGACGAGCGCGACCGCTGATCGCACCTTCCCTTGATGTT
>DAOUCY010000092.1:0-42734 GCA_034431625.1 Anaerolineae bacterium | reverse complement strand
ACTGTATCAGGCCAACTTCGGAAATCGGTGGGTAGAATCGAGGGACAAAATGTACCGTTCATAGGACAAAAGTGCAATCGTTATCAATCTTGCAATTTTAGCGTTTTTGGAGGGCAAGCCAGATATTCTGCCGCAGGCGCGCCAGACTTAAAGGACGAACCAGATAAACATCCACCTTGGCAACACCTAGGGCTAGAGACTGCTGCCCAGCCATCTGATGGTCAGCAATGATTATAATCGGGAGATGCCGCGCCCCAGGCAGTTCCCTGAGTTTGCTAAGAAGTTCCCAGCCGTGCATGTCCGGCAGGCGCAGTTCCATGACCAACAGATCGGGCATGCTCTCTTCTAGAAGTGCAACCAGATCAACGCCGCTGCCCGCGATCTCAACGCGCATGTGAAGTTCGAGGCAAAGCTGCTCAATGGCCTGGCGTTCATCATCGCGGCTCACCAACAGGACAACCTGCTTGCCAGAAGTCAACGATGTATCCGTCTGGCTGGCAATGATCGTCCGAAGATCGGGCTGTCCCTGTCCAGTGCGAACGTCATGCACGAGAGTATTTTCTTCGGCATGAATTTCGGTGAAGGCAACTTCGGCATCAGCCAGGGCATCTCCCGCCAAATCACGAATGGCCTGGCAGACCGAGTCAGCCTCGGCAAAGTCCGCAAAATAGTTCCCATCTGCACTCTTCAAAATCAGACGCCCAGCACGCACATCTACAACTGGAGATTGCTGTAACTGTGCCTTTGCAAGCCAATTCCGAAATCGAGACAGCTCGGACTCTGGCAGCGGTATATTCACATAAAACGCTCTGACCACATTAGCGAGGGAGTCCGGATCATGAATATTGGGATCATAGCGATGGGGTTCCGGCAATCCTAGCACCCAGACAAACGAACGGTTATAGTGTTCAACTCGGCCAGAGGCTTTGAGCTGATCCAACTCGCCGTCGGTGATGGCGTGACCAAAAACGCTTTCTTCAAGCCGAATGATGCGGCCGGTCAGCAGGTCTTCACCCTGATCTGAACGAAGCTGAACGACAAAATCGCCTTTGCCAGTCACAAAGACAAAGTGGCGCGGCACTGCGGTTCCGTTGTAACTCGTGTTCATCACAGCCCCAGAGTCATCTCGTCATCCAACTAAGCATGAAGCTGATGGCTACAACTTGACGAAATAGGCGGCGGCAGCCCTATCCAGTAATTCTTTGGTGAGAGCCGGAGGCTGGTTCAGGTACGAGGCGATGTCGATGATCTGATTAATCAGGTCTCGCGGATGAACTGACCTGAGCGGACGATCATGGTTGATGTACCACTCTTTCAGCAGATAGGCGAGCATTTGCTCATCATACTTGATTTTCTTAGCGTCACAGACGCGCTTAAAAATCTCCCGGAACTGCTCATAGGTTGGATCAGTGATCTGAATCTTATGGCGAATACGACGAAGGAAGGCTTCATCAACCAATTCACGCGGGTCAAGGTTGGTAGAGAAAACAATCAAAACGAAGAAAGGAATCTCGATCTTACGGCCGGTATGCAGCGTCAGGAAATCAACGCCTTTTTCAAGCGGAACAATCCAGCGGTTCAGCAGATCACGTGGGCGAACCTGCTGGCGGCCAAAGTCATCGATCAGGAACATACCGCCGTTGGCTTTGACCTGAAATGGGGCTTCGTAGTATTTGTTGGTGTCATCATACACCAGGTCAAGCCCGGCCAAAGTGAGTTCGCCGCCAACCATAATCATCGGGCGCTTGATCCGCACCCAGCGGGGATCAGAAATTAATCCGGTAGCCTGTTTGACTGCCCCGCCTTTTTCCGAAACCACATGGTTGACGTTGTCGAAGACGCGAATGATCTGCCCATCCACATCAATCGAATAGGGAATCCACATGTCATCACCGAGGATCATGCGGCCAACAACTTCGGCAATTGTGGTCTTACCATTGCCAGGGGGGCCATACAGAAAAATCGAGCGCCCCGAATTGATAGCTGGGCCAATTCGGCCCAAGAGTTCATCGGAAATCACCAGGTGCTGCAAGACCTGTTTGAGTTCAGCTTCCTGCACCAGCAGCCGTTCTCGGTTCTGGGCGCGCTGAGATTCGATGTACTGCTGGAGCGTTACAGGCGCAGCACCGGCATACTGCGAACGCTCAAGAGCATCGCGAGCTTTTTCTGACCCCTTAACCGAGATAATGTACTGGTAGGACGCTTCGCCAAACCCGCCCGCGCCGCGCACTTCGACATATTTCTCGCGCTTCAAGAAGTCAATGATGCTTTCAAGAACGCCGGTATAGGGCAGCTTCACGATCTCGGCGATCTCATGACCGGCCAGTACGCCGCCGAGATACAGCACCTTGAGGACCAGATCAGCCATATTGAGCAGGTTCAAGCCGCTGTCTTCTAGGCTTGTCAGCGGAGGCGGCGACCAGGGTTCTTTGTCTCGGCCAGACCCAGGCGGAGGTGTCCCCACCGGGCCAGTCAGTTTCTTGATGGGCTGAACCCTTTGAGGCTGAGACGGGCGGTTGAATTGGTCACTCATTCAAATCCTCCGAGAAGCGCATCACACGTGTGTTGTGTCCGGCAAGAAGCCAGATTAGAGGGTACTAAGCGACCCACTTTTCACGCGATCTAGTGAGTCATTATAGTGTACACTGATAAGAGAGGACAAGCACAATAGACGGTCTGACGCTCAAAGACGACAGATCATCCCCCGAATTACCTACCATGATTGACCGCATTCAGTGGCTTGGACATGGCGGATTCCTGATTCAGGGACCGCCGCTCATCTACATCAACCCCTACCGCGTCTCACGCAGCATTTTCCACGCAGACCTACTGCTCATTAGCCATCACCATGTGGAGCACTGCTCGCAGGCCGACATCAGTAAACTGCGCGGACCGAACACCATTCTATTGGGCAACGAACTAGTTGCCCAGGAGATTGAAGGATGCCAGATTATGCGTCCCTGGCAAAGCATCATGGTCGAACGGGCAGGCATCAAAGCGATTCCCGCCTACTCACCATCCGGCTGGCAGCATCCGCGTGAAGATGGAGGACTGGGTTTCATTATTTCGCTAAACTACTATGACATCTACTATGCCGGAGACACCCAGATCATCCCTGAGATGGATCGCATCCGTCCAGATATCGCTATACTGCCCATCGATGGCAACGGAACCATGACCGTATCGGAAGCGGTCGATCTGGTAAAACGGATGCGCCCACGCTGGGTTATACCCTGCAATTGGGGACCAGGTACAGAAGCCAACGCACGCCTATTCAAGCAAGAAGTAGCTGGTCGCTCAGAGGTTATCATCCCTTCGATAACCACCCCTTAGGGTGAGAATCAAACAGGGGCCTCAAAAGACCCCTGCCCCACAACGAGACGGTTCAGTTCAGGCAGCCGGAATCAGACGGCCATCATCTGACCACTGCAACTGTACATCGTTATCGGTAAAGATGCGGGGATGAACGACATTGTTGATCACATCTGCATCGATCACCACGCGCCGAATATCGCTGCGCCCTGGTATCTCAAACATCACATCAAGCAAGCAGCTTTCGATAATGGCGCGCAGTCCACGTGCGCCCGTTCCACGCTGCAAGGCTAGATCTGCCGCTGCACCCAATGCTGACTCCTCAAAGATGAGTTCAACATTGTCGAGCGATAGGAGATACTGATACTGTCGGGTAAGCGCGTTCTTCGGCTCGACGAGGATACGGATAAGAGCGTCCCGGTTCAGCGGATCAACATTGACCACGATGGGCAGACGCCCGACAAACTCCGGGATCAGCCCAAAGCCCATCAGGTCTTCGGGAGAAATCCGGTGGAGAAGCTGGGTCTCATCCAGGTTCGCAGTCTGCAAATCAGCATGGAAGCCGAGCTGTCCACTGTGCCCAATACGTTTGCTAACGCGATCTTCGATGCCGTCAAACGTGCCACCGCAGATGAACAGAATATCGCGGGTATCGATCTGGAGGAACTCCTGGTGTGGGTGCTTACGCCCACCTTGGGGAGGAACGTTGGCAACCGTGCCTTCCAGAATTTTCAGGAGCGCCTGCTGAACGCCTTCACCGGAGACATCGCGCGTAATGGAAGGGTTGTCATTCGACTTACGAGCAATCTTGTCGATCTCGTCGATGTAGATGATCCCCTTTTCAGCACGAGCGATATCACCATCAGCAGCCTGAATCAGGCGCAGCAGGATGTTCTCAACATCTTCGCCCACATAGCCTGCCTCAGTGAGCGCGGTTGCATCGGCAATACAGAATGGGACATCCAATACACGAGCAAGGGTTTGCGCCAGGAGTGTCTTTCCACTTCCGGTTGGCCCAACAATCAAGATGTTGCTCTTCTGCAGCTCAACGCCTTCTGCCGAACGGTCAGTCTGGATGCGTTTGTAGTGGTTATAGACAGCGACACTCAACACACGTTTCGCTAAATCCTGGCCGACCACATACTCATCCAGATGCGTCATCAACTCCCGGGGAGATAACAGCTTTTCCACCTGGAAGCGTTCAGCACGCGCCGAGAACGGCGACACGACATTAGCTTCCATAAGCTTGATCTGGCAACGTTCAACGCAGCGATTGCAGATGTACACCCCATTTGGCCCAGCCAGGAGATGTTCCACTTCTAGATCGCTGCGCCCACAAAAAGAGCAGCGGTGGCTTCCAGGAATATAGCTCACGACTTGCCGTTCTCCTTCGCATGAGATGCACTATCAGCTCCGAATACCGAGTCGATCAGCCCATAGGCGACAGCCTGCTGCGCGCTGAAATAGATGTCCCGGTCGGTATCGCGCTCAAGTACTTCGCGCTGCTGGCCTGTGTGCTTGACAAAGATGTCGTTGATGCGATCCTTCAAGCGCATGATCTCATTGGCAGCAATGACAATGTCGGACGCCTGCCCCTGAGCGCCACCCAGCGGCTGGTGCATATGGATCGTCGCATTCGGCAGAGCATAACGCAGTGACTTCTCCCCGGCCGTCAGGAGAACTGTACCGAAGCTGGCTGTCAGACCCAGAGCAACCGTGCTCACCGGCGGGGAAATCTGCTGCATGGCATCATAGATTGCCAGTCCTGCGTACACCACACCCCCAGGCGAGTTGATGTACATGTTGATCTGGCGATCCTGGTCTTCCTGCTGCAAATAGAGAAGCTGCGCCACGATCAGATTCGCCACCTGGTCATTGATCGGCGTTCCTAACAAGACGATGCGATTGCGAAGGAGCAGGGAAAAAATATCATAAGCGCGTTCCCCCCGTGCGCCCTGCTCGATCACCATTGGAATTACGTCGTAGACATTCATGCGCTCGTCTCTCCTTGATTAGCGTTTTCATCTACAGTAGAAGGAGTCTCATCGCTCGTCGAGGCGGCAACCGTGGGAGCCTCTCCGCGCGCGATGGCAACGATACGATCCATCACGCTCTGTTGAAGCAGGTCTTCCCGAATATTGCCACGCATGTCTGGCGTATCGAAATATGGACGCATAGCCGAGCGTTGTTCGCCGAACTGAGACAGCATACGATCCAGTTCGCTGTCAATCATCTCGTCACTGACTTCAATCGACTCAGCTCGCATCACTTCACGCAGAACCAGGGAACGTTTGACCGTCCGAACTGCGATATCATGATACTCCCGCTTCAGAGCATCGCGATCCTTGTTGGTGATCTTCATGTAATCATCAAGGGTAAGTCCCTGGCGGCGGAAGTCTTGATCCAGCCGCTCCAGATAGCGTTCTGACTGGTCGTCGATCATTTCTTCGGGATACGCAATAGTGGCCTGTTCAACGAGCTTGTCCAGCACCTCAGTGGCGAAGCGCGACTTCTGGTTCCGCTCAACAGCCTGCTGAAGATTTTCACGCATCCGCATCCGCAGTTCGAGCAGTGTGAGCGGCTTTTCTTCTTTTTCGGTCACGCGAGCAGCAAACTCATCATTCAAAGTGGGCAGTGTGACCACTTCAATCTTACGAATGATGGCCTTGAACCGGGCGCGTTTCCCCGCGAGTTCTTCATATTCTTTTTCATCATCGGGATAGGTCAGTTCAAAGACACGCTCTTCATCAACAGTCGCACCAATCAAGGCCTCGCGGAAACCCGGAACCGGTTCTTCACTTTCGGGGTCAAACGAGAAAACCGCCTGATGCTCGTGGATGAACTCATTGCCGCCGAGACCATGATCGTGGTCATGTTCGTGATCGTGTTCCTCGCTGTGTTCGGCAGATGCGGATTCTTCATCTTCTTCGATGGTCGCGGCGTACAGCTCCATGGTCACACGGTTGCCGAGCGCCACCGGTTGGCGACTTTCCTCAACCAGCGCATAGTCTCCCAACAGACGGCGCATCGCCCGGTCAACCTGCACATCCTCCACTTCAGGGACGGAGAATTCCATTCGTATGGAACGATAATCTCCAAGATCCACCGTCGGTTGAAGAGGAACGACAAACGTCAAAGAGGGTTCTGGTTCAATCTTGAAGTCCTCAAGTGCGCCTGGACCATACGGGTCAATACCAGACTCATCCAGCGCTTGCTTATACAGGTCGTTGCCCAGGAGTTCGATAGCGTCTTCCAGGATGGCTGCATCACCAAAATACTGCTGAATGATTCGGTAGGGCGCTTTACCCTTTCGGAAACCAGGGATATTTACACGCTGGCTGAGTTTACGCGCAGCACTCTGCTTAGCCTGTTCCAGCCGCGCGGTGTCGATAGTGACCGTGAAGCGGGCTTTGTGGTTATCCAGGCGTTCCGTTTGAATGTTCAAGCCGTTTTCCTTATCGAGGTTAAGGTAGGACGCATTATAGCATGGGCGGGATAACGCAGTCCGTAAGACTTACGTTAGATATTTAGGCCAATTTCATGGAGAGCCACCCGCAAACGAGATCGTTTTGGGGAAGGCGGGACTCGAACCCGCAAGGTATAAACCACATGATCCTAAGTCATGCGCGTATGCCAGTTCCGCCACTTCCCCTTATTAAGGTGATTATATGCAAGCCGGCATAGGATCGACAAGGGCTATCATTCGATCTCGATGCGCGACGCATGAGTCAGGTCTGACTCGCCAGATTTGCTGAGGATAGTAGTAATGACCAGTTGAGCGAAGCGGAAAAGGCTCTGCATCTGTTCGATGCGTTCCAAGTACAGCTTGGCGGCCTGTTGATCTTCTGCATTCATATTTGGCATCGCGTTAGAAAGTCGCGCCACATTCTCACTCAACACCGTCAGCGCGCGATCTACATCACGCATCTCACGACCGCTGAGGATGTTGGCAATGATCTGCCAAAAGTCCGTTTCGGCCTCATAATACTTACGGCGGCCGCCTCGCCCACGCACCCAGACCTGGCGCACCATACCCATGTGCTCCAAGGTGCGCAGGTTCATGCTCACACTGGCTTTAGAGATGTCGAGCAGTTCAACTAGGTCGTCCAAGCTAAGCGGTTCCGCGCTGAGCAGCAGTGCCCCGTAGAGCTGGCCCATTACCTTGCTAAACCCAAAGTAACTGGCAAGCTGCCCCAGACCATCCAGCATACTGGATTGTACCGCAGCGAGGTTGGGGTCATGAACACCGCTGCCGTTAATTTCTAGCGTAGACATGGCCTACCTTGCGCTTGTCCTGTGTTGCCGCACATCTGCATGGTGAGCTTGACAAGAGCTATCGTAGCATTATTAATGGGCGCTGACAACGTATCATTCGTAACGCAAAGCATCAATGGGATTCAAAGCAGCCGCGCGGTTGGCAGGATAGATGCCAAAGAACATTCCCACCGCCAACGAGATCAGTGTCGCTAGCAGTACGCCGGAAAGCTGGACACCAACTTGCAGCTCCGGCAAAACCAGACCAACCAGAGCCAGCCCGCTAGACGCAATCAACAGCCCCATCCCACCGCCGATCAGAGCCAGTACCACCGCCTCAATCAAGAACTGAAAAACAATATCGCTCTTCTGCGCGCCAACCGCTTTGCGCAGCCCGATCTCACGGGTGCGCTCTGTGACAGTGACAAGCATGATGTTCATGATTCCAATCCCACCAACCACCAGTGAAATCCCCGCAATGGCCGCCAAGAACACCGTAAGCAGTCCAGTGATGCTGCCAAGACTATCTAGCAGATCGTTCTGGGTAAAAATCTGGAAATCATCCTCATCACGAAAATTAATCCCACGGACTTCACGGAGCGTTTGCCGTATCTGCTGCGCAACGAGATTGACACTTTCCGAATCTCTTGCCTGAACCAGGATCAGTGACACTGGACGCTCTCCGTTCACCTCACGGTCGCGCGTCACACGATTCAACATGGTCGTCAAGGGAACAGCAACGATATCGTCATCATTGGGACCGAAACCAGCTCCCCCCACCCGGTTGAGGATACCGATCACCCGGAAATTGATCCCATCGATACGAATGGTCTGACCAATCGGATCAACACCTTCATTGAACAAACGCGGCACAGCTTCTAGCCCCAACACAACCACTCGCGCTTGGGTATTGAGTTCCTCTCGGTCAAAAAAGCGTCCAACCACTACACTCCGGTTCCGAATAGCAAGGTACTCATCGGTAACACCCAACAGGCGAATCGCGGCCTGTCGTCCCTCAAAAGTGACATTGCGGTTAGTCACCCGCTGCGGCATTACACGCAACGCATCGGGAACAAGAAACGGATCAGCCAGAGCATCTGCCTCACGCATGGTCATACGACGAGTCAAGCCCTGTTCGTTCTGCTGGGCAAAGACAATCAGAAGGTTGGTTCCGATCCCCTGGAACTGCTGGCGGACAAATCCATCGACAGCCTGTCCTAACGAAACCAGAACGATCACCGATGCCACACCAATGGTGATTCCCAGCATCGTCAGAATCGAGCGAAGTTTATTGCTTCCCAATCCGATGATGGCGATCCGCACGTTCTCGAACATCGCTACTCAAACCTTAGCGCATCGATTGGACGCATCCGTGCAGCACGGCTGGCAGGATAGAGACCAAAGAAGATCCCTACAAAGCTCGAAACGAACGTCGCCAGAAGAACTGCATCCAGACTCAAGGTGAGTTCAAGCTGCGGCAGCAGTTGCCCCCCCAGAATCGCCGCACCACCGCCGATCAGAATCCCGAAAATACCCCCAACAAACGAAAGCACCAGGCTTTCAATCAGGAATTGTGTCAGAATATCGCGACCGCGCGCACCAACCGCTTTCCGCAAGCCGATCTCGCGCGTGCGTTCCGTGACCGAAACCAGCATGATATTCATGATGCCGATGCCGCCAACCAGCAGCGAAATACCGGCAATCATTCCCAAGAAAATCGTCAGAATACCCGTAATCCGCCCCAGTGAAGTCAGCAGATCCGCCTGATTGATAATCTGGAAGTCCTGTTCACCTTGAAACTGGATGCCATGGGCTTCAGTTAGATACCGCTCGATTTCACGCCTTGCTGACTCCATCGCTTCTTTGGAAACAGCCTGGACGTGCAGGACATCTACCCGAAACCCGCCATCTTTCGTGCGTGCCTGGGATAAACGAGTTTGAGCCGTGCTGAGAGGAATGAAAACTACATCGTTCTCGTCACCGAAAAATCCGCTGCTGCGTTCTTCCAGCACCCCCACAATAGTGAACACGCGATCGTTGATACGGAGAATCCGTCCCACTGGGTCGATGCTTTTGTCACCAAACAACCGCTCAACAACTGTCGTGCCGACCACCGCTACCCGTGACGCTGAGTCGATATCGCTTTCAGCAATGAACACACCACCAGCGCGGAGCTTCCAGTTCCGTACCTCCTGGAAGTTGGGCGTCACCCCGCTGACCGGGATATTCAGACGGTTCGATCCTGCGCTGATGGTGCTGAGGACTTGATACTCCATCGCAATCTGGCGGATGCTGGGGGCAATCGATGGCGTAGATAGATTTTTGCCTTCAACCGTGGTAATGGGTTGAATAGTCGTACGTGTGCCAGACGTAGGCGGTGATGAAAAGACGAACAGGACGTTCGATCCCAGCGCCTCGAACTGACCAGCAATGAACGACTCAACTCCCCGGCCTAGGCTCACCAACCCGATGACTGCCGCTACGCCGATGATGATCCCCAACGTCGTCAGCACAGAACGAAGCCGGTTGGTCAGAAGCGCGGTGAGCGCGATCCGAATGGTTTCCAGAATACTCATACAGATCGATCAAGCTGCCTGCGACTCACATGAAATCGTCAATTATAATCATCTTTGCTTCCGCCAAAATAGACCTCTTTGAACAGCCCTTCCATTTCAGCCGCTTCTGAGGGGCGGTCATTCTCACCCGCGACCAGCGGTTCAGCGACTTCGCGGTCAGCGATCACCAGTCCATCCCGGAGCATAATCACGCGGCGGGTATGCCGCGCAATCCACGGATCATGAGTGACGAAAATCGTCGTAATGCCCTGCTCCTGATTTAAGCGTTGGAAAATCTGCATGACCTCCATGCCGCTGCGTGAGTCCAGATTACCGGTTGGCTCGTCGGCTAGAATCATGGCCGGTTCATTAACCAGGGCACGAGCAATAGCGACACGCTGCTGCTGTCCGCCAGAAAGTTCACTCGGTAGATGATCAAGTCGTTTACCCAAACCCACCGACTCCAGAGCCGCACGGGCCTTCTTAGTTCGACCAGAAACGCCAGCATAGATCAACGGCAGTTCTACCTGACGCAGAGCTGATGTCCGTTTGAGCAGGTTGAAACTCTGGAAGACAAAACCGATCTTCTTGTTACGAACTCTTGCTAGTTCCTGTTCGGAGAGGCGGCTGACATCTTCACCATCCAGGAAGTATTCCCCTGAAGTCGGTTGGTCAAGACAGCCTAAGATATTCATCAAAGTGCTTTTGCCGCTTCCGCTCGGCCCCATGATGGACAGAAACTCACCGGAATAGATCTTCAGAGATACACCGCGGAGCGCATTGACTTCGACTTCACCCATTTGGTACGTCTTGGTGATGTTACGGATGTCGATCACCGGTTTGGGAGCTGTCTCAATGACATCGTCGGAGCGCTGCCCATTTCGCCTGAACCAGCCGAACATGTCCTTACCCGTCTACTCTGCGTTATCCATCCAGGGGGTTGAAAGATGAGCGCGAAACCAATACCACCCGCTGCCCGGCCTCCAACCCGCCGAGAATCTGGCTTTCGGTCTCGCTGCGAACGCCAAGCGTGACCGGCACATTTTCGAGTTCACCGGCATCAGTGACAATAGTGACAAAGGCTTGCTGAGTAGTTCGATCAATCCGGATAAAGCGATTGGGCACGATCAGCACATCGCGCAGCTCATTGACAATGATGGTTGCGGTGGCTGTCATTCCAGCACGAACCGGTTGGCTCGAAGGTTCCAACGTGACGCGCACGATATACGTAACCAACTGCCCTGCCTGCAGTGGAGTCACGGCCACGCGCGTGACAGTCCCCGAAATGCGAGCATCTGGCAGCGCATCTAGTACCAATTCTACCGGCTGGCCCACCTCAACTTTGACAATATCTGTCTCATCTACTGAGACATCGACATAGAAACTCGA
Organism: Anaerolineae bacterium; assembly: GCA_034431625.1. GTDB lineage: Bacteria > Chloroflexota > Anaerolineae > Aggregatilineales > Phototrophicaceae > CFX2. Next base: position 31,224 of record DAOUCY010000092.1, on the reverse strand, counting down.
TGTGTTGATCAGTTGGAAAGCCGCACCCTGCGGAGGGAATTCACCCACTGTCAGCGCATTCTGCGCGATTACTCCGTCAAAAGGCGCTACAAGTACCGCGCGATTCAGCGCTGCCTGAGCCTGTTCAAGTGCCAACTGGGCAATCTGAAGGTTAGTCTGTGCCACTTGAAGCTGGAGTTCGGTCGGGCCATTCAGCAAACGGTCAAGCTGCACCTGAGCCGCGACGATCTGGGCGTTGGCCGATGAGAGTGCCGCGACATCAGCAGGCTGATCCACTCGACCTTGATAGGTTACGTCAGCCAGCGCAACAGAGTTCTCCGCTTGTTCAATCAACGGACTTACGTTGTCAGCGGGATTGGGCACAGCCGGCGCAGGAAGCCCAAATGCAGCCGCTCGATTAGCAGCATCTTGAGCGATAGCAGCGCTCAGATCCCGTTGAAGCTGCGCCTGCCAAAGTTGGTTCCGGGCAATTTCGGTCTGAAGCCGGGCAATCTCTACCTGAGATGCATCCGGCCCCAGTGATGCAGCAGCAGCCTGAGCTTGAGCCGCAGCCAGATTGGCTTCAGCCGCAGCAATATCGACATCGCGCGGCGGCGCAATAAGCGCATCATATGAAGCCTGCTGCGCAGCCAGCGCAATCTGCGCGTTGGTGACAGCAGATTCAAGATCAGGGACATTCAGCCGGGCAAGAACATCTCCAGCTTGAACAACATCGCCTTCTTGAACATAAACCTCAGCAACAGGGGCACTCAGTTCAAATACCAATGGAACTTGTTGTACCGGTGAAACCGTGCCCGTTGCACCAACCGTGACGGTTAGGTTGCCAATTTGGACAATAGTCTCTTCTTCAACCAGGCTGGTTGGGGACGGATTAGGCTGACCACTTTGCTGCAACTGCACCAACGTGAATCCGCCAATGCTCAGCCCAACCAGAACGATGATGGTCAGCATAACTCGGATGAAACGCCGCATCGGTTTAGCCTCCAATGAAGCTCAAGCGGTCGCCGCCGAGGTCAACAGCCAACACGTCACCGGCAGATAGCCCCGAAACAACCTCGCTGGTGTCCCGGCCTTGAAGGCCGAGGCTCACTTCAACTTCCTGCAAACCGCCTTCAGCAGTCACAATATTGACGAAAGCCGTGCCTCGCCGTCGATCCAAACGGATGTATTGATTTGGAACCACCAACACATCGGTGCGCTCTTCAACAATCACAGATGCTTCCGCCGTCATGCCCGGACGAACACGCGGATCAACCGAGTCCAGTCTGATCTGCACATCATAGCTGATAATGCCGTTATTGTTCGTTCCAACCAGCGCAATCCCCTCAATTACCCCGGTCATCGACACACCCGGCAGTGCATCAACTTCAATGCGCGCCAGCATACCTTCCCGAATCTGACGTATATCGACCTCATCGACTTGAACTGTCACCCGCAGCGGCGATAAGTCAGTGATCTCTATAGCAGGTAGTGCCGGAGTAGCTAAGCTGCCTAATTCCACATTCACGGCCGTCACCAATCCATCCAGAGGCGTGACCAGAGACTTCTCGTTCAGTGCCGCCGCAGCCTGATCCACCTGTGCTTGAGCTTGCTGGATAGCAATATCCGCTTGATCGATTTGCGCCTGCGTTGGCCCCGCCTGTAACCGTTCCAGTTCGCGCTGCGATTGGACGACACGGGCATAGGCCGCGTTCAGTGCCCCGGAATTTCCGCGCCGCAGGCTTTCCAACTGCAGCCGCGCAATCTCAACATTGAAGGACGCTGCCCCCACCTGCGCATCCAAAATTTGATACGCTTGTTCGGGTTGGTCAGCATCCGCATTGACACGCGCTTGAACAGCATCTTCTTGAGCTTTCAGCGCCTGCTGGTAACGAAACTCGGCAGCCCGAATATCAGCTGGTGAAACTGCATTCTGGATGCCCAGATACGCCCCCCAAGCCGCAGAGAGATTCGCTTCGGCCACACGTACTGCGCCATCATCGGCGGGTTCTAACAGGTCTTGTTTTTGAAGTTCAGCGAGTTGCAGCGACAGTAGCGAACGCTCATACACGTACTGCTCGTTATCGCTGGCCTGCTGCGCCAAGACATCCCCGGCTGTGACCAGATCACCCGGCTGCACATAGATTGCCGTGACACGCCCTGGCGTCAGGAAATTCAAACGAACAACCGAATCCGCTTCAACCCGTCCAATCGCTGTGACCGGCAGTTCCACTCGCCCTACCCCAACCGTGTAGAACTGAAGCAGTGTATCTGGCTTCAAACGCCTCAGCCCTGCCGCCCGTACCGAGAACAGCACAACGGGCACAACGAGCATCAACAGAATTAACATGATGAGTGAACGGCGAACCGACACGCGATGGGTCTCCGACTAGCACATCTTGGTTGGAATGCTAGAGCCAGCTATTCCAACTGTGCAATTCTTCTCAAGCCTTCTCATCATAGCACAGCTTTCTCGTGGGAAAGCCCCTGCCGAGCAACCTCTATGTTAAAGCTCATCTGGTCTTAAGAACCATTCAGTGGTAACATATAATCTGCGTGCTTTTTCACAATCCCACGAACTAATCGCGGGAGCAACCAACATCTATGGCTTCAAACATCCCGGACATTGTGATCGGACGCCTTCCTGTCTACCTGCGTGCTTTGACACGGTTGATGCAGGAAGGGCAAGAGGTTACTTCCTCACATGAACTTGGCCGGCGCCTGGGAATTAGCTCCGCGCAAATCCGCAAAGACCTGTCGCATTTTGGTGGTTTCGGCAAGCAAGGTACAGGCTACCAGATTGCCTATCTCATTGAGCAGCTTCGCCAGGTCTTGAGCGTTAACCGTGAGTGGGAAGTCGCGCTGGTTGGTGCTGGTGATCTGGGCAGCGCCTTGGCGCATTATCGAGGATTTGCGGACCGTGGTTTTCGGATCGCGTGCGTGTTCGATAACTCACCGCAAAAAGTCGGGACAAAGATCGGGGAATATACCGTTCTTCACACTGACGAAATTCCGAGAGTGATCCGCGAACGCGGCATCCAGATCGCCATGATTGCAGTTCCCGCGGAAAAAGCTCAGGAAGTGGCCGACACATTGATCGAGGCCGGTATCCGGGCTATCCTAAACTACGCGCCCATGAACCTCAACGTCCCCGCCAGTGTCCGCGTCCAGTACATCGATCCGGTCGTCCAATTGCAGCGGATGACCTACTACCTCACCTAGATCTGGCCGATACGCCGCAAAATAGCCTGATCTTCTAATGCCCGACCTGCACCAACTGCTACCGCAATCATTGGGTTGTCAGCGCGGTAGACAGGCACACCGGTTTCACGCGTGAGATACTGATCCATGCCGCGGAGCAGCGCGCCGCCTCCTGTGAGGACAATGCCCCGGTCAATGATGTCAGAAGAGAGTTCCGGTGGCGTCGTACTCAACACTGTCTTGACCACATTCGCGATCATCCCCAGGGTTTCTGCCAGCGCCTCAACTACTTCGCCCGTGGTAATGGTCACTGTGCGCGGCAGGCCGCTGACATTGTCACGCCCCTGAATTTCCATCGCCATCGATTCGCCAATATCGACCGCAGCCCCGACCTGAATCTTGACCGATTCAGCGGTAGGTTGGCCGACACTCAGGTTATATTTCCGCCGGACGTAGCTCATAATTGCTTCATCCTGGCGCAGCCCGCCGACACGACCACTCTCAGCACGCACGATGTTATTCATAGTAATAATCGCCGCTTCGGTGATACCACCGCCGATGTTGACCACCATATCGCCCGCAGGCGTGCCAACTGGCAGCCCCGCCCCAATTGCTGCAGCCAGCGGTTCCCAGATCAGAAATGCTTCTCGCGCCCCGGCAGAAAGAGCTGCCTCATGAACCGCGCGCTTCTCGACACTTGTGACCCCATAGGGCACAGTAATCATGACCGTCGGTTTGAACAATCGCACCCGACCAGCGATTTTGTCGAAGAAGTGGCGCAGCATCACTTCGGTCACTTCGTAGTCAGCGATTACACCATCCCGCAGCGGACGCACCACTTGGATGTCTTCGTCATCAACCTTGCCGAGCATTTCTCGTGCGGGCTGGCCGATTTCAACGATGCGTTCATCCTCTGTCGTCAATGCCACTAACGAAGGTTCTTGCAGGACGATCTGACCATCTTCATAGATCAGGCAGTTCACCGTGCCCAGATCGACGCCCAGTTGTTTTCGAAGCAGTCCCATGAAATCACACATCCCCTTGCGAACCGACCAGCGCAAGTCTATACCAAACTCAACGGTGCGTCGAGGTAGGCCTAGAAAAACAAGCGAGGCAAGTATACTTGCCTCGCGCTCATGAAATCCGGCTGTGATGCGACTTAACTCACCTGGCTTCCGTCATCCTCAACAATTCGAAGAATCGATCCGCCGCGGCTCTTGAGCTTGGCTCGCACTTTTAGTGCCAGTTCTGCCCGGCGCAGCTCGAGCTGTGCCGCCCGGTTCTGTTCGGGGGGTATACCTTCACGGCTCATCTGGGCAGCCCGTGCCCGCGCCTCTTCGATGCGCTGCTCGTCCAGTGCAAACGAAGACTCGGCTAGATCAGCGAGAGCAACCACTTTGTCCGGGCGAATATCGACAACACCACCATAGATGACGAAGCGCTCTTCGCGATTGCCTTTGCGGATGACCAGTTCACCGAATCCCATCGTCGTCAGCACCGGAGCATGATGCGGAAGAACGCCCATTTCGCCTTCTGAACCGGGCACAAGCACCATATCGGCCTCGTGCTCCTCAAAGACTTTCTTCTCCTGTGTAACGACTTCTACATGGATTGGCATGATACGCCTCCTCGCGAGCTAATTCTGCGTCTGCTCATAACGCTGGAGGACATCCTCAATTGGCCCAGCCATATAGAACATCTGCTCTGGAATGTGATCTAACTCACCGTTAAGGATCATCCGGAAACCGCGAATGGTGTCCTTAACCTTGACGTAGCGCCCCTCACGACCCGTGAACTGTGTCGCCACAAAGAACGGTTGGCTGAGGAACAGCTCAATCTTACGGGCACGGGCCACCAACAGTTTATCGTCATCCGAGAGTTCGTCAATACCGAGAATGGCAATGATATCCTGAAGGTCTTTATAGCGCTGGAGCACCTTCTGGACCTCACGCGCTGTCTGGTAGTGTTCTTCACCCACAATAAGCGGATCAAGGATCTTGCTGGTACTCGCCAGGGGATCAACAGCCGGGAAAATGCCACGCGCGGCAATCGAGCGCTCCAGCGCGATAGTCCCATCCAGGTGGGTGAACACAGCTACAGGCGCCGGGTCCGAATAATCGTCGGCGGGCACATACACAGCTTGCATTGATGTGATCGAGCCTTTGCGGGTCGAGGTAATCCGTTCCTGAAGCTGCCCCATCTCATCAGCCAGAGTCGGCTGGTAGCCAACGGCCGAGGGCATACGGCCAAGCAGCGCTGACACTTCCGAACCCGCCAGTGAGTAGCGGAAGATGTTGTCGATGAACAGCAGCACATCTCTGCCTTCATCCCGGAAATGCTCAGCCATCGTCAGGCCGGAAAGCGCCACGCGCAGACGCACGCCCGGCGGTTCATTCATTTGGCCGAATACCATCGCCAGCTTATCTAGAACGCCGGCCTCTTCCATTTCATAGTAAAGAGCTGTACCTTCACGAGTGCGTTCACCCACACCGGCAAACACCGACAGGCCGGAATGCTGCGTGGCAATCGAGTTGATGAGTTCTTGAATAGTGACTGTCTTGCCGACACCTGCGCCGCCGAAGATACCTACCTTGCCACCCTTCGACATCGGCGCAACCAAATCGATCACCTTCATACCCGTCTCGAAAACTTCAATCTTCGTCGATTGGTCTTCAAAAGAAGGGGCATCGGCATGGATAGGGCGGCGCGGCGCGGTGGCAGGGATGCCTTCACCGCCATCAATCGGCTTGCCAAGAACGTTAAAGACACGCCCTAGCGACACTTCGCCGACCGGAACGCTGATCGGTGCGCCGGTGGCAAACGCTGGAACGCCGCGCTGCAAACCATCAGTGGTATCCATTGCCACAGTACGAACTGCGTTATCACCCAGCAGGTTCTGCACTTCCAGGATCAGGTCATCCTGTCCATCGCGCGGCACACGAATCGCTTCAAAAATGTCGGGGAGCTGGCCTGCGGGAAAATCCACATCCACCACCGCGCCGAGCACCTGAGAAACTGTCCCTTGCACTTCACTCATACTGATTCTTTCTCCTGTATGTTGCCGTCGCGGCTTTTACCCTTCTCGACCGGCAGTGAGTTCACTTTGATACTTATCCAGACCATCCCAATCGCCACGTGCTGCAAAAGCAGCCTGCTTCGGCCAAGTCGGCACGCTGGGAGCAAACCGCAGTCCTGCCGCTTCAATGGCAGCTTTGATTTCCGCTTCAGTCGCCTGGGCCAGTTTCTCGAATGTATCAATTCCAGCAGCACGCAGAGCATCAGCCATCTTTGGGCCGATGCCCTCGACTACCTGCAGATCATCCTGCTGGCCAGAACTCGCTTTCTTCGGAGTACTGCGGACGGCATAGGCTGCTGGCATTGATGGCACAGCATCCGCCTGCGCCAGAATGTCCTCTGCCAACGTATCAATCGACGCCTGGAGCGCTTCCGCGCCACCAACAATATCGAGAATTTCAGCTGTGATTGATGCCTGGCGAGCTTTGTTGTAGACTAACGTCAGATCACCAATCAACTGGGTCGCGTTATCCGATGCATTCCGCATCGCGACCATACGAGCGGAATGCTCGCTGGCCTGGCTTTCCAAAACAGCTTGATACAGTTGAAGCTCGGTGAAGCGCGGCACGATTTCATCCAGGATCGCGGCGGCATTCGGTTCGTACTCGTAATCCGATTTGCCAGCGCTCACACTGGGCACATCCTTGAGCAGTTCTGCCATCACCTGATCTTCGGTGTTGTACGGCAGCAGCGGCAGCCAGTTCAGCACCACGGGGCGCTGAGTCAGTGTATTGATGAAGTCGGTATAGGCAATGAAGACCGCATCGACTGTGCCGCTGAGGAACTCATCAATTGCCAACTGCGATACCGGTGAGATGTCAGCCACAGTCGGATCCGCTGGCAGGTGGCTAAACTCAGCAATGACGTTCTGACCAACCCGGATCAGCGAGTCCCGTCCTTTCTTACCGACGGTCACATAGCGAACCGGCTTTCCCAGTCGTTCTGCAAAACGCAAAGCAACGCGAATGATATTGGTGTTGTATGCTCCGGCCAACCCCCGGTCCGAAGTCACCAAGACGATCATCGCCTGTTTGACTTCTTCGCGCGCAGTTAGGAGCGGGTGCAGCGGCACCCCCTTCGTAGCGGTGCTCTGAACGTTGAGCAGAATTTCCCAAGCTTTCTCCGCAAACGCACGGCTGGCGAGGACACGTGCCTGGGCCTTACGTACGCGGGATGCCGAGACAGCTTCCAACGCACGGGTAATCTGTGAGATATTGCGAACGCTGCGAATACGTTTTTTGATTTCGCGGGCAGTTGCCATGGTGTTCTCCTTAAGTTCGCTAGCGGCGTTTCTAGGCGGGAAAACACAGTCACTGCATCACCCCGCCTGTGCCATCAAACGAACTTAGCTCCAGCTCGCGTTGAATGACTCAAGCGCCTGCTTCAACTGGGCTTCCTGCTCGTCATTCAGGGTCTTCGTATCCGCGATGTTGTTCGTCAAATCACTGAACTGCGTATTCAACGCGCGGATGAAACCCGCTTGCCACTCTTTAACGCGCTCAACCGGAACGTGATCCAGATACCCCTTCGTACCGGCATAAATCAGCGCGACTTGTTCAGCCAGCGCGATCGGTTGGTACTGCGGCTGCTTGAGCAGCTCGGTCAGTCGCAAACCACGATCCAACTGCTGCTGTGTCGCCTTATCCAGGTCAGAGCCGAATTGAGCGAAAGCCGCCAGTGAGCGGAACTGCGCCAGGTCAAGGCGCAGACCACCTGCCACTTTCTTCATCGCCTTCGTCTGAGCATCACCACCCACGCGGCTCACACTAATACCGACGTTGATCGCCGGACGCACGCCTGCGTAGAACAATTCCGGCTCCAGGTAGATCTGCCCGTCGGTGATCGAAATAACGTTGGTCGGAACGTAAGCGGACACATCGCCGAGCAGCGTTTCGATGATTGGCAGTGCCGTCAGGCTCCCGCCGCCGCGTGCATCGCTCAACTGCGCAGCGCGCTCCAGCAGACGGCTGTGGAGGTAGAACACGTCACCCGGATAAGCTTCACGTCCCGGAGGCCGCCGCATCAGCAGTGAAACTTGGCGATAAGCCCAAGCATGCTTAGAGAGATCGTCATAAACAACCAGGGCATCCTTGCCATTCTCCATGAACCACTCGCCGATGGCACAGCCCGAATACGGCGCAATGTAGTTCATCGCTGCCGGATCAGATGCCGAAGCAACAACCACAGTGGTATATTCCATCGCGCCGTATTCTTCCAGCAGTGCGACCAAACGAGCCACTTCGCCGCGGCGTTTGCCGATGGCAACATAGATGCAGTATAGATCCTTGCCCTTCTGGTTCAGGATCGTATCGATGGCAATCGCGGTCTTACCTGTCTGGCGGTCACCAATGATCAGCTCACGCTGGCCACGGCCAATCGGAGTCATCGAGTCGATGGCAATCACGCCGGTCTGAACAGGGCGATACACATTGCGCCGCTCGATCACGCCGGGAGCAATGCGCTCGATATTATAGTACTCGGTCGAAGCAATCGGCCCCTTACCATCCACCGGGTTACCCAACGCATCGACAACACGGCCGACCAGTCCCATACCCACCGGAACCGAAGCAATCAAGCCCAGCGGCCGTACTTCGTCACCTTCTTGGATGGTATCGTACTCACCCATGATGATGACACCGACGTTATCTCTTTCCAGATTGAACGCGATCCCCGGCGTACCGTTCTTGAAGCGAACCAGTTCACTGAACCGGATATTGTCCAGGCCAGACACGCGGGCGATACCATCACCCACTTCCTGAACAAAACCAACTTCGTAGGTTTCAATCGCTGGTTGGAACGACTCAACCTGCTTCAGCAACGACTGAAAGACATCGTTGGCAACTTGGGCCATTGGAGACTCCTTGTATGGGAACACCCGCTCGGATTACACCGCGAAGATTTGCAGTTGTTGAAAACTAAGCACTATGCAGAAATTTGCGCGATTGTAGCGGATCGATATTTTTCTGTCCAGTTTTTCACAAGCGTTGCGCTACCGCATAGACCGATCAATCATCGAATTCTAAGACTTGCTGATCCTCAACGCGCGATTTCTTACAATTTGTGTCATAATATCTAGGACAATCTTTGTTTTTCGTTACATGTGTACTAGATCTATATGTCTATGGTATGGCAGTTCAACCCGTTGGCAATACCCCTCTTCCTCAGCACAATTCCACTGTTGAGGTACAGTATACTCATCTGGCGGCATCGCACCGATGAAACAGCACGCTGGTTCTTGCTGTACATCTTTTCGGCGACGGGTTTACTCATCACTTATGCATTGGAACTGCTCGCCGCCGATCTCAATACCATGTTCGTCTGGTTGCGCCTGGAATACCTCTTCTCGCTGCCTATTCCAGTCTATTTTTTCTTGTTCATCCTGTGCTACACCGGCTATCGCCGCCGTCTCAAACGGCAGCATATCATCTTACTGTTCGCCATCCCCGTATTGCACATCCTAACAGTCTGGACGAATCAATTTCACGGTTTGAACTGGGCCACAACGAGCGTCGTCGAAGTCAATGGTCTCATGATGTTTGACCGCACCTATGGACCGGTATTCTGGATCGGCATTGTCTACCTTTACAGCATCAATGTTGCTGCGGTCATCATCATGGTTGTCTGGGTACTCCGTTCCCCGAATCTATACCGCGGTCAGCTCGCCAGCCTAATTGGTGCTATGGTGTTAATCTGGACGAGCAGTGTTCTCACCATTACCGGCGCAACGATTGTGCCTCGGCTCGATCTCACCCCCTTCGGTTACGCGCTGGCTGTCATTCCAGTAGCAATTGGCCTCTTCCGATACAAATTGATCGATCTCATGCCTGCCGCGCATGAACTTATTCTCAAGGTCATGAGCGATGCTGTACTGGTGATCGATTCGCAGAATCGCATTGTAGACCTCAACCCAGCCGCAGAAAGGCTTCTAACTGTTCGTACCGCCCACGTCATCGGCAAGAAAATCAGCCAAGTATTTTCAAACAGTGTTGATTTGATCGAACGCTACAAAGATGTGACCGAAACAGAAGGCGAACTCGAATACGTTCAAGATGGCAAGTTCCGCTACTTCGACCTGCGCATCTCCCTCATTCCCGATCAAGAGCGTCAGTCCAAAGCCCGCGTCATCGTGCTGCGAGATATCACCCGTCTTAAGGAAGCAGAAGCCGCCAACAAACGCTATGTCGAGGAACTCAAGGAGCGCAACGCTGAACTTGATGCCTTCGGCCATACCGTTGCCCATGACCTCAAGACACCGATTTCAGCCATCATAGGCTATGCTGAACTCCTGCTCGAAAGTGAACACATTCAGCCCCATCCTCAAGAGACTGACTACGTCAAAAACATCCTGATTGCTTCTCAAAAGACGATCACGATGATTGACGAGCTGCTCCGGCTGTCTCATCTACGTGATGTAGGTAGTGAAATCAAAGTCGTTTCGATGAAGGCCATCGTCCATGCGGCTGTCCAGCGGTTCGGCAAGGAACTAGAAACCCACGGCATCCAGATCGAGATAATGCCTAATCTGCCGCCAGCACTCGGTCAGGAAATTTGGATTGAAGAGATATTTGCCAACCTCATCAGCAATGCCATCAAGTATATCGGCAAAAACAACCGCGCCCCCTATATCGCCATTAGCGGCAGGCTGGTTGGCGGCAAAGCGCGTTATGAAGTCAGGGACAATGGCTTAGGCATCCAACCTGCTGATCAAACCAAACTGTTCCAGGCATTCGCCCGCTTCCATAAGGCCGAAGCCGCTGGGCTGGGATTAGGACTCACAATTGCCTCGCGCATCGTCCACCGCCTCGGCGGAGAAATCGGAGCCGAAAGCAAGCCTAGCGAAGGCAGCACGTTCTGGTTTACGCTGCCTATTCCTGCCAGCCAGCCCTACCCACCTAACGATCCCCATCCAGACGATCTGGATTCCGAGAATTCGATCCGCTCCCCAGAGCTACGGATCGCTGATAAGCAGCCCATACCGCCCGCGAAATAACTGTCCGCAGACCGCCCTTTTCAAGGTGATAGATCGCTTCTGCGGAGGTCCCGCCCGGACTCGTCACTTGGTTGCGCAGCTGCGCCGGATGCAGCCCAGAGGCTTCGGCGAACTCGATAGACCCGCGCATGGTTTGCAGGACAAGACGCTCGGCATCCCGCCGTGAAAAACCCATATGCACGCCCGCGTCGATCAACGCCTCCATAAATAGGAAGACATAGGCTGGGCCAGTCCCGCTCAGCGCTGTTGCCATATCGAGATAGCGCTCATCATCGACGAAAATTTGGTCGCCGAGTGCCCCCAGGAGCGCCTGCGCTTGTGCCCGCTGCGGCGGCAGCACCTCTGGAGTAGCAGTCCACACCGTAATTCCTTGACCGATCTGCGCTGGTGTGTTCGGCATCGCCCGCACCACGCTGGCATTGGCAACGCCATCCGCGATGGTACGGATACGCGCCCCTGCAATGATACTCAGCACCAGCTTTGAGGAATGCGCCCCCCGGCGCACTTCCGGCATCACCTCATGCAGTACCTGCGGCTTCACCGAAAGCACCAAGATTTCAGCAGCTTCCGCAGCCTCACTGTTATCTACGGTTCCCTTTAGACCATAACGTTCAGCCAGTTCTTGAGTTCGTTCCACACGGCTGTCTGCCGCAATAATCTGCTTCGCCGGGATAAGTCCCTTGTTCAGCAGCCCCTTTATCATCGCCTCGGCCATGACACCGCTGCCGATAAACGCGACCGTGGTGTTTTCAAGTGGCATAGTGTGCTCCCCCTTCAGCTTAATGCTGGTAGACGCCTGCATCGACCCATCGGCGCACCGCGTCCTGAACGCGGTCCATCCGCACCTCGACCCCAATTCCAGGCCCTGTCGGCACATCAATTGTGCTGTTTTTGCCCAACACAAACGGCGGTTCCGTGAGGTCAGGGTTGTAGTAGCGATCCGTCGCCGAAATATCACAAGGCAGAGTCACCCCTGGCAGTGATGCAAACGCCAGATTCGCCGCTCGCCCCACCCCAGTTTCCAATAGCCCACCAATCCACAGTGGCAGTTGGTGCGCAGCGCAAATCCGGTAAATCTCTAGACTTTCGGTGTACCCACTCACCCTGGCCGGCTTCAAATTTAGAATCCGGCAGGCTCCTAACTCCAGTGCCAAACGCAGATCATTAGCGGAATGGATGCTCTCATCCAGGCAGATTGGCGTTTGAAGCTGTGGCTGTAGTTTGCTGTGTTCGTAGATATCGTTGTAACCGAGGGGTTGTTCAATCATCAACAAGTTGTAGTCATCTAGCTGCTTGAGATGATCTGCGTCGGCCAAAGTATAGGCGCTGTTGGCGTCCAGCATCAACAGAATATCGGGATAGCGGGCACGCACACCTTTCGCCAATTCCACATCCCAACCGGGCTTGATCTTGAGCTTAATCCGGTTGTAGCCTTGATTCAAACGGTGAGTGATGATGTCTAGTGTCGCCTCGACCGTCGGCTGAATACCAATGCTCACCCCCACATTAGCAAACCCACGCGGCCGGTGCTCAGCCGGAAGATGCATCGCGAATGCTTCCGCGATGGATAATCCGTTTGCTTTCGCAAATGCATCCCAAACTGCCGCTTCCAGGCTGTGCTTAGCCAGCGGATGCCCTCGCACCGCGCTGAGCAGAGATGGAACCTCAGTCGGGCTGGTGATGGTTTTCCCCAACAGTGCTGGACACAAGAACTCCCGCAGCACATGCAGTGATGTTCCCACTGTCTCATAGCTGTAGCCGGGATTGATCTCGGCTGACGACTCTCCCCACCCCTTAACCCCATCTTCAGTGGTCAGCGCTGTCAGCACCGCAGCCTTGAACGGTTCTTCCCCAAAACTGGTGCGGAGCTTTTCCACAAGCGGCATAGCGATAGGATAAAGTTCTATCGAACGAACTGTAATAGACTTCATGACCTTGCTCTTTCAACATAAAGGGACATCGCGGCTTCCCCTTCTTCATAGGCGCAAAACATAATATGTCCGCAGCGAACCTGAAACAGCCACCTGCATAAAATCGACTGCTGAATATCCTAACTGAAAATACTGCTGGAACACGGCACGGATATGGATTCTCCAGGCAGTCGCCAGCTCTGGAGCCGACTCAACCAGCCGGTTGTACCGAGCTGGAACTTCAACCCGCAGCAGATGTGCCGTCGGATTGTCGTCCCATTTTTCTGCTGGCGCAAGCAGCTCGTCCTCTCCGGCCTGTGCCGGGTTAATCACAGGCGCCGCTGCTGCCTTAAGTAGTGATACTGTCTCAGCATTGGCTCCCTGGCTCAATCTCCTCTTGACCTCATCACGCTCAACCCACCATTCCACCAACAGCCGGTCTGATGAACCCAACACAGCCAGATTTCCGGCTGGTTCTACCCCGTAGAAGTTCTCCAGATACCGGCGGCTTACACCGCCCAGTTTATGGACGTTGAGATTCGCATTTGGCGCTTGCAGTGGGTCGAACGTCCACGTAATCAGCGAGATATGTTGTTGAAGCGCCAGCGCCCGCTGTGCCAGCTTGAGCTGGTAACCAATCCCTTGGCTGCGGAATTCAGGCAGCACTACCATCCGCTTAGATACCATCTGGATGTTGCTCGGTGAGGGACAGTAAAGTTCATCCAACCCTGTTCCCAGAAACCCGATCAGCACGCCCACCATATCCTGACCTTTGAATGCAGCCAGCACATGCCCACCATGCTGCGCCAACGAGTACAGCATATGTGCCGGCACAACCGACTCCAGGTCGTTACCCCAAAACACCCTCTGTAGATTCACTGCGTCCCGCATTTCTGCCAAAGACCGCAGCGCTCGAATTTCAATTGATCCCAGCATACGCATTCCAGTGCTCAAATGCTGCGTGGACGGCGACGCAGACTTGCCCGCAGCAGAGTCCACCAATATCCCGTCTTCGGCATGTAGGTCAGCAGCGTATCCTCAAAGCGCCGTGGTTGGAAACCAAACGCATTGTAGAGATTCCCCAACGATGTCGTGCGATTGGCAGCCAGCAGATCAAACCACTGCGACGTCATCAAAGAGCGCGGCAGTACACGGCTGTAGACCCCTGTCAGCAAGCGAAGCAGATAAGGTGGAGTCGGCAGTACCACCCGCGACACGTTCGACACTCGCATGACAGTCGAGATCATATCCTCTAGCGTGATATATTCTGGCCCACCAATCTCGACAGTGCTGTCTACGACATCGATTTTTTCCAGGCTGCGCGCCAAAGCTTCAACAAGATCATCAATGAAAATCGGATGCAGTACGACTTCGCCCTGCCCCGGCATGAGGAATATGAATGGACTGGCCCGGAGAATCATAGCAATGTGGTTAACAAAGGCGTCGTCCTTACCGAACACCAGTCCTGAGCGAATGATGGTATAAGCGAGGCCGCTGGTACGAATCAATTCTTCCAGCGCGCCCTTCACCCGCAGCAGCGCAAACGCGGACGAGACAGAAGCACCTAGATGGCTCACCACGATGATCCGCCCAACGCGCGCCGAACGCGCCGCCGTGATCAGGTTGCGCGTGCCAACCAGTTCGATGCGTTCCAGATCGCGTAGCCGTCCCCACCACTGGGCGCTCTCCAAGTGGATAATCGTATGCACACCGGTGACAGCCTTGAACAGAAATTCCTCATCTAGCACGCTGCCTGTCACAGTCTCAACGCTCGAATCCCAGGTAATTCGATGAGACTTGTTGCTTTGCAATAGGCAGCGCACTGGCCGTCCATCAGCCAACAGCCGGCTGACCAGATGCCGGCCAATAAAACCACTTGCGCCTGTTACAAGGATCATGCTTCCTCCATGAGGAAGGCCATTATATCACTCCACCCCATAGTAACGACTCCCCTTGTGAGGGGTTTAATTCAACAGATATAATGCACTCTCAATTTGACGCGCTCATGAAAGCTGACTGTCCAATACAGTCGCAGTCCGGAGGTCATTGTGGATAGACGCCGTGTCGTCATTACAGGGATGGGTATCCTGTGCCCGACGGGGAATACCGTCGAAGAAGCCTGGAACAACGCTGCTGCGGGCAAAACCGGGATCGCTCGGATTACCCGTTTTGACACCTCGCACCTAGAGAATCATTTCGGCGGTGAGGTCAAGAACTTTGATCCGAATGAAGTCCTGGGACGGCGTGAAGCCCGGCGAACCGACCGTGTGACCCAGCTTGGCCTCGTTGCGGCCAAACAAGCCATGGATGACTCTGGACTGGAAATCACCGATAGCAACCGCTACCAAGTCGGCTGTATTATGGGCAGCGGCATCGGCGGAATCGGATCAATCTTTGAAGGCGTAAAGGCTTTCCTGGAACGTGGAGCCAAAGCTGTCAGCCCTCTGATGGTACCCATGATGCTCCCTGATAGCGCCGCAGCCAAAGTCGCCATGACCTGGGGACTGCGCGGCCCCAACTTCGCCATCTCAACGGCCTGCGCAACTGGTAATAACAGTATCGGCGAAGCCACCGAAATCATCCGGCGCGGCGCGGCCAAAGCTATTCTAGCCGGCAGCAGCGAGGCAGGGCTGGCCGATATTGCTATCGCCAGCTTCAACAACATGACTGCCATTTCTCGCCGCAACGATGCGCCCGAAAAGGCTTCCCGCCCGTTCGATATTGACCGCGACGGCTTCGTGGTCGCCGAGGGCGCAGCCATGCTTGTCCTTGAAGACCTTGAACATGCACTCACGCGTGGCGCAAAGATTTATGCCGAAGTCCTCGGTTACGGGCAAAGCTGCGATGCCTATCATGTCACCGCTCCGCTGGAAACCGGCGAAGGTGCTGCCGTAGCCATGGAACTCGCTCTTGAAAATGCGGGTCTCAAGCCCGAAGACCTCGACTATATCAACGCCCATGGAACCAGCACGCCGCTCAACGATGTGAGCGAGACTGTTGCGATCAAGCGCGCTCTCGGTGAAACAGCTTACGAAATCCCTATTAGCTCCACCAAGTCCGTAACGGGACATTTGATGGGCGCGGCTGGCGCGGTTGAAGCCGTCTTCTCGATCATGGCCCTGCGCAGTAACTTTATCCCGCCGACCATCAATCTCGACAATCCCGATCCACAGTGTGATCTGAACTACACACCCAATGAAGGCAGGGCTGCACAAATCGATATCGCTATGAGTAACTCCTTCGGCTTCGGTGGGCACAATGCGGTCTTGATTTTCGGCAAGTATCATCAAAATGGCGCGAACTAATCCGGGAATGCAGCAGGCTTCAACCGGCATATACGCCCACATTGTTGGCTGGGGAATGGCTGTTCCTGATACAGTCCTCACCAACCAGCACCTCGAAGCCATCGTTGAAACCAACGACGAATGGATACGGACGCGCACCGGCATCAAGGAACGCCGCATCGCCGGTGAACGCGAGTCCACCGCCAGCCTCGGTCTCCGGGCGGCCCAGCGTGCCCTCGATATAGCTGACATCCTCCCAGCAGAAATTGACCTGATCGTCGTCGCGACATCGACCCCAGAGAATATTTTTCCCAGCACCGCGTCGTTGATTCAGCATTGGCTGGGCGCATCCAAGGCCGGGGCATTTGACCTGAGCGCGGCATGCTCAGGGTTCGTCTACGGCGTCGACATGGCGGCACAGGCCATCCGTGCTGGCAGTATTCAGGTCGCACTGGTGATCGGTGCGGAAACGATGACCCGCGTCCTGGACTGGCAGGATCGCGGCACGTGTATCCTCTTCGGTGATGGAGCTGGTGCAGTCGTTCTCAAGGGGAGTTCAATCGAAGGCGGTATACTGTCTTCGGTGCTGCGATCTGATGGGTCAGGCGGCGACCTCTTATGTATCCCGACCGTAGGCAGTGAAGACCTCAACAATGCCGACTTTTCGACTACCGGTCACAAGATGCACAAGATGTATATGAACGGAAGCGAGGTCTTCAAGTTTGCCACTCGTGTCATCGCTGAAAGCATCGAGGAAGCTCTGTTCAAAGCCGACCTAGACATCCAGGACATCTCACTGATCGTTCCCCACCAGGCCAACTTGCGAATTATCCAAGCTGCTGCCCGCGCCCTCAAGATCGAGCCAGACTTATTCATGAGCAACCTGGATCGCTACGGCAATACTTCGGCAGCATCCATCCCCATTGCGCTTTGTGAAGCAGTCCAGGCCAACCGGGTTAAGCCTGGTGAAAACATCGCCTTCGTCGGTTTCGGCGGCGGACTCACCTGGGCATCGATGGTTCTCAGATGGACTGGCTCCGACCTGACGGAGCGGCGATCTGGCCGTCTGATCAATCAGCAGCGCCGCCAGTTTAGCTATGTCCTGGCCCGGTGGCGCGTCGAACTGCGCCGCATCAGCCGTCTGCTAGGTGGACTTGTAAACCGGTTGCTGCCGGGGCGCAGCCGCAGCAGCGATGAAAAAACCGGCCCATTGTAGGAAGTTCTCTTCTTCCCGCTGTAAATTGACCGCAACTTTTAACGTCCATCTTCGTCGGAATTAGTACGGATCACATGCTTTTTGGCATGCCTCCCACTGCCAAAAGCATGGACGATCCGATTACTCAATGATTCGGATTCAGCGCAGCGGAATTGTAGCGGAGCATTTTAGGTGGCAAAATCGAGGATAAGGTTGGTTCCAAGACGCTGGATTATTGATCCATGATCGTGATCGTTCTGCCAGATATCGCGGCTGAAGACCGCCTGCTTTCGCGAGCGAGAATAGGTGACGAAGAAGCCTTGATGCTCATTTACGAAAACTACTTCCCGCCGGTCTACAACTTCATTCGTCTGCGAATAGAAGACCGGGCACTGGCTGAAGACCTCGCCAGTGATGTCTTCATCAAGCTCTTGCAGTCGATCCGCCAAGCCCAAGCTCCGCGTCAAAGTTTGCGAGGCTGGATTTTCAAGGTCGCTCGCAATCTCGTCTATGACCATTATCGCAAGGAGCGGCAGGTGACTACCGAAGCTCTCGAAGAATGGATTCCCAATACAGACGATGAAGGACTGGAAGTAGAATTCATCCGGTCGGTGAACTTGGAACGTGCTCGTCGTGCTTTAGGCCGATTAGCGCCGGACCAGCAGGAGGTATTGATCCTCCGCTTCGGCCAGAACCTGAATCTCCAGGAAACCGCCGCCATCATGGGCAAATCGATCAACGCGATCAAGTCGCTTCAGTTCCGCGCGGTACAGACCCTCCGCCAGTTGCTGGGCGAAATTCAATCGGAATCATACTATGGCTGATTGGGACGTTTCGGAAGCATTTAACGACTGCCTGGAGCGGATGAATGCCGGGCAAAGCATCGACTCCTGCCTGCAGCGCTACCCGCAGCATGCGGCCATTCTGCGCCCCATGCTGGAAACAGGTCGGGTCGTCAAACGTATGCTGCCCCCCCAGATCGAAGTAGACGCGGCTCAGGCCCGCGCTCGCATCAAGTTCGAGGCTGCTTTACGATCCACGCCTCGTCGGCGTTACTCACCCCTACCTCGGCTCATCCCACTGGCTGCTGCCTTTCTAATCGTCATCTTCATAGTGGCAGGCAGCGTGACTGCCGTATCTTTGAACAGTCTTCCAGGGGATGCTCTCTATGGCATTAAGCGCCTGAGCGAATCATTCAGCCTCGTTCTCGATCCAACAAACCCCGACATTGCGACACAGTTCAACCAGCGCCGCATCGACGAAATCGGCCAGCTTCTAGCTGCCCGTCGCGTCGCCGCGGTCGAATTTGACGGCACCATCACCCAACAGTCCGGCAGCATCTGGACAGTCTCTGGTCTGACCGTGCGCCTCGATCCACAGACTCAGCGTCCTGAATCGCTTCAGGTTGGCGACACTATACGTGTCGAGGCATATACCACACCAGCAGGCGAACTGGTCGCCACCCGGATTACACTGCTCAATCAATCACCACGCCAGCCAGCTCCCACACCGGTCAATACCATCGCGCCAACTGCCACAACCCAGCTCTCAGCGACAGTCACTCCCTCACAAACGCCCACTGCGTCTCCAACCCAATCGCCAGCACCGAGCATGACGCCGACACCATCACCGACTCCTTCACCAACACCATCGGCAATGCCAAGTCCATCAGCCTCACCAACACCAAGCATGACCGCCAGCCTGACGCTGACGGCTACCTCAACCGAATGTGTTCCGACTCGACCGGCAGGCTGGGTCAGCTACACGATTCGGTCAGGCGATACCGTATCTGGCCTCGCCAGCAGCCGCGGCATCACCATTCAGCAGCTTCTCACCGTCAACTGTCTGACCGATCCACGGCGCATCATTGCCGGACAGACCATCTTCCTGCCGCCTGCCCCCCAGAACGCATCCCCCACTCAGAGCGCCGCGCCTGGTGATACAAGCGGCGGAAGCGGCCCGAATCAGGGTGGTAGCGAGGGCGGCAGCCAGAACAACAATGACTCCGGTGATCACGGCGGATCAAACAACAATAGTAATAACAATGATGACGATAACGATGATGACGACGACAATGACGACGATTAACCCGTACCAGCCTATCTGAGACCGGCCCATCAGGTGCGCTGACGACCATCTCCCCCAAGTATAGCCGTCAGCCACTCCTGCGTATTGAGGTCAAGCGGCAGCAGCAGATTGTCCAGCAGTCGTATTTTACCAAACCGCACCGTCATCGAAAGCAGCAGCGGCTCTTCAGACGGTGCGGCAGCCTCCTGCAGCGAAACTGCGTCAGTCACCGAGACATATTCTGGCTCCGCCAGGCGTTCATCATGCAGCACCTCGATTGCCCGCTGGCGCAGCCGCACCGGATCATGTTGGCCCTCAGCATATAGATCAGCACACGCTTGCAGTGCCCGGTAGAGCACGTTGGCTGCACGCCGCTCATCCACAGTGAGATGCACATTCCGGGAACTCATCGCTAGCCCATCAGCCTCGCGTACCGTCGGGCAAACGATCACATCCAGTGCAAAATCCAGATCGCGCCGCAGTGCCTTGATGACCGCCACCTGCTGGGCATCTTTTTGGCCGAAGTACGCGCGGTTCGGTTGCGTCAGATTGAATAACTTACTCACGACAGTAGCAACCCCGCGAAAGTGCCCAGGCCGGCGCTCGCCTTCCAAGCCTTGTGAGACCCGTTCTACCTCGACCCACGTCTGATATCCCGGTGGGTACATCATCTCCGGCGTTGGAACGAAGACCGCCTCGACCTGTTCAGCTCTGAGCAGCGCCAGATCATGTTCCAGCGGGCGTGGATAGCGCGAAAGATCATCTGGTGAGTCAAACTGCGTCGGATTCACAAAGATGCTGACCAAAACCGCATCATTTTCAAGTGCTGCCTGCTTCACCAACGAGAGATGTCCCTGATGCAGTGCCCCCATTGTCGGAACCAATCCGACTGTTCCTGTCCATTCGCGGCGCCATGCCCGCAGTGCCGCCACACTGTCCAGAATCAGCACAATAACCAGCCTTAATGTCCCCGGATTTCCGCCAGGACTTCCGCACTCATAGTCGAACTATTTTCGCTGGTCGGGAACTGTCCCACCTTCACTTCCTCGACGAACCTGCTCAGCGCATCCTGAATCACCTTTCCGGCGTTCGCATACTGCTTGCTGTGGCGCGGCCCGAATGAAGGATGCAGCCCCAGTAGATCGTGATAAACCTGCACCTGACCATCGCAGTTTGGGCCAGCGCCGATCCCAATTGTAGGAATTCGCAGCCGCTCGCTGATCTCTTGCGCCAGCTCCGTAGGAATCAGCTCCAGGACAATACTGAACGCGCCCGCCGCCTCAATCGCCAGCGCATCCTGCAGAAGCTGTTGGGCAGTAAAAATATCCTTGCCTTGAACTCGAAATCCACCAAACTGGTTGACGCTTTGCGGCGTCAATCCGATATGCCCCATCACCGGAATCCCAGCCTGTACAATCCGCTGAATCGAGGCGGCGACATATTCCCCGCCCTCCAGCTTGACCGCGCCGACCCCACCCTCCTGCATCATTCGGGCTGCGCTGGTCATAGCCTGTTCAGTGCTGATCTTATAGCTCATGAACGGCAGATCACCGATAATCATCGCCCGCTGCGTCGAGCGCACCACCATCTGCGCGTGATAAATGCTCTGTTCCAGCGTCACCGGGATTGTCGAAGAGTGCCCCTGTACCACCATCCCCAGCGAGTCACCCACCAGCAGCGCCGTCGCCCCGGCAGCTTCTGCGAGAAACGCGCTGGTCGCATCATATGCCGTCAGCACAGCGATCTTCTCACCCGCATCAGTCATCTTCTGGAAATCACGCACCGTGATTCGCATCATGTCCTCCTTGCGTCAGGACGTTCCGCAGGGTTTCGATAGGTTGCCCACGTGACTCTACCAGGGGCAGGGTTTGCAGCGCCAATTGGCGATAAAGGTCGTTCAGCACAGGATCAAACTCTTCTAAATCGCGCAGATGCGCCCTGATCGTCCCAACATCTGCACGAGCCAGTGGGCCGGTCAGAGCTTCTGGCAAACCCCGTTCCTCGATGTTCTCTACTGTGCTGTTGAGCAAGCGTCGCAGTGCCTGCTCCGCCGTTGCCCGGTCTGTTCCCAAACTGCTGAGGATCCGTTGCCCAATGCTGTAGAGGGTAACAGTGTAGTTGCTGGTGAAGACCAGAGCCGCATGATACAGCGCCTTCCGCCCAGGCCTGATATTCAGTTCGATACACCCAAGACCGTAAACCAAATCAACTAGCCAACCGCGCAGACGTTCATCTTCCGCCTCGACTGCCATGACGGCTCCCATCAAGCTCTCTGGAGGAACTTGATCGCTGGCAAACGGAAAGGCCGGATGCAAACTGCCAACCATTGCCCCCCGCTCCACCAGCTTCCCCAGAACCGAAGCATCCAGCGAACCCGAAGTGTGGACAATACCCTTTCCTTCGAGATCATCCACCTCGGCCAGCCGTTCAGCCACCGTTTGCACTGCGTCATCTGGAACGGTCACAAAGATGAGATCGGCTCCACCAGCAGCCGCCTGGCATGAATCAACAACAACCGCGTCTACAGCCGTACCCAACTGCGCCGCCCTTGCCGGTGACCGGTTGTACACCACCCCAATCTGAAAGCCAACCGCATACCACAAGCGTGCCAGCGCGCTCCCAACTTTACCTGTTCCAATGAAACCGAGTCGGGGGGTATCAGTCATGCCGAATACTCACTGAGGAGCCAGCGGAGTCGCCGTCGGAATCGGCTCGCTGATTGTAATGTTCACCCGGCACGCCGCCTGAAGTGTAGTATTGATGTCAAACACAGTCAGACGAAACTCATAGGCGCCTGGGATATAAAACGAAGGCACGAACTGTCCCAATGTCCCAATTTCAAAAACCGGTTGAGTATATTCCCCGATTACCGCAAAATTCCCTTGAGTCGATGGGCCGCTGATTTCAAAGCGATAAAACGAGAAGTTGTCAGTGAACGCTGTGCCTACAATGCGAATCGGTTGGAATACCAACATGCCGTTCGCCGGAATCTGAAGGGTCGCCCCTGGTTTATCGCATCCAACAATAGGTGGTGGATTAGGCAGAATAGTCCCCACAGGAGTCGGAGTCAGGGTTGGCGTGGCCTGCACGCGGACCAGTTCCTGCCCTCCAATCTGCACCCCGCTCGGATCGATTGGCGAGTTATCAAAGTTCACTGGCGCAGGCGTGGCCGTCGCAAAATCACCATCCTGCTGGTTGGTTTGTGCCAGCGCAATCGTCGAAATCTGTGCATCCGCCCGCAGGGTCGGCGCAACCACTTGTTGGATGCCCAAAATCACCAATCCGGCCTCGATCAGTAGGATAAACAATGTAGCCGCATTCGCCTGGCGAAAGCGATAAAAATCCCGCTCCAGTTCAAAATGAGTGGCTCGGATTTCACGACGTGCAGCCGACCACCGCCGCCACATCAGCAGCAGCCCCACCCCGATCAGAATATACAGGCCAGTAGCCGTTTGCTCGATGAAGAAGACCAGGGCGGTCATAGTGCTCGAACAACACCTCGCAGAATAGCCGTCAGCCGCGGAACC
Source organism: Anaerolineae bacterium (assembly GCA_034431625.1). GTDB lineage: Bacteria > Chloroflexota > Anaerolineae > Aggregatilineales > Phototrophicaceae > CFX2. The sequence goes on along the minus strand of DAOUCY010000092.1, from coordinate 7,996 downwards.
AGCACCATCCCCGCATCCAGTACCTCCTGGTGGCTGGTATCCATCGCCGCATCCACACTGTCAATGCACTCGTTGGTGATCCCAGATATCGCCAATACCCGCATTCCCGCATGTCGTGCTGCCAGAACTTCATGCACGGTAGACATCCCCACCGCATCCGCGCCGCACATCCGCAGCATCCGAATTTCCGCCGGAGTCTCAAAGCTGGGGCCGGCCAGACACACATACACCCCTTCATGCAGGGTAATGCCCTGCTCAGCCGCTGCTTCCCGCGCCAACCGCCGCAAATCCGCATCATAAGTGTGTACCATACCCACAAACCGCGGCCCAAAGCGTGCTTCATTAGGTCCCATGAGCGGGTTATTCCCCGCCATCCCTGCGAAATTGATGTGGTCGTTCAGCATCATCAGATCGCCGGTCCGGTAGCCTCGGTTCAAACCTCCCGCTGCGTTCGTCAGAATGACTGTTGGCGCCCCCAGAAGGTGCATGATCCGAATAGGAAAAGCCACCTGCTGCGGTGTGTATCCTTCGTAGAAATGCGCCCTCCCCTGCTGGGCAACCACAGTCTTACCCTCGAACATACCGATCACAAGCTGGCCGCTGTGCCCCTCTACTGTAGACTGCGGCCAGCCTGGAATATCGCGGTAGGGAATGATGGTACGGTCGGCCAGTGTGTCGGCCAATCCTCCCAAACCAGACCCCAGTACTAACCCAACATCGGGTTTCGCCGGCGTACAAGCTTGTATTGCTTCGACAGCAGCTTGATAGTCATTCCATGAATATGTCATGGTATTCTGCCTTGTTGGTCATTCACACTCAACGCACTTCGATTATACCGCGCCCAGAGCAGCAGCTTCCATTCCTGAATAAAGCCTGAAAAATACCTTGCAGCCGCCTAACAGCCTTTTTTAACAGCTACACTAGGAATGTAAAGATAGATCAACCTCGGTGAGGTGCAGTATGGACTTCGGATCATATCAGGCCGCCAAACGGTACGCGGAAGCCTTTGAGAAGCTCTATAATCGCCAACCACGTGAATTGCGCCTCGTCGAGGATGGATGGGTGCTCGTCAACGGTGCCAAGATGCGCGTCACCGATCTAGATTTTCTTACAGCCCAATTACAACAGGAATACCAACGCAGCCGGAAGAACCGCCGCAGCATCGTCACCCGCCTTATCGCCTGGATGAGCTAACTTCCGTCTTCGAGCGTCTGCATCTCAAGCGCATCTATCCCGCGCTGCCAGCCTGCAGCGCATTTTGTTTTCCCAACCTTTCCGACCCGATTCCCCTACCTAATTCCCCGCAACCCTACCAATAATGCAAGCATTCATTGGAAACCAAATGGTTTTCCAAAATGTCACCCTTTCCGCTGCGTTTTGTGCTATCGTGTAATTGCACAGAAGTGCCATAGACCTTTGGCGTCTTGCCGGCCCTGTTGCGCCGCACTTTCACACAATCGATTAACTCAGATTCTCATATCACGACCGATTCTCATTCTTATCACTCTTATCATTTCTCTCACAGCTCCACATTTTATTATAAATAATAATTTATAAATTAATAAATAAATACCAGTTTCTCTGCCATTAAACAGAGTCCCAGTCTGAGGCTGACGCCTATTTGACATCCCTCACCGGGTTTCCCATAATCGGTGGGGATAACGGTTTACCCGTGCCGCACCAACGGAACATCTATGGACAGCCTCAACGAAGCACAGCGCCAGATTCGAATTGCCATCCTCCTGCTCGCGACCATCATCCCGATTGGCGTAATCGGCTTCATGATCCTCGAAGGCTACTCCCTGTTGGACTCTGTCTGGCTGACCGTAATCACCCTGGCAACCATCGGCTACGGTGACATCTACGCGCGCACTGACGCGGGCCGCATCTTCACCGTCATCCTGATTCTGTTCGGCATCGGAGCTGTAGCTTACGGTCTTCAGGCCACAGCGACCTTTCTGGTCAGCCCAGCCATCCGTGAAGTGCGTCAGCGCCGGCGAATTCAGCGCGCCGTGAGTCACCTCCATGACCACTACATCATCTGCGGCTCAGGCGAGCTGGTCGATGATACCATTCACTACTTGACCGAAGCAGCCTGGCACCGTCAGCAGCTTCAAATCGAATTGTTGGCCGCTCCGGTTGAGCAGTATATCGGCTGGTTGTTCGGAAACCCCGAAAAGCGCCAGCAATCCCGGTTATGGCGCCTCATTCGCGCTGCCCTCATTGTGCCCATTCGTTTCCTGCACCGTTCCGAGACGCTCCTAGATCGCGTCGTTGTGGTGACCCCGGATCACAGCTTCGCCGACCACATTGCGGATACGGGTCTGCTGGTCGTCGAAGGTGATCCAACAAATGAAGCAGTCCTCAAACGCGCAGGGATCACCCACGCCCATGCTTTGATGGTTATCCTCGACAATGACACTGAAGCACTACTCACAGTTCTAACTGCCCGAAATCTCAATGCGGAATTCCAGATCACCGCCGCTCTGCTCGACGAAAGCTTGACCGCCAAAATGGTACGGGTCGGAGCCAACGGGGTTATCGCCCATTATGACGCGGCAGCCAGCTTCTTGAACAACGTTACCCTGCGACCAGCCGTCAACGGCTTCTTCACATCGATGCTTTTCAGCCAGCAGTCCAATTTAGGAATTACCCAGCTTTACCTAGGAGACGATTCGCCTTGGATTGGACAGCCTATTAGTGACCTCCGCCTGCGCGAACAATTCAGTGCCGGAATAATCGGCATCCGGCGGGACGACGCAACTTATGACTATGCGCCTTCCGATGATCGAATGTTGAACGATGGGGAAATTCTGATTGCTGTAGCGCCAGCAAAACAAATCAATGCGCTGCAAGCCGCCTGCCGAAGAAACACATCCTCCCAACCTCGCATCCCCAATTGGCAGCGGCTAGCTGTAGCTGCTCCACTCCCACCTGCCCCCCACCCTGCACGAACACTTCAGGAGTCGGCGGCAGTCGCAGCCAAAATGTCTCAGCATTACGTCATCTGTGCCGCAGGGCGAATTGCTCAGAACGCCATCAATAAGCTCAATCCAGCGCGCCCCTTTGTCATCATTGCCAACGACTCCCAGATCGTAGAGCGGCTTCTGCAGCGCGGATTTCCAGTTATTCAAGGGGACTCAACCCAGGAAACCGTGTTGAAAACAGCCGGCGTCCATCGGGCGTTGGCCGTGATGGTAACTTCGGAAGACAAGGCCAGCAGCGTCCTAACTGTACTCAATTGCCGGGCAATGAGTAAACGACTGCTTATCACAGCATCGGCACCATCCGAGGACATTGCTCCTAAGCTGATACGTGCCGGAGCAGACCGGGTGATAACGCCCTACCAGGTTGCCGCGCAGTTCGTGCTGCTCGCGACCACACGCCCAGTGATCAGCGACTTTCTCCAGTACGTATTATTCAACTATGGCTCCGGAATAGAAACGACAGAGCTGTACCTGGAACACGATTCTCCCTGGATCGGTCAAACCATCCGAGAGCTGGACTTGTCAGAACAGTATCGAGCAGGTGTAATCGGGCTGCGGTTAGCTTCCGGCCAGTATTTATATGCACCGCCGGGGGATCATGTCCTACAGGAAGATGAAGTGATGATTGTGGTGACACCAATGGAACACGCTGATCTGCTGCGGGATATGGCATACAGCAGTGTCAACAAGCGCCCAGCCAGTCTGAGACGGGACAGCGGATCACTGCGCCTCCCTCATCATTGATCTAGTCCTGCCAGCCGGCGCTCCTGACGATATTCTTCAGGTGTATCCACATCTCTCAATACGCTGTCGTTGTCAACCGTAATGTAAGCTAGTTTATCCTGATGACGGTCAATTACATCACGCGGGGCGCCGTTATCAGGTAGAGCCAGAATCTCCGGCCAATAACGGCGACCGATAAGAATAGGATGCCCCCGACGCATCTGAAAACTTGGTGCGATTAGATCGCTCACACCTTCTGAATAGGCAACTAGCAGTTGATTGAGGATACGCGCTTGAATCCGGGGTTGGTCACCCAAGACCATGAACACAGCCGAAACGTGTTCAGGCATTGCGCGGAGACCAGCCTTAACTGAAGACAGCATTTCACCTGTAGCATAGTGCTCATTGAACACCGTGCCCACGCCAGCACGAGTCGCCAATTCAGTGACCTCCCCGGCCCGGTGTCCAGTCACAACGATCACATTCGGGATTCGAGCTAGTATGAGCTGTTCCAAAATCTGTTCCAGAATACTGCGTCCTCTCGTCCAGGGAAGCAGCACCTTCGGTTGCCCCATTCGCCGGGACAAACCGGCAGCCAGGACAATCGCGCCCACATGCCGCTGCACTTCAAATATCGGATCGGCACTACGTACCGAACCGATAGCAACACCATTGATACGCGGAGACCGAAGAATGAACTGGGCAATCAGCCGGGCGCGTGCACGAGTATAACCCGATGGGGAAGTCTGATTGAGCAAGACAGTAACACGGGAATGAGATGGCACACCCCGCAGCCCCAATTCCTCGTCGCGTAGAACTTGGGCTATCCAGGGTGATTTCATACGATTGCCAAGGCCAAACCCATAACGAGCATCAATAGCCTGTGCATTGTAGACATGCTCATCATCAAGCGGCTGTCCCAATACCGAGAGCGAAGCAATCGGCACCACCAACGTCGATTCAGTTGGAATGACCGGCTCATGAGACCTTGGCGCTTTTAACGGAAGCCCACGCGCCCCATCAGCCTCAACGAGGAGAACATCGGAGTCAACCGAGTCCAACAGACGCGGAATCCATTCTAATCCTGGGCCATGAACCTTCGTCCCGCGAATCTCGTTGTAGAGAAAGACAAACCGATTTTCGCCTAATGTCAGAGAAAGGTGACGAAGCCCTTCATCCAGCGTCGTAGCATAGGGCATCAAATCGAGTTGATCGATCCCAATACGGGTCGTAGTAGTTGCTAGAACGCGCATCCCCGCTTGAGACAACTCATGCCCCAACGCCACCAGAGTCGAAGTCTTTCCTCCTGCACCTACCAGAGCAATGACGTCGCCAGGAGTAACCTCAAAAGCCCGTTGAAGTTTCATTTCCAGCCGCCTGGTTATCCCACCTTATGAAGTGGAACGCTCACCAGCAAATCACTATTCACTGTGCGATGCCGATCCCATGTTCACGAAGTGCAGCAACCACACGATCGGGCGTCAGTGGAATTATATCGATCCACACACCAGTCGCATCATGAACAGCGGCAATAATCGCAGGAGCCAATGGAAGAAAAGGCATCTCAGCCATGCCGCGAGCGCCCCAAGGCCCGATAGGATCAGGATATTCCAAAACGACCGACTTCACTTCTTCTGGCACATCCAATACGGTCGGGATCAGATAGGTTGACAAGTAGGGATTCTTGATCTTACCTTCAACCGAAATCAGATGCTCCATCAGGGCATATCCCTGCGCTTGAACAACAGCCCCTTCGATCTGGCCTTGCACCTGTTGGGGATTCACTGCGCGCCCAACATCGTTCGCAGAAATTACCCGAACCAAGCGGATCAATCCTGTTTCAATGTCGACTTCAACTTCAACAGCCTGCGCGACATACCCATAGGCAAAATTAGGTTCACTTCGCCCCGTCATCGGATCATAGGGAGTGGTTTTAGGAGGCCGATACTGGAAAGTCGCCACAGCCGGACGCTCTTCTTGCCTCCACTGTTCCAACGCTTTCGCCGCCGCGCCGCGAATAGCGTTGCCTGCCATAAAGGTCAATCGCGAAGCAGACGCACTACCAGAGGTGAGCGTTTCAGCAGTATCATGGGAAATCAGATGCACTTTCTCCATAGGCACACCCACAGCATCTGCCGTCATTTGGATGAATGCAGTATGGGCTCCCTGGCCGACATCTGCGCCAGCATGCCGCACCACCACACGCTCGATTTCAGCCTTACCATGAAGTTCAACAGTCGCCCAACTTTGTTCAGGAAAGCCGAAGCTGAAACCCACGTTTTTGAATCCGCAGGCGATACCAATGCCCCGACGTAAAGCAGGATGAGCTGGCTGTTCAACAGGGCGGCGCTGCCACCCTCTATCGTTAGACTCCCAGAAGCTCTCGGTAGCGCAGTGCTCTAAAACCTGAGGCATAGACACACCAGCCGGGAGCGGTGTTCCAACACTCAGAATACTGCCTTCCCGGAACACATTGCGCGACCGCAGTTCCACTGGGTCAATACCAAGCGCTTCGGCCAGCCGATTCATCTGGCCTTCTGCAGCCATAAGGCCTTGCGGTCCACCAAATCCACGAAATGCACCGGTAGGGATGTTGTTGGTTATGGCCCCGAAGGTGTCTACCTGGATATTGGGAATTTCGTATGGCCCTGTAACGGTTAGATTGGCATTTCCGAGGACTTTTGTAGAGGTATAGTTATACGGTCCTGCGTCGCCGATCACCGTTGCCTCTGCCGCGACTAACCGACCTTCTTTTGTGGCTCCCCAACGCGCCCGGATGACCGTTGGATGGCGTTTATGGTGAAACAGAATGGATTCTTCACGGCTCCAGATAATCTTCACTGGGCGTCGCAAATAATATACTGCCAACGCCAATACAATTTGCACCGACATATCTTCACGGCCACCAAATGCGCCCCCAATGGCCGGATAGATGACTCGAACCTGATCTTCCGGCAAGCCCAAAGCATGGGAAATCTGTTCCTGATCCTCGTGTACCCATTGCCCTGCTACGATGACGGTGACGCGACCGGCATCATCAATGTAGCCAAGACCTGCCTCCGGCTGCAGAAAGGCATGTTCTTGGTAGCCAGTATGGTACTCTCCTTCGACAATAACATCAGCCTCTGCCCAACCCGCGGCCATATCCCCCTTGCGAATGCGATAATGACATAGCGTATTGTTGGGATAGTACGGATGTATCTGAGGCGCATCCGGCAATAGAGCTGCTTCCATGTCAAATACAGTTGGCAAATCCTCGTAAGTGACATCGATCAGTTTCGCCGCCTGTGCAGCAACTGATTCAGTCTCAGCAACGACAACTGCAATACAGTCCATATAGCAGCGGACAACATCGGCATCCTGCACCTGGCTGTTGCTTCCCGGCCCGCATAATACAGGCTGATCTTTGGTAACCAACCCATATTCATTGTGAGGAACATCACGGGCAGTAAAGATACGGACAACACCAGGTAGAGTTTCCGCTCTAGCAGTATCAATGTTCAATACACGAGCATGAGCGCGATCACTGAAACGAAGTTTCATCCACAACTGGCCAGGCAGATTAATATCTCCTGGGTAGGCAGTTTCCCCAGTCACTTTCCCAACAGCATCCAATCGATGGACATTTTGACCAATCGCCCCAGTGGTTTTAAATTCCATAGTGATACGATTTCCCTATTTAGACCTATCGTTGATCTGCATCACCGGAAATCAGCAGATCGACTGAGTATCGAAGTCTTGCTGCTCAAACGGGCCGATTCCTGCAAAAATATCCGGCGCAGAATCGCCACTGCGGTAGCATAGGTTGGGTCGATTCCGGAATAGCTCAAACTGCCTGCACCCAGATTTTTCCCCTTGCTCATTGGTGTATCCGATGCGTAATGCAGGAACCCTACATCAAAAGACACTCCGTAAAGATTAACAATCTCGTTGAAGGGATGCAGTTTGGGGCGAAAAGCCTCATAGATCGCTGAAAGAAACGGGCCTGCCTCCATTTCAATGTCCGTATAGCCTTCCTGATAGAACACACTCATATAGCGAGGATTCTGCAGAAAAGTCCCCGGTACACTGATCCCTTTTTGATTGTCCAGAACCATTCCATATGCCATATAGGGTGCTACGTCCTGAGCTGAGAAGCAATTCGGAAACAAGTAGGTATTCTGTGAGTGTTCATCATGAACAACATTGGGGATCATTTGTAGTGCGGTGGAAAAATTGGACAGAATCAAGCCGGGTTTAAGAGAGTGTAGCGCGTTGCAAGCGCCGCTGCCTCAAACTCCGCCGGT
>DAOUCY010000091.1:0-4278 GCA_034431625.1 Anaerolineae bacterium | reverse complement strand
ACCCAATCACAATGGGGTGCTCGTGTCACTGCAAAACATTGACGCCCTTGCCGATGCGATTATTCATCTTGGCAGTCGAGCAGATTTGAGAACTAGATATGGTTTGAATGCTCGTGAAGGAGTACGCGACTACTACGACGCAAATCACATTTTCGAATACTATTTGAAGTTATACAAGATGATCACCAAAAGCCATGATCTTAAGGAAGTAACAGATATGATCAGTCGTCCGTGGCCGTTCACTTCGTCATTGCAAGCGACGGGAGAAAACAATGCCACATGAATACCGAGTAGGATTTGCCGTTTCTGGTCGAGGTCACTTATTTCGCTCCGCGGTTTTGCAGCGCGAGACGCTGGGCATAACTCCTGCCATACTGGTTGCTGAGGAACGCAGCCCTGCCGATCTTGATCACTTCTGCATGCAACATGGGGTTCGCTGCGTTCGGCTGCCAACTAATCGAACGGCTCTGCAAGAACGCATTTATGAGACTTGCGTCGCCGAAAATCTCGATCTACTCTGTTTAACCTTTGACAAGATTATTCAACCTGAATTAGTAAGTCTCTACAGGGAGCGCATTATAAATGTGCATATGTCATTCCTGCCGGCATTTCCAGGACGAGAAGGTCTGGCACAAACCCTGCGCGGCGGTGTCCGCTATGCTGGTGCGACCATTCACGAAGTCGATGAAAAAGTTGATCATGGAGCAATCATCGCCCAGTGTATCACGGGTATTCGACCCAATGACACCGTGAATTCGCTGGGAGCACGTTTATTTGGACTTTTGCGACTGATGTACTTGCAGGTTATCGCCTGGTACGCTTCTGGCAGGATACTCAAAGATGATCAAGGCAAGATCCTGGTCCGTGATGCGGTATATGGGGAATTTCCCATTTCACCATCCGTGGAACTCGCCTTTACCGATTAGAGGTCGTCATGAAATGTGTTATCTTGCAGCCTTCTTATATTCCCTGGCGCGGGTATTTTCATCAGATACAAAAAGCTGACATCTTTGTATTTTACGATGATGTTCAGTTTGATCGGCGCGGCTGGCGCAATCGCAATCAGATAAAAACACCTCATGGTTTGCAGTGGCTTACTATACCGGTATACAGCAAAGGATGCCAGATCGAGCACACACCTATCAACAAGATTCAAATTTGCTGGGACACCTCCTGGAACACAAAACACTGGAACGCAATTAAAAACACTTATGCAAAAGCTCCATACTTCAAGCATTATAGAAACCTTATTGAACCATGGTATACAAGAAAGCCTGAACTGCTCGCAGACTTTGTTATAGACACCACTCTGTCGCTGGCGAAAGAGTTAGGCCTCACGAACAAAACGTTTTTGCGCTCTTCATCCCTCGGTGTTGATGGAAGCAAGACTGATAGGCTATTAGCTATTCTTCTAAAAATTGGGGCTACTCATTATATTACCGGACCATCAGCTCGTGAGTATATAAAAGAGCAGAAGTTTAGAGATTTTGGGATTACACTTGAGTATATGGAGTACAATTACCCCGAATACCCTCAACTGCATCCGCCGTACACTCCCTTTGTTTCGATTCTTGACTTACTCATGATGGTTGGAGACGATGCTGCCAGATACATCTGGCAGGAATGACAGGAGAGTATTATGTCGCGAATGTTTCCAATACCATTTAACAGACCTTGTTTCATTGGCAACGAACAGGCATACATTGTTCAATCTATCGCAAATGGACATATTTCTGGAGACGGTCCTTTTACACGAAAATGCGAGGCATTTCTTGCTGAAGCTCTTAGAGCGAAGAGAGTCCTACTTACCACCTCCTGTACACACGCCCTGGAAATTGCGGGCATCTTGCTCCAATTGGCGCCCGGCGATGAAGTCATTGTTCCATCATTTACTTTCGTTTCCACCGCCAACGCTTTTGCCCTGCAGAGAGCCAGGCCGGTCTTTGCTGATATTCGCCCCGATACACTTAATATTGACGAGCGCGCTATCGAGTCGCTGATCTCTCCTCGCACCCGCGCCATCGTTCCTGTACACTATGCAGGCGTGGGATGTGACATGGATACGATCCTTGAAATTGCCAAACGCAACGACTTGGTGGTCATCGAAGATAATGCCCACGGTCTGTTTGGACGCTATAAGGGACAATTTCTTGGCACATTTGGACGTTTGGCCACACAAAGTTTTCATGAGACTAAAAACTTTTCCTGTGGCGAAGGTGGAGCGCTGATCATTAACGATCTTGAGTTTCTAGAGCGCGCTGAAATTGTCCGGGAAAAGGGAACTAATCGAAGTCGTTTCTTTAGAGGCCAGATTGATAAATATACCTGGGTTGATTTTGGTTCAAGCTATGTAATGTCAGATATTCTTGCTGCTTATCTGTTTGCCCAACTTGAAGCCCACCAACTGATCCAGGCCCGTCGCCAACGTATCTGGAACTATTACTATGAAGGTCTGCGAGAATGGGCACATAATCAAGGGGTTCGTCTGCCCTTTGTTCCCCAATTCTGCGATCAATCATATCATATGTTTTATCTCCTCTTTCCTTCCGAAAGAGATCGCGATGAAATGATAAATTACTTGAAAAGTCACGGCATTCTGAGCGTTTTTCATTATCAACCTCTCCATCTTTCACCGATGGGACAGCGCTTTGGAGGAAAACCTGGAGATTGCCCGGTGACTGAACAAGTAAGCAGAACGTTGCTCAGACTTCCTTTGTATAATGACCTTTCAGAAACGGTGCAGGAATATGTCGTTGAGATCGTCAGCAAGTTTAATACAGGAAGCTAGGCAGGGCGTATCACCCCCACTAATCCGGTGTCTGACATTGACAAACCGTGCTTTTCCTGCGGTGCCGCCGGAGCAGCTTGCTGATGCGGCAACGTTTGCCTGTGTGCCCACCTTGGTTAGAAATGGCATTTTCGCGGGATGGCTTCTATAGTCCTTCAGATAATGATTCTGGAAGGGGGTGAGAAAAGGGGCGGGATGCCGTGTGATAGACTCGCGTTTGCGAAGACCCGAGTCAACACAGGAGGCACCCCGTGACCCTGACTATACGCTGCAGCCGTGAGACCGTCAAGGAGTTGATGGCCCGCCTGCGCCTTGCCATCCGCCAGTTGAATCGGCCCCTGATCCAACAGACAGCGCACTACTGCTGCTTGATGATGGCCTGGATGTCTGGAGCATTGGTGCCAGGGTAGGTGTGTGTACCACGACGATCTACACCTGGCGCGATGCCTTTCTGGTGAAGCGTTGGGCCAGTCTCAGCCGCGGCAAGTCGTCCGGACGCCCGCCCAAACTCACTCCCTCTCAGCTCAGGCGGCTCAAGGAACTGGTTATGGCTGGGCCAGAGGCGGCCGGGGACGCCACCGGTTGCTGGAATGCCGCTCTGGTGCAGCAGCTGATTGAGCGTGAGTTTGGCAAGAGCTTTCACGTGAACTACATCAGCACGCTCTTGAAGAATCTGGGCTTCAGGTATCAAAAGGCACGCTTTGTCTCTGATCACCTGGATGAAGTGGCGCGCAAACGCTGGCGGAAGCGTCAGTGGCCTGCCCTTCTGCGCTCGGCGCGACGCCAGGGAGCGTTGCTGCTGGTTGCCGACGAGGCCAGCTTTGCGCAGTGGGGCTCGCTCAGCTACACCTTGGCCTTGCGGGGTGAGCAGCCGGTAGTCAAGACGACCGGCAAGCGCAAGGGCTACAAGGTGATGGGGATGGTCGACTACTTCAGTGGGCGCCTGTTCTTTGAAGGTGGTACTGGGCGCTTGACCGCCACGCGCTCCTGTACCTTTTTGGCCAGCATCCTGGCCCAAACGAGCCAGCCACTTGTGGTCATTCAGGACGGGGCGTCGTATCACACCGCCGCCGAAACCAGGCAGTTTGTGGCGCAACACGCTGACCGGCTAAGCGTGCATCAGCTGCCCTCCTACTCACCGGACTACAACCCGATTGAGCATCTCTGGCGCAACGTCAAGCGCGACAAGACCCACAACCGCTATTTCCCGACCTTCGAGGCTCTCATCGAGGCGGTGGAGACCGCCCTCACCACATTCCAGAACGACCCGGCTGCCGTCCGACAGCTCATGGGTTCCCACCTGGAGGTGGCAGCTCATTGCCCGCGCAAAGCGGCCTAGCAGAAACATTATCTGAAGGACTATAGAACGTTTTCTTAATCAGCTAGACATTTGCTTTAATCTGGACTTTTGCAGATTTGCGACGAGGGTTGGCAAGGGGTATGATGAACTCGGCTGGAACGCGAAGCGTGGGAGGGAGCGATGCCAGCAA
>DAOUCY010000090.1:0-183199 GCA_034431625.1 Anaerolineae bacterium | reverse complement strand
CTGCATGACTGCTCCACAACCGAACCCTGTTCCCTCTGCCACTGCCTGGGCTGCGCTGCGCTATCCCCAGTTTCGCTGGTTGTTCTTGGCGCAGTTGGTTTCGATCACGGGGTCGTCGATGCAGTTGGCGGCGGTCAACTGGCACGTCTGGGATTTGACCCGCAGCGAGCTGGCGCTCGGTTTAGTCGGACTCGTCCGGATTGTCCCGATCATCGTCCTGTCGCTGCTGGGGGGAGTCGTCGCCGATGCGGTAGACCGCCGCAAGCTCCAGGTGGTCACGCAGACGGCGATGCTGGTCTTCGCGGGTATTCTCGGCTTGACCACGCTCACGGGATCAGCCTCGCTGGTGCTGATCTACCTGATGACTGCTGGGATCGCCGGCATGGTGGCCTTCGATCAGCCTGCCCGCAACGCGCTGCTGCCCAGCCTGATCCCCAACCACGAACTGCCCAACGCCATCCGTCTGAACGTCCTGATGTTCCAGATCACCTCGATGGTCGGTCCCGTATTGGCGGGGCTGCTCCTGGGGGCATTGGGGCCGGGACTGGCCTATACGCTCAACGCGCTGTCGTTCCTGCCGGTCATCATGGTGCTGTTCATGCTCAAGGTCGGCCCCATTAAACAGGTTGAAGGGAGCAAGCGGGAGATCAGCTTCCGCGCCATGATGGAAGGGCTGCGCTTTGTGCGCGGAGAGCGGCTGCTGTGGTCATCGATGCTGCTGGATTTCATCGCGACGTTCTTCGCTTCGGCCATCGTCCTGCTGCCGGTCTATTCGACCGAAATTCTCAAGGTCGATGCTACTGGCTACGGCATCCTCAGCGCTGCTCCGGCTGTTGGCTCGACGCTCGGCGCGCTGCTGATGGCACAGTACGCCATCCGCATCCGGCAGCAGGGATTGACGATGGTCGCGGCGGTGGGAGTCTTCGGGGCGGCGACCATTCTTTTCGGACTTTCGACTGTCTTCGTCGTCTCGCTGCTGGCGCTGGCGCTAACGGGTTTCGCCGATGCCATCAGCACGGCCATCCGCGGTCCGCTGCGGCAGATGCTGACGCCAGATCATCTGCGCGGGCGGATGCTCTCGGTCAACATGATCTTCTTCATGGGCGGCCCACAGTTGGGGGAGTTTGAAGCCGGTGTTGTGGCGCATCTGGCTGGGCCTGTCTTCTCGGTCGTCTCCGGCGGCATCCTCACTGTGGCGGCTGTGGCCGCGATTGCTTACGCCTTCCCCGATCTGCGGGCTTACCGTGAGCAGGATGTGATCGAACGCCAGCGCGTCCTCGCCGCCCAAGGCCATTCGCTGTGATCGCACTTGTCTTAATCTTTGCATCCTCTGCATCTTTGCGATTGAATCTTCTCTCGTATTTCTGTATGCCTCTGTGGTGGTATTCGCTGTGAAGCTGCTTGTTGTCTGCGCCTCGCTCGACTTAACCCAGCCTTTCAGCGCCACACCGGCGTGGTGGCAGCTCCTCAAAGCCTTCTACGAGATCGGCGTTGAGGTCATTGCGACGCCCTATCAAGGCCCGGCCATCGAATCGCTGTGGTGGCGAGCTGAGCCGAATCCGGCTCAATGGCAGGGTGACACTTTCAAGTGGGCGCGAGACACGGTTCGGGGATTCTTCGGCCAGCCCGCCGCAGCGCCGAAGCCTGCGGCTTCCCCGGATGAATCCGCCAGCGAGAAGCTGATCCGCCGCACAGTGCAGACGCTGATTACGCCGGTCTGGGCCGCGCACCTCGACCGCATCCTGCGCCGTGAGCCGGACATTGATGCTGTGCTGATCCTGACCGCCCCAATGAACCATCTCATCGGCATTGCCACGGAGATTCAGAGCCGCCACCGCAAGCCGGTTTTCTACTACGACGGCGATGTGCCCGCCAGCCTGCCGAGCATGAGCGGCTTTGCTTCCGGCTTTCGGATTTACCAGGGCGCGGATCCGGGTGAGTACACCGCGGTTATCAGCAACAGCCGGGGCGGAGAAGCTGCGCTCAAGGCGCTGGGGGCGAAGGCTGTGCACACGGTCTTTTACGGGGCTGACCCGGATGTCTTCAGCCCGGTCGCGGTCGCCGCACAGGACATCGATGTGCTGTTTTACGGCCACGGGCGCGAATACCGCAGCCAGTGGGTGGAAGATATGCTGACGGAGCCATCGCGGGCACTGCCGGAAGCGCGCTTCGCCGCGCGTGGGAAGAATCTCGGCGATCTGGGGCGGACGACACTGCTGCCGTATTTGAGCTTCAGCAAGCTGCGCGAATATGCCTGCCGCAGCAAGCTGAACCTGTGCATCACCCGGCAGGCGCACGCAAGCGTCTCGGCCTCATCGTCGTCTCGGCCGTTCGAACTGGCGAGCATGGGCTGCTGCATCGTCAGCAACCCGTATGCTGGGATCGAAACCTGGTTTGAGCCGGGCAAAGAATTGATCGTCGTTCACTCTGGTGAGGAAGCCCTCGATCGCTACCGCTACCTGCTTGGTCACGAGACCGAGCGCCGTGCCATCGCCCAGGCGGCGCGGTCACGCCTGTTGGCCGAACACACCTTCCGCCACCGCGCCCGCCAGTTCGTGGATGTGTTCCGGCAGTATGTAGCTCTGTGAATCACCAGCATGTGCGTGTGAATCAGCCGGTCACAGGACTACTGCCGCTGCGGTGACTGGAAGACTGGCCGGCGCGGCGCGAAGTCGTAGTAGACCTCGAATGGGCCGATGCGTTCTTGCCGGTAGGTGAGGCCTTCGGACTCGAACATCGCCTTTAGGCGCGCATCTAGGGCGGGCAGCCCACTCGTGATGAAGGCCACGCGCTCGGCCCGGTCTGCCGCGACCCTATAAGGAGGGTAGCGGTTGTCCGCCGGGTTGTAGCTCAGATCGTCCTTGTAGGGGAGCGCCGCGCTGTACTGGATCGTCTCTTCGCTCAGGAAGGCCAGCCGGAAGGCAATCCAATAATTGGTGTAGCCCCGCGTCAGATCGTTGGCCTCCAGAAAGGCTATTAATTCGGCGTCATGGTCGTTGGGCAGATGGGAAACCGGGTCGAACTGGGTGGTGAAGCCTGGGGGCTGGCCCGCCGCGCTGATCTGCCCGACTGCGCTATACCCGATCAGCAGGACAGCCATGCCTCCGGCCAGCGTCCGCCGTGCCCGTCCTTCTTGCCAGACGACTGAGACCAGCGATCCGGCCAGGATCGCCAGAGGGAGGTTCAGCGGCAGGAAGTAGCGGCCAGTTGGGTCTGCCCCGAAGGTGGAGGCCACGAAGATGAGTGCGAAGCCAGCCAGCATTCCCAGCATGAGCAGCCGTCCGCCGTCGGCCAGGGCGTTACTCCGCCGGGCTGCTCGCCAGATCGCCGCTGCATATATGCCGAGCACGACCAACCCGAATGCTGGGGCGAAATAGGCTACCGACCACGGAAACCGCAGCCCGACAAGTCCTGGAATGCCGAAAAGCACCAGCCCCAGCGCGCGCTGTTCTGGCGGAACGAATGATGTGCCGATCCCGGCGAAAGTTCCGACCTGCTGGCTGCGGAGGAAGGTGGACATTGCTGCTCCGCCGGTCGCCAGGTCGAAGCTCCACCATGGAGCACTGCCGATTACAAAGCCAGCCAGCCCAGCCAACAGGTAGGGGATTGCCTTGGCACGGTTGGGCGAACGCCACAGCTTGAGCAGGATCAGCAGGGCTGTAGGTAAGGCATAGACCACGATCAACCCGTGCGACCACCAGCCGGCGCCAGCGGCTAGTCCCATCAGTACCCACTTAACCCAGCTTCCCGGCCAATTCTCGGCTACGTCGAAGCCCAACCAGAGCGTCAGCCCGCCCAGCAGCAGAGCTTCGTTGTACCCGCCCAGTGAGGCTGTAGTGTAAAGGGCTGTGTTCGGTGTTGGGATCGCCAGCAGCAGGCCAGCGACCAACAGCGCCACACGGCTGCGCGTCAGCCGCCAGCTTACGATGCAGCCTACGGCGATCACGAGCAAATAGAGCGCGCTCTGCACCAGCCGGATCACCAGCACTGAGTCGCCCAGCAGCCGGAATCCGAGCGCAACGAGCCAGGCATCCAGGCTGCCCATGTAGGCTTGACCATAGAAGAAGGTCGGCCGTTCCCCGGCCAGGATGTGCCGGGCCATCAACCCGACGATGGCCTCATCGGAATGGAAAGAGACCGTTCCACTGGCGAGCAGAAGCCCCCGCGCCAGGGCCGCCACGACCAGGATGAACAGAATGATCCGCCAAGGGGTGTTTCGCATAGGCTCGATCAGTCGAGAGGAGTGCTGCGCCGAACCATCCACCAACGCCCCACAATCAGCAGCACGATCACCACCCCCAGCACGCTGAAGATGACTACGCCGGATGTGTTGGCGCGCACCCAGCAGCCGGCGCGGGTGATGGCCGGGTCGAGCGCGTGGCGGATCTCGCCGGCGAACGAAAGGCTCCCAGTTTGAATCTGCTGCTCGTCAGAGATGGCAACGCCCCAATTCGAGTCCACCGAGACAACTTTGAAATAGTAGGTGGTGCGCGGGTCCAAACCGGTGACGGTGAATTCGTGGCGTGTCGATGGTTCTCGGTTGAGGCCGCCGGTGGTATTGATCGCGCCAGAGCGGACTCCGTACCAGAGCTGCCCAGTCGTTTCGACATCGGTTTCCCAACTGACGGTGATGCTGTCTCCGGCAGCGCTAGACTGGATGTTGGTGATGACCGGCGCCGCGGTTTCGCCAGACCGCCGCAGCCGGTCTGTGGGCAATGGAGGTGAGGCTGTATCTGACCCATCCAGGATAATGCCCTCGGCTGAGGTGGCGGGCTGCGCGCCCATGTCGGCGAGGATGTTATACGTCATCTGGCTGATGACCGGGTCAGGATCTACGATCTCCAACCCGTGCGCGCCTAATCCCCACGACCACTGGATCGTTCCGGTGGAGAACACAATGGCTCCGCTGGGCGCAGTGTAGCGGACAGTCTGAGCGACGGCCTGGCCCATGTTTCCGTTGGCGGCTTTGCCCGCGTCCTGCAAGAGCATGCCGTAGACGGGTGTCTCGGCCAGCACGGTCACGCCCTGGGGTTCAAAGCCGTTATCCACGCGGGCGTCCCATTCCCAGCCGACGATTTGGTCGCCCACGTCGATGTAAGTCCCGGCAGGCATGTTCTGCAAGCCGGTGTTCCGGTAAATTGGGTCGCTCACGAACTCGGAGGCGACCCGCAGCGGGAAGTACATTTTGTCATTGTCGCCGATGTACATCACGCCGAAGACGCTGTTTTCCGGTAGGTTGGCTCCGGCTGGGTCACGCCATGTGCCGGTGTGGATGCCGGATGGATCAGCCGGGCCGCTCTCGGTAGTCTTGTAGGTGACCATGATGCTGTCTGGCTCGTTGGTCAGCGGATCCGGCTCAAAGCGGACGCGCCAGTAGCCGGTGTTGGCGCTGAAGAAACCCAGATGCACTCCGGCATCCCGCGCGGCCATGATGGCATCGCGCATTTCCTGCGACCAGTATTCATCGTGCCCGACTGACAGGAAGACCTTGTGGTTGAGCAGCAGGTTGGTCGCGCCGGGCTTGCCCGAACGGTGCGTATCCATGTTGGTGGAGTAGGTGACATCGTAGCCGTTCTGCTCCAGCCAGCGCACCATCGGATACTCGGCGCGGAAGTAGGTGTTCTTGATGTTTTCGGGGGCGAAGAAACCCGGATGTGCTTCCGGGCGATTGAATGACACTTTGACTGCGCGGGGCGCCAGCGCCACAGTGGGACAGATTCCACTGTTATAACTGTAGACGGATTTGCCGCCGTAGTAGTTGTAGGCTTGGTTGGTGGTGATGCTCTGCTGGTAGAGGATCTGTGAGCGGCTGGCGTCGCTGCGGACCACGAACTGGATGTAGTTTTCACCGCCCGTATCCGGCCGCACCAGTTTGATGATGTAGATGCCGGATACCCAATCCTCTTTGATGATTAGGCTGTAGGATTCGCGCCATGTGCTACAAGTGCGCAGGCCAGTATCGTCGGCGCGGGCGCACTCCGGTTGTGAAATTCCGGGCACGCCCTGGATCGTCTCCAATAAGCGCCCACCCAAGCCACCATAGTAGCCGCTTCGAAAGACATACATATCGAAACGGGGCGCATCTGTGTTGACGAACAGCCCCAGGCGTTCTCCCTTGTTGACACTAGGCTGGGCGGCATAGCCTTCGATGTCTCCCAGATAATTGGAAATGATCCAGCCATCACTGCCGGGTTGGCAGTTTTCGGCTACGATGGGGTTTGCGGGCTGTTCGCAGGCTGGATCGGGAGCCTGGGCATGGACGCGCGCGGACATTCCCAGACTCACCACGATGGTGAACGCTAGGATGCCATAGGTCCGCAGGAGATGTGGCGCGACTGCTGTGAAAAGACGCACCAGGGATCGTGCTGCTTCAAGGTGCTTGGACGCGCTGATAGATGTCATAGTATCCAACCGTCTCAATCAGGCTGTAGCCTTCAAGCATCTCCGGCGTGTAGACGCCGGCGAACTTTGAGAATGGGCCGACAATCACGTAGCCAGCATCGACATATTCACGGAAATTGTATCTCCCGACGACGGACTCGCCACCCCGCCATTTCTCCGTCCCAAGATCGATTTCAACGGTTTGCGGTGGGTAATGGATGACATGATCCGTGAGGATCGAGAGTTCCTTATCCCAGGTTTCGATAACTGCGCCTGGTGGGATGTTCTGGCGGATGTAGTCAGCCGTTTGGTAGGCCATGTTGTATTCGCCCTGGCGAATCGCGGCGCTGATGGCAGAAACGGCTCCGCCGACAATCAATAGAGCAAGAACTGGGACAAGGAGGACAGCGGCCAATAGGATGGGGCTACTCGTTCCCGTCCGGATGTACTGCCGTACAGCGCCCGTTAGGTCATTCGCTGGGCCTACCATGCGTTCAATGAGATGCCCCAGGTAAAGCGCCGCCAATACCAGGGCGGGCATGGCGTAACGAGTCCAGTCAGCGATGCTCAGCACATAGACAGCCGCTGCGAAGACCATCATCCAGGCGATGATGCTCCACCGCTGGCCCTCTGCGCTGCGCGGGACAGCGAGGGCCAGGCCATAAACGACCGCTGACAGGAAAAGCCCGCGGAAAACCAGTTCTCCGTTCAGAAATTCGACCGTTTGCCGCATGTTCGCCAGATCGAAGCTGAAGGCGTTCGAACCTGCACCGCGGAAAGCCTGCCAGTTGGCTGCCGCACTTTCCTGACCTCCGAGCACAAAGACCGCGAAGACCAGCCATCCGACTGCTAATACGCCGGCGAGCACAGCGGGGATCACGAAGTACTGCCAATTCCGCTGGCGATACCAGATCAGATCGGTAATCCAGCTTGCGAACAGCGCTGGGAGAACAAACAGCGCATATTGCAGCTTGGTGATGCAGGCCAAGCCGAACAGGATTCCTACGATGATCAATTCCCGGTTTACCAGCCGACTTGGGCGGAGCCAGATGTATAGACCCGCTATCCAGAAGACGATGCCGGCGACTTCGCCGAGGACGACACGGCCGTAGAACTGGAAGTTCAGGCCAGGCGATACCAGAATTAAGATGACAGTCATCGCTGCCATCCCAACCGAAGTCCCTACGCGCCGCGACAACCGGTAGACCAACCAGAGCAGCAGCAGCGAATAGAGCACCACCAACAGGCGCGCGCCGACGACTGTGACGCCGGCCAGTTTGAACAGCAGTGCAATCGGGAGCAGCACCGTTGGGCCGGTACTCACAACAGGTCCCAGGTAGCGGTTTCCCTCACTGCTGTAGTCGGCGTAGACGCCGTTCAAGGCAAGATTCTTGGCAACCTTGAGGAAAGCGCCTTCGTCATACCACGGCGATGGATACTGGTCAAGGCGGTACAGCATGACGAACAGGACCAGCGCGACCGCGCCTACGACAGCCGCACGCTCGATCCATAAAGTTTGCTTGGATGCTTGGGTACGCGTGTTTTCGGCAATAATCGGGCTGGTCTCCCTGCGCATTTTAGTCTGCTAGGCTGGAACCTTCGAAGCCCACTGAGGGGCATCGACTACGATCTGATCCACCATCTTCTGGGCAAACCGGGTGGCGGCTTCGCCATTGCCAAGATCGGGATAGATCATCACCGTGTTGCCCATGTAGAGGCGTTCGACCGGCGTTTTAATGGTGGGGATCTCGTGCAGCGTATTCATTGGGCGGATCGGCTCGACGTACTTGGCCCGCTGGACGATGAACTCGACAATTTGGCTCTCATCGAACTTGGGGAACATCTGCCGGAAGTACTTCATCCACTCGGATTTGACCTGCTCGTCAGACCAGGATGCTAAGGGACTATCCGGAGCGAGGTACTTGGGCAGGTAGACCAGATGGTAGCCTTTGACGTGCTTCGGATCAATCAGGTTGGTGGTTTCAACAACGGCTGTGAAGGGGATGCGTTCGTCGGTAATGTTCAGCACGTAGTAGGGGATGAGCTGCGTTTTGAGGATGAGCAGCGGGCACAGGACGCCCAGATATTCCTGTTTGGCGAGCATCTCCCGGAAATTCTGGGGGGCATTGGGGATCAAGGTGCTGAGGATCGGCGAGGCCAGTGTGCTGGCGACTGCATCGAAGGGGTGGACGACGCTGTTGATTCGTATCCCGGTTGCCTGCCCGTTTTCGATGGCAATTTCCTCAACGGCGGTATTGAGGTGGAAAGTCACGCCCATCTCTTCGCATTTCTTGGCGAGCGCTTCGATCAGGGTGTAGTACCCGTTTTCCAGGTAGCTCATCATCTCTTTGGAGGTGACGCCTTGGCGTGTCCCCATCATCCGGCGCAGGCGTGACCAGATATAGGTCGCTGGAACGGCGTCCGACATGGTGTCGAACTTGGCGCGCAGCAGGGGTTTCCAGACCTTTTGATAGGCCCCACGCCCGCTGACTTTGAGAAGCCAATCATCCACCGGAATGACATCCATTTTGCGCCAGTCACTTTCGAACTGGGCATAGATCACCTGGAGGCCGAGGCGAAACCGCTGGAAGGGATTGAGCGGCGGGAAAAGCAAGAAGTCGAGGGGAGTATTGAAGTCGTAGAGCTGGCCGTTGTCGTAGAAGCCCTGCTTGGTGGCAGTGAAGTGGCGTTTGGAGGCCACACCGCTTTCTTCGATCAAGCCCTGCATCGAGGTGTCGCTGCTGAGGATGGTATGGTAGAAGCGGTCGATGCGCAGGCCATCATAGGGCATATAACCTGCCAGGCCACCCAGGTTGTCCCCTCGTTCGTAGACGCTGACCGAGAAGCCTTTTTGCGCCAGGCGGTAGGCCAGGGTCACGCCCATGACACCCCCGCCGATGATCGCGATGCGCTGCTGTTCGCTCATTTGCATGCCCCCACTGCAAGACCGATTGTAACCTATTTGTGAAATAAACACCCGGCACAATCAGGTCACCGGGTGTTCAGTGCTAGTCGAATGGATGGATGTGAATTAGCCTGTCTGACTGGTGACGACCACACCAATGATGATGACGGCGATACCGACTACACGCATCATCGTGATTCTCTCTTTGAAGAGGAAGTAAGAACCGAAGATGATGCCGATGTAGCTCAAGCTGGCGAACGGATAGACGTAGCTGAGTTCAAAATTCGACAAGGCCAGGAGCCAGAAAATGACGCCAGTCCCATACACCAGCAGCCCGCCGATCACCCAGGGTGACAAGATCATTCTCTGGATCATGCTTGCCCCACGGGCTGTGGCGCTGATGGCGTTCATGCCTCGTTTGAGGAGGAGCTGACCGCAAATACCAAAGACTGTGCTGAAAGCGATGAAGACAAAAGGCGACATCTAGCGGCTCCCACCGACGACTGCTTTTTTGGGTTCAGGCTTGCCAAAGAGTGATTCGACGAGGAGTCTGGACTGGTACTTCAAGTGGCTCCGGGTGACACGGGCAATCCGCAAGCTGGACTGGCCGAAGGTTCGGACGTGCAGTGTGGTGGGGAACTCGGTGACGCGGAAACCTGCCCGGAGCGCTTTAACCAGGATTTCCGTGCCGGCCAGAAAATCGTTACTCTCAAACTGGATCGCGTCGATGACCTGGCGGCTGTAAGCGCGATACAGGGCTGTCCAGGTGTGGATGCGCCAGCTCACCAACAGGCGGTACAGCAGCGAGGCTCCGAAGCTGAAGAGCAGCCGGTATCCAGGGACGCCCTCAACCATGCCGTTGGGGTGGTAGGGCGAGGCCGTGATCAGGTCAGCCTGATCGACCCGCATCCGAGCCAACATCTGGGGAATGGTATTAAGCGGGTAAGTTCCATCGAAATCGGTGGTGACGATGATGTCACCCTGGGCATTCTGAAAGCCGGTACGGATGGCAGCTCCCATGCCCCGATTCGTATCGTGGGAAACGACTCGAACATTGGGATCATTGGCAAACTCTGCTGTGAGCAGCGCCGCGGTGTTGTCCTTGCTGCCGTCATTGACGAAGATAACTTCTGTGTCGTAGTTTTTGTTGAGGTAGTTCAGCAGTGCCCGAACGGCCTGAGCCGTCTGGCGAACGCCTTCAGATTCATTATAAGCAGGGATAACGAGCGAGAGTTTGGTCATGTTTGGCCCCCTCGGGTATACAAATGATGCCGCCAAAGAACCCCAATAAGCAGTAGGAAGTAGTACGTAAGGAATGAGGAGGTACTCTTAATCAGTCCGTTGATTTCACTGTATTGCGTTGAGCCTTGCTCGTTCCTAACATGTCAGGAAGATGCCAATATTGCAATCTTCACACTTGCTGCAAGGTTTGGGTCAGTATACTGGAATAGGATTGACTCAGCTTATCCGATGCTGTGGGAGTCTGATTGATATGGTTTTCATCCATCCAAGCGCAGAAGTTGAAGCCGATGTTGTCATCGGTGAGAACACCAAAATCTGGCATTTGTGCCATATCCGGCGCGGCGCACACATTGGCAGCGAGTGTGTGCTGGGGCGCGGCGTATTTGTTGATGCGGGGGTGCAGATCGGCAGCCGCGTCAAGATTCAGAACTACGTTTCGGTGTTTCATGGAGTGACGATAGAAGATGGGGTGTTTGTCGGGCCGCATGTCTGCTTCACCAACGATTTGTGGCCGCGGGCGATCAATCCGGATTTATCGCTGAAGAGCGCCGATGATTGGGTTCTCAGCACCACACTGGTCAAGGTGGGGGCAGCGTTGGGCGCGAATTCGACGATTGTCTGCGGGATTACGATTGGGCGCTGGGCCATGGTAGGATCGGGCAGCGTGGTCACAAAGGATGTGCCCGATTATGCCCTGGTCGTCGGAAATCCGGCCCGGATTATAGGTTACGTCACGGCTTCTGGCAACCGTGTCGCTACGGCGGAAGAAGCGGCAAGCCTTCCTTAGTGGTGCATCCGATAAGTTTAGATAATGTCTCAGAACCTCACCCCCAGCCCTCTCCATTGCAATGGAGAGGGGGAGCTAAGCGAAGCGCAGCGGGGTGAGGTCAAATAAAATGGTACTGACTTACCGGATGAACCACTCAGGAAAGGAAGAGAAGTATCGAGTCATGCGTGTTCTCTGCCTGCGCGGGCACAGTTCAACCGCGCAGACACTATCTAATAAAGGTCAACGAGATGCAAATTCCAATCGCAAAACCGTTCATCGGCGAAGAAGAGAAGCAGGCGGTCCTGCAAGTCCTGAGCGGTGGATACCTGACGAGTGGCCCCAAGGTGGCGGAGTTCGAGAAAGCCTTCGCCGCGATGCATGGGGCCAAACACGGCATTGCCACCAGCAATGGAACGACTGCGCTGATGGCCGCGATCATGGCCCATGGGATCGGGCCAGGCGACGAAGTCATCATCCCGTCCTTCAGCTTCTTCGCGACGGCTTCGTGTATCCTGAGTGTTGGCGCGCGGCCTGTCTTCGCGGACATCGATCCGGAGACCTTCAACCTGTCTCCGGAAGCAGCCGAGGCAGCCATTACCCCACGCACGAAAGCGATCATGCCCGTGCATCTGTATGGGCTGCCAGCGGATATGCCCCGTTTTGAAGCCATCTGCCAGAAGCACGGGTTGATCTTGCTCGAAGACGCGGCTCAGGCGCACATGGCTGCCATCGGCGAGCGGCATATCGGAACGTGGGGGACGGCTTCATTCAGCTTTTATCCCACCAAGAATATGACCACGACTGAAGGCGGGATGGTGCTGACGAATGATGACGAGATTGCCCGCAAAGTGCGAATGATCCGCGCTCAGGGGATGAATACCCAGTATTACCACGAAATCGTCGGTTACAACTTCCGCATGACGGATATGGCTGCCGCGATTGGATTAGTGCAGATGAGCCGGCTGCCGGATTGGACGTGTGATCGAGTCGGCCATGCCGCCTACTACAATGCCAATTTGAAGAGCGTCGAAACGCCGAAGACTCCCGAAGGGTATACCCATGTCTACCACCAGTACACGGTGCGGGTTCCCGAAGGGGTTGACCGGGATGCGGTGACCAAACGACTGAACGAGCACGGCGTTGGCGTGCGGGTGTATTATCCGCTGCCGATCCACAAGCAGCCGGTTTTCCAGGCCATGGATGGCTACCAGGATGTTCACCTACCGGTCACAGAGAATATGACGGCGCGTGTCTTCAGCCTGCCCGTCTACCCATCGCTTACCGCTGAAGAACGGGACTATGTGGTGCAGGAGGTCAACGCAGCATGTTGAAAGGCGCTGTCATCGGGGTAGGGAGTATTGGCCAGAATCATGCGCGTGTTTTCCGCGAGCTGGACAGTGTTGATCTGGTAGGCGTCGCGGATGCCAGCGCGCCGACCGCGGCCAAGATCGGCGGGCGGTTCAATGTGCCGTATTACAGTGACTATACCAAGCTGATCGATGAACTCAAGCCGGATGTGGTTTCGATTGCAGTGCCGACCAGCCTGCATTTCGAAGTAGGCATGGAGATCATCAAGCGCGGGATTCATCTGCTGGTAGAAAAACCGATCACCAGCACCGTTGAGCAGGCCGAGGAATTGTGCGACGCGGCCAAGAAACAGGGTGTGCTGCTGGCCGTGGGGCACATTGAGCGCTTCAACCCGGCGGTGATGGAACTACGGCGCCGGCTGCGCGAAGGCATGGCGGGGAAAATCTACAAGATTCATGCCCAACGGCTCAGTCCCTATCCGCCGCGAATTCAGGACGCCGGCGTAGTCATCGACTTGGCGTCGCACGACATCGATCTGATGCGCTACCTGATGGATGAGGAGATCATCCGGGTTTACGGCGAGATCAGCCAGAGCATCAACCGAGACCGTGAGGATGTGTTCAACGGCCTGATGCGCTTCCGAGGCGGGACCATTGGCGTGCTGGATGTGAACTGGATCACGCCGACCAAGATCCGCCGTCTGAACGTCACCGGGGCACGGGGGATGTTTGACTGTGACCTGCTCGGACAGCAGTTGTTTTTCTACGAGAACGAGGCTGCGCCGAGCCAGTGGGACACCTTCAGTTTTCTGCGCGGCGTGACCGAAGGCAACGTGCTGGGCATTCGCATCCAGCGGCATGAACCGCTGGCTGCGGAACTCAGCGATTTCGTGAACGCAGTGCGGGATGGCCGCGAGCCAACGGTCACAGGCCGCGATGGTCTGGCAACCCTGCGGCTGGCGCTGGACTTCGTGCGCTCAGGGGGTTCAGCGGCGGTCGTCAATGAGGTGACGACCGCATCATGAAAATCATGAACGTTGTCGGGGCGCGTCCGGAGTTCATCCAGACCGCCCCAGTCACCAAAGCCATCCGCAGGCGGCACACAGAAATCCTGGTGCATACCGGGCAGCACTACGATGACAACATGTCGGCGGTGTTCTTCAGCGATTTGGGCATCCCAGAACCGGACATGAACCTAGGAGTTGGCGGCGGCAGCCATGCGACCATGACCGGGCAGATGCTCATGCGCCTGGAAGCGGCCATGCTGGAGACAAAACCGGACTGGGTGCTGGTCTTTGGCGATACCAATTCGACCGTGGCGGGGGCGCTGGCTGCCGCCAAGATTCACATCCCCGTGGCGCACATCGAAGCCGGGCTGCGGAGTTATGACCGCCGAATGCCGGAAGAGATCAACCGGGTGATGACTGACCACCTGAGCACGCTACTGCTGCCACCAACGCAGGTCGCGGTCGAGAACCTGCGGAAGGAAGGCATCACTGAAGGGGTGCGGTTGGTCGGCGATGTGCGCGTTGATGTGGTGCTAGACACCGTACCGCGTGCGCGGCTGCGCCAGGCGGCGCTCTTCGAGCAGACCCGGCTTCGGGGTAGAGAACCATTCGCGCTGGCGACCATTCACCGCGCGTCGAACACGGATGATCGGGAACGACTGACGGACATCGTCCAGGCATTCAACACGCTCGATCTGCCAGTGGTGCTGCCGGTGCATCCCCGCCTGCGGAAGATGATGGATGAATTCGGGCTGCGCTTCAGCGGCAACGTGCGCCCTATCGATCCGGTCGGCTTTGTGGACATGGTGGCGCTGCTGGATGCCTGCGCCATCGTCATCACTGACAGCGGTGGGCTGCAAAAAGAAGCCTACATGCTGCGGCGTCCGGGCGTGACCGTGCGCGATACCACCGAATGGGTCGAGACGGTCGAATCGGGCTGGAACCGGCTGACAGAACCGTCCGCGTTCAAGGCAGCCGTTGCCGAGGCGCTACGGCCGCCACCGGAGGCGCATCCTGATTTCTACGGTGCTCCAGGAGTCGGCGAGCGCATCGTGGATGCGCTGGAAGAGATGCTGCCGAAGGGTTGAATGTGGGCTACTGCGGCAGCATCTTGGGCATGATGGCGTCCATCAAGCGCGAGATGTCGTCGATAGACTGGAAATCGTCAGCATACGAGATGACATCGAGTTGGGGATCATAGCTCCAGAATCCCTGGGTGTCGTAGAGATAGCGGATGTAGGTGTAGCAGATTCCGAGTACGATCCGCGAGTAGATGCTGTAGGCCATGTAGGGGAAGAACAAAATCGCGCCCCGGTCATGGACGTACAGGACGATCCCCAATTCGCTGTTCGGATAGTGCAGTTCGACATCCTCACCTGGTCCACGCATCGGAATCAGCGTCGGGTCGAGCCGCAGCATCAACCGCGCCAGCGCCTTCGGGCGAATGCGGCGTACCGGCCAGAATATCTCCGGCTGGTCGGTGCTTTGCCCGTGTTCAAACAGCCAGTTCAGCATGGCAGGGGTTAGCGTACCTGTCTTGGGAACATATAGGTGGATTTCGTAGATGAGGCGGGGTAGTGCCGTGCGCGGCTGTTCCGTCATGTGATCGTCCTGGTGCCCTCAGACTGCCAGCAGCATCTCGCGCCAGCAGAATGGATTGATCCTGCGCTCCATCATATCACGATGCTGGATTCATGGGGCGCGAGGTCGGCCTGCGGCGCAGGAGATCGACCAACAGCGGCAGGTTGTCGATCTCAGCCAGCGGCAGAGCCAGCCAGTCGGTTCCGTCAGAGGCCCGCAGGGTAAGCTTGCTATTCTGTACCTGATAGCCGGAGAGGTGTTCCCACGCGAGCAGTCGGCCGCGGTGATGCAGCCCATCACGGCTGAGGCTGAGGCTGTCGCTGAATGGCACGCGCTCTCCGCGTCCGAAGGCTGCTGTAATCTGCCCTCCCAGGCGCGGATAGACCCGCTGCTCGATTTGTTCGACCAACTGATCAACCTGCTCGTAGAGGTTGGTGAGTTCGATGACCTCACCTCGGACAGTCGTCAGTGTGAAGCGGAAGCGACGGTGGCGGATCAAGCCGCCAAAGTATGCCAACTGTTCTCCCTGCTGGCGGATGCTGGCGATCTCGGCATAGTCGAATATGATGGTCTCCGCACCTTCACGGAAACTGAAGCCGCGCTCGAACAGGACGATCTGCCGGTTCCAATAATGCAGGGCGCGCCAGCCGAGGGCTAGGGCGGCTCCCGCCACGATCAAGGTGGTCAGGAAAGGCCCTCGCAGCGGATCCGATTCGACCAGCGTGAAATTCAGCCCCAGGCCGAGCAGCACGACCAGCAGGGCTGGAGGCAGGATCAGACGCAGGCGGTCGATCCGGTGTCCGCCAATGGCTGCGCCATACTCCGGATGGGCGTTTGACATGCGGCGCTAACTGCCGAGGCGTGCCTCGGATACTGACAGGTTGTCGAAGCGCACCTGAAGGCCGATGCGTCCGGCGGCCGCTCCGACCAGTCCAACCTGTCCCTGGGTGTAAAAGTCGTCGCTGGTATCGCCGACGAACGTCCCGTTGACGGTCATCGACAGGTAGTCGCCAACACAGGCGGCGCGGATGCGGTTCTGACCCGGAGCTGCTTTGATGGCGCTGGAGGCCGTCCAATCGACCAGGGGCGTCACGGTGCGTCCGCGCGCCCGCAGGATGGCGAAACGGCCGCTGCCATCAACCACGAAGAGATAGCCATCCCCATTGTTGACATTCAGGCCGCTGACCGGTTGGGATACGCCTTCTTCCAGTGTCGCCGCAGCCGGTGCTTCTGGCGCCGCTTCGCGCGTGGCTTCTGCTGTGGCCTCGGCAGTTGCTTCCGCTGTATCCTCAGCAGTGGATTCAGGTGTAGCTTCTGCTTGGGCGATCACAATACTGCCCTGCAGATTCTCGCTTGCCAGGGTTTCGAGCGCTGGGTCGATGCTGGCGCTCACCTGACCAACCACACCCCGCGCCCGGCACATCACACCGTAGACAGTGTTACGGTCTTCGCTGGTCTGGTTGGCTTCGACTTCGATCACGACATCGCCGAGGGTATCTCCCCACTGAGCGTAGTAGATCACGCTGTCGCCTTCACTCAGGCTGATGGTGTAGGCGCCTTCGCGAATCTGAAGGCGAGCCGCACCATCTTCGTAGGTGCCTTCCTCGAAAGTTCCAGGTTCGGAAAAATCGTAGTAAGCAACCTCGCTGCCTTTTTCGACAGTACGAACCGGAGCCGCCGGGCTGCACGCTGCCATCCAGATCAGCCCCAGTGCTGCCGCTATCATCCCTGATTTCACGGGCATACTCCTCGTCAATAAGCCAGTTGCGCGATGTGCGCATTAGCAACACCAAATGTTGAGTAGTGTACAACAGGGCGGCATTCGGCGTTCGCTGGACTCACCAATCGTTCACCTACGCCGTGAATCATACCGCAGCCTGGTGATCTACCGGAAGGGTTCAGCGGACTGTCATAAACGGTGTTAGAATCAAGCTAGTGATCGCTTGCACCGGGGAGGAAACCGATGTCGATCAACCAGGTATTCCAGGCGCAGCAGTTGTTTCAGGAATCGCTGCTCGCCAAACCCAACGTGGTTGGCGTGGCCGTTGGCCTGAAGAACCAAGTTGGGGAACCCTCTGTGGTGGTGCTGGTGCAGCAGAAGCTGCCCCTCGCCGCGCTTTCCGCCGACGCGATGGTTCCGAAGGAACTCGATGGGGTTCGGACGGATGTCGTCGAGGTTGGCTACCTGCGAGCCTACCAGAGTCCGCGGGATCGCTTTCGTCCGGAGATTCCCTGCGGCGTGAGCATCGGACATTACAAGATCACCGCCGGGACGCTTGGCGTGATCGTCACCGATACCCAGACCGGTGAGAAGCTGATCCTTTCCAACAACCACGTTCTGGCGAACAGCAACAATGCCCTGGTTGGTGACGCGATCTTGCAGCCTGGCCCGGCTGACGGCGGGCAGAATCCGGGTGACATGGTGGCGCGGCTGGAGCGCTTTATCCCGCTGCGGTACGTGGATGATCCCGATCCGGCGCCGACCCCAACCCCGACTCCGCCGCCTGGCGGTGGCGGAACGGGCTGCGATATTCTGTCGCTGGTCGTCAGCATCGTGAACGGGTTGGCCGCGCTGCTCGGGTCTGGCCAGCGGGTCGCGCCGGTAGCTGCGCCCAAGCCGGCAGCACCTCAGTCGGCTGGAGTCTCGGCACAGGTTCCGCTGAATGAAGTGGACGCCGCTCTGGCAAAGCCGCTTGATCCGAGTAAATTCACTGGGGATATCCTGGGGATCGGCAAGGTGAGCGGGACGAAAGCTGCTGCTCTGGGCATGAAAGTCCGCAAGAGTGGGCGCACGACGGGTTACACCGAAGGCACCGTCACGCTGCTGAATGCGACCGTGAACGTGGCCTATGGGAGCCGGACGGCGCGGTTTACGGGCCAGATCATCACGACACCGATGAGCCAGGGTGGGGATTCGGGGTCGCTGATCGTGGATGGGACTGAGAACAAGGCGGTTGGTCTGCTGTTTGCTGGGTCGAACCTCTCGACAATCTTCAATCCGATTGACAAAGTGCTGGCGGCGCTGAAAGTGACGATCTAGGCCATAGGGATGTGAGGGAGAGGAGTATCGCTATGGTGATGTCGATGGATGAGCAGACGGCGCGGGCGATGCTGGTGCAGACTAAATATACTGATTATCTGTTCAGCAAACCGAATGTGATGGGTGTAGCTGTCGGACTGGCCCAGAAGGGCGGCCAGTACACCAATGAGGTTTGCTTGGTGGTGATGGTCAGCGAGAAGCGGCCGCTGGAGGATCTGTCGCCGGAAGATCGCATTCCGCCAGAACTGGACGGGGTGCGGGTGGATGTGCAGGTGATCGGCGTTCCGACTGCGCTGTAGAATTCTGTGCGGGGGCAGCGGAAAAGGCTGTCCTCATTTTTGTCATCGAACAAAACTTTGCTTTCACATGAGAAAGGGTGTCTTTGTGTCGCTGCCCGCTGCCTACCGCAAAGTGATCGCTGCGCAGTTCAGCAAACAGTTCCGCGAGGCTTCGCAGATCGTTGAAGTCCCGCTGCAATCCCCAAAGGCCAGCGAGATCGTCATCCGCAACCGCTATGCAGGCGTAAATGCCACCGACGTGAACATCAGCGCGGGATACTATACGCCGGGGGCACAGCCGCCAATTGATCTGGGTGCAGAGATGACAGGGGAAGTAGTCGCGGTTGGGGAGGAGGTCAGCGGGTTCAAGATCGGCGACGCGGTGGTTACGAACACGCTCGGTGGTTATGCCGAGTATGTGACGATCCCGGCACGGCGGGCTATCCCCGTTCCAGAAGCTTCGCCAGAGGTGCTGAGTCTGGTGGTCAGTGGGACGACAGCCTCGCTGGGGCTGAACACCGTCGGCGAGATGAAAAGCGGCGAGACCGTGTTGGTGACGGCAGCGGCTGGGGGAACTGGGCAGTTTGCGGTGCAGCTTGCCAAACTCGCGGGTAATCAGGTGATTGGAACCTGCGGTACGGATGACAAAATTGAGCTGCTCAATCAATTGGGCTGTGACCGAGTGGTGCAGTACAAACGCGAAGACCTGGGCCGTGTCCTGAGCAGCGAGTATCCGCGTGGGGTTGATTTGGTCTACGAGTCGGTGGGGCGGCAGATGTTCGATGTCTGCGTTGACCATCTGGCGATTCGGGGGCGGCTGGTCGTCATCGGTTACATCAGCGAGTACCTGTCTACGCCGGAGGAAGTGACCAGCAGCCGCATTTACTTCAAGCTGTTGGGGAAATCGGCCTCGATCCGAAGCATGTTCCTGCTGCACTACATCAAACAGGTTCCTGAACACCTGGCGAAGCTGTTGGAGTTGTACCACGAGCGTAAGCTGGTCGCGGCAGTCGATCCGACTCCGTTTGTGGGCGTCGAGCAGGTGGCCGATGCGGTTGAATATCTGCACAGCGGCCAGAGCAGCGGCAAGGTCGTTGTCCGGTTCTAAACGGGTGGAGTTGGCGAAGTGCTGAGATCACGCTTTAATATGATGTCCATCTGGGTGAAAATGGGGTGGACAGATGAAGCGGGATACCAGCGCCAGAGTATGTGTGATTGGGGCAGGTCCTTCGGGACTGGCAGCAGCCAAGAATCTGCTGCAAGTCGGACTGCAAAACATCGTCGTTTACGAAAAGAGCGACCAGGTGGGCGGCAACTGGGTCTTTTCGATGCGGCCAGGGCATTCGAGCGTT
The DNA here is from genome assembly GCA_034431625.1 of Anaerolineae bacterium. Classification (GTDB taxonomy): domain Bacteria; phylum Chloroflexota; class Anaerolineae; order Aggregatilineales; family Phototrophicaceae; genus CFX2. Next base: position 163,337 of record DAOUCY010000090.1, on the reverse strand, counting down.
TTCGAGACGACTCACACGGTGAGTTCGAGGCGGATGTCCCAGTTCGAAGACTTCCCTATGCCTGCCGATTACCCGGATTATCCCTCACATCGGCAGATGCTGGCCTACTTCCAAGAGTATGCCCGGCACTTCGGCCTGATCCCCTACATCCAGTTCAACACCGAGGTGCAGCGGGCGGAAAAACAGCCGGATGAGACCTGGAAGATCACGCTCAGTGACGGACGGGTTGAATATTTCGACCATCTGCTGGTCGCTAACGGGCATCATTGGAACCCGCGCTATCCGCGCTATCCGGGAAGCTTCACCGGGGAGTTCTTACACTCGCACGACTACAAGTCGGCAGCTCCGTTCAAAGACAAGCGGGTGCTGATCATCGGAGGGGGGAATTCGGCCTGCGATATTGCCGTGGAAACCAGCCGGGTTTCGGCCTTCACCGGGATCAGTATGCGGCGCGGGTACTATATCATCCCTAAGTTTTCTTTGGGCAAACCGGCGGATGTGGTGGCTGAGCCGTTCGCGCGGCTGCCGGATTTCATTCGGATGTTCCTGTTCCGGCTGGTGGTCAAGCTGAATGTGGGCGATTACGCCGAGTACGGGCTGGAACGCCCCAAGCATGACGTGCTTCAGGGGCACGTGACGCTCAACTCGGAAATGCTGTACTTCATCCGGCACGGGAAGGTGCATCCCCGGCGGGACATAGCCCGGTTCGATGGGCGGACTGTGCATTTTGTGGATGGGCGAGCAGAGGAGTACGACACGATCATCGCCTGCACCGGGTTTATTATCTCGCACCCGTTCTTCGACCAGTCATTCATCAACTATTCGGAAGGGGATGTGCCGCTGTTCCTGCGGGTATTCCATCCGGTTCACCGCAGTCTGTATTTCATCGGGTTGGTGCAGCCGCAGGGGAGCATTTGGCCGCTGGCGGACGCGCAGTCCAAACTGGTCGCCAACTATATCGTCGGTCGGTACGAACTTCCACCGGATATGGACGCGCGCATCCGCCGGGACGTGGAGTCGATCCGCAAACACTTCCTGAATACCCCCCGGCATACCATCGAGGTTGAGTTCCACAAGCACCTTTGGGCTTTGCAGAAAGAAATTCCGGCGAACGCGCCGCGCTGGGCCGAAGTTCAAGCGCGGTAGCGGCGGCGCAGAATCCATTCCTGAAGAGCATCTGGGAAGAAGCGGCGCATGAAGGGGACGCCGCTTTCGATTCCCTCGGCAGCGACGTAGCGCAGGCGCGGATGGCGGCTTTCGACAACGCGGACGATCAGGCGGGCGACGGGATCGGGGGGGTGGCCGTCGCGAACATCGGCGTCGTGGACGGCAGTGGCCTGTTCGCGGATGCCGTCGTAATCCGGGATGCGCTGCGCAGGGAAGGTGAAGCGGATGCTAGTGCGGTAGTTGCCGGCTTCGATCAGGGACACTGAAATTCCATAGCGATGTAATTCATAGCGCAGCGAAGCGCTGTAGCCTTCCAGGGCGTGCTTGGAGGCGGCATAGAGACCGAGGTAAGGGACGCCGATCAGCCCGGCCAGTGAGCTGATGTTGATGATCTGCCCCCTCCGGGCGGCGCGCATCGCGGGCAGGACGGCGTTGGTCATGCGGATGATGCCGAAGAAATTGGTCTCGAACAACTGGCGGGCTTCCTCGGCGGTAGCTTCCTCGAGCGCGCCGCCGAGGGCAACCCCGGCATTGTTGATGAGGGTATCCAGGCGTCCGGCCTGATTCAGCACTGTTTTCACACAGCGCTGCACCGAGTCGTCCTCGCGGACATCGAGCGGGAGCAGGGTGAAGCCTTCAGCATTCGCAGAGGCTGGCTCGCGGCTGGTTCCATAGACGCGGTGGCCGCGTTGGGACAGGAGGCGCGCCGCCGCCGCGCCGAACCCCCGTGAGGCTCCGGTGATGAGGATGACGCGGCTGGCGGATTGGTTCATGCCTGAGCTAGGTCTTCTCGGCGAGCGTGCCGGCAGTGGGGCGGGCGTAGAAACCGATCTGATCCTTGATGAATTCGTAGCCGCTCTTGGGCTGGCGGTAGACCCAGCCGATATTTTGAATGCGGCTGCCATCCGGGGTTTCGAGGTCGATCCAGTAGCAGACGCCTTTGTAGGGGCAGGTGTAGGTGCGCTCGGTGATGCGCAGGTGCTCCATATTAACGGCCTGGGGGTGGAAGTACCAATTGCCTTCGAAGACGCGCACAGTTTCGTTTTCATTGCCAGTGGCGATGAGGGCGTTGGTGGCGCGTTCCTTGATGGTCAGGGACATAGCAGACAGACTCCATAAGCTCGCTGTGAATAGATTGTGGTAATTTTTCATCCTGGAACGTTTAGGCAAAAACGATCTTACAATCAGATTTGTAGTTGATGAGAGGTGAGGAATCAATGGCGCAGGAGAACGTAGAGATTGGCACGGTTTTCGGGCCCGTCAGCGCGGAAAGTGTCGATCTGGGTGAGGCCAGTGGCAGCAATGAGTGAGTCGAGTTCGGCGTCGCCGGTGTGGTGGCAGTAACGCAGGCTGTAGGGGCCGCGCCGCCAATCGAGCAGGTAGTCATCAGGTTCCGGCTGGATGTCCTGCGGCCAGGGGATGATCCGTTCGCGGAAGCGGGCAAAATCCAGGAAGCGCCAGACGGTGAAGACGAGCAGGCCGCCAGGATGCAGCATGGCCGCCAGGGATCGCAGCAGTTTAGCCCGTTCGGCTGCGCCAGGGATATGGTGCAGGACACCGAAGAGGGTGATGACATCTTGGGATGGGAGATCGAGCGGCTGCTCGGTCAGGTCGTGCTGCCGCAGGTGGAGGATCAGGCCGTCACGACCAGCGAGCGCGGCGCGGGCGCGTTCCAGCAGTGGGGCGCTGGCGTCCAGGCCAGTGTAGTTCAGCGGTGTGGATGGAGTGGGGTGCAGGCGCTCGTGCAGGAAGACGCCGAAGCGCCCGTTGCCGCAGCCGGCATCCAGCACGGTGAGCGGCAAACTGAGATGCGGCAGAAGGTGCTCCCAACCGGGCCAGGCTGCGGTGCGAGTCTGGTCGAAGTCCTCAGCGGCGACCTCATAGAAGCTGCGGTTGATGGCGTTGAGACGCCGGCGGGTTTCCGGGTGCGTGATGAGGCTCCGTTGAATCGCGAAATACCAACATGCCCAAAGCTGAAAATCAAATACGAATTGAACCGCAAAGACGTAAAGAACGCAAAGGAATGCGGCAGAGCGGTGGGTTGTCCTCGTTGTGGAGCAACAGTATAACGGTGGTATCGCATTGGCACGAGGCAAGGAGTCCAGTTGTGGTTGTCATCAAACGGATCGACGCGGTTTCGGCGATGAAGGTGGGAGCACTGCTGAGCGGTCTGCTATTTGCGGTATTCGGGCTGTTGATCCTGCTGATGCAGAGTGTGATGTTAAGCGCCTTCAGCAGTGCGTTCAACCAGCCTGGGACCGGGCTGAGCAGTGGGAATCTGATGGCGGCGGGGCTGTTCGGGTTCTGCGCGTTCTATGTGTTCGGGTTGGTTGCGTCGGTCATCATGGGCGCGATCTATGGAGCCGTGGGAGCGTTTGCCTACAACCTGGTGGCGAATTGGGTGGGGGGGCTGCGGGTGCAGTTGGCGCGGGAGGCGGATTCTATGGAGAAGGCCAAGCGGACAGTAGTGGTCGAGGGGTAGGGAAACTGGCAATGCTGTTTCTAAAGATGCTGAGGTCGTGCGCAGGAGATGCGGACTGACGGCGGGAAGACCATCTGCTACAATGGCCGCGACGATAGTTAAGATGAGATGGCGGCAATTTGGCAATGGGACACCGGGAGAATTTGAACTTAGAGGCGCACCGGGAGCCGCTGCTGACAATCCTACGCGAGGTCATCACTCGACCGGCGATTACCCGGCAGCAGATCGACCATCTGCTGCGAGTGAATCCTAAAGGGCGCGACGGCATCTACAGCCGGGATGAACTCATCACGGCCTACCGGACGTTCGCCGGGACGGAACTGCCGCCTTTCGAGCCTGCGGTGCTTGAACGGCTGCGGCGCAAACCGGTTCGCACCAGTTCGGGGGTGACGCCGGTGACGGTGCTGACCAAACCGTTCCCGTGCCCGGGGGAGTGCATCTTCTGCCCGAACGATGTGCGGATGCCGAAGAGCTACCTTTCGGACGAGCCGGGGGCGCAGCGGGCGGAGCAGAACAGCTTCGATCCGTATTTGCAAACCTACACCCGGCTGCAAAGCTACCACAATACTGGGCATCCCACTGACAAGATCGAGATCATCATCCTGGGGGGAACGTGGTCGTTCTACCCGGAGATGTACCAAATCTGGTTTGTCAAACGCATCTTCGACGCGCTGCACGACTTTGGGCGCGGCGAGGATCGCCGTGCGGCAGTGGAGGAGGCGCTGCGGGCGGTTTCGCCGCTGCATCCCGAACGCAACACGGTCACAGTGCAGATCGACGGGCGAGTCATCGAGAAGCGCTACAATGCGGTGGTACAGTCGGTCTACCGCGAGGAGATGCTGCGGTCGGTGGAACTGGCCGAAGCAGTGGCGCGGGGTGAGCGGGTGCGCTCCGAGGTGGACGAGTATGCCACCTGGGAGGAACTGGAGGCAGCGCACCGCGAAAACGAGACCGCTCCCTGCCGCTGTGTGGGATTGGTGATCGAAACGCGGCCAGATCATATCAGTGAGGATGAGGTGCTGCGGGTGCGGCGGCTGGGCTGCACCAAAGTGCAGATCGGCTTCCAGAGCCTCGATGACCGGGTGCTGCGGATGAATAAGCGCGGCCATATGGTGCAGGCGACGCGGCGGGCGGTCAAGCTGCTCCGTCAAGCGGGCTTCAAGATTCATGCGCACTGGATGCCGAACCTGTACGGCTCGACGCCGGAGGGGGACATCGCCGATTACCAGCGCATGTTCGACGATCCGGATTTCCGCCCGGATGAACTGAAGGTATATCCATGTTCGCTGATCGAAAGCGCGGAACTGATGCAGCGCTACGAGGACGGCTCGTGGCGGCCGTATACGCATGAGGAGCTGCTGCATGTGCTGGCGGCCTGCTTCCGACTGACGCCGGAATACTGCCGGCTGACGCGGGTGATCCGGGATATTCCCTCGACGGACATTGTGGTCGGCAACCAGATGACCAACTTCCGGCAGATCGTCGAGCGAGAATTGGAGCAGCAGGGCGAACGCAGCCGGGACATCCGGGCGCGGGAGGTGCGCTTCAAGGCGGTGGAGGCGGGGGCGCTGCATCTGGATGAGGTTTGGTACGATTCGGCCTGCGGAACGGAAGTGTTTTTGCAGATGATTACCGAAGAACGAGATATTGCCGGATTCCTGCGGCTGTCGCTGCCGGAGGTGGCTCCGCTGACCGAGGAGCTGGCCGGGGCGGCAATGATCCGCGAGGTACACGTCTACGGGCAGTCGTTGGAGATCGGCGAAGTCGGGCCAGGGCGGGCGCAGCATACGGGGCTGGGCAAGCAGCTCATCGACCGGGCGGCGGAGATTGCCCGTGAGCGGGGCTACGCGCGGCTGGCGGTGATTTCGGCGGTGGGGACGCGGGCGTATTATCGCAAGCGCGGCTTCGAGGATGGGCGGCTGTACCAGGTGCGCGGGTTATGATTCCATCCGCCGCAGGACAAGAAGCTTTATGGTAAACTTAGAAAGATAAAGCTTGTGAGCAGGCGAGGGTGGGTGTGAACGTTTCCCAGCGCGAAGCCATCGAACAGCGGCGGCGGAACTGGCGCATCGCGCTGGTGATTGTCATCGTCATTACGATCCCGTTCTACTGTGCGGGCATCCTGCTGTGGGGAACGGCCCCAGTGCGCGGCGTGGCGACCCCGACCTGGACGTCGCCGGTCGCGGCCAGTGCTACGCCGGGGGTGATCATCGTCACGGCGACGCCGCAGCCAGGTGAAGCGACTATCACGCCGCTGCCGATTACGCTGTTCCCGACGGCTTCGCCGACTACGCTGGTACTGCCAACGCTGTTCATCCCAACCAATACCCCGGTAGCAACCTGGACACCCTTCATCCCACCAGCGACGAATACTTTCCCGCCGCCACCGCCCGCCGCCACCAATACGCCGCTGCCGTTTGATCCGTAGCGGCGCAGCGAGAAGAAAGCAACCATGAACGATCTCACCAGCCAGGCTGTCCTGAACCGGCGCCGCAACATCCGAATCGTGCTGTTCATCATCATTGTGGGGACGCTGCCGTTCTACTGTGCCGGTTTCTTGCTGTGGGGGACGGCCCGTCCGCGTGGGGCAGCGAATGTCACCGTGCCCATTGGAGCGACGAATACCCCGCTGGTGGGTGAGCCGACACAGATTATTCCGCCTAGCTCAACGCCGTTTGGTCTGACGCCGACGCTGCTGAGTCCGCTTCAGCCGACGCCGCTTCAGTTCGTCCCGATCCAGCGCCCGCCGACTTTGACGCCGGCGTTTATCCCGGTGATCCCGACCTCAACGCTGGCGCCGAGCTTGACGCCTTTCCCAACCGTAACGCCAATTCCGACCAATACACCGCTGCCGCTGCCGACGAATACCGATGTGCCGCCGCCGACCAACACGGATATTCCGCCGGTTCCGACGAATACCGATGTGCCGCCGCTGCCGACCAATACACCGCTGCCATTTGATCCGCCAACCAATACGCCTGACCCATCGTTGGGCGGCGGAAGCTGAACCGCATGAAAGGGGTTTGAGCGTTGTTCGATCTGAAACAGCATTTGAAGGTGCTGGTCGAAGCCCATGCGCCCTCTGGGCATGAGGGGCCGATCCGCGAGATCATCCGTGATGCCTGGCGCGACCTGACTGACCAGATGCAGCAGGACAAGCTGGGCAGCTTGATTGGGATCAAGCGGGCGACTCGACCGCTGGATACGCCGCGCAAAATCATGCTGGCGGCACATATGGACGAGATCGGCATGATGGTGCGGGAGGTGCGGGATGGGTTTCTGTTTCTGCACCGGATCAGCGGGGTGGACAACCGGGTAATGCTGGCGCAGCCGGTGCTGGTGCATGGCCGCCGGCCTGTGCCGGGGCTGGTCGCCAGTGTGCCGCCGCATCTGCTGAATGCTGAGGCTCGCAAGAAGTACCCGGCTTTTGATGAGCTGGTGGTTGATGTGGGTTTGCCGGCGGCGGAAGTGGCCGAGCTGATCCACGTGGGCGATCTAGTGACACCGGATGTGCCGATGATCGAACTGCAAGGCAAGCGGCTGGCAGCCAGGGCGATGGATGACCGGGCCTGTGTCGCAGCGGTGACCGCCTGTCTAAATCACCTCCAGGGAATGAGCCATCGCTGGGATGTCTACGCGGCGGCAACGGTGCAGGAGGAGACCGGCCTGTATGGGGCAGCAACCGCAGCTCATTTTATCCAACCGGATATTGCCATCGCGCTGGATGTGACCTTCGCGCCGCAGCCAGGAGTTGATGCCGAAGATGCCAAAGAGATGGGCGGCGGGCCGAGCATCGGGATCGGGCCGAATTTCCACCCCAAGCTGGTCGACCAGATCCGCGAGACAGCGCGGGTGAACGAGATCAAGCTCCAGGACGAGATCATTCCTGGTGCGAGTGGGACGGATGCTTGGGCGATCCAAGTAGCGCTGGAAGGTATTCCAACGGCGCTGCTGGGCATCCCGCTGCGGAACATGCACTCGCCGGTCGAGACGGTCGATCTGCGCGACATCGAGCGGACGGGGCGTTTGCTGGCGCAGTTCATCGCCGGCTTGGGCGCAGATTTCCTGGATGTGATCGAGTGGGACGAGATGAAAGCGGCTGCGGCGGAGTGATGGCTTCATGACGACACGGTTACAGGAACTTTCGGAAGCAGTCGGCGTCTCCGGCAAGGAAGATGCTGTTCGCAAGATCATCCTGGAGGCGATCCGGGATCATGCCAGCGAGATTCGCGTCGATGCCATCGGCAACCTGACGGCCGTCCAAAAGGGGACAGGGCGCAACCGTCCACGGGTGATGCTGGCGGCGCACATGGACGAGATCGGTCTGATGATCACCAGCATGAATGGTGACGGTCTGATGAAGTTCATCAGCATTGGCGGGGTGGATGAACGCATCCTGCCAGGGCTGCGGGTGAAGATCGGGGACGACGGCGTGCCGGGTGTCATCATCTGGACGCCGATCCACAAGAACCGAGACCAGAATGCGGCTGCCTTGAGCAGCCTGCGGATTGACATCGGCGCAAGCAGCAAGGACGAAGCAGCCGGCAAAGTCCGGGTCGGCGATCGGGTAGTCTTCGACAGCCGCTATATGGAAATCGGCGAGACGATGCTGCGTGGGAAGGCCTTCGATGACCGGGTGGGCTGCTCGCTGTTGATTGATATTTTGCGGGGCGGGCCGTATCCGGTGGATGTACTGGCGGCCTTTACAGTGCAGGAAGAGATCGGGCTGCGGGGAGCGAAAGTGGCGGCGCAGCGGCTGCGGCCGGATGCAGCGATTGTGCTGGAAGGCACGACAGCCAACGACATTCCCAATCCGCAGGCCGGGCCAGATGACATTGATCCACCGAACCCGGTGTGCCGCCTGGGAGATGGACCGGTGCTGACGGTGATGGATCGCAGCATGATCGTGTATCCGCCGCTGCTGAACTTCCTGCGGCAGACGGCCGAGAAGAACCGGATTCCGTATCAACTGAAGACTTTGGCCGGCGGCGGTACGGATGGTGGGTCGATCCACACCACAACGGTTGGTGTGCCAACAGCAGTGATTTCGATGCCGTGCCGCTATATTCACAGCCCGTCAGCGTACCTGAACCGGACGGATTACGACCATACGCTCAAGCTGGCACAGGCTGCACTGCGTGATTTGAAGTGGGAGACGCTGCGAACCTCATGATGCCGCTGTGGAACACTCGTAAGCTGGTTGAACCAACCTTCCGGCCGGATGCCGAGGTAGTGCTTTATAGTGGTGATGCGCAGGATTTGCTGCGTGATCTGCCTGATGAGGCGATTTCGCTAATCCTCACGTCACCACCCTATAACCTCGGTAAAGCCTACGAGAACCGCGTAGCGATTGAGGCCTATTTGGAGTCTCAGGTGCCGATCATCGCAGAGCTGTGCCGGGTTCTGAAAGCAGATGGGAGTTTGTGCTGGCAGGTGGGGAACTTCGTCGAAGATGGCGAAGTGTTCCCGCTGGATATGCTCTACTACAACTTGTTCAAACAGCAGGGGTTGAAGCTCCGCAACCGGATCGTCTGGCACTTTGAACATGGCCTGCACGCGCAGAAACGGTTCTCGGGACGTTACGAAATGCTGCTGTGGTTCACCAAAAGCGATCAGTACACTTTCAACCTAGACCCGGTGCGCGTGCCAGCTAAGTATCCAGGTAAACGACATTTCAAGGGGCCAAACAAGGGTAAACCGTCCGGCAACCCGCTGGGAAAAAATCCGTCGGATGTGTGGGCATTTCTGGCGGAGGAATGGGAAGAAGGTATCTGGGAGATTCCTAACGTCAAATCGAATCATCCTGAGAAGACGATCCATCCGTGCCAGTTCCCCGTGGAACTGGTCGAACGGTGTGTGTTGGCATTCACCAACGAAGATGAGTGGGTACTAGATCCGTTTGCGGGTGTCGGATCGACGTTGATCGGAGCAGTCAAACATCAACGTCGGGCAATGGGCGCAGAGAAAGAACCGGAGTATATACGGATTGCTCGTGAGCGGCTGAACGCTCAGTTCGATGGAGTCCTAAAGACTCGCCCGCTGGGGAAGCCCGTGCATCAACCCTCTGGCCGGGAGAAAGTGTCGCAGATTCCCAGCGAATGGCTTTCTGATCACAGCAGAGAAGAAGGGTAAACGGTGCGAATCGCAGGGGTCTATTCCTTCAAAGGAGGGACAGAGGTTGTTGAGTCACGTTATGCCAGCGAACTGGCGGAGATCGAACGCATTATCCAGTCGATCCCTGCCGAAGCCCACCGCACCAAGATCAGCCGCGAGAAGACCATGCCCGGACGGGTGCTGTACAACCCCCGGTCGCTGAACAAAGCGATCAAGCAGTCGTTCCTGGAATTAGGCTGGCAGTCACATCGGGTGCAGTGCGATTACGCAACTGAGCATTATGTGGATGGGTATGAACCCGAATCTGCATCAAAAGGTGCTTTCCGCGAAATGGATTTCATTAAGAATCGCCTGGGCGTAGAAGTCCAATTTGGGAAGTATGCGTTCATGGTTTATAACGTCTGCGCCAAGATGACCATTTTCCATAATCTCGATCTCATCGATGTTGGCGTCGAGATTGTGCCTGTCAAAGCATTTGCGGCAAATATGTCCAGCGGTGTCTCCTACTTCGAGCAGTTCGTTTGGGATCTGGAACAGCGTGGAGTGGCCGACATCGATATTCCGGTGATGATTGTTGGGGTTGCGGCATGAGTTCACGATCATTGAGGCGGCTGCACTATCATCTAGTGGATGTCTTCACGACACAGCGCTTTGGGGGGAATCCGCTGGCGGTCTTTACCAACGGCCGAGGGCTGTCCACAGAGATGATGCAGCAGATCGCTAAAGAGCTGAACCTCTCCGAGACGACGTTTGTGCTGCCGCCGGATGATCCTGCGCATGATTGGCGGGTGCGGATCTTCACCCCAGCGCGGGAACTGCCGATGGCTGGGCATCCCACGATAGGTACGGCCTATGTGCTGGCACGCGAACATCTTGTTACGGCATCGCCAGCGCGTCCGGTCATCACCCTGGAAGAAGGCGTGGGGCCGATCCCTGTGACGTTCCAGTTCAATCAGGGTCGCGTCTCGCTGATTGCGATGCGGCAGTTGGAACCGGTGTTCTCGCCTCCATTTGAGGACCGAGCGCTGGCGGCAGAGGTGCTGTCGCTGGATGTATCCGATCTGGCAGCAGCGCCGGTGCAGGAGGTGTCGTGTGGTGTGCCGTTCCTGTTCATTCCAGTGAACTCGCTGGCGGCGATGCGAAAGATCCGCTTTCGCACGGACGTTTGGGAACGGTCGCTGCGGGAGTATGGCGAGGTATTTGCGTTCTCGATGGAGACAGAACTGCCGGCTTCGACAGTGCATTCGCGGATGTTCGCGCCATCGATGGGAATCACCGAGGATCCGGCTACCGGCGCAGCTAGCGGGCCGTTGGGCTGCTATTTGGTACGGCATGGGTTGGTCACGGGTAACCCGGCACAGATTATCAGCGAGCAGGGGATGGAGATGGGCCGGCCAAGCTTCATCCACATCGAGATCGGCCAGAATGAGGGCGTGATGAATCATGTCAGCGTGGGCGGTGAGTGCGTGTACATGGGCGAAGGCAGCCTGGAAATCATGGATTGAACGTTGCAGGAGCAAAGCACAGTGAAGGAACTGATCCGTAAACTCGTCGAAGCGTGGGGGCCATCCGGTTATGAGCACCACGTGCGCCAATTGATTCGTGAGGAAGTGACCGATCTGGTCGATGAGGTGCGCGTCGATCCGCTGGGCAACCTGATCTGCCGGGTGGGTTCGGGCGGACCAAAAGTGATGCTGGCCGCCCATATGGACGAGATTGGCGTGATGGCGACCTATGCCGAAAAGAACAGCGGCTATCTGCGCTTCACGGGCATCGGCGGGCTGAACCATGCGACACTGGTCGGGAACCGGGTGAAGTTTGAGGATGGAACCATTGGGGTCATCAGTGCTCATGACCCGTGGAACAGCAGCCGCCCCGAACTGGACGACTTCTACATCGATGTCAGTGATGGCAGCGGCGAGAACCCAATCAAACCGGGCAGCCCAGCCATCTTCTGGCGAGAGATGGAAACGCGCGGCAGCCGGATCGTCGCCAAGTCGCTAGATGACCGGATCGCCTGTGCGATTACGATTGAGACCCTGCGGAACCTCAAGCGGGGCAAGAAGAAGAAACTGCCGAACGAGGTTTACGCTGTTTTCACCGTACAAGAAGAAGTCGGGCTGCGCGGAGCGCGGGCGGCTGCTTACGGGATTAACCCCGATGTAGCGCTGGCAATCGACGTGACTAGCACCGGGGATATGCTCAAAGCCAGCAAGATGGGGGTGCAGTTGGGCGGCGGCGCGGCTATCAAGGTGCATGATCCGGGCTTGGTTGTGCCCCCAGCCGTGCGGGATTGGATGGTCAACCGGGCAGAAGCTGATGGCGTGAAGTACCAGTTGGAACTGCTGCCGGGGGGTACGACGGATGCTGCTGCGATCCAGACGGCGCGAGCGGGTGTGCCGAGCGGGTGTCTCTCGATCCCGACCCGCTACCTGCACACGACCAGCGAGACGGTCGATCTGCACGATGTGGAAGCGTGTGTGCAGCTTCTCACGGGGCTGCTCAGCCACCCGGTGAAACTGTAGCATTCAGGTTGAGACGGTGGAGTTGGGGCCAATAAGCCCTGATTTCAGGGGGTTTTCGCTTAATTCCGGTATGTCTATAATTGTAACTGGGTGTTAACTGATCCCAGGGGGCGAGCTGCCCAAAACCCACCATGACTACACGCGGAATGCTCAAGCACCTGAAGTCCACGAGCCAGATGGAACTGTTGGCAGAAGTCAGCCAACTCTTGACTCAGTTCGATATGAACCGCGTGCTGGGACGGGTCATCCGGCTGGTGGCGAATGCCGTAGGCGCAAATCGCGCGCATCTGGCGCTGCACCCGCATTATGAGCTGGACTGGCGGCAGATTTTCCAGACCGACCGGCTCGACCCGGATACGGTGTACACTGTCAGTGTCGGTGGGCTGGATGATGGGCTGGCTGGGTGGGTGGGGCAGCAGCGTAAGGGGACAGTCGTCGAAGATACCCGCACAGATGAACGCCGCGATTTGTTCGCGCGTGATCTGCGTGATGCCGGATCGGCGCTGGCAGTTCCGCTCATTTGCAACCAGGACTTGATGGCAGTGCTGACGCTGCTGCATCCTGAAGCCGATCACTTCGGTGCGGAGCATCTGCGGCTGGTGACGATTGCCATGAATCAGGCGGCCGTGGCGGTGCATAATGCCCGGCTGGAAAATCATGTGCGGTCGGGGCAGCACCAATTTGAAAGTGTGCTGCATGCGGTCGAAAGCATCATGCTGGTGCTGGACGCGCAGGGGCATGTGCTGGTGATGAATGCGGCGGCGGCCCGGTATCTGGGCGTGATTCCGGAGGAATGTCTGCGGCTGCCGCTGGAGAGCCTGACCCAGGGAGACACAGCCTTTGCCGAGATTCTGGCGACCATCGCGCAGCCGTTGGAACAAGAATATACCTGGTCGTTCCGGGCACATTCGGATCAGCATGGGCGGGATTTCGATGTGCTGCTGGCGGTCTGGGAGAATCCCTTGCAAGGGCAGTCCGGCTACGTGGTGATAATGCACGATGTAACAACCCTGCTGGAACTTGACCGGTTCAAGAACGACATGCTGCGAATGGCCTCGCACGATCTCCGCAGCCCGCTGGCGCTGGTGACGGGTTACTGCGACCTGATCGAAATGGACGCTGAGTCGCCCCAAAATGTCCGCGCTTACGTGAACTCGATCCGCCTGATGACTGACCGAATGGACATGCTGCTAAAAGACCTGCTGAGCGTGGACCGGATCAATAGTTCGCCGCGGGATTTGCAGCAGCCGGTTTCACCAGCGGCACTCCTAGCGCAGGTGATCGAACACAGCCTCCCTGATGCGAACCGGAAACAGCAGCAGTTGGTGACTGATTTTCTCGACCTGCCGGAGACAATTGTGGCGGACGCAGTGCTGCTGCGCGAAGCGATGGAAAACCTCGTGAGCAACGCCATCAAGTACACACCGGAACGCGGTCAGATCATCGTCCGGGCCTATTCCCAGGGAACCAGCTTCTACTTTGTGGTCGAGGACAACGGAATCGGCATCCCAGAAGAGCATCTCTCGCGGTTGTTCACTACTTTCTACCGTGCCAAGCAGCCCGGAACCGAGCATATCGACGGTACGGGCATCGGCCTGAGCCTGGTCAAAACAGTAGTCGAACGGCATCAAGGCAAGGTCTGGGTGGAAAGCCAGGTCGGCGTGGGCAGCCAGTTCGGGTTCTGGATACCGCTGTTTTGATCGAAATCGATTCGGCAGATCATGAAACTTCCTCTCGCTGATGCGACGCTGATTTTGTTCGACATCGACGGTACGCTGCTGCTGCCGAAGGGCTGCGGCCGGGCGGCGATGCGGCTGACTCTCCTGGAACTGTTCCAGACAGAAACCGATTTAGAGTCACATGTCTTCGGTGGGAAGACCGACTGGCAGTCGATGACTGAACTGATGGCCCGGCACGGATACGACGCAGCGGACATTGGCCGGATGATGCCGGCATATGAGGAGGCTGCGGCGCGCCACCTGGGGCGGATCATCGGCGATTTCCCGGTGCAGGCCTGCCCTGGCGCGATGGACGCGGTGCTGGCGCTGCAAGATCATCCGAGGCTGGTCCCAGGGCTGCTGACTGGCAATGCGGCGTCGATTGCGCCGATCAAACTGCGGGCAGCGGGTTTCGACCCTGGGTGGTTCCGAGTAGGTGCGTTTGGCAGCGAAGCGATCAGCCGCAATGATCTACCCGCGCTGGCCGTCGCCCGCGCCGAAGCGCTGTTGGGGCGGCGCATCCCGGCCGAGCAGGTGATTGTGATCGGTGATACGCCGATGGATGTGGCCTGCGCCCGCGCGATTGGCGCGGTGGCCGCGGCGGTGCTGACCGGGTTCAGCAGCCGTGAGGAACTGCTGGCTGCCGAGCCGGATATTCTGCTAGACGATCTGAGCGATTTCGTCGGCAGCGTTGTGGATTCCTCCGTACAATAATCCCCAACTGTTCAACTTTCATTCGGGCTTGCTCACTGTTCAGAATCTGCGCCTGCGGTATACCCTGTGGCGGTTATGTCGAGTAGAGGGCGAGCCGGTCAGTGGGGCGTGGTCGGTCTACTGTGCCGAGCGCGAGCGAGAGCGGAGCTGTTCCAAACCGCGCTGCCAGAGGATCAGGTCGGCACGGGAGGGCAGGATCAGGTCGCGGACGCGGATACCTGTCAAACGACTGAAAGTGATGGCAGTCAGGATAGTGATGACTGAATAGGAAATGCTGGACGCAGTCGCGGCTCCGGCGAAGCTCCACTGTGGGATGAGGATCAGGTTGGCTGCGATGTTGACCCCCAAGCCGAAGAAGGATTGCGGCACGATCCAATGAGGTTTCCCGCGGCCAGCGATGTCGTTGGAGAGGATCAATCCCACGCCGAGCATGAGGATGCCGGGCAGCAGCAGTTTGAGCGCCAGCGCTGAACCCAAGAATTCTGGCCCATAGATCAACGCCACGAGCCAATCGGCCAGGATGTAAATCAGCAGGGACACTGCCAGGGTCAGCCACAGCACATAACGGGCGACGATGGTGGTGAGTTTGTTGCGCTCACTTTCAGCGCTTTCCATGGAGGCAATGCGCGAGAAAATGACGATGCTGATGGCGCGGGAGAATGTCCAGAAACGCTCGGCCAGCGCGACGGCCACATCATAAACACCAATGAGTGCCGGAGGGGTTCGCAGCAGGCTTAGCAGGAAGACATCGGCGCGTTGGTTCAAGAATACCGAGACGTTGTAGATATAGGCTTTCATGCTGTAGGCAAACAGGTCACGCAGAATGTCGGGCTGCCAGACGGCGATCAGGCGAACCGGTTTATCCCGCAGGAAGAAGCGAACCAGCCCAACGACGACCAGATAGCGCACGGCAATCGCTGCAATTGCGCCAGCCACGCCCCACCCCAGCCACCAGATCAGCGCAATGCTCAGCGCCAGCGCGATGGGTTGTGTGATGATCTCGATCAGACTGTAGGTGCGGAAATCTTGTAAGCCGCGGAATACAGCTTCGGTATTGGATGCAAAGATGCTGCTGGGGATAACCAGTAAGCTGAGCAGCAGGCGATCCGGCGGGGCAGTGGGAAACAGCACACCGTGAAAAGCGGCGACCGCTCCCCACGCCGCCAAACAGCCAATCAGCGACACCCCGGCGGTCAGGATGAGGCTGCTGGCGATCAACTCGGACAGGTCATACTCGTCCCGCGCGATGTGGTAAATGATCGATGGCTCAAGGCCTGAATTCAGAAACAGAATGACCAGGCCGGACAGCAGCATGACCAGCGCGTAGATGCCGCGATCTTCTGCGCCCAGCCCCCGCGCCACCACAATAGACGTGAGCAGACCGATGACGAGCGCCCAGCCCTGCTGGATGAAGTTGAAGGTGCTGTCTTTGAAGAATTGGCGCAGCATTGGCGTTTGGCTCATTCTCGCCCGGTCAGCGAACCATAGAGCTGCTTGAGCCGCTCTTCAGCGATAGACCAGTTGTAAAGTTCCCGCGCTGCGAAGGATCGCCGCTGGAGTTCCGCCCGTAAAGCCGGGTCTCGAAGCTGCTCGAAAGCGGCTTGAAGATGGGACGGAGCGGCTTCGTCGATGAGAATGCCCGCGCCAGTTTGCTCTAGAATCGCGCTCATTTCCCCAACTCCACGCAGGGCGATCACCGGCTTGCCGGCAGCAAAGGCTTCAAAGAGTTTGTTGGGAGCCACATAATAAGCCTGTGAAAAAGTTGCCTTCAGGCAGCAGTAAATCACATCCGACATGGCAACATAGTGAGGCAAATCAGCCATACTGATCCAATCTAACCATACGATGTTTGATGAATTAGCTGCTTGATGACGAACGATGTCACTCATTTCGCCTTTTCCGCTGATGAGAAGGCTGACATCTGCTGTGTGTTGCAGCGTCTGAAGCAGCATCGGGATTTCGTAGGTGTTGGAATCAAGACTTCCGAAGAATGCAATAACTAATTGATCTGACGGTATGGAAAATCTTTCACGCCTTAGCTGTCCTTGTTCGACCGAAGCCGCGAAATCTTTTGTATTTTTCCAATTACCAATGATGACCACCTGACGCGCTCCACGTTCGCGCAGCCGTTGGGCCAGCCGCTCGCCGACGGTGATGACCACATCAGCTTTGGGCATGAGGAGAGCTTCTAAACGAGCGGTGAGGCGGTTGGCAAGGGTGTTGGGAATCTGCTGGAAGTAATCCGGAACGCTCTCGCAGGAATCATAGACCAGCGGCACACGGTGCAGTTTTGCCAGCAGCCATGCTGCCGGTAGGGGCGAGTGCGTATGGCAGTGGATGGCAGCAGGTTTCTGGCGCAGCCCCAACCGCAGAATCCACAGGTTGAACAGCACGGCGGCGAATTTGTTCGTCCAGCGCGCTTCGGCATCAGGCTCTAGCTCGCGCATGTCGCCGCGCAGCCAGCGCCAGAGCGCACGCAGGAAGGCTGGTAGATTGGTCTTTGTCAGGAGCGGGGTGATCCAAATGTCTGCGCCGGAGACCAACTGATGGGTTGGCAGACTGCGGCGCAGTGCAATCCCGATGATCTGCACCCGGTAGCCGAGCTTCACCAAAGACTGGCTCATCGGCAGCACGCGCGGGTCATCATAAACGTGGGTATAGCTGAGCATGAGGATGAGAGGGGGGGCAGCCGTTTCAGGGTGTATTTTAGGATTTCGCATGGCTAATCCGTGTCTTGCACTCCAGTCACGTTAAGCGCCCAACAACTGCTGATAAATCTTAATAAGATGAGGTATGATAGTTTCTGAATTGTGATATTGCTCGATATAGGCGCGGCTCCGCCGACCGAGTTCCTGCCTCAGTGAACCATCTCGAATTAGGTTTTCGAGGATGTTGGCTAGATTGTCCTGGGTTGCATTCACAATGGGCAGTTCGCGGGGATAGGCTTGAGCGAGCGAAGGCTTAATATAGCATATCACAGGTTTGCCAAAGGCCATTGCTTCTAATGCTGCGAATCCTCGGTCACCAAGCACGAACTGATCGAGGAAGATGTCAGCTTGGCGCACCAGTTGCAGTGCCTGCTGGCGCGGCATTCCTGTGATCAAACGGAAGTCGAAGTCCAGTTTAGACTTGAGCTTCTCAACGGCATCCAAGACAGCTTGCGTGCCCTTTGTGACTCTGGCCGTGGGGCTGTGGACAATCAACGGACGTGTCCGATCCGCGCGTGGAAAAACCAGCTCAAAATCCGAAAGGATCAAGCGCTGCTCCAGGAGGAACACGCGCGGAAAGATGTCCTTCTGAACGTACTGCATCATCCCTGTAGCGGCGGCAGCAGCGAAACCAATCTCCCCGAAACGGCGCTGATGGTTCAGCGAAATGGCTTTGCTCTCGAAGCGCCGATACTCATAGCCGTTGTGGAAGACAGCCGTATAGTAGGGGTTCTCGGCGAACTCGACTTCGGGGATGCGGATGTCCGAACCCGTCCATTCCACGAGTCCGGGGATATTCAACGCCTTGAGTAGACGGATGTCCATGTCCAGAGTGGAGGCGGATCCGCTGTAATACCAGTGAATGACATCTGGCTTGCCATGTCGTAAGAAATCGGCCAGATAGAAACCAAAACGCAGTATTCCCCATAATGCTCTGTGCGGCTGTCGTTTATTGCCCATCACGATGGGGCGGAGTCCATCATACGACTGTACAACGTTGGTGGCGAATACAATTCCGTGAGCATCCACGCCGCTCTGTCGCAGCGCGCGCACCGTGGTAGATGCAATTGAAGCCGTATTGACGGGAAGGTGCAGAACGCGCATCACGACTGCCTCATGGCTGCGGCCTGTTGAAGCCCCATCTCATAGTTCTGCGCCGCTTTTTCAGCATCGAAGTGCTGTTCAGCATAAGTGCGGGCGTTCTGGCTGCACTGGGCATAAAAAGCAGGATCATCCAGCAGGCGGCGGATGGTCGCACTGAGGGCATCCACATCGCCGAACGGGACGGAGAGTCCCGCGCCGCTTTCCCGCAGGATGTCGGCTACGACCCCTTCCAGCGCGACAGCGATAGGTACGCCGCTCGCCAGTGCCTCGTACATCTTAGTTCCCACTGCGCCCCGGTGCAGCGGGTGGTTGAACAGCGCCCAGAAAGCGATGTCGGTCGCGGCCCAGGCTTGCGGAATTTCGGCGTACTCCACCCACTCGATCCAGCGCACATTCGGCAAATCGCCTTGAGCCAGACGGTCTCGGACGACCTGCTGCTGTGTGCCTGTCCCCATGATGACGAACAACACATCCTCTCGATCTCGCAGGCGGCCAGCTGTCTCCAGCATGGTCAGGCAGTCATAAGCGGTGCCCAGCGTGCCGATATAGGCGATGATCCGAGCCGTCCCCAGGTTATATTTCGTGCGGAAGGCTGAATCATCCAGGCCGGGGCGAAATCGCTCTAGATCGACGCCGCTGTAGACCGTGCGGACTTTGTCCATGCCGGGGATGTAGCCGCGAATGACCTGTTCCAAATACGGAGTCAGGGCGATGATGTGTGCAGCGCGCCGGTAGGTGTGATCGACCAGCCAGCGGGCAATCCGGTAAGCAGGGTGGCGCTCAGTCATCGCGCCGACAGTCAGCATGTGATCCGGCCAGAGATCGTGAACATCCAGCACATACGGCACGCACTTGACCAAGCTGAGAAATACCCCTGCCAGATTGGTGAAGATTGGCGCGGCTTCGACCAGCATCACATCCGGCCGCGGCAGGATCAGCCCACGCAGCGCAGCAGTGAGCATGAAGGTGATCTGGCTGAGAAACTTGCGGCTGATGCGCGGGCTGGGCGTTGCCCACAGCCAGGTGCTGATGATCTGCACACCGTCGCGCGTCTCGCTGACCGAGAAGCGTCCCCGGTAGTGGTCATGGATGCGGCCGTGAGGATAATTCGGTGCGCTGGTTAGCACCGTCACCATGTGACCCTGCCGTGCCAGATAGCGCGCCAGCCGCGTGATGATGACGGCGGCGGCGCCTTCTTCCGGCTCGTAGTAGTTGGTGACGATCAAGATTCGCATCGGCATCTCGGTGATGTGAGCTTGCTCTTTGATGATAGGGGATAGATGGCGCTGCGCTGCCTTAAGGATACACCGGAGGAGATCGCCCTGCCGGATTAGGGCTGATTCCGGGTGTACTGGTCGATGATGTTGTGATCAGCCGCCAGGGCGTTCCAGCGGCTTTCAGCCAGCGCCTGTACCGCCGGCTGAATGACCGTGAGGCGCATATCGTAGGCGTCCTCGTCATTGTTGCGGTAGTAACCCTTCTTGACATCGGCGATCTGGAATCCCCATTTCCGGTATAGATTCTGTGCCGTTGCATTGGTGACGCGCACCTCTAGGCCGACCTCGGTCGCGCCGAGGTGGATGCCGCGCTGTACCATCGCTGCCAGCAGGACTTCGCCCCAACCGCGTCCCCGCGCGCGGGGATGCACAGCGATGGTGCTGATGTGCGCTTCACCCTGGATGAACCACATGCCGCCATACCCGACGATGCGGCGCTCCAGCTTGGGCGTCACATTGAGCCAGCGCTGCCAGCGCGGAATCGGCCGGTGCCGCCGGTACTCCAAGACGACCATGTAGCTGTAGGACGTGTTGTTGATTTCGTAGCGATATGAGGTTTCCGACCAGGGAACGTCGAAGGACAAACGGTCGATGTTCATCACCTGGGGGATGTCTTCGATGGTCATGTCGCGCAGAAGCAGGCTATGATTCGGGAACATCCTGGGTTTTGATATAGAACGGCAGCAGCCGGGCTGCCTCGAATCTCTTCGGGTTAGCCGAGTAGCGCTCCCAGGCTTCCTGCGCCAGAAATCCGGCACGGCGGAGCCGGTGGGCAGCGCCAACCAACGTGACTGGAATGCCGGCATCCTGCGCAGCAGCCAGCGCCTTGAAGCCGTCGGCATTCACCTCGCCGCTCAGGTGTGCCGGGCCGTCGATACTCTTGAAAAGCATCTCCCAATCCATCAGCTTGGGTTCGCCCCGGTTGACCCAGCGGCTTTTGCGCCACTGGTAGCGCCCGACGACCACCCGCCCGCGCCCGGCCTGCACGGTCACGATCAGCCCGTCCGTGAAGTGCGGTTGTCCAGCGGCCAGCACATCCAGCGCGGTGACACCCACCAGCGGCAGCTTGTGAACCGAGGCCAGTCCTTTTGCCAGAGAGACGCCGACGCGCAGTCCAGAGTAAGAGCCGGGGCCGGTGCAGACCCCTAGGGCGGTCAGCTCGCTGGTGGGGACGCCGGCGCGTCCCAAGATGGTCTGAACCATCTGGGCAAGCTGGACACCATGATTCTGTCCGGTGTGCCAGGTGTGTTCGGCCAGGAGTGCTCGCCCATCGAACAGGGCGAGGCTCATCATCTGGGTGGCAGTGTCAATGGCGAGCAGCATGGTGAGTCGATATGTCCCTAAATGCCGAAGGTCTGCTCCCGGAACTTGGCGACCAGCGTCTCGTAGCGCGATCCAGTTGCTTCCAGGATCAGATTGCGGCGAGTTTGTTCCAGAACGCGGATTTCGATCCACAGCCGTTCAGCTGGCAGCAGCCGGGTGATATGTTCCGGCCATTCCAGCAGCACCGGGCCGCGCCCGCTCAGGATGTCGTCCAGATCGATGCTTTCGGCATCGTCTGGCCCTTCCAACCGGTAGCAGTCCAAATGGTAGAGGTGCTGCGAATCGGCTTCGCGGGTATGGTCATGCACCAGATTGAAGGTCGGGCTGGTCAGCGGCGTTCGCGCACCCCAGCCTTTCCCGATGCCCGCCGCGAAGACGGTCTTGCCCGCGCCCATATCGCCGGATAGACAAATCACATCGCCTGCGCACAAAAGCGCTCCCAAACGTGCGCCGAGCCGCTGAGTCTGCTCGGCGCTGTGGCTGATAATATCAAGCTGTCCTTCTTTAAGGATGGGCACGGGCGGCTCCAGGCACGATACAATATCGTCGTGCATTATACAACGCTCGTATGAGGTGAGAAAGTCTATCCCGTCCGGTGGTGATGCCCTCTCTAACCGGATACAAACGGCTTTGCCGGATAAATGTGTAGCGCCAGCCGGAATCCGGGCTAGAATGAGAGCAAGTGGAAGGCGCGAGCGGCATGGAAACACTCTTCGCAAACTGGACAGTCCGGCGTCGTTTGGTGCTTATCATCCTAGCAATTTCCCTGCTGACTATCGCGGCGGTCTCAGCCATTGCGCTGAGTACCAGCTCGCAGGCGCTCCGCAGCCAGACTGAGCAGTCCTTCATCCAGACCAATCAGGTTTTTGCCAACGAGATTGATACTCACCTGCAAGCCGCGGCAGCCATCACCGAGAGTTTTGCCAACACCCTGAACGGGCAGATCGCAGCCCCGCTGAATGACCTGTGGCCGCTGGCGAGCAGCACGCTGGCGGATGAGGACGTGCTGGCTCAGCGTGTCAACATCTATACTCTGACTGGTAGCGGCCATGAAACGGTCGTTTTCAACAAACCCTCAGCACCGCTGCGGACGGCCCCGGCCAAGCAGTTGGTCGATAATCCTATCTCGCCTTCAGCTTGGTTCCTAACTCCGCTGCGGAATGGCAAACCGGGCTGGTTTGGCCCCGATGTGGCCCTTGATACGCGCGTCGGGCAGCAGGTGGTTTCCTATGCCGTCCCTTACACCAGTCCGGCAGAAACCATCGCGGGTGTCGTCTGGGCAGATATTCCTGTGGAAACGCTGGAGCGCGTCTTGGGCCGGATGGCTGACCAGGTTGGCTGGCCGGGTTACAGCCTTCTGCTCACGCCCGGCGGACGGGTAGCGGCAGCCTACCGCCTCAGCATGAACAGGAATGCCGCCGGTGACAATGCCGCTATCCTCAGCGCGTTTCTCAGCCAACCGGAAGTAGCCCAGCGCCTGCGAGCGCTGCGCCCAAATCAGGGTGCGTTGTATGTGACTGCTGACCCGATCAACAATGAGCAGCGTGCCATCGTGTTGATGAGCGCTATGCCCGTCAGTGGGTGGCGCGTCCTCAGCATTCTGCCCCCCAACGTGTTCCAGAACCCGTTGGAGCGTAGTGCCCTCCAGATGGTGCTGGTCGCCGTGATCGGGATGGGTGTGTTGGGCTTTGTTGTGTGGGTATTCGTCGGGCGCACGGTTGGCATTCCATTGGAGCGCTTGGGGACGAGCGCCCGTGAGATCGGCGCTGGTGACATGCGCTACGCCATCCCTTATCAGTCACAGGGCGATGAAATCGGCCAATTGGCGAACGCCATGGAGGAGATGAAACGCCACATCGACTATTCGTATAAGCAGCTTTCGATGTGGAGCCAGACGCTCGAAAAGCGCGTTGCCCAGCGTACCGAAGAGCTGGCGCTGGCGCAGAAGGTGGCGCTGGCGAACGCCTCCGAACTTCAAGCTGTCTACGATGCTTCGCTCTCGGTGGTCGGCAACTACCAATTGGATACCATGCTCCAGAACCTCACCGAGAATCTGCTGACGCTGCTGCGGACGAGCTACTGCGGTGTCTGGTTGCTCACTTCCAGCAAACAAACACTCCAACTGGTCGCAACCTCAGCAGATCGCGGCCGCCTGAATACGACCATCAGCCTCGACGAAGGATTGGTCGGTCGGGCAGTCCGCGACGGCCAGCTCATCATGGTAGATGATTACGCTGCCTGGCCGAACCGCCTGGACGCTCTGGCTGAGATCGGCGTCGAACGGGCGATGGCGGTTCCGCTGCTCTTCTACAACAAGCCCATCGGCGCGGTGTTGGTCGGGCGGCAGGGTGAAGCTCCGCCGTTCACCCTGGCCGATCAACGGCTGCTCACTCTGTTCGCCAACCTGGTCTCGCCGGTCGTGCGGAATGCCCAGCTTTACATCCAACGCGAAGCTGCCATGAAAGCCGCCGAACGCGCCAACAGCGTCAAAACGCGCTTCCTGGCGAGCGTCACCCATGAACTCCGCACGCCGCTCAATCTCATCATCAACAACCTCGACTTTATGCGGATCGGTACATTCGGGCCAGTCAATGAAGACCAGCGGGCACGGCTGGATCAAACCATCCGCAGCGCCGAGCATCTGCTGTCGCTCATCAATGACTTGCTGGATGTTAGCAAGATCGAAGCCGGAGAGATGGAACTGACCATCCGCATGGCCGATGTGCATCCCGTCCTGGAAGACGCGCTCGACTCAGCCGTCATGCTGCTGGAGAGCAAACGCGCGGCAGTCGCCCTGGAAGCCCACGTGCCGGAAGTGCTGCCTTTGGTTCCGATGGATGCGCGGCGCATCCGCCAGGTCTTGACCAACTTGCTGAGCAATGCCGTCAAGTTCACCCACGAGGGTTTGATTACGCTCGAGGTCCGCTTGGTCGGAGAAACCATCGAGTTTATGGTGACGGATACCGGGATCGGCATCGCGCCAGACGAGATGGAACGGCTCTTCACCGCCTTTGAGCGCTCCGACCGCGCCAAAGCCGCCAGTATCGAAGGGACGGGGCTGGGCCTGCCGATCTCGCGCTATTTGGTGGAAGCCCACGGCGGTCAGATGACAGTCCAAAGCGAAGTCGGGCGAGGCAGCATCTTCCGCTTCTGGCTCCCGCTCAAGCCGCCGAAACGCAAACACACAACCCAACCGCTCACCGTGGCGATTGGCGTGGAATGAAGGCCCGCTAAACCCACGTTCCATCACCCGGAGAATGCGCTTTTACAGTCTTTTGAGCCTTCTCCCCACTTTGATGTAGGGGCTAGGGGCTTTTCCTGGCGATAACCTGACAAACTGTCGAAGCTCAGACCTGCAAGAATCGGTCATACAGCGGCTGTTTGGGCTGGTCGCTGCGGTTGACCAGTCCGTAGCCGTTGTGCATGGTATCCGCCCAACCATACCAGACGGCAGCAGCGACTCGGCTGGAATAGAGCGTCTTGAGCCGCCGCACAAACGCCACGGCGTAATCAGCCACGTCTCCAGGAGGGTCGTCGGGGCGATCCAGCACACCCCATTCAGTGATCCACACCGGCGCGCCGGGCAGCAGTTTGCTGTAGGCATCGATATCTTCATCAATGCTCCCAAACGGGCTGTATTTGTTCCCGACTGGCCCGCGGCCATACGAATGGCAGGCAATCGCATCCGGCCGGATGCCAGATGGCATAGCTGCCAGCGCTTCACGAGCATATGCCGCGCCGAGTCCTGGCCCGCCGACATGCCCTCCAGTGATAATGTAGGTGGTCGGATCGACGCTGCGAATGGCCCGGATCGAATCGGCCAGCAGCCCGCCGTATATCGACGCAGGGATCGGCACAGCAGCATGGGCATTCTGAGGGGCTGTATCCTGTTCATTCCAGATTTGATAGGCCGTAATCTGGTTTCGCCCAACGAAGCGCTGGGCGATCCGCCGCGCGAATTCGCTGAACCGGCCGGTCAATTCCCGCCAGCGTCCTACATCCATATTCGGCCAGACATAGCCCTGTCCTTCGCCATAGGTCTGGTGAGTCAGCACCAAAATGATCTTGAGGCCGGCTTTAGTGTAGCGGTCAATGAAAGGGGCATAGAAGTTGTAGGCAGCGTCCAAATCGGTTGAACCACGATCCATCGACACGCTGTAGGGGAAGCGCACCCAACCCAACCCTTTGAGGCGTTCGGCAGTGGGTTTGCCCAAGGGGTGGAGCATATCCAAGTTCACGCCGGTCATGTTGAGGGCATTCAATCCCTCAGAGTCATCCGCGCTCAAATACTCGGCAGCAGAAAACCCCTCTACGGTCTGCGGGGAGCGGATTTTCAGCCATTCGCCGGGACGCCCGACTTTTTGCAGTGTGCGCCCGTGGGGTTCAAGCGTTTCGGAACGGTCAAACGGGGTCAACTGGCCGATGACGCGGAACTCTGTACCGGGCCGCTCGCGGATTCGCAAGCCGCTGACGGTGATCCGCAGCCGTAAGTCCTGCCAATAGATCATCATAGTCGGATCGACGATATCGGGCAGGATGTAGCCGCCGAGTCCACGACCGGGCTGCTGGACGACGAGCTTGATTCCATCCCCTTCCGCGTTTCCGATGATATCGCCTAGTTTGACCGACTGACCCATCGACACCCGGATGCTGGTCAGCCGTGCGTAGGTAACAAGATAGGTCTGCCCGCCGACGGTACTGGATACCTGAACATACTGCCCATATCCTAAAGCGGTCGGTTGGCGGACAACGGTGGCAACAACCCCGTTGGCCGCTGCCCGGATCGGCGTGCCGGGTGGGGCATAGAGATCAAGACCCTCGTTCGGCTTGCCATCTGGTGCAGAGCGATCATTGAAACCGCGCGTGATCCGGGCTGGCCGCGCATCCGAGGGCCATTCCAGCGTGAAGCGGTCGAAAATATTGCCGGGGGTAATCTTTTCGCCATAGCGATCCACCAACTGGATGCGCGGTTGTAGGGCGGCCTTCAGATCGTTAGGTGTGGCACAGCGGATGACATCAATACGCACCACCATAGGGTAGACCCGCCGGATATGGCTGACCGCATCATTGCCCACCCAAACGCCTGGAGCCTGTACCGCGGTGACATTGCGGTAGCGGTTGAGGTCGTTACCTGCGGGGGATCGAACGACGGCAACGCGCTCAAAACTCTTGATGTAAGCATCGGCAGCACGCAGCCATTCGTTGAAGTCCTGGTTGGGCAGCACCAGCGCGTGTGAGATGGTCGATTTCATCCAGCGGCCTCCCCCAATGAATGTGTATCAGCGGCAGGCTGACGATTATACCGCGTCAGCGGCAGGCGTGTTCATGCAGGAGTCGGAGACATCCTCCGCCGGATGGCTGATGGAGGTTGAACACTAAGTACCTATACTGTACGGTATGGGTTTACAACTACTAATGGAGGAAATGGGGATGTCCCCCTGGAAAGCAGCAGCAGCCTGGATGGTCGTTTTTGCCGTCGTGATCACGACCTCGGCCGCGGTCTTTGCACAAGAAACAGCGCTGCGCTGGTACGCTTACTTCTACAACGACGGATTGAAAGAGCTGACGCGCGTCTGGGAAGATGGCAGCGTTGAATCCTTCCCACTGGGGCTTCAGCAGGAAGTTTATTTCAGCGCCTTCGACATGGCATTCACGCCAGACGGCCGCCGGACGGCTTTCTGCCCGGTCAGCTACCCAGCGGATGCCCCCTACGGCCAGTCGATCCTGATTGTGCGCGATATCGAAGCAGGAATCAATTTGATCGAGCAGCCGCTGGATGGCACGGTCGGCTGCCGCACAGGAAAAGCCGCCTTCAGCCCAGATGGCCGCTTCGTGGTTGTCAGTCGCACCAATATGGCTCCCGGCGCGTCGACGGATACCCTGCCGGGGCAGACGCTCTGGCAGATTCAGGTGATCGAAGTCGCAACAGGTGCGGTCATTACCGAATTGGGGTCGGATTCGCCGGCAGCCGCCGCTGTCAACATGATGACCATGCCAATGATCCCCTATGTGATGCAGTTTGACGGGGAGTCGGTGATCTTCGCAGAAGTACCTTACGGGATTGGCGGCGGTGGTGAATTTCGTGCCTTCCGCTGGACGCTGGCGGCGGCGGGTCTAGAATCTGTGCCCTATTGGGGCAAGATCACCATTGAAAAGCTGGTTTCGACTGGCGAGATGGTCTGGCCGGATGTGGACCCGAACCGCCCAACAGGTATTCCTGCTGGGCCGATGCCAGCGAACAATGTGGTTAAGGTGTTGGGTGCAGATGGTGTGGAACGCACGGTCTTCGTCAGCGAGCCTGAATGGCTGGTCGCTTCAGCCCAGTTCATCAACGGCGGGGCAAAAATCGCGGTCTATCTGGTTTCATCGTGGGATGACAGTAATCCTGATGTCTCGCGGACTCGCTGGATCGCTGTCGACCGGCAGGGGCAGGTCAGCGAACTGGCGTTGTTCGACAGCGCCAACACGACCTACTCTCAATTGATGCCAATGCCGAGTGGTGTGGCGCTGTACAGTTGGGAATATCCGACCTCCCCTGATGCCAATGGGCTGATGATCCCAACCATGACGCTGGTGGCGCTGCGGGACGGCCAAACTCCGGAGACGCTGTGGACTCAGCAGGCTCCAGAGTTGATGACCTTGTGGGATTTTGCGTGGAGCTTTCCGCTGCTTCAAACGGCTGATCTTGACCCGTTCATTGACCTCGGCTGATTGTTCCGTTCAACCGCGCCGCTCGATGTCTCATCGAGCGGCGCGTTGCTTCTATCCTGAAAACACCCCTATAATGCGTGCAGATGAGCCGCTGATGCGAAAGGTTTGCTGTAATGATGGTGGAGATTCCGCTGCCTGCTGCCACGGCGAACCACGATCTGCACCCGATTTCTTCAAAAGGACTGCCTGCTTATCCCAACGGCTGGTATGCCATCGCATTCTCGGCGGAACTGCCGCCGGGTGGAATCCTGTCGCGGCGGTTCATGGGACAGGAGATCGTGGCATTCCGCACCCAGTCGGGCAGGTTGAGCGTGATCGATGCGTTCTGCCCGCATTTGGGGGCGCATCTGGGCTATGGCAGTACAGTCGAGCAGGAAACCATCCGCTGCCCCTTTCACTACTTCTGCTTTGATACCAGCGGATTGTGCGTCTCAACAGGATACGGCACGAAGCCGCCGCCCAAAGCGGTGATCCGCGCCTGGCCGTCGCGTGAGAAACACGGGATCATCCTGGTGTGGTTCCATGCCGAGGGCCAGCAGCCGGATTGGGAGGTTCCTGACCTGGATATGGCAGGCTTTTCCCCGCTGCGCTGGCGCGAATGGACCCTGCAAAGCCATCCGCAGGAGACAACCGAGAACAGTGTGGACATCGGCCATCTGAGCATCGTACACCACTATGATGATGTGCAGGTGCGCGGCGAACTGTGTACCGAGGGGCCGTACCTGAATGCTCGCTACGGGATGCGCCGACCGGCTCCGTTGGCTGGAGGACTCATCAAAAGCATCCAGTCTGATTTCGAGATTCATGCCTATGGGCTGGGATACTCTTATGTCGATGTGCAGATCACCTCGCTGGGATTGAACAGCCGCCAGTTCGTGCTGGCGACACCGGTGGATGTGGAGACGATCACGCTGCGGATCGCGCTCAGTCTCCGCAGCATCACAGAGCCTGGACGGGTACATCCGGCGCTCAAGTGGCTGCCGGCAGCGCTGACAGTCCCACTGCTCAACCAATTGCTGCCGGTCACAGCGCTGAACGGCTTTGCCAACGATGTGCAGCAGGACTTCGAAATCTGGCAGCACAAGGTGTACTTCTCACCGCCGATTCTAGCCGATGGCGACGGCCCAGTAGGACGCTACCGGCATTGGGTCAAACAGTTCTACTGTCCGCCTGCAGCATCCTGAGAGCGGTTCTTGGTGGCCTATCCTGGACGGCCAACCTACAAGGGAAAGGCAGCCTTTACGGTCGCGGGAGTTCCAGTACGGCCAGCATGGGCAGGTGGTCGGAGCCAGCCGGTTGGCCGCGCCAGGCGCTCAAGGCGCGCAGCGACGGACTGTGCCAGAGATAGTCGATGCGGATGATCGGCGGGATCAACGCAGAAAAGCCGCGGGACGGGGAGACCGGCCAGCTTGCGCCGAAGCCGCGGCCAACTTCGCGGAATGAATCGCGGAGCTGCCCGGCGAGCTGCTGGTAGGTCGGAGATTGGTCGCTGGTGTTGAAATCCCCGCCAACAATGAAGGGGTAAGGTTCGGATTGGAGGCGGCGGAGCAGCCCTTCGATCTCCCGGTTGCGTTTGCGGTCATCGTAGCTGACCAGGACTCGTAAGACGTAGTTGTCTATAGGGAGACTCAATCGCGCATGTCGCACCGGCCAGGAGAGATGCACACCGTAGACGGCGATATGCTGTCCGTGGGCTTCCAACACCGCCCGCGTCTGAACGCGCCCGTTCTCCAGCCCAAGGTCGACGAACTCCGCGCTCACGATAGGATGGCGCGAAAGAGTCACCACGCCCGCCCAACCGGGTTCATCGATAGGCGCGAACTGGTGCGGATAAACGTCCCTGATCAGCGGCAGGGATTCACGGGCAAAGCGCGGCGAGACTTCCTGGAGCAGCACCACATCTGTGTTCATGCTGCGGATGTAATCCGGGAGTTCATCCAGGCGGGGATTTCTGCCCCAGATGTTGAAGGTCATGACCGAGATGGTTTCGCCGCCGCTGGCGGCTTGGGTCTTCGGCAGAAAATACGGGCCGAACCAAGCCGCGCCGAGCACAGCCACGGGGAGGAGGCGCAGGGCGGCTAAGCGGGCACGCAGCATCACTGCCAGCGGCAGGAGGATCAGCAGGGGCAGAAACAGCAAATGCGCGAAGGTGTTCACCAGCGAAACCCACCAATGTCGGTCTCCGGCAGCGCTGCGCAGGAGCAGGTAGGCGAAGAACAGGACGATGTAGATGTCAGTGATGGTGCTGGTGAACCGGACGATGGGACGCGGGCTAAGCGACATGCAGGATTCTCCACAGATTCACGCTCTAACCTTATTCACCGCGCCCTTGCAGTTTCCTCAATTTGAGCAGTCACGCCAGCCGGATGCAGTAAACCCGCCCGTTTGTTTCACCTGGATCGATGCCGTATAATGAGCGAGAATTCCGGCGCGTTCAGCGCACCAAGGATGCGGAATGACGACGACCGACGAACTGATCGGCAAAACCATAGGCGGCTATCAAATCCTCGATGTGGTCGGCAAAGGCGGCATGGCAACCGTCTACCGGGCACAGCAGGTTTCGATGAATCGGGTGGTGGCGGTCAAAGTGCTGCCGGTGCAGTTCCTCAACGACGACACTTACCTGCAGCGCTTCAACCAGGAAGTCGCCATCGTCTCCAAGCTGGAACACCGCAGCATCGTTCCGGTGCACGACTACGGTGAACACAACGGCCAGCCTTACATTGTGATGCGTTATATGCCTGGCGGGTCGGTCGATGATCTGTTGAACGATGGCCCGCTGGAGCCGGAACGTATCCTGGATATCTACGAACAGATTGCCCCCGCCCTGGATTACGCCCATTCCAAGAATGTCCTGCACCGTGACCTGAAGCCCAGCAACATTCTGCTGGATGATGATGGTGGGGCTTACCTGACCGATTTCGGCATTGCCCGCGTGTTGGGCGAGCAGCAGGCTTCGGGCATCACCACGCAGGGTGTAGTGGGCACGCCGAGCTACATGAGTCCAGAACAGGCGCAGGGGCTGGCGCTGGATGGGCGAAGTGATATTTACGCGCTCGGTATCATGCTGTTTGAACTGGCGACCGGACGGCGTCCGTTCGAGAGCGACACACCTTATGGTGTAGCCGTGCTTCAGGTGACTGCGCCGCCCCCCTCACCGCGCACTTACAATCCACAGCTTTCGTTCGCGTTTGAGCAGGTCATTTATATGGCACTGCGGAAGAAGCGCGAAGAACGCTACCCAAACGCGGTGGCATTGGTCGATGCGCTTAAACGGGCGTTGAACAAGCCCGTGATGACCGTGCACGATACCCAACCCAGCTTTCAGCGCCCGCCGGTGCCACAGGCTCAGCCGCAGATGGTGCAGCCGCCGCCAGCACAGCCAGTCTATGCGCTGCCCTCGAATCCAGCAGCGAATCCGGCTCAGGTTCCCAGCGGCTATTCGCAGCCCGTGCCCCGCCGCCGTCCGTCGCGGCCTTCCAGTCTGTGGGTGAGCGCGGCAGTAGGGGCGCTGCTCGGCTGTGGGGTGTTGGCCGTGGTGGCTTTGATCGCGCTCATCATCGTCAGCAACATGGCGTCAGGCGCTCCGGCTGATCCAACCCGGACGCCCTCCCGCGTAACCGATCCACCGCGTTCGGCGCAGACCACGCTGGTGGCCAACCCGACGCTGGATCCGACCAGCGAAGCCGCGCGGGCGACATTGGTTCCCCGTTCAGAAACGGCTGAACCCGCCGTCACGGCTAGTTTCCTGCCTGTAGGCGTTCGGCCCAGCCTGACGCCAAATGCGCTTCCTTCAGGACTGAGCGGAATGTTGATATTTTTTGCCGAGCGAGAGGGCAATGCCGATTTATTCAGCCTTGACCTCGTCAGCGGGGTCGAAACCCAATTGAGCTTTGACCCCAGCAGCGACTCGTATCCGAGCGTCTCGCCTGATGGGCGCTGGATCGCGTTCCAGTCCGACCGGGATGGTGATTCAGATATTTACGTGATGGACATCGAAGGCCGGAATCAGCGCCGCTTGACCGAGAACGAGGCACAGGATCGCCTGCCGAACTGGAGTCCGGACGGCGCGTGGATCGTGTTCTCGTCGGATGTACGGGGCGATGGCACTTACGACGTGTATACAGTTCGACCAGACGGGACAGATCTGCGGCGCGTATTCACAGATGATGGGCGCAGCAGCCAGCCGCGCTACAGCCCGGATGGGCGCTATCTGGTCTTCACAACCGGCGGTGCTCAGGATGGCAGCACCTGGGAAATCGGACGTCTGAATATCGCCGCGGAGAGCTTCACCCGTCTCACCAACAACGCCTTCAAGGACTGGTCACCATCATACAGTCCGGATGGCAGTATCATCCTATACCTGACAGGTGGGAATGGCAGCGAACCAGCTAAAGGCAGTTCGGCCATCGCTATCATGGATCATGATGGGAACACCAGCCGCATCTTGTATGATGGGCCGGGTTACGAGTGGGGGCCGGTCTTCAGCCCCGACGGTGCCTATATCACCTTCACGACGCTGTCGGACGAGACCGGACAGGAAGAGGTCTTTGTCATGTCGGCGGACGGGCGTGATGTGCGCCAGCTTACCGCTGGCGGCGGTCTGGGCGCGGTTTGGGTTCCGGGGACATCGTAGGCTGTTTATGGTCAGCGCCGGGCAAACCCGCGCCGAAATTGTGGCCGGCCAGATTCGACAGGCTATTCGCGTTGGAGCCTACGTGAGCGGCGAACGCCTGCTGGAATTGACTCTGGCAGAGCGGCTAAAAGTCAGCCAGAACACGATCCGCGATGCGCTGCGGCTGCTCGAAGCGGAAGGCTGGGTCGTCAAGCACGCGCGGCACGGCGTGTATGTGCGTTCGTTCACCCATGACCAAGCGGCTGAGCTGTTCACCTTGTGGGAAGCGATTGGCCGGTTGGCGCTGCGCTGGACGATGGAGTCGGCCAACCGCAAAGACCTGTCCCAACTGCGCCGTTTGATACAATCAGCACGGAAAGAAACCCTTGCCGGGGCCATCGAAGAGGCGGTAGAAGCGACCTTCGCCTTTCACCTGCGGTTAGCCGATCTGTGTGGGCGGCCGCAAACCGGTGAAATCCTGCGAACCATCCTGAACCGAATCTATATCTTGGAGATCGTGCGGCAGATGCGCACCCCGCGCAGCCTGCATACCCATGAAGCCCAACTGCTGCTTTACGAAAAATTAGTCACGCTGATGGAAGATGGCAGCGCTGCCGATGCCGAGGCGCTGTTGGAGTACCTCATTCGCTCAGAAGCTGAGGCACTCCTGCCGCTCCTCAAGTGAGGAGTGTCAGCCTTCGATGATCCGGCAGGTATCGCTGTCGCAGACGGGTACGCCGGCCCAACGGTTGATCCGGTAGCGGTTGCGCGCGATGAACCGGTAGGCGCGGTTCCCCAGAAAATCCATGCCAGGCAGACTCAGCAGGAGCCAGACAGGGAAAGTCAGCGGCAGCACTTTGAGCATGTGTTTGACGGCTGGAAAACCGGCCAGGATCGATCCATCGGGCGCGATCAGGTGCATCTGCCCCATGGCAGCTTCATAGGAAATCTGGGGAAACCGCTGGTGCAGCGTCTCCGGTTGGTGGAGGTCGAGAAACTCAATGCGCTTGAACCAATCCAACGCGCTGTAGAAGCGTTTGGACTGGGTGCAGATGACACATTGGCCGTCGTAGATCACCGCGAGGGTCATAGTGTTGTAATTCCAAGCTTCGGATACACGGCAAACTGGATGGTAGTGGATTGGGATGAGTATTCGGTGAAGGCCGGTTCAATAAGCGCCGTGACGGAGCAGGACGCGCGGGACAGTCATCATCAGGATTTGGGCGTCCAAGCCCACCGACCAGTTTTCGATATAGTAAATGTCCAGCAGGCACATTTCATCGAAAGGGACTTCGCTGCGGCCGTGCACCTGCCACAGGCCGGTCAAGCCAGGGAGAGTCTGAAGGCGCTGCATGTGCCAGGGTTCATAGAGCGCAACTTCGTCGGGCGTTGGGGGGCGCGGCCCGACCAGACTCATCTGGCCGCGCAGCACATTGAACAAATTCGGCAGTTCATCCAAACTGGTGGCGCGGATGAAACGGCCCACCCGGGTAATGCGTGGGTCGTTCTTGATCTTGGGGTGGCGCGGGTCTTCGCCAGAATCGCGCACCAACTGCTCCCGGAATTTGTCCGCATCAGGGATCATGCTGCGGAACTTGACCATCTTGAAGGGCTTGCCGTTCAGCCCGATGCGCTCTTGGCTGTAGAGGATCGGTCCCGGTCCTTCCAAACGGATCGCCAGCGCGACCAGTGCGAAGACGGTCAGCCAGAGAGGAGC
The DNA here is from genome assembly GCA_034431625.1 of Anaerolineae bacterium. Lineage (GTDB taxonomy): Bacteria > Chloroflexota > Anaerolineae > Aggregatilineales > Phototrophicaceae > CFX2. Next base: position 129,162 of record DAOUCY010000090.1, on the reverse strand, counting down.
CAATAAGACGATGATGGCAAGGTCGATGGCGCGCTTGACGAAACGCTGGTGTCCCTGAAGTTCGACCTCACCGCTCACCCCCAGCAGAGGGATGCCGTCAATATTTTCGACCTGCACCTGCCGGAGATTCAACTGGAATACGTCGGGGACGACGCGCACTTCGACACCAGCTTTGCGGCAGATCTGCACCAGTTCGAGGATGCGTTCGTGCTGGTTCCAGGGCAGCGTGATGATCGCTGCATCGACGTGATTGGTGCGGAGGGTTTCGCGCAGGTTCTTTAAGCCGCCTAGCCCTTTCAAGCGTCCCAAGTCTTGGGTAGCCCGTTCAGGGTCATCGTCGACATAGCCAACTGGCACATAGCCGAGTTCTTTGCGCGCGATCATCGTCCGCAGCACCGCCATGGCGACTTCGCCCGCCCCGATCACCAGCACCCGCTGGACACCGATGCCTTTACTGCGCAGGTACGCCTGGGCGATGCGGCGGGCAGCGCGGGCGAGCGCAAGCAGCACGATGCTGATGACGGCCACATACAGCACCATCAAGCGGCTGAAGACCAGCGGCTGGAAGGCGAAGTACAGGCCGAGCAGCACGACGGTCGAATTGGTCACGCCGTTGATGACAGCATACACCTCTTCCCAGTAAGAGCGGCCACGGTTGCTCTTGTAGAGGCCGCTGGCGCGGTAGTTCAGATAGATCATGCCGGCGAAGACCAGCGCATACGGCAGATATGGCTCAAAAGGCGCGCGGTTGACCTCGAAGACGGGACGGATGAACTGGAGTTCATAGCGCACGTAGTAGGCGGTGACGAAAGCAGCCAGGACGAGCAGCATGTCCAGCAGCGGATAAAAGTGCTTGGGCATGTGGAATTTGTGCTTCCGTCCCATCGAGTCTGGCTTTGTCCCGTTCATGTTCCTCTACATGTGTACTGTCGCTTTTAACCCATTAGTGCCTGGCGGTAGCTGGCAATCGTGCGTTCAGCAGTATGCCTCCAACCAAACTGGCTTGCCTGCTGAAGACCGCGTTCACGGGCATCCTGCCGCCAGCGGCTGTCCTCTGCCGCGCGGACGAGCGCTGCTGTCCAGGCTGGTTCATCGTCTGGCCGTATGCACACCCCCACAGTTCCAGCTACTTCCGGCAGCGAGGATGCGCTCGAGACGATCACCGGCGTGCCGCAGGCCATCGCTTCCAGCACCGGCAGGCCGAAGCCTTCATAGACCGATGGGTAGACGAAGGCTTCGGCGCTATTGTACCAGAGCGGAAGATCTTCGACAGGGACGTAGCCGGGGAAGCGCACCTGCCCTTCCAGACCAAGCTGGCTGGCTGCCTGGAAGATTGGTTCGTAATCCCAACCCTTGCCCCCGGCTAAGATGAGCGGAAGGCGGCTGGCTGGTGGGATGGCAGCATACGCCCGGAGGAGCATGGGCAGATTCTTACGGGGTTCGAGCGTGCCGAGGAAGAGCCAGAAGCGGTCGGGTAAATCTTTAGCCGCACGGAAGGCGCGGATCTGTTCGGCAGGCAGGGGGTGATAGGCGAGGGCGTCGTAGCCGGGCAGAGCGATGTCGATCTTGCTGGGTGAGATTCCCAGTGCAGCGGTCAGATCGCGGGCGGTGCTTTGCGAGATGGCGATGACGCGGCGCGCGCGCTGGCAGGAGAGGCGGGTAAACAGCCGTAGGTAAAGGCGGCGGGCAGCCGGCAAAACCTGGGGGAAGTGGATGAAGCTGAGGTCGTAGACGGTGACGACACTGGGGCGGGAGAGGATCAGCGGCGAGACGAAGGCCAGAGCGTGAACCAGGTCGAAGTCGCCGAGCTGCCAGGGCTGGGCAAGCTGTTCCCAGAGGATGCGGCGGAGGGGATGTTCGGTATCCCAGCGAGAACGGCGCAGGTCAATGCCCTCAAAGGCGGCGCGGCTGGACGGGCCGAGCAGAGCGGTGAAGCGCCAATCCGGTGGAGCAGCAGCCTTGAGGTGCGCCAGGACATGGAAGATATAGCCGTGGATGCCCGCCGAGCGGTATCCAGCGGTGCCAGACAGCAGGTGCGCGTTCAAGCCGATGTGTGTCATGGGGTAAGATTGTAGCGGGCGAAAGCCTGAACCAGAAGATGCAGCCGCGCAGGAGGCCAGGTGGAGATCATTACGGCGGAGAACATCACCGGACTGAAGCAAATTGGACAGGCGGTGCGAGCATGGATCACCGAAGTGGTCTGGGCGCCGAATGGGCGTGCGCTGGCTGTGGCCGGAGCAGATGGGATCACGCTCTACGAGGCGGCTGCGATGCAGATCGCGGGCGTTCTGAAAGGGCATGAGGGGCCGGTCAAGGGGATTGCAGTCAGCCCGGATGGGGGATGGATCGTTTCAGCGGGAGCGGATACTACGGTGCGGCTGTGGAATCTGCGGGCAGGAGCTGCGCAGACGATCCTGCGCGGGCACAGCGATGCGGTCAATGCAGCAGCCTTCAGCCCGGACGGGCAGCGGGTGGCTGCGGCCAGCACGGATCGCACAGTGCGGCTTTGGACGCTGGCGGGCGAACCGAGCGGACTCTTGCAGGGACACACGGATGAGGTCACTGCAGTAGTCTTCTGCGGGGCGGAGCGCGTTGTTACAGGGAGTTGGGACCAACAGGCGCGGGTGTGGGACATCGAGCGCGGGGAATGTGTGCAGGTGGTGAGTCACGGAAGCTGGGTGCGGCATCTGGCCGCGCTGGAGAGATTGGGATGGGCGGCTTCGGCTAGCCGGGATGGGATAGTGCAGGTCTGGGAAGTGGAGAGCGGACGAGAGATCGTGAAGCTGCTGGCTCACTCCGGCGGGGCGGATGCGGTCGCGTTCAGCCCCGACGGGAAGATGTTGGCGACCGGAGGGCGCGACCAAAAGGTGAAGCTCTGGGCGCTGCCGGAGGGGAGGCCGCTGCACGTCCTGTGGGGGCACGAGAAGCCGGTGTTGACGGTCGCCTTCAGCCCCGACGGGACTCGCCTGGCCTCAGGGAGCGGGGACAATACGGTGCGCTTGTGGGGTGTCGTATCGCAGGGCACCTAGGGGCGGACGTGCTGGCTCACGGCGGCGTTAGGAGGTACTGCTCTCGTGCCAGTAGGCGATCAGGGCATCGCAGGCGCGGGCGTACATGCTGGTTTCGACGGCGGCGAGGGTTTCCGGGGGGATATGCATCCAGAGATCGCGCTGCATAGTTTCCGGCGCGTCGAGGATGGCGCGGAGTTCGGCAGGCTGCTTGGCGATGCGCGAGCCGAAGACTTCGAGCGTCTGGCTGATCCCGCCGGGTTTGATCTGCTGGCCGATGAAGTCGCGCCAGTCGGCTAGGGTCTGGTCGGGCATAAAGGGCAGCCAATCGACGGGGTTGGCGCGGATCAGGCTGTCGTAGTGGCTGGGATCGAGGCGGGCATAATCGCGCTCGTCCATGTAGATCAGCAGGATGTGGAGCATCAGGAAGCGGAACGGGCGTGGTGCCCATTCTCGCCTGGCGAAGTGCGGCCCCAGCATATCCAGCGACCACACTTCATCGACGGTGAGATGGGCGACGTAGCCGGCGATGAAAGCCCGCTGCGCAGGACTGTGCGGCCGAAGCAGCACAGGATTCCGCTGGATCATGACACGCCAGGGAGATTCAGGGATGCCGTGGTCATAGCTGTAGAAGTGGGTATCTTCGCGGCGGAGGTCGCCATTCGTGCGAGCATCGGCGGCAATCTGTCCGAGGAGGAATGCGGGCATCTCCTCGGCGAGGGCGCGGCGGAGCGGCTGGGGGATGGCGTCATCCCGCAGCATGCGCTGGGCAGTTTCCAGGTGAGTGAAAGGTGTTGGCATAGGTTCCATTCTAATCACAAGGCCGTGGGAAATCGAGGCAGCAGTGTCATTACATCTCACTATCGCAGAGGTTTCGCATCGGCATAAATTCCTTCCCGCTTCACAGGCAAAGGCTTGGAAGCAGGTTGCAGGATAGCAGTAGTGACAAAGATCACGATGCAAGTGGATTAATCGCATTGAAAACGGAATAAACTTGTGTTAAACTATTTTTACGCAAAACGGAAAATAAAGTACAAGGCCAGGTACACATGGCGAGCTTATCTGCAGCCTATACCCCCGAATCGGAACCTCAATCCGCTCAGCCGAAGCGGCTCACGCAGGCATGGCTGGAACCCCGCTTTGTGGCGGTAACGGCAGTCTGTATCGTGTTGAGCGTGGTTGGTGAGCGGCTTTTGTGGCCGGAATGGTTGATCCTGATCTTCAACGTCACGTCGTATGTGGCGGGCGGTATCTTCGGACTCAAGGGAGCGCTGGAGAGCCTGCGCGAACGGCGGATCGACGTGGACATGCTGATGATCTTAGCAGCAGTGGGCGCGGCGCTGGTGAACCAGTGGCACGAAGGCGCCATCTTGCTGTTCCTGTTCTCGCTGAGCAACGTCCTGCAGGATTATGCGATTGGGCGCAGCCGCCAGGCGATCCGCGGCTTGATGAAGTTATATCCCGCCGAGGCGCGTGTCCGGCGGGAGGGGCGGATCGAGACCGTGACGCTGGGCCAGATTCGGGTGGGTGACACGGTCCTGATCGAGCCGGGCGAGCGCATCCCCGTGGACGGAGTCGTGCAGTCAGGACGTAGCTCGGTGGACCAGTCGCCAATCACAGGCGAGTCGATGCCGGTCGAGAAGATGGCGGGCGAAAAAGTGTTCGCTGGGACGCTCAACGGGCAGGGCGCGCTGGATGTGGAGGCGACGCAGGCGGCCAGCGATACGACGCTGGCGCGGATCATCAAGATGGTGGAAGAAGCCCAGGACTCGAAAGCGCCAACAGAGCGCTTCCTGGAGAAATTCGAGCAGTACTATGCCTTGCTCATCCTGGGCAGCGTTGGGCTGTTCATCATCCTGCCGCCTGCTCTGGGTTTGGTGGATTTTCAGACGAACTTTTACCGGGCGATGGTGCTGATGACGGTAGCCTCGCCGTGCGCGCTGGTCATCAGCACGCCGGCAGCGTTCATCTCGGCCATTGCAGCCGGGGCGCGGAGCGGCGTGCTGTTCAAAGGCGGAGCGTATCTGGAAGGCATGGCTGCGATCAAAGCGGTAGCCTTCGACAAAACGGGGACGCTGACAAGGGGCCGTCCGGCGGTGACGGACGTGGTGTCGTGCTGCGAGCTGAAAGAAGATGATCTGCTGCGCGTGGCGGCGGCGGTTGAATCGCGGTCGGAACATCCGCTGGCGAAGGCCATCGTGCGGGCAGCGGAAGAACGCGGCCTCTCTATCGGCGATGTCGAGCAGTTCGAGGCAGTTCCGGGGCTGGGTATCGAATCGCAGGTGGATGGGCGGTCGGTGCGGCTGGGGAGCATCAAGTACCTGGAAGTACGTAATCCGCTGCCCGAACGTCTGGTGGAACCCTACTACCGGCTCGAATCCGAGGGCAAAACGGTCATCGGCGTGGTGCGCGAGGGTCAATGCGAAGGCTGCGGAGCGTGCGAGCAGGGCCGGATGTCGATGGACTGGATGGGGCTGGTGGCGATGGCCGACGAACTGCGGCCAGAAGCGCCTGCAATTATCCGCAGTCTGCGGGAAGCGGGCATTCAGAAGATCGCCATGCTCACTGGCGACAACCACCGGGTGGCCGATGCCATTGCCCAGAAGGTGGGCGTGGACGTGGTGTACGCCGACCTGTTGCCGGACGAAAAAGTGAAAGCGCTGAAAACCCTCGAAGGCGAGGTTGGGCCGGTGGCGATGGTCGGTGATGGCGTGAACGACGCGCCGGCGCTGGCTGCTTCGAGCATCGGCATTGCCATGGGCGCAGCGGGGACGGATGTAGCGCTGGAAACAGCCGATGTCGTGCTGATGGGCGACCGGCTGGAACTCATCCCAGAGGCGATCCGGCTGAGCCGCCGGGCGCGGCGGATCGTGTGGCAGAACATTGCCTTCGCTATCGGGGTCATCATCGTGCTGATAATCGGAGCGTTCGCGGTCAACCTGCCGCTGCCGCTGGGGGTGTTGGGGCATGAAGGCAGCACCGTGATCGTGGTGCTGAACAGCTTGATCCGGCTGCTCCTGTGGCCGGAGATTCACCGGCGAATGCAGCCGGTCGTCGCGGCCTAATACTCAACCTCAGTCCTCTATCGGTGAGGTTTCACACAGCAAAAAGCAAAAGCCACCACGAGTCCTCGTGATGGCTTTGTTCTTCTCAATCCTGTGCACCGAAGCAGTGCCAGCCCGGAGCGTTCCCTAGAAAAACATCTTGGCAATGCCGAGGATACCTTGTTTCCACGGCACGCGGTGCGAAACGCCCGACTGCCCCTGGAACTTAGAGACGTTGTCCAGATACCACTGGTAGTTGCGGATGAGTGCCTGCTTGTTGGAATACTGCGGCTTGTAGCCAATCGTCTTCTCCGCCTTTTCGATGGAGACAAACGAGTCTTTGCTGGCTGTCTCGTATACCCACTTGTACAGCGGCGAGAGATTCAGCGCCTCCAGTACCCGCAGCGCGAAGATCGCCGGCCCGGCTGGCAGCGGGCGAATCTTCTTGCCGAATCCGGCGTAATCCAGCACCGCCTGGTAATCCTCTTTCATCGTCGTGAATTCCTTCGCGCCGATGTTGAACGTGTCGTTCACCACGTTCGGATCAAGCGTACAGCACAGGTAGATCGCCTGGCACAAGTCTTCCACATCCAGCAGTTGGTAGCGGTTCTGCCCGCTGCCCAACATCGGGAACCCGTGACCGTCTTTCGCCCAGTCGTAAAACAGCGCGAACACCCCCAACCGTTCCGGCCCGATGAATGACTTGGGCCGGATGACCGGCACGCACATTCCCTTCTTGCGGTACTCGAAGCAGACTTCTTCAGCCTGAATTTTGGCCTTACCGTAAGGCCCAACCCCGTCCAGCTTGTCCGTCTCCAGCAGCGGGTGGTGATCGGGGATGCCGTAGACCGCCGTCGAAGAGATATGGACGAACCGCTGTACCCCGTGTTGGTATGCCGAGTCGATGACATTGCGGGTTCCTTCAATGTCCGTCGAGAAAATATCTTCCGGCTTGTACAGCGGCAGTGCCGCCGCCGTATGCACTACAATATCGATCCCCTGCATCGCCCGGTCGACTATCGCGCGGTCGCGGATATCGCCCTTGATCTCGGTGATCGTTGAGCGTTCAGGATAGTCAAAATCAACGATGTCCAGGCTGGTAACTTTGTGCCCACGGGCCAGCAAATATCGGGTGAGGTTGATGCCCAGGAAACCGGCTCCACCTGTAATCAGATACGACTTCGAGTCCGTCATGTGTTTTGCTCCATTGATCATCATGGTGCGGCGCTTAAGATGCGTTAGGGAGGGTAACAGGAATATCCCGAACCGATCTTAATTGTTGAATCCAGTGTAGTCTGAGGTTTGAGATGGCGTCAATGTGAGAAAGTGAAACACGGATGGGGCAAGTGGGATTCGAACCCACATGTCCGTCTGGACAGAAGTTTTTAAGACTTCCGTGTATGCCGTTCCACCATTGCCCCGTATTCCCAGCCAGCCTGGGAACTACTATCGCGTAGTGTAGCAGTATCCACGGGGAGCGTCAATGAAGATCAGGTCATAGGTATACAGTTCCGCGGAGGTTCAATAATCCGTCCCGGACTGAATTTAACCGCTGTGAAACCACCGTCAGGCAGAGCGAAAACTCCGCCTTAATCGCTGGCGTAGACATCCGTGGCAATCTCCGCCATGATGAATAGTCATTAGCCAATGCCACAGAAGGGGGAAGCATGGCGACGCTGGATGAACTCCATCCAGGAGAGAAAGCCGTTGTCCAGCGTGTCGGCGGCGCAGGTGAACTCCGCCGCCGCCTGATGGACATGGGCATTACCCGCGGTGTCGAGATTGAGGTGCTCAAAGCAGCACCGCTCGGCGATCCGGTCGAATACCGGGTGCGCGGATACCATCTCTCGTTGCGAAAATCCGAAGCTCACCTCATTGAGATCGTTACGCAGGAACAGCATCCATGAACTCTGAATCGCATGCCAAGATGCCGCTGAGCTTGATGTCGATTGGCGATACCGCCGAGCTGGTTGAAATTCACGGAACTCCCGATTTCCGCAAGCGCATGGCCGACCTGGGGCTGACCGCCGGGACTCTGGTGCGCATCGTCCAGAATGCCCCCAACGCGCCCATGATCTTGGCTTTCCGCAATGATGCTCGCTTGGCCCTGGGGCAGGGAGCTTCCCACAAACTCATGGGCATCATGCGCCAATAGCGCTGCGTTGGGGAAACATCGTGCTGACAATTGCGCTCGCAGGCAACCCCAACGCCGGCAAAAGTACCCTGTTCAACACCCTGACCGGCTCCCGGCAGCACGTCGGAAACTGGCCCGGCAAAACGGTCGAGAAAAAAGAAGGCCAGCTTCTTGTGGATGGACAGGAGATCATCCTGGTCGATCTGCCGGGAACCTACAGCCTCAATGCCTATTCCCTCGAAGAAGTCATCGCCCGTAATTTCATCATCGAAGATCATCCCGACGCCGTCGTCTGTGTGGTCGATTCAGCCAACCTCGAACGCAATCTCTACCTCGTCGTCCAGATCATGGAGATCGGCGTTCCGGTGTTGCTCGCCCTGAACATGCAGGATGTCGCTCAGAGCCGTGGAATCATCATCCACAAGGATCGCATTTCGGAAGGACTCGGCGGCGTTCCCGTCATCGAAACTATCGGCAGTCGCGATGTCGGCTTGGATGACTTACGCCGCGCCATCGTCCGTCTTAGCGCGGCATCTCGCCGCCCCAACCCGCTGCGTGTCTCCCTGCCGGATGTCGTTGAAACCCAGATTGCCGCCCTGCGCCGCCTCATCGAGGCTGATCCCGCCCTCTCGGCCTACCCCAGCGAGTGGCTTGCCCTCAAGTTACTGGAAAATGATCCCGAACTGCTCGAACGTATCCAGCATAACCCGGCTCTCGTCTCTGCCGTCGAGCAGGCCGCTGCTCATGTCCTGGAAGCCACTGGCGATGACCCGGATACCCTCATTGCGGACGGTCGCTACCAGTTCATCAATGCCGTTGTCCGAACCGCTGTCCAGCGCCCCAAACAGGCCGTCGTCACCCGCTCCGACCAGCTCGACCGTGTGCTGACCCACCGCCTCTGGGGTGTGCCGATCTTCCTGGCGTTGATGTGGCTCGTCTTCCAGATCACCGCCAACGTCAGCGCCCCGTTCCTGGATTTCACCGATGGCTTCATCAATGGTACGCTCGCGCGCTGGTTCACCGCCGTCCTCACCGCGCTCGGTCTGGGAAACACCTGGGTCAAAGCGCTGCTCGTCGATGGCATCCTCGCCGGAGTAGGGGGTGTACTGGTTTTTGTGCCTGTGCTCCTCTCCCTCTATCTGGCAATTGCGATCCTGGAAGATACCGGCTATATGGCCCGTGCGGCCTTCGTCATGGATCGCCTCATGAGCCGGATCGGCCTGCACGGCAAGAGCTTCCTGCCGCTGCTCGTCGGCTTCGGCTGTACTGTCCCGGCCATCTATGCCACCCGCACCCTGGAGAATGCCCGCGACCGCAAGCTGACCGGTTTTATCGCTACTTTCATGAGCTGTGGAGCGCGGCTTCCTGTATATGTCCTGTTCGGAGCAGCCTTCTTCGGTGCTCAGGGTGGTACGCTCGTCTTTGCCATGTACTTGCTCGGCATCGGCATGGCCGTCTTGACCAGCCTGCTCTTCACCAAACTCGTCTATCGCGGTAAACCGGTTCCCCCCTTTGTGATGGAACTCCCGCCTTACCGCCTGCCCAACCTCAAGACCGTCTGGCGCAGCATGACCGAGCGCACCATTTCTTTTGTCAAGAAGGCCGGCACAGTCATCTTCGCTGCATCTCTGGCGGTCTGGCTGCTGCTCGCCGTTCCTGCACGTGGTGACGTGGGCGGATTCAACCAAGTCTCTCCAGCGGACAGCCTTTTCGGGACGGTCAGCCGGGTCATTGCGCCTGTTTTCGCTCCTGCCGGCTACAACACCTGGCAGGCCAGCGGCGCGTTAGTGACCGGCTTCCTGGCGAAGGAAGTCATCGTCTCCACCATGACCCAGATTTATGCGGTCAATGCTGTCGCTGCCCAAGAAGAAGCCACGACGATCTTGGTCGAGGACATCACTGCCGTTGGCCAATCTTTCGCCGAAGCCGTCATCCTTACTGCCCAGGAATTTGTCAACATCATCCCTCGCACTGTCAACATCCTCCCGTTTGCGCGTATGCCCGAAGCGGATTTCCTGGGCCAAGCCGGCCAGGAGGAAGACCTGACCGCGCTGGAACAGGCCTTGACTCAAACCTTCACGCCCTTGTCTGCTCTGGCCTTCACCGTCTTCATCCTGTTGTACGTCCCCTGTATGTCTGCCACCGCCGCCATGCGCCATGAGTTCGGCACGCGCTGGATGCTTCTGCAAGTTGGTTATACCCTGGCGGTAGCTTGGGGGGCGTCTGTGCTGGTCTATCAGGCTGGCCGCCTGTTGGGGTTCTGATGATGATTATGGGCTTCTTCAACAGACGGAGTTAGCCATCATAGGGCAGATGAGGCCGCTTGCGCCCGTGTGTATCCGCCCGCCAAACCAAGATTTGACGCACAAGTTTTCTGGAAGCGCTTATGCTGGCACTACGCGATGTTCTCAACGCTTTTGAAGCAGGCAAACCGCTCTCGCTGGCGCAGATGGCTCGGCAGTTCAATGTCGAGCCGAGCGCCCTTGAAGGCATGATCGAGTTCTGGGTGCGGAAAGGCAAACTGCGCGAAGCCGCCTATACCGGCTGTGCAGACTGCGGCGTCCAGCACGCTTGCCCGGTTGGCATGGCCTTCCCTCGGCGCTACGAACTCGTTACCGGCGACCCCATCCCTCAATCGATCTGCCCGAACTGCCGCTGACGTCGCTCTCACCCACCCCCTCCGCCCGCGTCCTTTGCATCCGTGCGAAGTCTCCCCGTTAGGGGTTGTGGTTAAATATTATTATCTTCGATTTTATGCTAAAGTGTAGACAAAATGTCACCCTAAACGCTCTATTTTGTGCTACTCTGTATTTACGGCAGGGTAGGGACGCCAAGAATGGCGTCCGAAGCCGCTGCACCTTGACAACCTAACCAGATGCGATCATTGTATTCCATACCGTGTTGCAAAGTTCGCATAGTTGCAGTTGCAGCGTTTTCAACTTTTGCAGCATGTCGCAAAGCGCCTGCCCTGCCATAAACGGCGTGTCCGGCGTGGCGGCCATTGCCGCCATTTCTGCCAATTCTCAAGATTCTCACATCCTGAGGATTCTTATTCTTATCATTTTTCGCATACATTCGCATATCGCCGTCAACCATAAGAGCTGACCATGACTCCCTCCTTCAACCCTGTCACCACCCAGATTATCGACTCTCTCCGCCAGATCGTCGGCCCGGAAAACCTCAGCACCGCTCAGGCGGATATTGACCTCCACGCCAGAGATCAATCCCAGCACCGTCCTTCTCCCGCTGAAGTCGTTGTCTGGCCGGCCTCCGCCCAGCACGTCGCCAGCATCCTCAAGCTGGCCAACGAACACCACATCCCAGTGACTCCCTGGGGCGTTGGAACTGGTCTGGAAGGCAACAGCATTCCGCTCTTCGGCGGTATCTTGCTCTCCTTCGAGCGCATGAATCAGATCGTCGAACTCCACGCCGATGATTTCCAGGTCACTGTCCAGCCCGGCATCGGCCACAAAGACCTGAACGCGCAGTTAGCTCGACACGGCCTCTTCTTCCCGCCGGACCCTGGTGCGAACGCTACCGTCGGCGGGATGCTCGCCAACAATGCCGCCGGCATCCGCACCGTCCGCTATGGAGCCAGCAAGGATAACGTCCTCCAAATGCAGGTCGCTCTGGCCGATGGCCGCCTGATCTATGTCGGTTCGCGTTCCGTCAAGCAGTCTGCGGGCTATGATCTGCTCCACCTCTTTGTGGGTAGCGAAGGCACGCTTGGTGTCATCACCGAAGCCACCTTGAAGCTGATCCCGGTTCCAGAGCATATGAGTGCCGTCGTCGCCGCTTTCCCGACCGTCAAAGCTGCTGTCGAAACCGTCGTCGCCGTTCGCGGCAGCGGCCTCGATCCCGCCGCCCTGGAATTCATCGACGCCGCTCACTGCAAAATGCTCAGCAGCGCCGAAGGGGTTGACCTCACCGAAAACCCCACGTTATTTATGGAGTTCCACGCGGCTCAGCAGTCTACATTAGCAGCCGGCTTAGAGGTTGTCCGTCAAATCTGCGAAGAGATGGGCGCGCTCAACTTCCGCGCCACCACCGATACTGCCGAGCGCAAGCGGCTCTGGCACGCGCGCCACCACTCCTACGAAATCATGGTGCGGATGCATCCCGATAAGCAGTTCTTCATCAACGACGTGGCTGTTCCCATCAGCGCGTATCCTGAATTGATCGGCTTTGTCGAACAGATCCGCGCTGAGCGCGGCATTCCTTCTACCATGATCGGCCACGCTGGCGATGGCAACATTCATGTCGAGTTTCCCTTTGCCAATGAAGACGAGTACCAGCGCGCTATGGAAGCCAACGGTGCTATTGTCCTCAAGGCGCTCGAACTAGGGGGTACATCCACCGGGGAACACGGCGTTGGCATCGGTAAGGCCAAGTATATGCCGCTTGAACATGGCCCAGCGTTGGACGTGATGCGGAGCATCAAGCAGACGCTCGACCCGAATGGCATCCTGAATCCGGGCAAAATCTTTCCCGGATAAACAAACGCGGACGTACTCCGCTGAAGTACACCCGCGTCCAGTCCGCTCAATCCGTAAAGGAGATCGGGTCAATCACTCCATGTGGGCATTCACAGAAGTATGAGGGTGGCTGCTCATCACCATCATCCGGTTCTGTTCCATCGCTCTAACGGTTGCGCTGAGTTCCTTCTGCCGGGCGGTGATTAAGGCGTTCATCATCCGGGTTTGCATGTTCAGCGCATCCGTCAGCGCGTCCACCTTGCGGTGCAGGTCGGCGATTTCGACTTCGCTCTTGAGGTTCACCTGATAGTCGTTTTCCGCCATCGCTCGGTCTTTGGAAGCCTGTCGGTTCTGCGACATCAGAATAACCGGCGCTTGTAGGGCGGCCAGCGTGCTGAGCGTCAGGTTCAGCAGGATGAATGGAAACGGGTCGAATGCGCGTGTGCCCAATGCAAGATTGCTGCCGATCCAGGCTGCCATCAACAGGGTGAAAAAGATAATGAATTTCCAGCTTCCAGCCAGCGCGGCCAGACGGTCAGCCATCCGGTCGCCAAACGAAGCATGTTCTTCAATGTCCTCGTAAACATTATCGGTAACGATGCGCGGGCGCAGATCTTCGATGAGCTGCTGGGCTTCCGGCCCGACCAGGCTGTTCAGTTCCTCAATCTCATCGATCAGCTCCTGGATGTGCGCATCCGGGTCGTCGTCCGGTTGAGTCGCCACGAGACGGTTCAACAGCAGGTCGTTGTACATAAGGTGCCTCCATGCGGATTCGTGTGAGCAGACAAGCCAGAGTTGTCTTCAGAGCCGGGCCTGCTCTCGAACAATATGGTGTTGTGCGGCCTGGAGGAACAGGGCTGCCTGGAGACGGCAATGACGCTTCCGGCGTCATCCCTGGGCAGCGCTACGGTGCGGGGAGGAAGTTAACGCCGGTGGGCATCATCGCCGCTGCCTAAGAGCGGCTGTTCCTTAGGACTACTGCCCTCGGTCATGTGATCCTTCTTCACTCGTGGACACAGATGCCGGAATACCACGATGGGATTCCAGCACTTTGATAATACGCCCGATTCCGGTTTTGTAAACCCCCCAAAATCGGAATTTCATAAACGGGGTAAAACAAAGGCGCACCAGAAAAAGTGCGCCTTGCTTGGTCAGAGGCGACGGCCGGATTTGAACCGGCGCATCAGGCTTTTGCAGAGCCTTGCCTTACCACTTGGCCACGTCGCCACCAATAACCCGATTATAACGGCAGGTATTTATGCAAGCAAGCCTCAACTCAGCGCTGGCGCAGTGGCCAGAAGTTCGCCATAATACGGCCTATGACCAACGATGAACGACCTGAACCCTTACCCTCAGACGTGTCTGAGTTTGCCCTGCCTGTCCCGGATGCAATGCCTGCGACGGTGACGGATGGCCTGGATATTGAAGCGGCGTTGGCGGCTGTCTCCTCCCTCAGTGACATGGTAGCGGAGCAGGAGGCGGCTGAACAGGCGCGTCTTGCCCAGATCGAGGCAGACGCGCAAGCGGCCGCTGAGCGGCAGGCACGTATTGAGCACCCGGAACGGTTTTTCCCCGTTCCACCTATGCTGGTATCTCGGCGCGGCCAGTTGGATTCGCTCGTCCCGGCAGTGATGTTAATTGCGGCTGGAGCTTGGCTCACCTTCACGCTGACCACAGCGGGCAGCCTGCCCTCGGCAGATCTGCTGTTGGCGCTGGTTGTGGGCAGTTTGGGCGTGACTTTCATTGCCCGCTGGCTGACTTCAGGACGGTGGGGAAGCGGTGTGTTGTTCTTCGGCTTGAGCTTAGTGCTGGCTGCCGGTGTGATAGTCTTCTTGGGACAGCCAGGAGCGCTTGGTTGGGGGACGGGCTGGCCGCTGCTGGTTGGCGCGGTGGGCGCTGCCATGCTGCTGACCACGATCCTGGCTCGCCCGCGTGAAACTAGGCTGCTCCTGCCCGCGATAGTGTTGGTGGTCGCGAGCGGGGTTGGGCTGGTTGTCACGTTGGGGATGATCCCCACTGACTTGCTTTCGCTCACGGCCGCCTACTGGCCTATTCCTCTGGTGGTGCTGGCCGTGCTTCTGATCCTGCCGGTGGTCATTCGTCAGAGGCGCTAGTGCGGATTGCCATTGATGCCAGCCGGTGTACGGTGAAGCGAGTCACCGGAACCGAGCAGTATGCCATCCAGCTAATCCGCGCCCTCATCCGCCGCGAATCCACTCACCAGATTACGCTGTACTTCCGCGATGAACCCGCGCCTGACCTTTTCCCCCATTCCCCACAGGTCACTTACCGGGTGATCCCTTTCCGGCGGGCGTGGACGCATCTGCGTTTCGCAGCGGAACTCTGGCGTGATCGCCCTAATGTGGCTTTCGTGCCCGCACACACGCTTCCCCTCTTCTTTCCCGGACGGGCGGTTGTCACAGTGCATGATCTCGGCTATCGCTGGTTTCCGCAGGCGCATAGCCGCAGCCAGCGCCTCTATCTCGATTGGATGACCCGTTACAGCGCCCGCCGCGCCAGCATAGTGCTGGCCGATAGTCAGGCCACAGCGGCTGACCTCAACTGCTGCTATGGAACGCCCCCAGAACGCATCCGCGTGGTCTATCCGGGTGTGGATATACCTCCGGTCGGTGATGTCCAAGCTGTACGGCGGAAATACCGCTTGGAGCGGCCATACTTTCTTTTCATCGGCACGCTCCAGCCGCGCAAGAACATTGCCCGGTTGGTCGAAGCTTATCGCTTGTGGAAAGAGCAGCATCCTGATCAGCAGATCGATCTGGTGCTGGCGGGCAAACCCGGTTGGCTGTACGATCCGGCGTGGATTGAGGGGGTTGAAGGTGTGCATCTGACCGGCTACATCGACGAGATCGATAAGGGAACGCTGTATGCTGGGGCGCTGGCGTTGGTCTTCCCTTCGCTCTACGAAGGTTTCGGCTTCCCCGTGCTGGAGGCTATGCACTGCGGCACGCCCGTAATTGCCAGCCGGACTTCCAGCCTGCCGGAACTAGTCGGCGAAGCTGGGCTGCTGGTCAATCCGCTGGATGCCGGATTGATCACCGAGGCGATGAGCCGGGTGAGCGAGGACAGCGTGCTGCGCACCCGGTTGGTTGAGATGGGATATGCGCGCGTGAAGCGGTTTACCTGGGAGCGGGCGGCAGAGCAGGTCATGACGGCGCTGGAGGCCGCGGCACAGAGATGAGCATGACTGGTGGAACGATCCGGCGGGCGCGGTCTGACGAAGCCGAGGTGTTGACGCGCTTGTTCTGGCGCTCGAAAGCCTATTGGGGATACGATGAATCGTTCATGGCGCTGGTGCGCGAGACTCTCTGCATTACGCCAGAGACCATCGAACAGCAGCATGTATATGTGTTGGAAGCGCGAGGGCAGATCGCCGGCTTCTATGCTCTGCATGTCCTTCCTGACCGGCTGCATCTGGAGGACCTATTCATTGAACCAAGCCAGATTGGGAGAGGCTTTGGGCGCTATCTCTTCGACCACGCGGTTCAGGTGGGGCGGCGCTTAGGGTATGACTCGTTCACGCTGGAGTCCGATCCGAATGCAGAGCATTTCTACCTGAAGCTGGGCGCGATCCGCGTGGGCGAACATGAATCGTCCATCCCGGGACGTTTCATCCCACACCTGTTGTTTCGATTTCCTCCGGCAGCAGATCCAATCTGTGAAGAACTCTCATGACTGCGCGTATTCTGCTGGTACAGCTTGCCGATATTGGTGACCTGATCTTGACCACGCCGGCGCTGGCTGCGCTGCGGGAAGCTCGTCCAGACGCTCACCTAACCCTGTTGACCAGTGCTCACGCTGCGCCGATTCTCGAAGAGACGGGACTGGTCGACGCCATCCTCACGCTAGAACGGCAGCAGATGAACAGCTCGGCGGCCTTCTTCCGTCCGGCTAATCTGCGGCGGCTGTGGAGACTGCGGGGAGCGCCGTTTGAGGCCGCCGTCTTTTTCCATCACTTCACGCTGCGGCTGGGGACGTTCAAGTTCGCGCTGATTGCCTGGATGAGCGGAGCACGGCGAATTATAGGGTTGGATCAGGGCAACGGCTGGTTCCTGACCGAGCGCGTCCAGGATGAGGGGTTTGGAGCACGGCATCAGGCCCAGTACTGGCTTGATCTGGCGGCGCGATTAGGGGCGGATCCCTCACCGCGGCCAGCACGGGCTGCGTTCTCCGAAGTACTGCCCGCTGCTCTGCCACCGACACGAGCGCGGCGGGTGGTAATCCATCCGGGGAGCGGCGGCTATAGTTTGGCGCGGCGCTGGGACGCAGCACGATTCGCGGCGGTAGCGGATAGGCTGCACCAGGAAGACGGCGTGGAGATCGTTCTGGTGGGAGGGCACAGTGACGGCGTTGAAGCCGTCCGGGCAGCGATGCGGAGTGAAGCGCTTGATCTGAGTGGGAAGACCTCGCTGGGCGAACTGGCGGCTGTGATCCGTTCAGCAGACCTCTTCATTGGGGCGGACAGCGGCGTGATGCACCTGGCCGTGGCCGTGGGAACACCGGTTGTGGCGATCTTTGGGCCGAGCAATGCGGACGCCTGGGGCCCGTGGACGCCAGAGGGGCGGTCACGGGTAGTGCGCAGCGGAGTAGAGTGCAGTCCGTGCAGCTATGTTGGGCACGGCATTGGGCTGCGGGAAGGCTGTGCTGCGCGGACATGCATGCGGTTGGTCAGTGTGGGTCAAGTCCTGGCAGCGGCACGGGCGCTGCTCCATCCGGTTGATGAGGTGAAAGCTGCTCCACGTTCTCCTCTGAAGGAACATGCTCGCGAGCGGCTGCATATCCTGGGACTTCCGGTGGATGCGATTACTTACGCGGGGTGGCTGGAGCGCATCGGCGAGTGGGTGAAGAGCGGGCAGCCGCACCACGTCTGTACCATCAATCCAGAGTTCATCGTGATCGCGCAGCGGGACGCGAACTTCGCCAACATCCTGCAGCGGGCGGATTTGTGCGTGCCAGATGGAGTGGGGCTGCTCTGGGCGGCACGCTATTTGGGGCAGCCGCTCCCGGAGCGGGTGACCGGCTCGGACGGTGTGCCGATCATCGCAGCGCGGGCAGCGCGGGAAGGCTGGAAGCTCTTCTTCCTGGGGGCGGCTCCGGGCGTGGCGGAACGCGCAGCGCAGATCCTCCAGGAGCAGCATTCGGGTTTGCAGGTGGTGGGGACGTATGCGGGCAGTCCGGCTCCGGCTGAGGAGGATGCGCTGGTCGAGCGGGTGAACAGCAGCGGAGCTGACATTCTGTTCGTGGCTTACGGCGCGCCGGAGCAGGACAAGTGGATTGCCCGGAATCTGCCTCGACTGAAGGTAGGGATGGCGATGGGGGTGGGCGGGGCGTTCGACTTCATCGCGGGGGTAGTGCCGCGCGCGCCAGTTTGGATGCAGCGGCTGGGATTGGAGTGGGCGTTTCGTCTGGTGAGGCAGCCTTGGCGGTTCCGAAGGATGCTGCGGCTGCCGCGATTTGTGCTGGCAGTGGTGCTGCGAGGGAAAAATGGCTGACCTGAAACGCTGGGTTCCCCGGCTGGCTGGACAATCGGTGCTGGTCATCGGGGATGTGTTCCTGGATGAATACCTGACGGGGCGAGCGACACGGATGAGCCGGGAGGCTCCGATCCCGGTGCTGGAGTTTGAGCAGCGGCAGTTGATCCCCGGCGGGGCAGCGAACCCGGCAGCAAACATCGTGGCGTTGGGGAGCGCGGCGCTCCAGGTGGGGGTGATCGGTTCGGACAGCACCGGGACGACGCTGCGGCAGGTGCTCCAGGGGCGGGGAATCGACATCGGAAGCCTGATCGTGGATGCGGGGCGGCCGACCACGGTGAAGACGCGCATCCTGGCACAGATGGGGCTGCGCTTCCCGCAGCAGGTCGCTCGGCTGGACACGCTCTCCCGGCAGCCGATCAGCGAGGTGGTCGAGCAGCAGGTGGTTGAGGCGGTACGGCAGCGGCTCCCGGAAGCGCAGGCACTGCTGTTCTCCGACTACCATACAGGGCTGCTGACGGCCTCGCTGGTGGAGAAGGCGCGGGAGGCAGCCGAGGCAGCCGGTGTGCTGCTGACGGCTGATGCACAAGGGCGGCTGGACCAGTATACCGGGTTCGGGATCGTCAAGTGCAACGCGGACGAAGCCCGCGACTTCCTGCGGCGCGATCTGCGGACGGATACGGATTTCGCGCAGGCAGCAGCGGAACTGCGGGAGCGGCTGCGGCTGACGTTGGGCATGGTGATTACGCGCGGAGCAGACGGGGCGACGCTCGCGCAGGCGGACGGGAAGACGCTGCGGTGCCCGGCTCCGGCGGTGACGGATGTCTACGATACGGTGGGGGCAGGGGACACGACCATCGCGGTGCTGACGCTGGCGGTGCTGGGGGGTGCTCCGATGGACGAAGCGACGATGCTGGCGAACACGGCGAGCGGGCTGGTGGTGCGGCGGGTGGGAAACTACGCGCCGCGGCCAGACGAACTGCTGCGGGCACTGGAAGCGTGGGGAATTTGAACCACAATCCCCTGACGGGGAGGCTGCGCACAGACGCCAAGGCGCAGAGAAATGCACAGGAGTCATTGGGCGGCGGACCAGATGACGATGCTGCCGATGATGGGGACGATGCCGTAGAAGAAGAGGCGGACGGACGCGCCGAGGCCGCGATCCAGTTCGCGCATCAGTCGGCGGCCACGGGTTTCGCTGGGCTGGTCGCCGGCGGTCTGGGCATAGCGGAGGTTGAAGCTGCGTTCCACTGCGTTGCCACCGAAGACGCGGAAGACCCCGAAGATGATGAAGGCAGAGCCGGCCAGGAAGAGGCCGTTGGCGTAGTCGGTGACGGTGCGGTAGTTGGCGAGCCAGCAGAAAAGGTAGATGCCGACGAACAGGGCGACCTGGACGATGATGAAGCGCTGGAGGAAGGCGGTGAAGGTGGGCGTGGTATCGGGATGGGTCATGGGTCTTTTGTGTGAATGAAGCGTTGATTTTTTGGTGATTGATCGTTAATGGAGCAACGCTTTTATGGCAGGGTTGGCGGCAATGGCGTCAGTGCCGTCAGGGTTGGTTATGGCGGATATTTGCGGTCTATTATTAAATTTACTGAAACTGAAATATATTTTTGGCAGTAAATATTGAGAATGCTGTACGTGTTGTAACTGCAATTGGTGCGATTCCGCAGCAACGGCCTTACATGCAAGGCGGAAGTTGGGTGCATGTGATAAGAATGATAAGAATGAGAATGGCGATATGATTCTCATACCGGATGCCACTCACGCGGGTTGAGCGGTGGACGGGTAGAAACCCATCCCGACGAAGACCGTGAACTGCCGCGTGTATCTACAGAGTAGCACAAAACAAGGTGATTAGGGTGACATTTTGGTCACTCTTTTGAGGGAAGATTCGGTGGGATGGCTGGAATGGCTGGACTCCCCTAAGAGCGTTTGGTGCGGGTGTGCGAGTGATTTGGTGGGATGGGGTGAGGAAGACGTGGGCTGCTGTGGTTGAATCCTGGTAGGAATCAAATGGGGCCGACATAAGACCGGCCCCATTGATTCAAGCGAGGCGCTTAACCTCCGGACATCACCGCGCCGAGGGTGACGCAGGCATTGCAAGTATTGTTCGGGCGGATGATGGCGTACCCGGCCTGCGGGTCAGCGCCGTAGTCGGTCGAATCCACATTCCAGATAATCATCAGGCGCACGCGGCGGCTGTCCCGCGCCAGGCGGGCAGCTTCGGCCAGCCAGACGGCCTGATCCTGTGCGGTTACGTTGGCTGCCCAGGAGAAGGCAGCCGGCAGCGGGCCATAGCCTTCCGGTGAGAGGTAGCCGAGTTCAGTGAAGCACAGCGGCCGGCTGGGGAATACGCTCGAATAGAGGTTGACCATTCCCTGGTAGTAGCGCGAGTAGTGCGACGAATTGCCGCGCGGGTCACCGCTGGTGCGGCTGGGTGGGAGGATACCTTCGTTGTAGTGCAGCCCTACGCAGTCCATGCTGTTGGCTGCACCGGCCTGGGCCATCTGCCGGATGAAGACATCGTCATCACAGCCATCCGCTGCGCAGCGCCCACCGAAAAAGCCGGTCGGGGCCGGCGCGCCGCTGACGACCAACACGTTGGGATTGGCGCGTTTGATCGCGCCGTAAGCCGCTGCAAGCATTTGGGCATAGTTGGAGCCGCTGATCATCCCACTCGGCCATTCGCGGTTGATGTTCGGTTCGTTCCAGACTTCGATGCCGTCCGGGCCAAGCTGAGCCACGCCCGCCAGGAAGTTGGCGAAGTTCTGGTAGTACTGGGTCGGGTTGGCGCGGAGCTGATCCGGCGAACCCAGGACTGCCAGGAGAATTTTGAAGCCCTTGCTGCGGGCGGAGTCAATCGCGCCCTGGGCGATGCTGGGCGGCGCGCTGCCATCCCAACGAATTTGGATCTTGGCCCAGGTCATGCCCGCGCCGCGCATCTGGGCCGGATAGCCAAAGCCGAAGACATGCCCACCTAACTCGAAGCCACCAGAGATGGGCACAGGCGGTGGGGTGGGCTGGCCGCCGGGGGGCGGCTGAGTCGGGGGCAACGGCGACCCGCTGATGGTCAGCACCTGGCCGACGAAGATGCGGTTGGGATTGGCGATGCGGTTCCGCGCGGCGAGATCAGCCACCGTGGTGTTGAAGCGCCGGGCGATGCTGCCGAGCGTATCACCACGCTGCACGGTGTACTGGATGATTTGACCACCGGGAGCGGGCGTAGCGCCTGGAACGGGCGTCGCTGGGACGGCGGTTGGGCCGGGCACGGGACTGCCTGCCGCCGGGATGATGAGCCGCTGGCCGACGAAGATCAAGTTGAAGTTGCTGATGCCGTTGCGCTGGGCAATGCTCGCCATCGAGACGCCGTAGCGCAACGAAATGCGGAAGAGGTTTTCCCCTGCCTGGACGACATGCACCGTCTCACCCGGCGCTTGTTGGGCTTGGACGGTCGCGCTGATGAGCAGAGTCATCAGGACGGCGAGCGTAATCAAGAGGATGAAACGACGCATAAGGACTCCTTTCCGAGCCTGGGTTGGAAAAATGTTTGTCTGCTTTTCGAGCATTGTAGCACGTTCGTTGGGAATGCAACACTCAGGCGGAAAACAGTGGATGAAGGTGGTTTTCCAACGAGTATGGAGAGCGTCCGCGCGGCCAACCTCCGGTCAAGATGCCTAATCCAGCCTGTGTGGACTGCCGAGACATCCGTTCCCTATTCGTGAACTCGGCGGTGGTATGTGGTGACATCTGCCAACTCTTTTGGTCAGAGTCACCATATATGTGTGGAGTTATTTGTGAGGTTTCGTACCATGCGGCTTTGTTTCGGCATCTTATAATTACACCATTCGTTTACTTGTCAGTGACTTTTCACAAACAGAAGGAGCAGACTCTCCATGTCTGACCGTATGGGTGTTCTCCCCCCGGCGTCCGCGCTGAAGTCTGGTGCTGCGCTCCTTAAATGGGCCAAAGAAAACAGCGTCGCCGAAGTCGACGTAAAGTTCACCGACATTCGCGGCGTGATCCAGCATTTCAGCGTTCCGATCAACCACTTCGATGAAGATTACTTTGTGAGCGGCTTGGGCTTTGACGGTTCCAGCATTCAGGGCTTCCAGACGATCAACGTCTCAGATCTGAACCTGCTTCCGGACATCAATACCGCCTTCATTGATCCAATCCCGGTGCGCCCGACACTGAGCTTGTTCTGCGACGTGATGGATGTTGATGGCAACGCCTATGCCCGCGATCCGCGCGGTGTTGCCAAGCGTGCTGAAGCTTACCTGAAGGCCAGCGGTATTGCTGATACTGCCTACTTTGGGCCGGAAGCGGAGTTCTTCATCTTCACTGGAGTGGCCTATGAAGCTGCCAACAACGGCACGTTCTACAAGGTCGAGTCGTCCTCCGGCTTCTGGGGCACAGGCGAGATGGGGCTTGGATACCGGCCACGCATCAAGGAAGGGTATTTCCCGGTTTCGCCGACGGACAAGCTCCAGGATTTACGCGCCGAGATGGTGGCAAAGCTTCAATCGGTGGGCGTGGATATCGAAGTCCACCACCACGAAGTTGGCGGCGCAGGGCAGGCGGAAATCGATATGCGCTTTGACACTTTGCAGCGGATGGCCGACAAGCTGCTGATTTACAAGTACATCATCCGAAACGTGGCTTACCAGAATGGCTATACGGTCACCTTCATGCCTAAGCCGATCTTCGGGGATAACGGCTCCGGTATGCACGTCCACCAATCGCTGTGGAAAGATGGCAAGCCGCTGTTCTTCGACAAGAAGGGTTACGCCCTGTTGAGCGATACCGCGCTTTACTACATCGGCGGCGTCCTCAAGCACGCTCCGGCGATCTTGGCCTTCGCCGCGCCGACGACCAACAGCTACCGGCGTCTGGTTCCCGGCTACGAAGCGCCGGTCAATCTGGTGTATTCTGCCCGCAACCGTTCGGCGGCCATCCGTATCCCGATGTACAGCACCAACCCGAAAGCGAAGCGCATCGAGACGCGGTTCCCTGACCCGTCCTGCAACCCGTATTTGTGCTTCCCGGCGCTGATGATGGCTGGCCTGGACGGCATCCGCAACAAGATTGATCCGGGTGAACCGGCTGATTATGACCTGTATGAAGAAGGACGCGATACGGCGACCGTGCCTGGTTCGCTGGCCGGGGCATTGGATGCGCTGGAAGCCGATCATGAATTCCTGCTAGAAGGCGGTGTCTTCACCAAGGAATTCATTGAGAACTACATCGGCTACAAGCGTGGCCATGACGTGGACGCGGTGGCGCTGCGCCCGCACCCGTACGAGTTCCTGCTGTACTACGACTGCTAGTCGTCTGGTCTGCGGAGAGTCCCCGCACACCCCTGAATTTGACAACTTCTCGAAGTACCTCCTTCTGCCGAGAGCCGCGTGGAGCGATCCAAGCGGCTCTTCGATTCCGGGGAGGTGGGCTGTTCTGACGCGCTGCCTAAGGGAGTCAGTAACCTTGCTTCGCCTGTCGTGATGTCCTACAGCACCAGATTGAACTGTTGGTCTATGAGTGTGCACCTCGCCCTGCACGAAGCGCATTGGGTTGAGACCGATACCCAAAACAGTTGGTTGATTCGATTAGTTCCCTCAAGAACTGGAAGCTATCAATTGAAGATAAAGATAAAATAATACCCCATGATCTTGTTTGAACAGCGAGGTATTTCCATTTCAGAGAAGAGCGGCTGTGGTCACAAAAAGGAGTTTGGAATGAATCTTCAGGATTATGGAGTCCCCACTAATCGCCGAGAACGGGTTCTTCAGGCAATTCAGCACCGCGAACCCGATTTCGTCCCGTACAACTTTCATGCCATCCCGATGGTATACGAGAAACTGCAAACCCATTATGGCTTGAAGGACAGCTTCGAAGTCGCGGATTTCATCGGCAATCACATCGTCAAGATCGGCTCGGACTTCAACTACAACCCGTGGGCAAACGAGATTGAGGAAGTGCGCCTCACGCCCAGCGGTGGACCAGTCTACACGAACCTGGACAGCCAGGGATCGCTGCACACCGATGAATTCGGCTGCGTGTGGGATCGTTCTTCCGGGATGCCACATCCGGTAGGGTATCCGCTAGCCGATGATCCTGGCAAGCTGGAGAACTATCGCTTTCCTGACCCGTATCGTGAGGGGCGATTCACGGCGGCAAGAAACCTAGCTGACAAGTGACGCGGCAAGGCGTTCCTCTTCGGTAAGATTGGGATGATCTTGTTCGAACGGGCCTGGAGCATTCGCGGCATGACGCAACTGCTAACCGACATGGTGGAGCGACCCGAATTTGTGGAGGAGCTGCTTGACAGGATCGTCTACGAATGGAACCTGCCGATCATTGACCAGCAGATCGAGATCGGCATCGACGGCTTCTACTTTGCTGATGACTGGGGATCAAAGACAGGGCTGATATTCAGTCCGGCGATGTGGCGCAGATTCATCAAGCCCCGGCTGGCGCTGATTTATGAGCACTGTCACAGCAGGGGTGTCTATGTAGGGCAGCACTCGGACGGCAAGATCGTTTCCATCTTCCCGGATCTGATCGAAATCGGGCTGGACATCTTTAATCCGCTAGAGCCATCCGTCATGGATGTATACGAAATGAAGCGCCAGTTTGGCGATAAGGTCACCTTCTACGGCGGCATCGATGTTGAGAAAACCCTGCCCTTTGGCACGCCGGACGAAGTGCGCGCAGAAATTCGCGAACGTGCTGAACGTCTGGGTAAAGGCGGAGGCTATATCCTGCAATCCTCGCATACGATGTTGTGGGATGTTCCGCTGGAGAATGTTACCGCCTACATCGAAGAAGTCCGTGCCCTGGCCGGTTTGGATACGCCGCGCATGATCTAGGCTGAGCCTCTCCCCGGGAAGTGTTTCTTTCTCAAAGTCTATGGAGTGCAAGAAGCCATGAATGAGATAAAGTAGACTCAACGACGAACCAGCGATGTACTCGCCGAATCAAAACCCCCGCTTGGGCGGGGGCTTGGATGTGTTCAGGCCGACCGGTAAGCCGCCTTCTGTTCCCCCTGCGGGGTGGCGGTCATCTATCTGCTCCGGCCGTTACCAGCCGGAGTCAAGCAGCACACCCGGCGCTTTTTGCGGGGCGGGCCGCCCCAATGCGCCTGCTTGGCCTTGCTCCCGGTGGGGTTTGCCTGGCCGCGGACATCACTGCCCGCGCCGGTGGTCTCTTACACCGCCGTTTCACCCTCGCCCTGCTTGCGCAGGGCAATACCCCTCTCTGTTGCACTTTCCGTCGGGTTACCCCGCCTGGCCGTTAGCCAGCACCGTGCCCTATGGAGGGCGGACTTTCCTCCCCGCCGCCGAAGCGGCGGAGCGACCGCCTGGTCAACCTGAACACACCCTCATTATAAGGCTACTGGGTTGGTGACAGTAGGGCAAACGCGGCTTGTCAGGGACTCGGTCTGCCCCTACAATCGGCATAGACTGCCGCACTGAATGCGGCGCGGCAGTCTGTTTTGATCGACCGTCCGGCGTTTGGAACCTGAATGACGACACGCTCAGCAGCCTCTCCCAACCGATTTCCGTCATGGCGCAGCCGCCTGGCCCAGACCTGGCAGTCGCTGTTTGCGCCTGGTGACGGACTGACTTTGCTCCTAGCACTCGCCCTGTTGATGATGCCGGTGCTGGCCCTTGCGGCTGCGGGGTGGCCGGTCGATCTGCGGACGCTCATTCCAGTGACGATCCTAAGCCTGCTGTTCGGTTTCCTGCTGGCGCGGAGCCAGTACGGCGAACTGCTGGCGTTGTTCCTCAGCGTCACGTATGGCATCGGCTTCATTGTTCTGATTGCGGCCATCAACGAACCTGGTGGACTGGGCGAAGGCGCGGTCAGCGTATTCTCGCGGGTGGCGCGCTGGATCGTCGATGCACTCAGCGGAGGTATCAACCAGGACGATCTGATCTTTACCATTCTGGTGAGCGGGCTGTTCTGGTTTATGGGCTACAACGCGGCTTGGCATCTCTTCCGGGTGGATCGCATCTGGCGCGTGTTGATCCCGCCGGGATTGATCCTGGCGACCAACACGATCTACTACACCGGTGAATCGAGCCTGGACCGTTTTCTCATCGTCTATGTTTTCATCGCGCTGCTGCTGATTGTCCGTTCCAATTTGGATGCCCGCGCCTGGGAATGGTATGTCAGCGGCATCCGCGTGCCGAAGGCGCTGCGCGGCCAGTTTCTACGCGTCGGCGCGATCTTGGCGCTGGCAGCGCTGCTGATCGGCGGACTTCTCCAGAACCGCGATATTCAAGAACGGCTGGATCGCTTCCGGGAGTTCTTGCAGTCGGAGTCGATCACGCAGCTCAGCGAACTCTGGAACCGGCTGTTTTCGACCGTGGATACGCAAGGGCCGACCACTGCCGATTACTACGGCGGCGACTCGCTCCAGTTGGGCGGGGCCATCAAGCTCGGCGATCAAGTGGTCTTTCTGGTCGAAGCGCCGCAAGGCCGCCGCTACTACTGGCGCTCGCGCATCTTCGATGTCTATGCCAACGGACGCTGGTTACCCGGTGCGGACGTGCGCCTGACGGTTGAGCAGCCGCCGCTGACGATCACTTACGAAGCTGACCAGTTGAACGCGCGTGTGCCGGTACAGCAGCGCTTCACGATTGGGCTGAGCGCGTCGCGTCTGCTGTATGTCGCGCCGCAGCCCACCCAGGTTGATCTGCCGACGCGCACTGACCTGCTGTATACCCCCAACCGGGCCGGGATGAACGTCTCGGTCATCCGCCCGCTGAAAGTGCTGTATCGCGGCGATTCTTACAGTGTGACCAGCCTGCTGAGCGATGCCACTGCGACCCAGCTTCGCGCCGCGCCAGCGGTCTATCCTGAATGGATCAGCCGCCTGTACCTCCAGGTTTCGCCGTCGATCAGCGCGAACACCCGGCTGCTGGCTCAGCAGATCGTGGATGCTGCCAGCGCGACTACGCCCTATGACCGCGCCAAGGCCATCGAAGGCTGGCTGCGAAGCAACATTCTCTACAACGAACTTATTCCCCAGCCCCCACCAGACCGAGACCC
The DNA here is from genome assembly GCA_034431625.1 of Anaerolineae bacterium. Classification (GTDB taxonomy): domain Bacteria; phylum Chloroflexota; class Anaerolineae; order Aggregatilineales; family Phototrophicaceae; genus CFX2. Next base: position 101,955 of record DAOUCY010000090.1, on the reverse strand, counting down.
GGTCGATTGGGTGCTGTTCGATATCCGGCAGGGCTACTGCAATTACTACGCGACGGCCATGGTGGTCATGCTGCGCTCGCTGGGCATCCCGGCGCGGATGGCTGCCGGCTTCGCCCAGGGAAGCTGGGACGCTTCGCAGAATGTGTTCTCGGTGCGGGAGAAGGATGCGCACACCTGGGTCGAAGTGTTCTTCCCTGGGTACGGCTGGATCGACTTTGAGCCAACGGCAGCACAGGCTCCGATCAACCGCATTGATGATGCGCCTGCGCCACTGTTTCCCAGCCCGACGCCAGCCTTCACGCCGACGCCGACGCCTACGTTCACCCCGTCACCCACGCCGACGCTCGATCCCTCGACGCCGCAGCCGCAGGCCGCGCCGCAACTTCCAACTCTGACGCCCACGCCCAGCCCGACTCCGACGGCCACCCCAGTCATCATCCCGACGCAGCCGCCACCTCTGACCCCGCAGCAGCCCAACCCGTTCGCTGCCGTGATCCAGGCCATTGGCGCAGCGCTGCTGGTCATCTTGGTCTTTGCGCTGCTGATCGCTGTGGGCCTGTTCGTCTACTGGTGGTGGGAGTGGCGTGGGATGCGCGGCCTGAGTCCGGTCAGCCGTGCCTATGCCCGGCTGGAACGCTATGCCAGTTTGATTGGGCTGCGTTTTGGTCGCCAGCAGACGCCGGATGAACGCCGCCAGCAGGTCTCCCGGCGGCTGCCGCAGGCGGAGCCGCCCGTTTCGGCCATCACTAACCTATACGCCAATGAACGCTATGGCCGCCGGACACGCTCTCCAGTGGAGGCCGAGGCTCAGAGCGATCTGGCTGATGAGGCCTGGACGGAGACCCGCGCCAGCATCCTGCGGCGCTATTTGCGGCGCTTCCTGCCCTGGCTGCGAAACTGAGCGTCCCGCTATAATCGTGGCTGCGTGGTTCCGCATCGTCGAGGTGTCCCTGTGAGTCCCCCCCCAAGCTCTGACCGTCCGGCAGACCGGCTGGCACGCTGGCTCTTTGGCCTGCTGGCGCTGGCGGCGCTGCTCACCTTGGCCGGCGGCGTCCTGCTGTTGGCCGCGCCCGCCGGAACCGGACCGCGCACTCTGCTGCTGGCCGGCTACGGCGTCTTTACACTGGTATCGATTCTGCTGTGCGCGGCGGTGCTGGTGATTGCCCCGGAGCGGTTGAAGGCGAGGTTGGAGCAAGCGCAGCGGTTCATCCCGCGCGGCAGGCTGGCGGCGCTGGTTGCGGGGGTGATTCTCCTTGCGGTGCTGATCGTTCAAGCGGTGATCGCAGCCGTCGCGCCCAGCATCTCGGCACTGGCGGTGCCAGCGGCTGCCTGGGGCGGGGTGCTGATCGCTGTGATCTTGATCGCCAACCAGCCTGCCGCAGCGGCCTGGCTCAGGCGCACGTGGGGGTGCTGGGCTGCGTTAGGCCTGGGGCTGACGGCTGCGGTGCTGTTCATGGTGTTGTTTACCGGTGTGCGCTTCGTCCTGGAAGACAGCGGTTTGATGGGTACGCTGCGCGGCCAGAGCGACCCGCGCGTCCTGATCTGGTACGGCGGAGAGGTCAACCCGGAACGGGCACGGGCGTATTGGGCGGAACTGGGCCGCCTGAATGTGTCATGGCTGCCGTATACCTACAGCCGCATCGAACCGCACCAGGGCGAGCTGTTTACGGTCAGCGATGCGGGACTGCGCGGGACGGCCAATCCTGCCGCACCGGATTCAGGTGTGCCCTCGGTCTACTTCTTCGGCGGCTCGACGATGTGGGGGGAAGGTTCCCGTGATGCCTACACCATTCCTTCGCAGGTCGCCTCGATCCTGAATGCCCAGGGGCAACCTATCTATGCTACTAACTACGGGCAAGTTGCCTACGTCCTTGAACAGGATTTGATCTTGTTCCAGCGCCAGTTGGTGTTGGGCCGCATCCCTGATGTGGCGGTGTTCTACGGGGGATTCAACGATCTGGCCTCGGTCTATATGCACGATCACCAGATCGGGCTGCCACACAACGAAGTCAACCGCGCCCGCGATCTATCTGCCGGGATCGTGCTCCGCAGCGGACGCCCACAGCTAACGTATCCCAATCTCCAGCTTGAGGAGCTGGATTTCTCGCTGATGGCCTGGCAGAAAGGCACACCAGAACAGGTCGTTGAAGACATCCTCGCCAACCAGCGCATCATTCGCGCGATGGCCCGTGAATATGGCGCTGCCGTGCTGTTTGTCTGGCAGCCGGCGCAGGTCTTCAAAGAGCGTCTGACGCCGCAGGAACAGCTCTTCCGCGATGAAAACGCCCGCAACTGGCCGGGCTTTGAAGACCTGTACCGGCAGGTGGATGCGCTCCTGCGTGCGCGCGCTGCCGAGTTGGGGTTCGATGATGTTCTCTTCCTGAGCGATCTTTTCGCCGAGGAAACGGGCTATATCTTCTACGACCGTGTGCATGTCATTGAGGATGGCAACACACGCATCGCCGAAGCGATTGCCGAGGCGCTCCGGCCTGTGCTTTCCGCGATTCCCTAAATTTCATCTCTCCGTTCGCGTTCGCACGATGAACAGGCTGGGTATAATCCGGCCTGTTCATGCAGACTCGCCTCGCGGCTGCTCGAAAATGGACTGCCAACTGATCTTGTTGAAATAGGAGCTATGATGAACGTCAGCCATCGTTACAAGTGGTTTGTCGTGGGGGTATTTGTGGTGTTCATGCTGCTGCATCAGGCTGATAAGCTGCTGATCGGCCAGGTGCTTGGGGACATCCAGCGCGATTTCGAGATTGACGATGCACAGGCTGGCGCTATTGGCACGGGGGCGCTGGTGGTGGCGGCCATCTTCTACCCGCTGTGGGGCTATCTCTACGACCGCTATGCGCGCGCCAAGCTGCTGGCGCTGGCCTCGTTCATCTGGGGGGTGACGACCATGCTGAGCGCTGCCGCGCCCAACTTCGGCACGTTCCTGGCAACCCGCGCCTCGACCGGTGTGGATGATGCCAGCTACCCCGGTTTGTACAGTCTGGTTGCCGACTACTTTGGGCCGAAGACGCGCGGACGAGTCTTCGGCCTGCTGATGCTGACTGCGCCGCTCGGCTTCGTGCTGAGCCTGGTACTGGTGCTGCTCCTCGACCCGGTGGTCGGCTGGCGCAATATCTTCCTGCTGACCGGTGGGCTGGGTATTGTCGTCGGTCTGGTGATCTTCTTCGGCGTGCGCGATCTGCCGCGCGGCCGTTCCGAGCCGGAGCTGGAGAACCTGCCGGAGATTGCTGCCCATCACTTTGACTGGAAGGTTGCACGAACGCTGCTGCACAAACGCGCGCTCCTGCCGATGTTTGCTCAGGGGTTCTTTGGGGTCTTCCCGCTGAATGTGATTACCTTTTGGTTCTTCACTTACCTGGAACGCGAGCGGGGTTTCAGCAGCGACATGGTTTTTCCGATCATGGCCGGCGCGGTGCTCACGATGTCAGCCGGGGCTGTCAGCGGTGGATTACTGGGTGACCGGCTGTTTCAACGTACTCCGCGCGGGCGTTTGATAGTGAGCACGACCGGCGTGATCGCCAGCACACTGCTGCTTATCCTCACACTGATGCTCCCGCGCGATACCAGCGCGGCAGCCTTCGGTGTGATGCTGGCGCTGACGGCGCTGTTCGTGCAGTTTTCTGGCCCGAATGTAGCAGCGACCATCCAGGACATCACGCTGCCGGAAGTCCGCAGTACGGCGCTTTCGGTGCAGTATTTTGTAGAGAATGTTGGGGCGGCGTCTTCGCCGCTGCTGGTCGGGGCACTCTCCACGCAGATCGGTCTATCGAATGCGATTCTGGTCGTTTGCGGCGTGACTTATGTTCTGTGCGCCTTATTCCTGGTGATGGCAGTCTGGCGCGTTCCCGGCGATGTGACCGAGATGCGCGGCCTGATGCGCCAGCGTGCCCAGGAGTCCCAGCAGTTGGCCGGAGCGGTAAAGGGATAAAAATACGGAACCTCAAAGACGCAAAAGGCACAGAGAAAGAAGAGGGCACACCTGGGAGATGCGCCCTCGACTGTGGTGAGGCTTACATGCCGAAGGTGGCGGGATCAGTCGCTGGCTTGGGAGCCTGGAGGTAGCTCTTGCCGCCCAGCAGCATCTTGATGGCATCGTCGCCGGGGTAAGCCACGGCGTTCTTCTCGGTGTCGATGCCCGCGACCTGGCTCTTGCCATCCAGCAGGCCGCTGACCACCGGCACGGCATCCGACACGTTGTAGAACAGCGGGTCGCCCAGCGCCAGGTCGTTGGCCGGGCTGACGCCAGACAGCCCCTTCATGAACAGCAGGTGCTGGCCTTCGACGACTGCTACCTGGGCCGCAACCATCGACAGCAGGGGCTGTTCCAGTTCGGCGAAGCGGCGTGTGGCTGCCAGGTAGGCGGCTACGAAGACCGTCTCGGCCACTGCCGTCACAGTGCCGAGCATTTTGCTGTCGGAAAACGTCCCCTGCGGGAAATAGAACGACTCGGTGATCGGCTTGGCGCCATTGGCGATGAGGAACTGGCGGTGAATCCATTCCGACTCCATGGCGGCCAGCATGTAGGCGCGCTCAGCGTCGTTGAACATCATCTCGTTGATGGCGCGGTAGTAATGGGTGGTGGCGAAGGTTTCCGCGGTCACGGCGATGTCCAAGATCGTCTGGGCATCATCATCAGCAGCGCGGGCTTTGCGCAGTCCGAACGCCACCGGGAAGCTCAGCGCGGCGGCAGCCGCGCCAACGGTGGCACTTACCTTCAGGAAGTCACGGCGTGAAACAGACGAGTTCATGATGATCTCCATCCCAACTCTTTGAAACCGGTTGTAGTGTGTCGCGCGACTACGGTTCACAATACGCGGTGCTCTGGCCGGTTGGATTTCTACGGCAAGATGAGAGGATCATGAGAGGTTGGGCTGTTCGCTTTTCGGCTCTGCCGAACGTACAATCTGGGCACAGCCAGCCGCCAGGAGGTTTCATGACTACGCATCACTTCACCCCCAGCCACTATTACAACACCATCGGCTCCCACGCGCCGGTGCTGCGAGTCGCGCCTGGGGACAGCGTGATCACCACCACGGTCGATGCCCGCGGACAGGATCAGAGCGGCGTGAAGGTCACGCCCGGCCCGAATCCGATGACTGGCCCGTTCTTCATTGAAGGCGCGGAACCGGGTGATACTCTGGTTGTCCATCTCGACCGGCTGACTCCTAACCGCGTGATGGGGTGGGGCTATCCCGGCCTTGCGCCGAATGTTGTTGAGCCGGGCGATGTTCCTGCGCTGCCGAAGAAGGTCACCATCCTTTGGCACATTGACATTTGTTCCGGGACAGCTTCGCTGGAAGAACCAGCGGGCGAAACACTGGGCAGGTTAACACTGCCCCTCAAGCCCATGCTGGGTTGCTTCGGCGTTGCGCCTGAAATTGGGCAGGCGATCTCCACGGCTACATCCGGCGAGCACGGCGGCAATATGGATTACAACGGCTTTGTCGAGGGCGTTACTGTTTATTTTCCGGTGTTTGTGCCGGGGGCGCTCTTCTTCCTGGGGGATGGTCACGCGCTGCAAAGCGACGGCGAGATGAGCGGCACGGGCGTGGAGACCTGTTTCGAGGTGCAGCTCACTGTGGGGCTGCAAAAAGGCGTGCTATCCGGCTGGCCGCGCGGCGAGAACGCTACGCACATTTTCACTGTGGGCAACTCTCGGCCACTGGATCAGGCTGTCCAGCAGGCCACGAGCGAGATGCTGCGCTGGCTCCAGCAGGGCTGGAACCTCACGGTAGAGGAGGCTAATCTGCTGATGGGCTACACGGTTGAATACGAGCTGGGCAACATGTTTGACCCAGCCCACACGATGGTCTGCAAACTGGCGAAGAAGCTACTGCCCGGCGGTTAATGCTCGCTGCTGCGCGTTGTGGCTGCTGCCGCGATTGTGACCAAGCCGATGCCGATGACTTTCTCGGCGCTGAGGACTTCACCCAGCAGCATCCAACCGACCAACGCAGCCACGGCTGGTTCCAGGCTCATCAGCAGCCCAAAGACGGGGAGCCGGATGCGCTTGAGCGCTCGGAATTCCAACCAGAAGGGCGTCACCGAAGACAGCAGCGCCACCACTACGGCCAGCCCGACCAGCGCTGGAACAGGCAGGATCGCTAGGGAAGGGGCCAGACCGAAGGGCGCAGAGACGAGTGCTGCCACGCACATCGAGAGCGCCAGCAGGCTGCTGCCGGGCAGCAGTGCCCCAATGCGCTTGGTGGTGATGATGAAGAGCGCCCAGGCACCGGCGCAGATGAAAGCCAGCAGCGCTCCCACCGGGTCGAGTGTCGCGTCGGTAATTGGCGAAAGCAGCAGAATTCCGATCACCGCCAGCCCGATCCACAGCAGGTCCAAGGCCCGGCGTGATCCGGCTACTGAGATGCCCAGCGGCCCCAGAAAGGCGATAGCGACGGCGATACCCAGCGGAATGCGGTCGATGGAGGCGTAGAACGTCAGCATGTTGATCGAGATGACTGCGCCGTATACAACGACCGCGCGGTAGACCTGTGGGGTGTAGCCGCGCCAGCGCGGGCGAACCAGCAGCAGGAAAATCAGACCGCCGAGGAATGTTCGCAGGAAGACTACTCCCGCGAAGCCGACTTCATCGAAAAGCTGCTTGGCGACCGCCGCTCCGATTTGCACCGAGAAGATGGCAATGACCACCAGCATCCACGACGGCGCGGAGGGCAGCGTAGAGACAGACGGAGATGGAACCGGGCGCGACTCGGACGACATGCAGGCTTTGAACTTTCTCTAGAACGGTGACAGCCTGCATTGTACGCGACCTGCCGCGGGAAAATCTACGACCACTGCATCCCACTCAGGCCGGTTCGAGCCGCGACTTGGGTGATACAGCCTGCACGCTGACTCGTCTTGGCTGCCCATCCACTGTCCTCCGGGCGTCCGAACTCCGCTTGGCGCTGCGCCATATCGCGGTAGGTGATTCCTAAATATGGGGTTCCTGACTCACCAGAGCGATTAACTTAGAAATTATGGTTATTCATAATTGACAGAGACGGGTCAGTTTTATACACTATAAGTTCGCTAAATTCCCGATGTCTTTGACCGGTGGACATCGAAACAAGCATGAATCATCCCCTGTACAACCCAAAATTCATGGATTCCCGTCTGGGGAATGCCATCGTCTGCACGTCCTGTTTGATGGATGGAAACAAGGAGTGGCGCGTTGGAACGACTACTTAATGTCAAGAACTACGCCCGTACCACGGACGCCTTGGATCTGCCCTCGCTGATCGAGGTGCAGCTTCAATCGTTTAGGTGGTTCCAGGAATACGGTCTGGCTGAACTCTTCGATGAGATCAGCCCGATTGAAAGCTTCAACGGCAACCTGAAGCTGTACCTGCCTGGCAACAGCCGGGAAGCCCAAGAACTTGGCCTCAAGTACTGGTTCGAGGAACCCAAGTACACCGAGGAAGTCTGCCTGGAACGCGACATGTCGTATGCTGCCCCGCTCTACTGTCGGGTGGCGCTGGTGAACCGCGAAGCTGGCGACGAGGTGATGATCTCCGACATCTTCATGGGCGATTTCCCGCTCATGTCGGATAAGGGGACGTTCATCATCAATGGGACCGAGCGTGTGGTCGTCAGCCAGTTGATCCGCTCGCCGGGTGTCTATTTTGACGCCGAAGAAGACCGCACGACCGGACGACTGCTCTCGAACGCCAAGCTGATTCCAGACCGCGGCGCCTGGATGGAATTCGAGACGCGCAAGACCGACTACCTGACTATCAAGTTCAACCGCAAGCGCACTATCCCGGTGACGATCCTGCTGCGCGCCCTGGCCGCCGTCAGCGACGGGATGCCGGAAGAATGGTCGCCCATCAAGACCGGCAGCGATGAAGAACTGCTGGCGCTCTATGCCCATGTGGATACCAACCCCGACCACCCATTCATCGCCAGCACGCTGAAGATGGAACCGGTCTGGGAACTCAAGAAAGAACAGAGTGTTGCCGAAGCCGCGCTGCTGGAATTCTACCGCCGCATGCGTCCTGGCGATCCGCCGACGCTCGATAACGCTCGCGAGTATCTCATCAGCCAGTTGTTCGACCAGCGCCGCTACGATCTTGAACGGGTTGGCCGCTATAAGCTGAACCAGCGCCTCGGCCTTGACAGCCTGATCCCACGCCGCATCCGCACCGTAACCAAAGCGGACATCGTCAAGCTGGTCGAGCGCATGATCCTGATTAACAATGGTCAGGCCGGGGCGGATGACATTGACCACCTGGGCAACCGCCGCGTCAAGACCGTGGGCGAATTGATCCAGAATAAGCTGCGCGTTGGCCTGCGCCGCACCGAGCGCGTTGTCAAGGAGCGCATGTCGATCCGCGAAGCTGACAACCTCACTCCGGTCACGCTGGTTAACATCCGTCCGATTGTGGCCGCCATCCGTGAATTCTTCGGCTCATCACAGCTTTCGCAGTTCATGGAGCAGACGAACCCGCTGGCCGAACTGACTCACAAGCGGACACTTTCCGCACTGGGGCCGGGTGGTTTGCGCCGCGAACGTGCCGGCTTCGATGTTCGCGACGTGCATCACAGCCATTACGGGCGCATCTGCCCGATTGAGACGCCGGAAGGTCCCAACATCGGTCTGATCGGCCGTCTGGCGACCTATGCCCGCGTTAACGAATACGGCTTTGTCGAGACCCCGTACCGCGAAGTCATCAAGTTCCTGGAGCCGACCGATCCGAATCTGATTGGCCGCAAACTGCGCGAAGATGTCGAAGACAGCCACGGCAAGACTATCGCTGAAGACGGCGATATTGTCGACAAAGCGCTGGCCGAAAAGCTGCGCAAAGCCGGCATCGAAAAAGTGCCGGTCATGCCTTTCGTCAGCGACAAGATTGTCTATCTCTCGGCTGATGCCGAAGACAACTACATCATCGCCCAGGCCAATTCGCCTGTTGACGAACTGCGCCAGTTCTCCAATGAACGTGTGTCGGCTCGCTACAGCCAAAAGTTCATGGTGATGTCGTCACGCCGTGTGGACTACATGGATGTTGCTCCGCGCCAGATCGTTGGCATCAGCGCGGCGCTGATTCCGTTCCTGGAGCATGACGACGCCAACCGCGCTCTGATGGGTTCCAACATGCAGCGCCAGGCCGTGCCGCTGCTGCGGCCCGACGTGCCCATCGTCAGCACCGGTATGGAAAGCCAGGCCGCCTATGACAGCGGTCAGGTGATCGTGGCCGACCGCAACGGCGAGGTGACCAGTGTCCAGGGCGACCGGATCATCATCCGCACCGACACAGGCGAAGAGCATATCTACCGCCTGCGGAAGTACAACCGCTCCAACCAATCGACCTGTATTGACCAGCGGCCGATTGTCCACAAGGGGCAGTACATCAAGAAAGGCGAGGTGATCGCCGACAGCTCTTCGACCTACCACGGCCATCTGGCGCTGGGTCACGATGTGCTGGGTGCGTTCCTTTCCTGGGACGGTGGCAACTACGAAGATGCGCTGCTGATCAGCGAGGAACTGCTCCGCCAGGACAAGTTCACCAGCATTCACATTGAGAAGCACGAGATCGAAGCCCGCGATACTAAGCTGGGGCCGGAGGAAATCACCTACGACATCCCGAATGTGGGCGAAGACGCGCTCAAGGATTTGGATGAGTTCGGCATCGTTCGCATCGGTGCGGAAGTTGGCCCGAATGATATCCTTGTTGGGAAGATCACCCCGAAGGGCGAAAAAGAACTCAGCCCGGAAGAGAAGCTGCTCCGCGCTATCTTCGGCGAGCAGGCTCGCGAGGTGAAGGATTCGTCTCTGCGGCTGCCGCACGGCGAGAAGGGCAAGGTTGTTGATGTCAAGACCTTCACCCGTGAAGAACATCCAGACCTGCCTGCCGGAGTCGAAAAGATGGTGCGCGTCAGCGTCGCCCAGAAGCGCAAACTGACCGTCGGCGATAAGATGGCCGGCCGGCACGGCAACAAGGGCGTCATCTCCAAGATCGTCCCCATCGAAGACATGCCCTATCTCGAAGACGGCCGCCCGGTTGAGATCATCCTCAACCCGCTGGGTGTTCCGGGTCGTATGAACATCGGCCAGGTGCTGGAAATCCACTTGGGGTGGGCAGCGGATCGCCTGGGTTTCCGTGCCATCACCCCGGTGTTTGATGGGGCTAAGGAACATGAAATTCAGGCTGAACTAGGCCGTGCTTGGTTGATCGACCGCGCCTGGAACGTGATTACGGAGCGTGCTTGGGAGTGGATCAAGGGTTTTGACTACAATCCTGAGGAGATTGAGGACGAGAACGAAGTCCGCCGTCTGTATGTCCACAACTGGCTAGGTGAGAACGCCCGCTATGATGCCGACAAACTGCTGTCGGACATGGTCTATGCCCGCCGGGCGGTGCTGGCCGAATGGCTGCTGGAAAAGGGTTTCAACCCTGACGAAGTGTTGGTCTTTGACCCCAGCGGCCTGTCCAGCAGCGAGCGCCAGAAGCGTGATGCAGCGCTGTTGAACGCCTGTTTCCGCCTGTGGATCGAATGGGCGAAACCTGAAGTCGTCATTCCCGATGGTTTGGAGTTGGCCGAGCTTCAACGTCTCGCCGACCAGGTGATGTTCGAGACGGGCGAGCCGCTGCCGATCTATGGCAAGCACACGCTCTATGACGGGCGCACGGGCGAGAAGTTTGACCGCCCTGTAACTGTCGGCATGATCCACATGCTCAAGCTGGCTCACCTCGTCGAAGACAAGGTTCATGCCCGCTCGACTGGCCCCTACAGCCTCGTCACCCAGCAGCCGTTGGGCGGCAAGGCGCAGTTCGGCGGCCAGCGCTTTGGCGAAATGGAAGTCTGGGCGCTGGAGGCCTACGGCGCGGCCTACACGCTCCAAGAAATGCTCACCGTCAAGTCCGATGATGTGCAGGGGCGCGTCAAGACCTACGAGGCCATCGTCAAAGGCGAGCCGATTGAAGAACCGGGCATTCCCACCAGCTTCCGCGTGCTGGTAAAGGAACTCCAGAGCCTCGGCCTGGCGGTTGAAGCCGTCAGCGAAAGCGGTGAGGTCATCCGCTTTGGTAAGGACGAGGAGAAGCAGCGTGCCCCCAAGATGACCACGGGGCTGCTCAGCCTGGCCGGAGACACCATCGAATAGGCGGTTTCAATCCCATCATCTTGACGGACGGTCACGCAGACCGTCCGTTTTGATTCACGCGCAGAGCGACACGGCGGCGCGTTATAATGGGGACACGCTGTAGAGAAGAGCTGCCTCTGCCAAAGTTCAACTTCAGTTCCGTTCAGGAAGTCCAAGTATTGGCAACCAGCGTCGCCTTCGAGGATTATCTGGAACGGTTTTCAGGTCTGCGCTGTGAACTGATTGAAGGAACGGTGATCCAGATGTTGCCTGCATCCTTGGAGATTGAATGCGCCTGCGCTCCCGCCACGCCTGGAACCTGACGCCTGCCGAGGCCATTGCTCTCCAGCAGCAGCTTGCCGCGGAGGTCATCAGCACTGAGCCGATTGATCTCGACGCGCTGCGGCTCGTGGCCGGGGTTGATGTCAGCGTCAAGGACAACATCTCTCAGGCTGCTGTGGTGGTCTGCGCTTTCCCTACGCTGGAAATCGTCGAGACCGTCCTTGCGCGCCGACCGACTCCGTTTCCGTACATTCCTGGCCTGCTCAGCTTCCGTGAAGGCCCTGTGCTCGAAGAAGCCTTCCTGAAACTAGGACATGAGCCGGATGCTTTCCTCTTCGACGGCATGGGGATTGCCCATCCTCGGCGCATGGGCATCGCCTCGCAGATGGGCTTGTGGCTCGACAAACCGACTGTTGGATGCGGCAAGACTCACTTGGTTGGAACCTTCAGCGAGCCGGGGAGCGAGCAGGGAAGTTGGAGTCCGCTGGAAGATCGCGGCCAGATTATCGGCGCGGTGCTGCGGACGAAGACCGCCGTCAAACCCGTCTATATCTCTGCGGGGCACCGAGCTGACCTGACCAGTGCCATCACCCTGACGCTGCGCTGCGTCACTCGATACCGCCTGCCCGAACCGATCCGCTTTGCGCATCGTGCCGCCGGGCAGCTTTAGCTGCCTGTCAACACTCGCTCGTAGCAGAGCACATCGTTCAGCCGCCACTGGGCCATCGAGATCGTCCCGCGCCGCGCATAGCCCAAGCCATCGCAGAAACGGACGAGGGCTTCGTCGGCCAAGACGATATCGAAGCGCAGGGCTGCATTCCCGGATTCCCCCGCCAGCCGCTCCGCCTGCGCCACCATCCAGTGCCCGATCCCCTGCCGCTGGTAGGGCGGCAGCACCCCAACCCCGCTGATATAGGCGGCTTTTGCGGTGGGGTCGTGCCAGAGCGAGTCTTGGTAGTACGGCCGGGGCATTGGATTCAGGTTGAATGTCCCTACCAGATAATCCCCAGCATAGACGGCGTAGACCTGCTCGGTGTCCAACCGCTGCGACCACTGCTCATAGGTGCGGAACGGATACCAGTGCCGCAATCCCGTCTGGCGGTAGAGGTGTTCGCCGCACACCACCAGCAGCGCGTGCATCACCGGCAGATCGGCAGCAGCAGCTTTTTGGAGCCTCAGCTCTCGTTCATTCATGGGGAACCTCCCGGCGGAATCAACGACGGCCGCCCGCGTTCATAGACACCGATCATGGCGATAACCTCGGCCAGCACCGCGCGTGCTGAAAGTTCGCTTTCGCCGGCGGTCAGCAGCGCTATGATATACTGCGCCTCGCCGACTCGGATAATGCCGGCATCGTTCACCACCCGTCCCAGCGACAGATCGCCCGCCGGCAGGATGCCATCCTTACCTATATAACCATCCGGATAGACGATCTCGATGGGCGATTGGTAGCCTGCCGCGCGGATTGCCAGCAGCCGCAGCGAGGCGTCCAACGCTTCCCGCAGCCGCTCCCAGCGGGCGAAATGCGGCCCCCGCGCCAGCACGTTGTAGCCGTGTGCCAAGTCGTTGGCAGTGAAGGCGTTATCGACCAGGTAGGATTGGTCACCGAGGATCACTGCCCGGTCAGCTGACGGCTGAAACCGCGCATCGACGAAGCCAACTGTAGGCGCGTTGGGCCAATCCCAACTATAAAGCCCGTTCGCCATCCCCACCCGCCGCCGCAGAAAGGTGTTGAATTTCTCGATGGGGTTGGCTTCTCCGGTAACCCGTCTGGCTACTTCTGCCAGCACAATCCCGGTATCGACATTGCTGCTGAAGACGACCGCCTTGTACAGTGGGGTGTCCTCGCCATCCTCCCAGGCATCGCGGGCGGTATTAAGGTAGTAATACAGCGGCAGCCAGGCTTTGAAGCAGCTCGCCACCGGAAATAAGTCGTAGGCGCGAATCTGGATGTGGAATTCCTGGTTGAAGTCTCCGTTGATGCGCCGGAAATCCAGCGCCATGCGCCGCCCGGCCAGCACTGTTTCCAGATATTCACGAATGCTCTGTGCCAGAGGCGTTTCGTCATCCCAATCGGTCGGCCCTTGCAGCCGCAGCGGGCCAGCGACGGCAGCTAGGCCGAGCGTTTTCAGGAATTGGCGGCGTGTCCACATGCGTTTCATGCCGCTCATTCTAACGACTGTCCGCGCCGGAACCAACGCCGAGTTGGCGACACTTCACCCCCATGCTGCCAGTAGTTCCGCCAGATTCGCATAGATTCCGTCCGGGCGCACTGGGCCGTTCACTGCCTGCTCGCGGGTGGCGACTCCGGTCAGCACCAGGGCTGTCTGCATTCCCAGCGCCGCCGCTCCGCGGATATCTGTATCCAGCCGGTCGCCGACCATCAGCGTCTCAGCGGCGCTGCATCCCAGCTTGTCCAACGCCGCCTCGAACATGGGCGCGTTCGGCTTGCCCATCACAACCGGTTCCTGGTCGGTTCCCGTCCGCAGCGCCGAGACCACCATCCCTGCGCCCGGCGTCAAGCCTTCCGGCGTCGGCAACGTGGGGTCTTCGTTGGTGGCGATGAATGCCGCCCCAGCCCGGATGAGCAGGGTTGCCCGCTTGAGCTTCTCGTAGGTGAGCTGCTGATCAAGTCCGACCACTACTGCTACCGGCGCTTCATCCACGATCCGGAAGCCCGCCGCCGTCAGCACCCGGCGGATGCCATCGCTGCCCAAGACATGTACCGGCGATCCTGGCGGATAGTGTTTGCGCAAATAATCCACTGTGGTTGTGCCCGATGTGACGATGCTGCTTTCGGCCACCCCGTTAACGCCCAGTCGTTCCAGCTTGGCGACATAATCCGCAGGCGTCTTCATGCCGTTGTTTGTTGCCAGCATCAGCGGAATCCCACGCTCGCGCAGGAATGCGAAGAACTCTTTGAATCCCGGCAGTGGTTCTTCTCCACTCCAGAGGACACCGTCCATATCTGTGATAACTGCGCGAATCTTCTTGAAATCCATGAATCTTCTGCCATTTCCTGTGTTATGATCGTCTGCCAGTGATTATAACGTCAGGGGACAAGCCAATCATGACCTTTTCAATTGTGGCCTATGATCCTACCGAGTCGGCTTGGGGTGTGGCTGTCGCCAGCAAGTTCCTGGCGGTTGCTGCAGTAGTTAGTTGGGCGCGTGCTGGAGCCGGAGCCGTTGCTACTCAGTCCTTTGCCCGCGTCAGCTTCGGTCCGGATGGTTTGGCGTTGATGGAGTCCGGGCGCTCGGCATCTGAAGCGCTGGCGGCGCTGCTGGCCACTGACCCCGAACAGGCTCTCCGTCAGGTCGGCATGGTTGATTCGCGCGGCGGCGCGGCTGCCCATACTGGGAGCGGCTGTTACGACTGGGCCGGGCATCACATCGGTGAAGGCTTCACGTGTCAGGGCAACATCCTGGCGGGGCCGCAGGTCGTCGCAGCCATGGCCGAAGCTTATCAGTCTGCCCACGGCGAACTGGCCGACCGCCTCTTGGCTGCGTTGACTGCTGGCGATGATGCTGGCGGCGACCGCCGGGGTAAGCAATCGGCAGGCGTGCTGGTCGTCAAGGCCAAGGCCGGCTACGGCGGCGATAATGACCGTTACATCGATCTGCGCGTCGATGACGACCCCGAACCGGTGCGGAAGCTGCACACCCTGCTCGCTGCCCATCATCTCTTCTTCGGCCATCCGCGCCCAGAGGATCAAATCCCGATCACCGCCGATCTCGCCCGTGAAATCCAGGTCTGGCTGCGGGATCACGGCTACCATCCCCACGAGCCTACCGGCATCTGGGATGATGCGACCAAAGCCGCTTTCAGCGCGCTCATCGGCAGTGAAAACCTTGAAGAACGCTGGAGCCTCGACCAGAATCCCGACCAGATCGACCGTGTGGCACTGGATTATCTGCGGACGCGCTTTAAGGCCTGAGGCTGCTGCATGATGCGCCGTTCGCAGGCGCTGGCTGTCGCTGTACTCTTCTTGGGGGCTGCGCTGCGCTTCCATGCGCTGGGGCAGTCCCAACGTTTCCACCCTGATGAGGCTTTGTTTGCCAGCTTCGCCCGCGCTGCTGCTGTCCAAGGTGACTGGCTGCTGCACGGTCACCTGGATAAGCCCCCACTGACGATCTATGCCAATGCCCTTGCTATGACGTTCTTCGGCATGACGACCCTACCCGATGGCGTCCTCACCCTAGATGTGCATCGCGGCGAGTTTGCCGTTCGCATCCTGGGTGTATTCGTCAGCCTGCTGGCGCTGGCCGCGTTCTATGCGCTGGCTAGGCGGCTGAAAGTCCCGGCTAATCTCGCCTTGCTGCTGCTGGCACTGTCTCCGCTTGCAGTTGCCTTCAGCGCGACGGCCTTCACCGATGGCATGCTGCTGCTCTGCCTGGTGCTGGCGTTCTGGTCGATGAGTGAGGGTGGGTGGGGCAGGGCAGGACTCTACTTGGCGCTCGGATTGGGCTGCAAGCAGCAGGCTGCCCTGGCGATCCCGCTGGTTATTGGCATAGGCTGGGCAGGTGAGTCCCGTATTTCCTGGCGGCATCTTCTGCGCTTGACTCTTCCGATTCTCGCTGGGATCGGCCTGCTGCTCGCCTGGGATGCGGCCCGTGGGCAGGCTGTTCCCTTCTGGGCGCTGGCCGCCGCGAACAATGACCCTGGACGTCTCACCCGTCTGGATGAACTCCTGCCCCGTGCCCGCGATTGGTGGGGATTCCTGCACCATGCTGCCGGATCAAGCCTGCTCACCCTCTTGATGCTCACCGCCGCAGTGAGCGGGCTGATTCAGCGCCCTCCACGCCGCATCGACATCGTTCTGGCGATGTATGCCGGCGCTTATCTCGTCCTCCACTGGATCGTCGCCATCAATATCTATGACCGCTATCTGCTTCCTGTGCTGCTGGTAATCCTGCTCCTTGCAGCCCGTGGAGTCGATGGCTGGATCGCCGTCTGCTCTTCGGCCATCCTCCAATTTCGGTTTTTTGCTGGGGCCGGATTCCGCCCATCCAGCTCTTTGGCGGCACGAATTTTTCTCGCTGCCTTTCTGCTTATCGCTGCTTTGCCTGGCGCGCTGGCCGCTGCGAGAGGCTGCCTGGGAATCGGCGGCGATAACGGCCGGCACACAGGCATCGATCACCTAGCCGTTTACCTGAACCAGCAGCGATTGGGCGCCATCATTTACGATCATTGGTTGGGATGGGAATTGGGCTATTATCTGGGGCCGTGGTCGGATAAACGCCGCGTCTACTATCCAGCGCCGGAAACGCTGGCGGCCGATGCGCTGCTTCAACCTGATCCCGCCCCGCGCTACCTGCCCGTGCCCAGTTGGGCAGAAGTTCAGCCGTGGTTGGATGCGTTGAAGGAGGCTGGTTTTCGGATTCAGTTGGTATATGACCAGGCGCCGTTCAGAGTCTATGAACTGCTCCCGCCCTGGTCGCCGCTTTGAAGGTTAAGCCCGGTTCTTCGGGCGGCCGTTCTTTAACAGATCACTCACTGTGGGAATCAGGTTGTGCGTCATCGTGGGTTTGGTAATATAACGATCTGCGCCGAGTTCGAGTCCCTTGCGGATGCGCTCTGGGTCGGCCAGCGCCGAGAGAATCACGACGGGAAGATCATCGAAGACCGATTTTTCGCGCATCTGCCGCAGGAGTTCCAGCCCGTCGATATCCGGCAGCATCAGATCGAGGACGACCAGATCGGGCAGGGGCTTGGCGCGCAGGACTTGAACTGCTGTGGCTACATTGAGCGCAGGGATTGCCTCCCAGCCCATGCGTTCCAACAGCGCCTGGGCGATCTCTTGCATGGCCGGTTCGTCGTCGACGACGAGGATTCGCTTTTTAGTGTCCGCACTCACGGATGGAACCTTTGTTTGAGGCGTTTCGTCTATATGGTGAAACCTGAATCTAACCCGGTCACAACGGGATTTCAAGGATAGGTCTATCCTTTTGCTCAGATTGGGTCTACAGTGTATCCTGATGGTTGAACGACACAATCTGTCGTGGGAGTCTGGATCGACATGCGTTTACGAATCCGTATTGGACTAGGCCTCATCCCGTTAGCTTTCCTGCTGAGCGGCTGCTTCCAGCAGGCGGGCACGGCTTTGGAAGCTATCGATAACTCGTCTCTGCCGAATCTGCCCCAGGATACCCCGGTACTGAGTACCAGCCCGACACCGGGGATTCAGAGCATCCCAGCCTCACCCACGCCCGGTGTAGCCATCACCATCATTTCGCCCACTCGTCCGCTCCCGGCTACGAGCACGCCTATCCCGTTAGACAATACTTCATCCAGCGGCGGAGCGCAGGGGGAAACTACGCCGACCGAACCCTTTGTAACTCCCTTCAGCCCGTTAGGCCCGGTCACACCCATCGTTCCGACTCTCGTTCCGGAAATTACCCAGCCTGTTGCGACCCCTTCCGGTTTGATTACGCCGACGGCGCTCGGAAACCCGGATGCAGCGTCAAGCTGTACTCATACCATTCAGCCCGGCGAGAACCTGTACCGCATCGCTCTCAAATATGAGGTTTCGCTTCAGGCGCTCCGTGCTGCCAACCCACAGGTTTCCGGCGACTTGATTCAGCCCGGCCAGGTTCTCAACATTCCTGACTGCGTGCCTGAGGGCGCTGGCGTTCAGGCTGCTACGCCTATTCCAGTCCTATCCACTTCTGCGCCGACTGCTGAAGCGCCGGTTGGTCTGTCTGCCAGCGGTACGACCTACATCGTCAAGTCCGGCGATACGCTCTACACCATCGCCATTCGCTTCGGCGTGACCATCAACGACATTGTCAGGGCCAACAACTTGACCAACCCGAACCGTCTGTCTGTTGGCCAGGAACTCATCATCCCGCCGCCTGGTGGTTAGGCTGCTGCCGCAAAGTCCCTCTCGGCTGCCGGCTGTGTTCATACAGCACGCAGTCGAGAGGCCCTCCGCGCCTGTGATTGTCGATCAAGCTTATTGCGGAATTCAAAAGCCCTCTTTGTGGAGGGCACAGCGATCCTGATCTCGGTTAATGCTTCAGGGCTTAATTCTTCTTCACGTCTTTCAAGTCCTGCGCGACTTTCTCCGCCCAGGCTTTGACCTTCTCCCAATCGCGGAAATCGCCATCGAAACTGCTCGGCCAGGTTTCTCCATCGTACCGCGCTGCCAGTGTCCAACGTTCGTTCCAATCCACGCTCTGCAGATCCAGCTTTCCGGCCAGTGCCGTTTTGTCCCGCACATTGAGCGGGGCCAGCACCTGCGGCTCCATGTAATTCTCCATCACATGTTCCATGCCGAAACGCTCCAGCACGCGGATGCAGCTCACCCAGAAATAAACGGGTTTGCCGGCCAAAGCTGAGTGAGCATGTTCTAGAAAAGTCTTCATTTCTGGCAGCCAAGTTCCTGAATGAATTGCCGTTCCTGCCACCAGGGCATCATATCCGGCCAGACTGGTAATATTTTGAACTGCCTCCACGGTCACCTTCATACCATGGGCTTCGAGAACCTCTCCGATCTTCTTCGCCATTTCTGCGGTCGAACCGTGAACCGTTGCATAGGCAACCAGCACGTTCGTCATGTTGGTATCTCCTTCATGTCTGCTGGCGTCATCGTACTGCCAGTCTACCCGATTCGGCTGTACTTACAAAAGTTACAGCCCACATGTCCTATTCGTGACGGACAGCATTATTCTTATCATCAAGCATTCTGGACATGAGAGTTCTGTCAACAGCGGGTTTAATGGTTGCTGTGGTTTGTCAAGCAAGGCTATAATGGGCATAAAATAAACCAGTACAGTCGGCGCTGAGAGGTGCGGTGAATCGCCATGATAGAAGTTGTGATTGATAGCATTCGTGTCAGCTTGATGTCGCAGCATCGCGTCGTCGTTTTGAAGGATATGAGCCGGGAGCGTTTTCTCCCCATCTGGATTGGCCCCTGCGAAGCCGATGCGATTACCGTCAAGCTCCAGGACCTGCCCACGCCGCGCCCTTTGACCCATGATCTGCTTAAATCTGCCATCCGCGAGCTGGGTGGCCGAATCGTCCACATCCTCATCAGCGAGCTGCGGAATGAAGTCTACTACGCTCGCATCGTTGTCGAGGTCGCCGGCGACCAGATCGAGATCGATTCGCGCCCCAGCGATGCTATTGCCCTCGCTGTGCGCGCGAGCTGTCCGATCTTTGTGGCTGAATCTGTCATGGATAAGGCCGCTCGCGAACCTGACGAGGATATCGAGAAAGAAACTTCCCAAGGGCCAACCGATGCCCCGGTCGATGAAGGCCGCTTGAGCGCCTTCGCCGACTTTGTCGATACGCTCGATCTGGACGATCTGGACGAGAGTGACGACTGAAGACGTTGTCTTCCGTGATCCAACGGTATGCAGCCAGCCAGAGCGGTGCGCCCGACGCGCCGCTTTTCATCTCCAAATCCGGATGACGCCATGACGGACCTATCCAATTCTTGGGGAACCCTGCAAGTTCCCTTCAGCCAAGAAGCCGAAGAAGCGACCCTCGGCGCGATCCTCGTCAACCCGGTTGCCTATTTCGGTGTAGCGGCGTTCCTCAAGGCTGATGACTTCTTTATCCTGCGCCACCAGTACATTTGGAACGCTCTCACCCGCCTGCATGAACGCGGCGAACCCATCGATTACCTGACTGTTCGCCAGGAACTTGACGACATGCAGGTGCTGGCCGAAATCGGCGGCCCGGCCTTTCTCACCCAGCTCATCAATAACACCCCGACTTCAGTTCATGCCGAGGTTTACGGCCGCCTAGTCGAACGAGCCGCTGTTCGCCGCCGCCTCATGGCTGCCTCGGACCAGATTCGCACGCTGGCGCTCGACGAAGAGCGTAATGTTGAAGAAGTCATCGCCGAGGCTGAAGCCCGCCTCTTTGAAGTCACCGAGCGCCGCTTAAGCCGCCAGTTGATCCCGATGCGGGATGCCGTCAGCGCCTACTTCGACCGCATCGAGTTCTTGATGCAGAATCGCGGCGCAGCGATGGGCATCCCCACCGGCTTCAAAGATTTGGACAAGCTCCTTGGCGGCTTCCAGAAATCCGACCTCATCATCTTTGCGGGACGTCCCGGCATGGGCAAAACCTCGTTCATGCTCTCCGCTGCCATTAATATGGCCCGCCTAGGGGCACGCATCGCGATTTTCAGCATGGAAATGGGCGTCGAACAGATTGTCCAGCGTCTCGTCTCGATGGAAGCCGGCATCAACACCCAAAATCTCCGCCTCGG
This sequence comes from Anaerolineae bacterium, assembly GCA_034431625.1. Lineage (GTDB taxonomy): Bacteria > Chloroflexota > Anaerolineae > Aggregatilineales > Phototrophicaceae > CFX2. The sequence goes on along the minus strand of DAOUCY010000090.1, from coordinate 81,346 downwards.
CCAGATCAACCAGCAGGAATGGTCTCGCTTCGTCCATGCCGCCGGTAATCTGAGCAATTTCCGCCTGTTCATTGACGATACTGCTGTTCTGTCGCCGCTGGAGATGCGGACGAAGTGCATTCGCCTCGCCCGTGAACACGGCCTTGATTTGATCGTCGTCGATTACATCCAGTTGATGACTGCCGGCGGCCTCTATGAGAACAACCGCGTTCAGGAAGTCAGCTACATCAGCCGCAGCCTGAAAGAGCTTGGTCGTGAACTGAATGTGCCTGTTCTCTCCGCCGCCCAGCTTTCCCGTGCTGTTGAGCAGCGGCAGGACAAGCGCCCACAGCTCAGCGACCTGCGCGAGTCAGGCTCGATTGAGCAGGATGCTGATGTTGTTATGTTCCTCTACCGCGACGAAGTGTACAATGAGGCTACCGAGTTCCCGAATCAGGCCGACATCATTGTTTCCAAGCATCGCAACGGCCCGACCGGAACGATCTCGCTGTATTTTGAGAAGACTCTCACCAAGTTCGTGAACGCCGCTGAACGCAGCGTGGATTTGAGCCATATCTGATGCAGAAATTTGCAGGTTTTCCTGACGGCAGCAAACTCAGCCCGACGGCTTTTCCAGCGCTGTTCTTCACCGAACTGCTGCCGCTTATTGACAATTTGGCCGAACTCAAAGTGACGCTCTTCTGCTTTTGGGCGCTCCACCAGAAAGAGGGCCGCTTCCGCTATCTGCGCCAGTCCGAGTTTCAGAATCCTGTGCTGCTGGACGGATTACGCGCTGCCTGCCCGGATATTCCTGTCGAGACCGCCCTAGCGGATGGACTAGACCGCACTATCGAACGTGGTACGCTTCTCACCGCCCAAGTCGAACTGGAATCCACAACCGAGACGCTCTTCTTTGTCAATACCGCTTTAGGACGCCTGGCTGTGGCCCAGGTTGCCGCTGGAGCCTGGAAACCCGGCGGTGAATGCATTGAAATTCTGCCGGAGCGCCCCAATATCTACCGGCTCTATGAAGCCAACATCGGTATGCTGACGCCTATGATCCGTGATGCTCTCGTCGATGCCGAGAGTGAATACCCCGTGGAATGGATCGAGTCTGCCATCCGCGAAGCTGCCGAGCGCAATAAACCGAGTTGGCGTTATATTCAATCGATCTTGAAACGTTGGGAACGAGAAGGACGCAGCCGTGAACCTGGGCGACCTGCTGGACAAGATGGGAAGCACTATGTTTCCGGACAATTCGCCGACTTCATCGAACATTGAACCAGATGACGATGGTCGCTGCCGCCTGTGCGGCAGAGAACCTATCTGCGAAAGCCTGGGAGTCATCCGCTATGATGTCCCCATCGATGACCCCCGTTTTGGCAAACTCTTTCGCTGCCCCAATTTTCCCGTCGAGATGGACAGCGAGCGCCATGAGCGCCTCAAGCGCATCAGCAATCTGGCCGCGTTCTCCGATAAAACCTTCTACACCTTCCAGGTTGACCAACCTGGCCTCAAGCCCAATGAACTCACTTCTCTACAGGTTGCTCTCAGCCTTGCCAGCCGCTTTGCCGAGTCTCCGGATGGTTGGCTCCTGCTGGAAGGAACCTACGGCTGCGGCAAGACCCATCTGGCCGCAGCCGTAGGCAATGAGTGTCTTCGGCGCGGCGAAGTCGTCTTGTTCATCACGGTTCCTGATCTGCTTGATCACCTCCGCAGCACTTTTGGCCCCAATGCGGAATCGGCCTACGACGAAACTTTCGAGCGCATCCGCAGCGCACCGCTCCTGATTCTCGACGACCTCGGCGCGGAAAGTCCCAGCCAGTGGGCGCGGGAGAAGCTCTTTCAGCTCCTCAACTACCGCTACAGCCACCGCCTCCCCACTGTCGTCACTACCAATGTCGATCTGGAAACCCTTGACCCGCGCATCCGCAGCCGTCTGCTGGACAGCAGCCTGATTAAGCGCGCCAAGATCAGCGCGCCCGATTACCGCACTTATGCTGGCAGTCAGCAGGGGCAGCTTTCCAGCCTGTCGCTTTACAGTGACATGACCTTTGACAGCTTCGATACCCAACGTAAGCTCACGCCTGACGAGCGCGCCAACCTCGAACGTGCGCTGGAAATTGCCGCCAACTATGCCCGTTTACCCCAGGGGTGGCTGGTCCTGACCGGCAGCAGTGGCACAGGCAAAACCCACCTGGCCGCTGCCATCGCCAATGTGCAGCAGCAGATGGGCGCGGAGGTGGTCTTCGTCACGGCCACCGACCTGCTTGATTACCTGCGGGTGGCCTTCAACCCCAACGCTCCGGTCAGCTTCGACCAGCGCTTCCAGATGGTGCGGAACACCCCTTTTCTGGTGCTGGACGACCTCACGACTGAAGGCTCACCCTGGGCGCGGGAGAAGCTTTTCCAGATCCTCGACTATCGCTATGTCACCCGCAAGCCGACTGTCGTCACTACATACAAACGCATCGAAGACATCGACCAGCGCATCCGCAGCCGCTTGATCGACAAGCGCCGCTGCTTGATCTTTGCTATCACCGCGCCGGACTATCCTAGCCGCATGAACCGCCGCTAACCATCAGGATCGCACATGGGCGTATCCGCGCTGACCATCACCCCTTTTCAACGCCGTCACATGCAGTCCATCCGTGATTTGCTGTTTCACAGCAGTCTTGTCCATGTGCATCTGGACTGGCAGGAAGCCGACCACTGGCTGGAGCAGGGCGAAGGCGTGGTGCGCCTTGCGTGGATGTGGGGCCGTTTGGCTGGCCTTATCGGAGCCTCAAAGCCGCTCAACGGCACGAGCTGGATTCGGGTGGTTGCTGTTCATGACCAGCTTGACCCCGATGCCGTCCTTCAGAGCATCTGGCGTGATCTATCCGCTGAATTGAAAGAGCAGGGCGTTCATTCCGCCGGCCTGCTCATGGTGCGTGATTGGCTCCTCCCCCACGCCAGCGGCCTCGGCTTCACCTACCAGGAAAACATCATCACCTTGGCGCGGGCAGGGCATACCCTTCCCGAATCGGCCCACCCGCTGGTCATGACCCGCAGCGCCGACCTGGGCGATCTGCCCGCCTTGATCCAGGTCGATCACATCGCTTTCGATCCACCTTGGCAGATGTCATCGCAGGAGCTTCGGCTGGCCGAACGCCAGTCCTCAAGCTGTACGGTTGCTCTGGTGGAAGACCAGATCGTCGGCTACCAGCTTTCGACGCTCTATTTTGATGGCGCTCATCTGGCTCGTCTGGCTGTCGTGCCAGCCTGTCAAGGGCAGGGCATCGGCGCGGCCCTGCTGGCCGACGTGCTGCGCCGTTTTTTCCGGCGCGGCGTTTATACGATGACGGTCAATACCCAGAGCAGCAACCAGCGTTCGCTGCGTCTTTACGAACACTATGGCTTTCAGATGAACGGCTTTGACCTGGGCTATTGGCTGGCCCACCTCTGAGCTGCTCAGTCAGGATACAACCATGACGGTCATTTATCATGATGAGATGGCAGACCTCGCCGCCTTGACGGGCAAGCGCGTCGGTGTGATCGGCTATGGCAGCCTTGGGCGCCCCGTTGCCCTCAATCTGCGCGACAGCGGTATCCCTCCATTGGTTGGCGCGCGCACCGAATCCACCCGTGATCGCATTCTCGAAGATGACATCGACGCTGCCTCCGTCCCGCTCACTGTCCAGCGATCCGATGTGCTCATCCTGCTGCTGCCCGATGAAGAGATGCCTGCCGTTTACTTGCAGGACATTTCCCCGCACCTCCGCCGTGGACAGATGCTCCTTTTCAGCAGCGCCTATAACGTCACTTATCGCTTTATCGAGCCGCCGCCCTTCGTCGATATTGGCCTGATCGCCCCCCGCATGAGCGGCCCTGGCGTCCGTGAAGCCTATGAACGCGGTGATGGCTTTCAGAGCTTCGTTGCTGTCGGCCAGGATGCCAGCGGGCAGGCTTGGCCCGTGCTGCTGGCCGTCGCACGTGCCATTGGGGCGCTCCGTGCTGGGGCCATCGAACTGAGCTTCGAGCGCGAAACTGAACTCGATCTCTTCATGCAGCAGGCCGTCATGCCCGCCCTCTACCACCTGATGACCACAGCGGCTGCGCTTCTCCTCGCCCGAGGCTATCCGCCAGAAGCTGCCTTCACCGAACTGTATCTTTCCGGTGAGTTCGCCCACTTTTTCCAGCAGGTTGCTCAATCCGGGATGCTGAATGCTCTCCGACAGAGTCCCCTGCCGCACCAGTATGGCATGGTCAGCCGCATTGACCGTTTCAGCGACCTTAAACTGGAACGCCTCATGGAGGTCACCCTTAAGGAGATCGAAAGCGGTGATTTTTCCCGCGAGTGGGCCAAAGAATACACCGATGGCCTGCGCCGCCTTAAAGCTTTCTACCGCAACCAGGACGGCCGTGACCTTTGGGAACTCGAACAGCAGACTCTTGAACTTCTCGGCCGTTCTACTGGCTAGTCCTAAATTTTACTGCGAATCTCTTTCTCTCGATGGGAATTTGACTTCCCCTCGCCACTTTGTTGTGGAACATACATGGTGAGGGGACGTTTCGCGGCAGGATGACGCTAGAGGGTGTAAAGATCGCTGTATTTGGTGCGGAGGTAGGCAATGTAGGGTTCGATCCGCATGGGGCTGCCGGTAGCGCGTTCAGTGAGTTCATTGGCAGTGAACTTGCTGCCATGGCGATAGATGTTATCGCGCAGCCAACTGTGGAGGGTGTCGAACTTTCCCTGGGCGATCTCGGCGGGGATGCTGGGGTGTGCCTTGAGGGCGGCCTCGTAATACTGTGCACTGAGGATATTGCCGAGGGTGTAGCCCTGGAATGCGCCGCCGATGCCGCCGCCGTACCAGTGGACATCCTGGAGGACGCCATCACGGTCGTCGGGGGCAGTGATGCCGAGGTCTTGGTCGTAGCGATCCTGCCAGGCTTCTGGCAGGTCGCGCACGGAGAGGCTGCCTTCGAGCATCTGTAGTTCCAGGTCGAAGCGCAGCATGACATGGAGGTTGTAGGTGACTTCGTCGGCATCGACACGGATGAGGGATTTCTGCACCTTGTTGATGGCGCGGTAGAAAGTGTCTAAGGAGACATCATCGAGCGTGCCGGGAAAAGCGGCCTGAAGCTGTGGGTAGAAATGTTCCCAGAAGCCGCGGCTGCGACCGACGATGTTCTCCCAGAGGCGTGATTGGCTCTCATGGACGCCGGCAGAGGTTCCGTTCGCCAAGGGGGTGCCTTCGTAGGCGGGGTCGATACCCATCTCGTACATGGCGTGACCGGCCTCATGAAGGGTGCTGAAGAGAGCATCCCCGAGGTCGTTCTCTTTGACCCGGGTGGTGATGCGGACATCGCCGAGCGAGAACTTGGTCATGAAAGGGTGATGGGTTTTGTCCTGGCGGCCGCGGGTGAAGTCATAGCCATACTGGCGGATGATGTCGAGGCCGAAGCGGAGCTGGGCGTCTTCGGGAAAATGACGCTTGAGGCAAGAGTCATCGGCGGGTGGTTGGCTGGTGATGGCCTGGACGAGCGGGACGAGCTGCTCGCGAAGCTGAGCGAAAAGGACGCGGACGGATTCGGCCTTCATGCCGTAGTCGGCGAAGTCGATGAGCGGGTCGGCAATGTGAGCATAGCCGGGGAAGAACTCGGCCAACTGGCGGCTGAGGTCGAGAGTCTTTTCGAGCAGGGGGCGCACGCTGGCAAAGTTGTTGGCGGGACGGGCTTCCGTCCAAGCCTGGTAGGAGCGGGAGGCGTGGGCGTTGAATTCGGCGATGAAACTGGAGGGGACGCGCACGCTGCGCTCGTACTCACGGCGGGTGACGCGGACCAAGCTGGCATCATCGGAGTCGTAGGGGAGGCTTTCTTCGTAGGCGCGGAGGTCGTTGAGGAGATGGCCGACGGCATCATCAGTGAAGCGTTCGTGGGCCATCTGGCCGAGCAGGGCGATCTGCCGGGCGCGGGCTTCAGCGCCGCCGGGGGGCATGTAGGTGTTTTGATCCCAGCTCAGCAGGCTGGCGGCCATATTGAGATCGAAGACGATCTGAAGACGCTTCTTCAGTTCGGCCAGTTTGGTTTCGGACATGGTGAATTTCTCCTGAGGCTGTCTAGGTGGAATCATGATCCGGCGGGATATGGGGTTCAATTTCCACGTGATTAGACAGGTTTTGCGGAATCCCGCTATAGTTCAATGGGGATGAGGATACCCTGTCTAGGGGCGTTTGCCTATGGGAGGGTCAATGCCGCTGCACGTGGTAGGGTTTGTGTTGTTTGCCGCCATTTCCTAATGGAGATGGCTGCCAAAAGCCATGTCCACTGAAGGAACAGGAGAAGGCGTGATTTCCAGTCGAGTTCGCAGCAGGAGGCAGTGCCGTGAATGGGATTCATCCGGGTTTTGATTGGCGAGAGGCGGCGCGGCTGGCGCTGGTCTCGCGGATGATCGACGAGCTGGAAGAGAATGAACTGGTTCCGCAGGGATATATCAACTACCAGTTCTCGGCGCGGGGACACGAATTGGGGCAGGTGCTGATCTGCCAGTTTCTGACACACCCGCATGATGCCGCCAGCGCATACTACCGGTCGCGTCCGTTCGCGCTGGGATGTGGGCTGACTATCGAAGAGGCAATTGCTTCGGATATGGCGCGGGCGGGCAGCATCAACGGCGGGCGGGATATCGGGGTGGTGATGAATCTGCCGAGCCGGGGGCGGGCGATGATCCTGCCAATGGCGGCGGATGTGGGGGCACAGTACACCCCGGCGGCAGGATACGCACAGGCAATCCGCTACCATGCCGAAGCGCGCGGGGATGCTGAGTGGGATGGGGCGGTGTGTTTGGTGTTTGGCGGGGATGGATCGGTAGCGACGAATGGATTTTGGGCGTCGCTGACGATTGCCACGACGCTGAAGCTGCCGCTGCTGTTCGTGATTGAGGACAACCATTACGCGATTTCAGTGGAAGGGCCGATGCAGACGCCGGGAGGCAACATCGCGGCGAATCTAGCGGCGTTCCGGGATTTGCAGGTGTGGGATGGGAGCGGGACAAAGCCGGCTGAGACGGCCGGGTTGGTACAGGCGGCGGTAGATCATGTGCGGGCGGGGCGGGGGCCGGGTCTGCTGCGGCTGACCGTGCCGCGGCTTTCAGGACATTCGAGCGTGGATAACCAGGCCTACAAGCCGGCCAGCCGGGTCGAAGAAGAATGGACGCGCGACCCGATCCCGGCGCTGCGAGATTATCTCGTGCCGGCAGTGTTTTCTGAGGCGGAATGGGCGGCGCTGCGCGAGGAGGCACAGGCGGCAGTACTGGCCGGGCGGGATGCAGCGCTGGCGCAGGCGCGGCCTGATCCGGCGACGGTGACGGAGCAGACGTTCTGGGAGGCGGCCAGCCCGCAGCAGGTGGGTGGTTTGCTGCCGCTGGGGATTAAGCTGTCGGAGGGCAGTCCAGTTCCTGATCCGCCGGAGCCACGCCGGATCAACATGTTGGAAGCAATCCGGCGGACGCTGGATGTGGAACTGGCGGTGAATCCACGCTGCGTGCTGTTCGGGGAAGATGTGGGGCAGAAGGGCGGCGTCCATGCGGTGACGCTGGGCTTGCAAGAGAAGCACGGCTCCCAGCGGGTGTTCGACACGAGCCTTTCGGAAGAAGGGATCATCGGGCGGGCTGTGGGCATGGCCTATGCGGGTCTCGTGCCGCTGCCGGAGATTCAGTACCGGAAGTACATCGATCCGGCGACAGAACACATGAATAACTGCGGGACAGTGCGCTGGCGGACGAACAACCGTTTTGCTGCGCCGATTGTGGTGCGGACGGCGGGCGGCTACCGGCGGATCGGCGATCCGTGGCACAGCGTGACCAGCGAAGCGACGTTTGCACACCAGCCAGGATGGTTGATCGCCGTGCCGTCGAATGCAGAGGACGCGGTGGGTTTGCTGCGGACGGCAATGCGGGGGAATGATCCAGTGCTGTTCTTGGAACACCGGGCAATGCTGGATGCGCCCTGGGCGCGGCGGCCATATCCGGGGGATGCGTTCATGCTGCCGTTCGGCCAAGCACGGATTATCCAAACTGGGAACGATCTGACGGTGGTGACATGGGGTGGGATGGTCGAACGCTGCGAAAAGGCAGCGTCAGAACTAGAGGCATCGATTGAGATCATCGACCTGCGGACGATTGCTCCATGGGACCGAGTGGCGGTTCTGGAGTCGGTGCGGAAGACGGGCAAGTGCCTGATCGTCCACGAGGAGATTCTGATTGGGGGATTCGGGGCGGAGATTGCGGCGACCATCGCGCAGGAGGCGTTCACGGCGCTGGATGCACCCATCGAGCGGATTGGTGCGCCATCCACACCTGTGCCGTTCAGCACCGATTTGATGGAGGGGGTGATTCCGCAGCAGGCGCATATTCAGGCACGGATGCAGGCGCTGCTGGAGTTTTAAGAGGGAATACCACCGTGGAGAGATGGGAAACGAGGGCACGGTGTAGAGTGCCCTCCTGTCTACTTCAGCCGCCGAGAAGCTGGTCACGCACTTGGGTTGTCCAAGCGCGGATGGCGTTCCAGTCGCGGAAATCGTCATTGCGCGAGCCGGGTAGTTCTTTACCGTCGTAGCGAGCGGCGAGCGTCCAGCGCTCGTTCCAGTCGATAGACTCGAATTTGAGCTTGCCGGCAAAAACGCCGATGTCGCGCGTCCCGATCTTTTCCAACGTGGGGCGGTGGAGATAGTTATCCAGGGCGTGCTGGTGACCGTCCGGTTCGAGGACGCGGATGCAGGTGATCCAGAAGTAGACAGGCTTACCAGCCATATCCGGACCGAATTTTTCGAGGAAACGGGACATCTCGGTCAGCCACATGCCGGCATAGATGGGCGAGCCGATGAGGAAGGCGTCATATTCCTGGACGGACTCGATCTTGTCAACGGCGAGGACAGCCGTCTCCACCCCGCGTTCGCGGAAAACCTGGCCCATGAAATGAGCGACCTCAGCAGTCGAGCCGTGCATACTGGCATAGCCGATCAGAACCTTCATGTGTATTCTCCCTGCGTCCATCCCTCAGTGCATTCCATGATGGTGGACTACCGACCTGCTGGAAACAATGTACCTGCTGAAATATGATACTGAGACTACTCGATCTTGAGTGCCTTCGCAATATCGGCAGCGTGGGCGCGTTCGTGGGCGGCCATGAGGTCGAGGATTTCGGCGACGCTCATGATCCGCATCGATCCATGACGTCCTGTACGGGTGAGCGCGGCTTCATCGAGCGTATCCAACCAGGCGGCGCGTTCGGCGAAAGAGGCCGCTAAAGCTGCGCGAATTTCCTCGACGGAAGCCTCGGCGCGTTTTTCGACCGAGCGGCGGTTGTAGCGTTCTAGGTCGAAATCGGCAGGTACGCCTTCTTCACCACGAGCGATGCCCATGACGGTGGCATTCTGGCCTTTGTCAGAGATCATCAAATGGATGGCAAGCTGCTTGACTGTCCAGGCTGCGCCATCGGAATAGACCTGGGTATCCCAGCGGTCGCCAACTTGATCCAAGACCTGGTTGAGGTGATCACGGGCCTGGGCGAGATTGGACTTGATGGTTTCGATGGGGGACATATGGCTGGCTCCTCATGCAGACCGGTTAGAGCTGGACGAAGGTATTTTCGGCCAGGACGAAACGGTGAGTGGCGGGCATGCGCGCCCCGGCGACGACCTGGGTGTTATCGGCCAGGAGGCTGGAGTCGATGCGGCCGGGTACATTGCGGATGACGCAGTTGCGCATGACGATGCTGGATTCGATTTCGCTGCCTTCGATGACCACGTTATCGCCCAGCGAGGTATATGGGCCGACGTAGCTGTTCTTGACGATGGTGTTGTCGCCGATGATGACGGGGCCGCGGATCACACTGTCCACAATTTGGCTGTTCTTGCCGAGGATGACACGGTGCGAGACCTCGGATTTGCCGATGATGAGGTCTTTATCCTCAATGGCTGGGGTATAGGGCAGTTCTTCGAGGACAAGCTGATTCGCGAGGATGATGGCGTCGGGCTTGCCGGCGTCGATCCACCAGCCTTTGAGGATGTAGGAGTCCACGCGGCCGCCGTCATTGACGAGGGTCTGGATGGCATCGGTGATTTCGAGTTCATTGCGCCAGGACGGTTTGATGCGGCTGATGGCATCGAAAATGGAGCTGCGGAAGAGGTAGACGCCGGCAATCGCCAGATTGGACTTGGGTTCTTTGGGCTTTTCGACCACGCGCTGGATGGTGCCATCCGGGTGCAGCTCGGCGATGCCGAAACGCGAGGGGTCGGAGACTTCGCCGAGGGCGATGGCCGATTCGGCACCTGATCCGACGAAGTTAGCGAACATTGGCCCCATCTTGTCCTGGAAGATGTTGTCGCCGAGGAAGACGCAGAACGGCTCCGTGCCGACGAAATCCTGGCACAGGCTGACCGCGTGGGCGAGTCCCTTCTGCTCTTCCTGGACGATATAGCTGAGGTTGACGCCCATCGACGCGCCGTCGGCTAGAGTTTGGGGGATGGGCGAGTCCAAGTCGTTGACGACGATGCCGATGTCCTGGAAGCCGGCGGCCTTCAAGACATCGATGGCATAGCCGATGAGGGTCTTGTTGGCGACCGGAACCAACGCCTTCGGCATGGTGAGAGTGACAGGGCGGAGCCGGGTCGCTTTACCCGCGGCCAGGATGACAGCTTTCATTGGCTTATGGCCTCCAGTGGGATCGGGCGCAAGAATAACGCGGCCATACTACAGAATTATGCAGTGGGGGGCAAGCGGTGGATCGTGAATAATGCCCAAAGATAAAAACTAAATACGAATTGAAACGCCAAGAACGCCAAGATCATACGGAAGTATTGGGGGGATCAGGGCAGAACTAAACAGGGTTCTGCCCTGAGGCTGCGAGCGCGTCAGCGGCCGGTGGTCTGGTTCAGGTAGTCCACGGCGGTATCGAGAATGATGTCGCCGGAGGCGAAGACAGTTTCTTCAGTAATAGGGACGCGGAGCGTGGGAGCGACACCGATTCCTTCGATGATAATGTTCCCCTGTGAGTCAAGTGAGCGGCTGACGGAATATTGAAGCTGGTAGCCGGGCATGAGGTAGGTGGCCTGTCCGCCGGCAATACCATTGGTGGGGTACATGCCGACGGTGACGGCACGATCTTGCAGCAGCATGTTCCAGCAGAAGAATTCACAGGCGCTGGCGCAGTTGGGGCCAACCAGCACGGCGATGGGGCCGTTGTAGCGCAGGTCTTCCGGCGGCAGGATGAACTGCTGCTTGACTGCGGGATCGCTGTAAAAGCCGCCGATGCTGGCGTCGTAGGTGGCGGTGTTGCCAAGTTCGAGCGGCTCGTTGAAGAAATAGGCGGCCATCTGGTCGGCCATGAAGCCGCTACCGCCGCCGTTATGGCGCATGTCGATGATGAGGCCAGGGATATCTTGATCGTTGAGGGTGCGGATCATATCTTCCCAGAGGGTGATAGTCTGCTTGGCATTTTCCGAGAAGCCAATGATGCGTACATAGCCGTAGCCGTTATCGAGGATACGGAAGACGACCGGCGCATCGGCGGGTTCATTACCCCGGTTGAAGGAGGCAAAGCGGAAGCTGTCGATCTCATCGGAAGTTTCGAGCGTGACGGTCTGTGGGTTGGCATCGCCAGGATTGCGGTAAGTGACCGCGACGGCTGTGCCGAGGGGGAAGCGGACGACGTAGCGAAGCTGCTGCAAGCGGCGGGTGGTATCCGAGCTAAAAGGCGATGACCAGGGTACGGTATTCTGGACGGCCTGCTCAATCGGCTGGCCGTCGAGTTGCAGGATTTCGGCGCCAAGCTCAATGCCGGCCTGCTCCGCTGGGCCACCTTCGGTTAGGAATTCGACGATGATGCGGCCGTCGTCGAGTTCACGCAGGGCGATGCCCAGGCCGCCGCTGACGGCCTGCTCGAAGGCGGCGTCATCTTCTGGGGCACTGAGGTGTCCATCCGGGATCGACCAGATGAACAGGCGCAGTGCGGTGGAGTAGGCATCGAAGTCGCCGCGGCGTTCGGCTTCCTCGAACATGGGGCGGAACTGGGCTTTGAGGGCATCCCAGTCCAGTCCTTTGTATTCAGTGTAAGCATATTCACGCCGGAAGAGTTCGATCAGACTGTCGAACGCCTCGGTGAAACTCTGATTGGAGAAATCGGGCTGCTCCTCGCCTTCACCTTCGATCAGGTCGATTTGGGGTTCACGCGAGCGGTCGAAGGTGAAGGGGGTGGTATCTAGGTCAACGACGGTGTATCCCTGGGGCAGACGGACAGTCGGTTCATCGCCGGTGAAGAGCTTACCATCGGCACCGAAGGCAGAAGGGAAGGACTGCTGGTCGTCGGGAGCATAGATCAGATATTTGCCGCCGATGACCTCACCTTTGGCCGAGGGATTCTGATCGACCTCTGTTGAGGCATACGCGGTAGACCAGCCGCCGCCAAAGAGGTCGCGTTTTTCCAGGAATTCATCGCCCCAGACGTTCTGCCAGAAAGCGACAGCGTAGATGGTAACGCCGGTTTCGGTCTGGCCGTCAAAATCGACATCGCGGGTGGGAGCATTCGGTTTTTCCGGCAGGACGATCTCGTAGCTGACGGGAGAACTGTAGAAATCCGAAGTGAGTTTGCCCAGCACCTGAGATTCAACAGGCATGATGTAACCGCGATTGCGATCCACAAATCCGGCCTGGTCTTCGAGAATAATCACGGGTTCATCGACGCCGAGGGTGAAGAAGCCATTGGTATACGTCAGCAGGCCAGTGATCCGCACCGGGCCGCCTTCATCGTTGACGATGGGAGCCGGCGGGTCCTGGGTTCGTTGTTGGGCGGCCACGGGGATACCCAGGGCCAGCGGCAGCGTGATGAGCAAGAGGGTGACAATCCAAAAGCGGGTGCGGGACATGAAGTCGATACTCCGTGTGTGAATAACTGATAGGAGCGAATCACAGGATAGCGAATCGCAGGCTAAGGGTACATAGGAATTGGGTGAGTGTGGGCACACTCGTTACCCTCTACCGTGAGATCCGGCGGATGCGCACTGGGACGCGCTTGGTCAGGTCCTGGAGCAAACTGCGGCGCGGGTTGGTGACCGGTGGATGGTGGGCATACTCCCAGACTTCATCGGCAATATCCCAGACCGCGTTGGGACGCCCCAGGCGGCGGGCATTCTCCGAGCGGCGGCGCAGACCTTCCGGGCCTTCCGCCAGCCATTCTGAGACAGCTTGGGTGACGGCCTGTGGGGTGGGGGCGAAGACGCCGGCCCCGTTCTCCACGACGAAATCGACATTGCCCGTTTCCTGACCAGGGATGGCATCGTAGAGGATGACCGGGAGGCCAGCGATGCAGGCTTCGCTGATGGTGGCTGGGCCGGCCTTGCTGACCAGAATATCGGCGGCGGCCATCATGGTGGGCATGTTGGTGACGAAAGGGTAAATCTTCGTCGGCTGATTCCAGTGATCTGATTCCAACTGTTCGCGGAGGGCCTGGTTGCGCCCAGCGATGATGATCATCTGGCACTTGAGGCGCTGCTCATCGATGGCGCGGGCAGTTTTGTAGATCGGCCCCATGCCTTCACCGCCCCCGACGAGCAGAATGGCCGGCAGGCTGGCATCCCAACCCAGCTCGGCGCGGGCGCTGGCTTTGTCGGTCAGGCGGCGGGCAAAGTCAGGATGGACGGGGAGGCCGGTGACGCGCAGTTGATCCGGCTTGAGGCCGCTCCTCAGGCCGCGCTCCAGGGCGGGGACGGTAGGCACGAGGCAGCGTTCAACGCGGCGGTCGTACCAGAACATGTGTGTGGAGACGAGATCGGTGACGACTACCACGAAAGGAGGACGCTTATCGAATTGGAGCAGGGCGTGCATGGTAGGACGGGTGAGGATGGAATGCACCGAGACGATGACATCGGCGGGGTGTTGTGCCAACATGCGCAGCAGTCCCTTTTCCAGCGAGACATACATGCCGCGTGAGATCAAGCGGGCGCTGCTGCGGGAATTAGTGAGTTTGTAGCCAAAGCTCCACGAGGCTTTGCTGCGGTTGACGATCCAGGGGTACATCTCCGGCGCGTATTTGAAGGGAAAGGGCGAATAGGCGCGAAAGACATCGACCATTTCGACCTGGACCTCGTCCGGGTGACGGGCCAGCAGCGCATCCCGGATGGCTTCTGCTGCCGCCCGGTGACCGCCGCCTGTATCCGAAAACAGGATGAGGATTTTCTTCATTGTTTGTCCTTTGCCGGCGGATCGCCGCCAGAGGCGATCACCTGTTTGAGCTGCTTCAAAAAGGCACCGCGCGGCAGCAGGATACGACGGTCACAGCCGCCGCAACGCAGGCCAATATCGGTTCCTGTTGCCCGTGTGACGATCCACTGGTCGCTGCCGCAGGGATGTTTCTTGCGCAGTTGGACGCGATCCCCAATGCTGATGTCCGGCATTGAACTCCCACCATCGCCCTGCAAAGCGGCAGATTCCGGTGAACGCGCCGCTGCAAGGCACACTTATCCATTTCACCTGCTCGCACTGCGACGCCAACCGTGCTTATCTTACCATATAGGATAAAACCCGGCGGGATGGCTGTTGTTGCATTTTTCTCATCTCACCAAACCTTCAACTTCAGACGCGCACAGCCAGGAGAACAGTATGCTATACTAACCCGCAATTTTACGGACAGTCGTGATCGGAGACGGTTTTGTTATCACTCGATCCTCTTGATCTATTGGCGCGGGCGATTGCGCTGCTGGTTGGTATGACCGTACACGAATTCGCCCATGTGTATGTGGCCTACCGGATGGGCGATCACACAGGGGCTGACCAGGGTAGGCTGACATTGAATCCGCTGGTTCATATCAACCCCATCGGGTTTCTGATGGGTGTGCTGATCGGCTTCGGCATTCTCGGTTCGGCGCCAATCAACCCATACCGGATGCGGAATCCGCGCTGGGGCTATTTCGCGGCGGTGGGCGCAGGGCCGTTATCGAACTTGGTGGTGGCGGTGGTATTCGGGATACTGCTGCGGATTCTGCTGCCGTCGCTGGGTTTTGGTGGGCTGTTATTCAATGTGCTGTTCATGATGGTGTATCTGAACCTGCTGCTGGCGTTGTTCAACATCATCCCGCTGTTTCCGTTGGACGGCTGGAGCATCATGCTGGCGCTGCTGCCGCCGGATATGGCGCGCTGGTGGCAGCGCAACCGGCAGACGAGTCAGTACCTTTTCTTCGGCCTGATCCTGCTGAGTTTCGTCGCGCCGCCAAATCTGAATCCGTTGAGCCTGTTGATTGGCGCGCCGATCAACTTCTTTCTACGAGTGCTCTTTACGTAGCGATGGCAGTCATGGCGGTTTACCGGCTGCGCCAGGGTTTGCGGGCGCTGTTCGCCTTCACGCAGCCGGTCGATCTGGAACTGGCAGAGCAGACGCTCACGCCCGCGCTGCTGGATTTGTTCCGGCGGATGGATCGGGGAGAACAGCTTCACAGCCTGCTGGTGCTGCGCGATGTGCTGGCGGAGGGAGACGCGCCGCCTGAACTGAAAGCGGCGGCGCTGCTGCATGACGTGGGCAAGAGCCGCTATCCGATTGGCGTGTGGCAGAAGACGTTGGCTGTGGCGGTGCAAACGCTGCGGCCAAGGTTGTATGCGCGGCTGAGCCAGGGCGTGGTATCGAACCCGATCCAGCGTCCGTTTGTTGTGTATGTGCAGCATCCCCGATGGGGGGCACAGATGGCGGCGGATGCAGGCGGCTCAGAGGTGCTGGTGTGGCTGATCGCGCATCATGCCGATCCGCTTAGCCAATGGCAGGGGCATCCATACCAGGGGATGCTGGAGCGGCTCCAGCGGGCGGATAATGCCCATTGATCCCTCAAACACAGGTAACCATTCAAGGAATGATTGATGAGTACAGTCGCGGAGTGAAGCAGCGATGTCTACGGTAAATGTGGGTATTCTTGGTTTGGGGCAGATTGGCGCATCGGTGGCTCTGGCGCTGAAGCGCTACAACCAGCAGAAGGATGCCCGCCACACATTCGTGGTGACGGCGGCGGATCTACGCGGGGCGGTGCGGGAAGAAGCCGTCAAAATCGGGCTAGACAAACCGGAGCGCGATCTGTTCACAGCGGTGCGTGGCCAGGATGTGGTAGTGCTGGCACTGCCGTATGCCGATGTGCCCGCGGCCTATGAGCAGTTTGGCCGGGAAATGCGTCCGGGCGCAGTGCTGCTGGATGCTTCGCCGTTGAAGCGGCCGTCGCTGGAGTGGGCGCGGAAGCATCTTTCGCCAGAGGCGCATCAAGTCGGGATCACGCCGGTGTTAAACCCGGCTTATCTGTTTGATGGGCTGGACGACACGCTGCATGCCAAAGCCGATCTGTTTGACAAGGGCACGATGCTGCTGATGCCCGCGCCGGACTGCGCCAAGGAAGCGGTAGAGCTGGCGGCGGATTTCTCGACGCTGTTGGGCGCGGCGCCGCACTTCTTTGACCCGGTGGAACATGACAGCCTGGCTGCACAGCATGAAGGGCTGCCAGCGCTGCTGGGCGTGGCGCTGTTCTATGCCAGCAGCCGCTCCAGTGGGTGGGGGGATGGGCAGCGGCTAACGAATGCTTCGTTCGGGCGAATCACCCACCATCTGCACGACACGCACCCTGACGATCTGCGGGATACGCTGCTGAACAACCGTGAGGCGCTGCTGCGGCAGTTGGATGCATTCATGGGGACACTGCGTTCGTTCCGAGATGTGATCGAGCGGGGCGACCGCGCAGCGCTGGAGGCAGCGCTGATTGAGTCTGCCGATGCGTACAGTGCGTGGATCAACCGGCGCGCGACAGGGCAGTGGATTGACGAGGACCGCGGTGGGGAGAAAGCGCCGACGCTGGGCAGCATGGTCATGTCGGGGTTGATGGGCAGCTTCATCTCGCGGCGGCTCCAGGGTGGCAAGAAGGTCGATGAAGGGTAATTCGGAATGAAAGCGCAAAGTCGCAGAGGATGACGAGAGAATGCAGCGGGGGAAACGCAGGGGAATGGGCGCTTGATCCGCCGCGCGGTCGGGCATTATAATCCGCTGCGCCTGCCTTGTGAATTCAGGAACGAAACGAAGCCAACATGACCATTAAGCAGCAGCTCCTTGACCGATTGGTGAAGCGCACCGCCCGGGTGGGCATCGTCGGTTTAGGATATGTCGGACTGCCGCTGGCGGTGGAATTTGCCGAAGCGGGGTTTACGGTGATCGGGGTCGATATCGCCCGCGACAAAGTAGAGAGACTCAACCGGGGCGAAAGTTACATTCTGGATATTCCTACCGAGCGGCTGAGGCCGTTGGTTGAGTCCGGCAGCTTCTCGGCAACGACTGATTATGCGGCGCTGACGGAAGCAGATACGGTTAGCATCTGCGTGCCGACGCCGCTCAACCGTGCCAAAGAGCCGGACATGAGCTTCGTAATCGACTCGGTCGATGCCATCTCGAAGATCTGCCATGACGGGATGCTGGTCGTTCTGGAAAGCACGGCCTATCCGGGCGCAGCGGCGGAGATTATCCTGCCGCGGCTGTCCTTCAACGGATTCCGGGTGGGCGAGAATGTGTTCGTGGCATTTTCACCAGAGCGGATCGATCCGGCTAATCCGCGCTTCAATGTCCGCAACACGCCCAAAGTCATCGGCGGGGTGACGCCGGCCTGCACCGAGGTGTGCTCGGCGCTGTACGAAGCAGCAGTCGACCAGATCGTACCGGTGTCATCTCCGACAACCGCGGAGATGGTCAAGCTGCTGGAAAACACCTTCCGAGCAGTCAACATCGGGCTGGTCAACGAACTGGCGATCATGTGCGATCTGCTAGACGTGAACGTGTGGGAGGTCATCCAAGCAGCGGCGACCAAGCCGTTCGGCTTCATGCCGTTCTATCCGGGGCCAGGGGTGGGGGGGCACTGCATCCCGGTCGATCCGCTGTATTTGAGCTGGAAGATGAAGACGCTCAACTACAACGCGCGGTTCATCGAACTAGCGGCATCAATCAACATGGGGATGCCGGGCGTAGTGGTGGAGCGGATCACCGAGGCACTGAACGACGATGCGAAGCCGGTGCGCGGCTCGCGGATCGTGGTATTAGGGGCAGCCTACAAGCGCGATGTGGATGATGTGCGCGAAAGCCCGGCGCTGGAGGTGCTGCATCTGCTGCGGCACAAGGGCGCCGATGTGGTTTACCATGATCCGTATGTGGCCGAACTGCGGCTGGACGATGGCACGGTGATGCAGAGCGTACCCTACTCAGAGGCACTTTTGGAAAGTGCCGACTGTGTAGTGATTGTGACCGATCATCGACGAATTGATTACCAGCATGTGCTTGATCACGCGCGGGTGGTGGTCGATACGCGCAATGTCACGGCCTCGCTGAAGGGGCGGGCACGGGTCGCGCTGCTGTAGAGCGGCGGGCTGGCGGTTGTCCTGTTTAGGCAGTGCGACTATACTGTGTACTTACAAGTTATCGCACAGCATCAATCGGGCAGGCCGTGACTATGGAATTACCGTATCATTTGAAGGCGCTTCCATCAGAAGCTTTGGATGTCCTGCGTTACTTCAGCCAGCGGGACGAACCGGCAGCGCAGGCTTTGGTCATCAGCGACGAGGTGGGGTTGAGCGACCGCACCTTCGGCAAGGTGATTCGCCGCCTGGTGACAAAAGGCTACCTTCAGATGGACGGCGAACAGGCCTACCGCCTGACCGAACGTGGGCGAGAAGCTGTAGAAGACCTGATCGCCTATGAAAAAGCGGCTCCGCCAGGACGGCGCGAATACCGAGCGGTGTTGGACGAAGTTGTGACCCGCCATCTGACGCTGGTGACACCCCGTCCGCTCCATGCTGGGATGCCAACCGACGTCTTCATTGGGATTTCACCTGCTCGCAAAATGGAAGAACTGGATCGACCGCTGGATGTGGTCGTACGGCTGACGTTGTTGAACGCACAGCCGGCTCGCCCACAGGAGATCAGCTTTGTGCTGGGGAGTGCGGCAGCGCAGCAGAGCTTCAAGGTGACGGCTGGGCTGTATGAGAAGGTGCGTTTCCGCGCCCAGGTGTACCAATTAGGGCCGAATCCTGATGACGTGAATGTGGCGGGCGGGCTGTACGTGGATGTGGATGTCACGCCGGCCAATGATCCGGCCCCGCCGGTGCTGGCGGCTTACGGGACCGATCTGAAGTTCACCGTTTAGCCCGCGGGTCGAATCACTTCAGATGCTCGCTCTAATCTCTCAAGGCGTCAGCCTAGGATTCTCTGCCGGGGCGATGCCCGGCCCATTCAACAGCTATCTAATCGGGACCACACTACTGCTGGGTTGGCGGCGGGCGCTCATCGTTGTACTGACGCCGCTCATCACCGACGGCCCGATTATCCTGCTGGCGGTGGCACTGCTGCGGCAGACTCCCGCCGATTGGATCCGTGTCATTCAACTGGTGGGTGGGCTGTATCTGATCTGGGTGGCGTATGGGGCGTGGCGGCGTTTCCGGCAGGGCGCGACGCTCACGGCCGATACGATGGCGGCGGGTCGCACCCTGGCTCAGGGATTGTTCATGAACTGGCTCAGCCCTGGCCCGTACATCTTCTGGGCGACCGTCAACGGTCCGCTGCTGATCCAGGCGCTCAACGAATCGGTCTGGGCCGCGTTGGCGTTTCTGATCTCTTTCTATGGCACGTTCCTGGGCATTTTGGTGGGATATGTGATCGTGTTCGACCGGCTGCGGCGGCTGGATGAACGCTTTACCCGCGCTATTTTTCTGCTCACAGTGCTGGTGATGCTGCTCTTCGGCGTATCGCTGATCTTGCAGGGTTTATGGGGCATAGCGGCGGCCTAATCTGCTCATAGTTTGCTCACCTGGAGCGCCGCGGGATGCTTGACACTGCTCTACATTTTGGCATATGCTGACAAGCGGATGTTGCAATACATTAACATCCTGCCGTTCTCTTCAACAGCACGTATAGATGCGTTCGCAAAGCGTTCAGGTTAACGGTCATGATTGAGATTCCCAAACATATCTGGATCGAGATGCATCAGGATATGGCTGAGCCGGACTCCTGCGATGTCATCGTCGAAACAGAGAACCACAAGATATACACAGCGCTGTTCGTGACGATACCGTATTTCCAGCGGCAGATGCAGTTGAGCTACACGGTCAGCAAACAGATTCCGGACACAGTGCCAGTGCGGTATGCGGTGCTAGACACCCCACACGTAGTGGTGGAGAATATCAGCCGCGACTGCATCGAAGACACTATCGACAATCTGTGCGCGCTGGATGTCTTCGAGACCGTGTTCACGCTCGTCACCGAGCCGGAAGAGAATGAGCCGACTCGAACTCCCAGCGCCGGCAAGCGCGCAACGACCGAGGTCGCCGCGGTGGTGATCTCTGATGTCCTGGTGGTAGATGGGTGAGGGGTGGAATCGACACCTGACGAACCCCACCAAAGCTGTCTATAATACGCCAGGCCATCTGACCTGGCGTTTTTGTTGTCGTAAAACGGTGGTCTGAATCAGACGCCGATGCTGTCCTAATCACAACCTCTGGAGCGATCATGTCCAAGCAGAACTACCTGGAGAGCCAGCTTTACCGCATCCGCCATTCGACGGCGCATGTCCTGGCTCAGGCGATGCTCGAACGCTTCCCGGAAGCGCACATTGCCATCGGCCCGCCGATTGAAGACGGCTTCTATTATGACTTCGGTCTGCCTCGCCCGGTGACGGAAGAGGATATGCAGTGGGTAGAAGGGCGCATGAAGGAAATTCTGCGCGGCGGACATGACTTTACCATGCGGGAAGTGAGCGCGGATGAAGCGCTGGCTTTCTTCAAAGACCAACCCTACAAGGTCGAACTCATCAAGGATCTGGTCTCTGGGCGTGTAGATGAAAACGGCAATGAAATTGCCGCGCCTGCCGGGAAGATCACGTTCTACACGCAGGACACCTTCACGGATTTGTGCCGGGGACCGCATGTCCAGAACACACGCGAGATCAACCCGGACGCCATCAGCGTGACGTTCAAAGCACCTGCCGGAGCCTACTGGCGCGGCGATGAAAACCGCGAGCAGCTCACGCGCATCTACGGCACAGCCTTTGAGACGCCAGAGCAGCTCCAGGAATATCTGCATCTGCTGGAAGAAGCCCGCAAGCGTGACCACCGCATCATCGGTGAACGGCTGGGCTTGTTCACCATCAGCCCGCTGGTTGGTAAAGGGCTGCCGCTGTGGAAGCCCTACGGTGCGACGCTGCGCGACAATCTGGAACGCTGGCTGCGCCAGACGCAGATTGAGAATGGCTACCTGCCGGTGGTGACGCCGCACATCGCCAAGATCGATCTGTACAAAACGTCTGGGCATTACCCGTACTATAAGGACAGCCAGTACGCGCCAATTCAGGTGGATGAGGAAGAGTTCCTGCTCAAGCCGATGAACTGCCCGCATCACATCATGATCTACAAGAGCGAACTGCGCTCGTACCGTGATCTGCCGCTGCGGCTGGCCGAGTTCGGAACGGTCTACCGCTACGAGCAGTCCGGCGAACTCAATGGGCTGACGCGGGTGCGCGGTTTCACGGTCGATGACGCTCATCTGTTCGTGACGCCGGGGCAGCTTCTTGACGAATTCAAGAAGGTCGTCGGCCTGATCCAGAACATCTTTGGCGTGTTGGGGCTGACGGATTTCCGCGCCCGCGTGGGCACGCGCGATCCAGCCAGCGACAAGTACGTCGGCGAGGATTCGCTTTGGGAAAGTGCCACAGCGGCGATCATCCAGGCCTGCGAAGACTTGGGTCTGCCTTACAACGTCGAGGCGGGCGAAGCGGCTTTCTACGGCCCTAAACTGGATTTCCTGGTACGGGATGTCCTCAAGCGCGAATGGCAGTTGGGCACGGTGCAGGTGGACTACAACCTGCCGGCGCGGTTTGAACTGGAGTACGTCAGCGAAAACAACGACCGCGCCCGCCCAGTGATGATCCACCGCGCTCCGTTCGGCAGTATGGAACGTTTCGTGGGCATCCTGATTGAGCATTTCGGCGGCGCGTTCCCGGTCTGGCTGTCACCAGTGCAGGCAGTGATGATCCCGGTGGCGGATCGCCATCTGGACTATGCTGAGTCGGTGGCGAAGCAGCTCCGCGCAGTAGGGATGCGCGTCGAGGTGGATGCGGGCAAGGCGCGGATGGGTGGCAAAATCCGCGAACACCGCGAGCGGCACATCCCCTATCTGCTGATCGTCGGCGACAAGGATCAGCAGGCTGGAACGGTCAGTGTGCGACTGCGGACGGACGAAGACTTGGGAGCGATGCCGCTGGCGGATTTCATCAGCCTCGCGCAGCGAGTAATCGACAGCCAGTCGCTGGAGTTGAAGTAAAAATCAACGCATAGGTGGAACAAACAGGGCGCTCAAGTGAGCGCCCTTATGTTTGCGCTAGGCGATGAATTCGTCCAGGAGGTTTTCGGCAGAGGGCATCTCCAGTCCAGTCTGTTCAGCGATCTGGTGGATGGACCGGTTTGCCATCGGCAGCAGTCCGGCGCGCATCTGCGCACGGGAGCCGTTTTGCAGCGCCGGGTTGGTTTGAATTTCCCGGCCAACATTCGCCAGCCAGCGTAGATTTGCCAATACCTCGAAGTAATCCAACTGCTCGATGGTGACCTCGTCAAGGCGCTGGTATTCTTCCAGGATCAGGGGATTCAAGTCGCCGAGTCCTTCACGGTGCAGCTTGGTCATCAGCCAGGCGAGGTCGTAGCGGCGGTCGCTGATCTGCCAGCCCCAATCGATGACGGTCTGATGGCCGTCTTCTCCAACCAGTACATTCCAGGGGTGGAAGTCGCGGTGGTTGATGCTGGGCCGTTTGCAGGGCACAGTGTCCCGCCGGGCGGTGAGCCAGCCGAGGACGCTGCTCAGGGCGGCGTGACCTTCTACCAGTGCCTTCAGGTTGTACAATTCGCGCTTGATGAGGGTATAGTCGTCCTTGACGATCAGGTTATCGACAAGTGCCTTCAGGTTCATGTTGTGCAGATCGACAAGGAGCTGCACAAAGGGCGTGATGAGTGCAGGACGCTGGGGCGGAGCAGCTTCTTTCAGCAGATCACCGAGGAGCCGCCCCGGAACCTGCTCCATGATGATGAAGGGGACGCCGATGTGGTTGGCATCAGTCTCCGAGGCCAGCGGCCGCGGCACGGGATAACCGCGAAAATGCAGGTTTTTAAGGGCGTGACGCTCCTTGAGCGTCCGGTCTTTGCCGTACATGTCGTCCTGAAAGGTCTTCAGAATCAAAGATTGGCTTTCCGGTTGGCCGCTGCGCAGGTATTGCAGCGTGAAGGCGTAGACGCTGCTTTCCGGGTTAGTGGTAAGCACGGTAAAGGTGGGGACTTCGACCTCGTCGTATTGGTCGAACTTGACGTAGCTGTACACACGCAGGCGCGCTTGAAGTTCTGTAGTCATTGACGCAGTCTTTCTGGCTAAAACCTGTGCCGCATGGTATCAGAAATGGGCAGAACGCGGCAAGGCGGCGTTCGGGGCGTATCCATGAAGGAACGGATCATATGAAGGCAGAATGGATTCAGGTTATCGAACAGCAGGTCAGCCAGCCAATTCGAGGCGTGACCACCCTGAGCGGCGGCTGCATCGGCGATGTATACCGGCTCGATCTGGTTGATGGCCGCCGCCTCGTCGCCAAAGTCGGCGACGGGTCGAGCGCTGCGCTCGATATTGAAGGCTACATGCTGCGCTATCTGCGGGCGCACAGCCGCCTGCCGGTTCCTGAGGTGCTGTACAGCACCCCTAGATTGCTGCTGATGAGCTTCCTGGAAGGCGACAGCCATTTCAATGCCGCTGCCCAGCGCCATGCGGCTGATCTGCTGGCCGACCTGCACAGCGTGCGGGGCAGCACCTACGGTCTGGAACGGGATACGCTGATCGGTGGGCTGCACCAGCCGAACCCACCAACGGATTCGTGGATCGCCTTCTTCCGAGATCACCGTCTGCGCTATATGGCGCATGAAGCTGCTCGTGCCGGGCGGCTGCCGGAGGGGCTGCTGCGGCGCATCGAGCAGTTTGCGGAGCGGCTGGATCGCTGGTTGACTGAGCCGGAGTATCCGTCACTGATTCACGGCGACATGTGGACGACAAATATTTTGGCGCAGTCGGGGCGGATCACCGGGTTCATCGACCCAGCGATTTACTACGCTGATCCGGAGATCGAACTGGCCTTCAGTACGCTGTTCGGGACATTTGACCGCCCGTTCTTTGAGCAGTACCAACAGCACCGCCCGCTGCGGCCAGGGTTCTTCGAGGAGCGGCGCGATTTGTATAACCTCTATCCGCTGCTGGTGCATGTGCGGTTGTTCGGCGGGGGGTATGTCGGCTCGGTAGAGATGACGCTGCGGAACTTCGGGTGCTGAAGGCCTTTAACCGCAAAGTCGCGAAGGGAACCAGTCAGGGCGCAGTTGATCCTGCGCCCTGAGGTTGGTTCGGAAGGCGGGCTAGACGAGCTTGGCGTTGAGGGTCATCGGGACGGCGGCCAGGGCGCGGGAGATCGGGCAGCCAGTCTTGGATTTCTCGGCCAGTTCGTTGAACTGCTCAGCGCTGACGCCGGGAACTTCGGCCTCAACGTTGATGGTAATATGATTGATGACTGGGCCTTGGTCATCGCGGCCAAAGTCGATTTCAGCGTTGGCATGGACGCGCGTCGGGGTGAAACCCGCATTGGTCAACTGGGCAGCGAGGAACATGGCGTAGCAGCCAGCGTGAGCCGCGCCGATGAGTTCTTCGGGATTGGTCTTGGTGACGTCATCTTCAAAGCGGGACTTGAACGTATACGGGCCGGAAACTGCGCCGCTGCCAACGGTGAAGCTGCCTTCGCCTTCGCGGAGCGTACCCTTCCAGACTGCATCTGCTTTACGGATCGCCATCGGTTCATCCTCCTTGATGTCAGAGAGAGTGATACTGCTGAAAGTATCACAGCCAGCGAACATCTTCCACTGGCTATCACAAATTGTTAAGCTGCGGTCTGCTGGCAAGGTGGAACGAGTGTGTTAGACTCGCTGCGAATTCACCAGGAGGGGACGATCATGCGCCTGGCTGTGCTGTCCGATATTCACGGGAATCTGCTTGCGCTGGAGGCTGTCTTGCAAGACTTGGAGTCAGCAGGCGGCGCAGATTTGACCTGGTGTCTGGGCGACCTGGCGGCGTTTGGGCCGCGTCCAGCAGAATGTATTCGGCGCGTCAAAGCGCTGGCGGAAGCTGATGAAGGCAAACGTTTCAAAGTCATTGGTGGTAATACCGACCGCTACATCGTCAATGGTGAACGCCCGCGCTGGCCCTCCGCCAAAGACCAGGCAGGGCTGGCAGCGATGCTGGCTGAATGGCAGAACTTCAATGCCGCACTGCTGTGGGGTGTCGGTCAGCTTAGCTTTGACGACTACGATTTCCTCAAGAAAATCCGTGGGCGGGAACTGTCTCACAAAGTAGAAGGCTACGGAACCGTCATCGGCTATCACGCTGTGCCGGGTGATGATGAAGCTTTTCTGACGCCGGAAACGCCCGATGAAGAAGCCCGCGATTTCCTGTTGGATCGGGAAGGGCGGCTGGCGCTCGGCGGGCATATCCACCGCCAGTTCGATCGCGAGGTACGCGGCTGGCGTATCGTCAACGTTGGCAGCGTTGGGATGCCTTTCGACGAACGCGGGCAGGCCAGTTGGGCGCTGATTACGTTCGAGAGGGGGCAGGCGGCGGTCGATCTGCGGCGCGTGCCTTTTGATGTCGAGGCGGTGATCGATGATCTGCGGGCAGTGGGCTTTCCGAGCGTGGAGTGGGCAGCGGGGCGGCTGCGCCCCGTGGTGTAACGCGGCAGGATGCTGGCGCATCTAAACCGCACGAGCTGATTTCCACGAAGGACAGCATCATGGACTTTGGCGACAAGCGCGACAAGCTGCTGGGCGAACTCGGCGGTAAGCAGGATTACGGCATCTTCTTGGCGGCGCAGATGGGCGGCGTTCCGCAGGAACTGCAGCTGATGATCCAGACGGCGGAGCTGGATGAGCAGGCTAACGGCCTGCGCCCGCGCAGCCAGTACGTCGTCCGGGCGTTAGGGGTGGTCGAACACCGCTTCAGTCTGGGCATATTTGGCAGTTTGTTCTTTGCCGATGAACATCCCGTTCTGCTGCATTACAACGCTCCACGGGCTGCTGTTCACTTTGAAGGCCAGCCTGACGATGTCAATGAGCTGGTGCTGGATATTACCCAGGCTTACCTCAGCACGTTCGGCCCGTGGCGCGAACTGGCGAAAGACCTCAACCGGTCGCAGCCTCTCGTCAACCTATTGCAGAGCGGTTCCGGCATATTAGGGACAATGCCTCTGCCCGGCGCGGAGCGCATGACCCGTGTGCTGGCACATCACGGCCTGAGCGCTCGCCTAGATGAGAATGTGCCCTATGAACTGGATGATGAGCACGGCCGTTCACGCCGGATGAAGCTGCTTGGCATCGATGACTCCTACTGCATCGCGCTTGATTTCAGCGTGGACGAACTCGGCAAAATCTGACCACAAGGAGGCTGACCGATGGAACTTCAATACAACGTGGCTCTAGTGACGGGGGGCGCGTCTGGCCTGGGCGAAGCCTGCGTGCGCCGGTTCGTCGGGCAGGGCATGAAGGTTGTCATCCTGGATCGTGATGGTGAACGGGGCAAAGTGCTGGCTGCGGAACTGGGTAGCGCGGTACGCTTCGCTCAGGCTGATGTTACCCGCGAAGAAGATGTCCAGCGCGCGCTCAACCTGGCCTATGACGAACTCGGTGGTCTGCAGGTGGTGGTCAACTGTGCTGGGGTTGGCTGGGCGTCGCGCACCATCAGCAAGGAAGGGCCGCACCCCCTTGACTTGTTCGAGACGGTCATCCGGATTAATCTGATCGGCACGTTCAATGTGATCCGGCTGGCGGCCTTCCGTATGGCGCAGAACACCACCAACGCCGAGGGGGAACGGGGCGTCATCATCAATACTGCGTCGGTCGCCGCTTTCGACGGGCAGATCGGGCAAGCGGCTTACTCGGCCTCGAAGGGCGGCATCGTCGGGATGACGCTGCCAGTTGCCCGCGATTTGGCGCGTTTGGGCGTCCGTGTGATGACGATTGCGCCGGGCATCTTTGAGACGCCCATGGTGGCGATGCTGCCGGAAGAGAATCGAGCGTCGCTCGCTGGGCAGATTCCGTTCCCCAGCCGCTTGGGACGTCCGGATGAGTACGCGCGGCTGGCGCAGCACATCATCGAGAATCCCTTCCTGAATGGCGAGACGATCCGGCTGGACGGCGCGGTGCGGATGCAGCCAAAGTAAGCGGTTAGGAGCCGCGTTCAGCGCAGGCTGAATAAATCTCGCCGAGGAAGCGGCTCGGAACGGCCGCAAGCTGGCGGATGCTCACGAACCCGGCGCGGGCGGCTGCCTCTGCCCAGGTCGGATAGGCGAGCGGGTAGGGAACCCAGGTGTTGCCGCGGTCGGTGTTGTATTCGACGAGCAGCAGCCGCCCGTCAGGCTTCAGGTGGTTCCAGGTCTGGCGCAGCACCGCCAGCGAGTCACGGTGAAAGTGCAGGCTGTTCGCCATGACCACGCCGTCTAGCGGTGGTAGGTTGAGCGGCTGTGTGAAATCAGCAGTATGGATGACCAGCTTTACATCCGGGAAACGAGCGCGCATCTGCCGCTCGTTCTCTTTCAGGGCGTGGGCATCTCGATCTACGGCGTGGATCACCCCTTTGGCCCCGATCAGGTCGGCCAAGGCCAGTGTGAAGGCGCCGCCCCCGGCTCCCAGATCAGCCCAGATGCCGCCTTGTCCGGGGATGCCACCAGCCAGCAGTTTGACGTGCGCAGCGTGATCCATTGCGGCGCCTCGGTTAGTGCGTGACCAGTTCGGTCGTGGCAGGCACAGGTACGGATGGGGTGCTGATCTGCCAGTTCTTCAATCCTTTGCGCAGCAGGAACATCAAGACTCCTCCGGTCAGCAGCAGCAGCGCGTTGATTTCGATGGCCGTGGCGATGCCCAGATTTTCCGCTAATGACCCTACAACCAGCACGGCCACGGTCTGAAGCCCGAACGAGATCATCGTGAACAGGCTCAGCAGCCGTGCTCGCATGTCTTGCGGGGACATCACCTGGAGCAGTCCCAGCGAAGTGGCGATGACCGTGGGCGCCCCCATGCTCCCTAAGAACAAACTGGTGACCGAAAGCAGCAGCGACCGTGACAGCCCAAAGACCAGCAGCCAGATGCCCATCCATAGAACCGCGCCGGTGAGTGCCAGTCCGGAGCGCTTGAGCGATTGAAACACGGGGATCACGATTAAAACCGAGATCAATGCGCCTGCGCCAGAGGCCGATTGCAGCAGCCCAAAGGTCTGTGCGTTCCCGCCGAGGAGCTTTTCGGCCACCGCCGGAAGCTGGCTCATGATGATCGAAATGACCAGCAGCACCACCAGCGTCGCGAAGATGAACAAATCCTGCATCCGTGGATGAGTGCGGAGGTAGCGCAGCGCCTCCCGAATTTCGCCGAGGGGGCGTACTGGGCCGGTCTGGCGGCGCACCTGGCTGGATTGCAGTACGACTAGACTGGCAATGACGGCCAGGAAGCTCAACCCGTTGATCCAAAAGGTCGGGGCCAGTCCTTGACTCGCCAGAATCGATCCGGCGATGGCCGGGCCGACCATCCGGCTGATTTGCAGCACGGTGGCGTTGAGGTTGACGGCCTTCCGCACTTCGCCCATCCCAGCCAGATCGCCGAGGAAAGCCTGCTGCGCGGGTAGGTCAATCGCAGTGATGACGCCGAGCAGGAAGCTTAGCACAAAGACATGCCAGATCTGCACCAGCCCGGTCTGCACCAGCAGTGCCAGGATGAAGGCCAGCAGCATCAGACCGATCTGAGTCCCAATCAGCAGCTTGCGTCTGTCCAACCGTTCCGCCCATACCCCGGCCCATGGGCCGAGCAGCAGGATGGGCAGGGCGCTCAAGGCCTGCACCATACCGTTGGCCGCTTCTGACCCAGTGAGCTGCCAGACCAGCCAGCCCTGGGCGGTGGTCTGAATCCAGGTTCCGATCAGCGAGATGGCTTGACCACCTATATAGATGCGGAAATTTCGGAAGCGGAGGGGCGAGAAGCTCTCTCGAAAAGTGCTGAGTGGATTCACCGGGATGCCTTTGCGATGCGTTGTGGCTTAAGGCAGTTGTACAGGAATTCAGCGGTTTTGGGCAAGTCCCAGCTCAACCAATGGCATCATGCCGGATAGTGAAAGTTGAAGCACACTTCCACTCCAACGCCGTGGAATATCCAGAGGAACACAGAGCGGGTGGAAGGTTTTGGAACCGGGCAGCTTTGCTGGGAGGGTGGAGCTGACCGGTTGTTGCTGGCTTTACAGCACCGAGGCGGCGACCGGTGTGCCCAACCGGTCTTTGAGGAAAGCCTTGACGGTGTGAACCGGGATGGCAAAGCCTACATCTGGCCCGGTAATCATGGTGTTGATGCCGACCAGCCGACCGGCTGAGTCGATCAGCGGGCCGCCGGAATGTCCTGGACGCATATGCAGGCTGAGGGCAATCCATTCGCGTCCAGGCTGCATCTGGTTGACTTCTGGCAGGTTGTTGCCTGTGCCGATGACCACGCCGGCCGTCACTGCGCCGGTCACGCCCCAGGGATGGCCGACCGCCATGACCCACTGCCCTGGTTTCAACCCGCGTGAGTCGCCAATGGCGATGGTAGGCAGATCGCTGGCTTCGATGCTCAGCGCCGCCAGATCAAGGCTGTCATCAGCAGCGATGATCTGGGCAGCCAGCTTGCGGCCATCTGGCAGCGTGGCGCTGAGTTGATGCCGTCCACGGATGACATGGGCGTTGGTGACGATCAGGCCGTCGCGGTGCCAGATTGTGCCTGCGCCCGCGCCGCGCCCGTCGCTGATCTGTACCAGACTGGCGCGAACCTGCGCGATGCGGTTGGCGGCAGCATCGTTCAACTGTTCAAGGAGGGTAGACATATTCCTACGGTGATCCTCACATCGTTTCGTGGAGCGTCAAGCGGGGCACTTCCCAGAAGAATGCCCCGCTGCTGAATGAGAGGCTACGGGCGTTCGCCGACGGTCGTGCTCAGATCATGAATCTGGCCGCCGCGCACAATCTTGACGGTGACTGTCGCGCCGATGGCTGCAGTCGCCAGTGCGCCCAGCAGATCTTCCATACCTTCGATCTTGTGGCTGCCGAGAGCCACAATCGTATCGCCGACGTACAGTCCGGCTTCCTCAGCGGGGCTGTCGCGCTCGACTGAGACGACCAGTGCCCCGGTGTCTTGGCCGAGTGACTCGGCTGCGGCGGCAGGCAGCCGGGCGGGCTGCACCCCAACGCCGAGATAGCCTCGGCGCATCCGGCCGTGCTTGACCAGACTTTCGACCACATGGCGGATAGTTGGCGTTTGCACTGTCAGGCTAACACCACGCATCAGGCCGGAGGAATTCAGCCCGATCACCTGTCCGGTCACGCTCACCAGCGGCCCGCCGGAGAATCCCGGATACATAACGACATCGGTCTGTGCGAAATACTTGTTTTCATCGGACTGGTAATTCAAAGCGCTGATGACGCCCAGCGTGGCCTGGAGATCATGAGCGGGGCGGCCAATTGCCAGCACGAGATGGCCGACGCGGACGCTCTCGGCTTCCGCCCAAGCAGCGGGAGTCAGACCGCTGGCCTCGGCGCGGAGGACGGCTAGATCGCTGGTCGGGTCGCGTCCGACGAGGCTGGCCTGAACTGTGCTTCCATCCGGCAGGCCGACCTTGATGCGGTCATCTCGCTCGACGACGTGGTGCGCGGTGAGGATGAGGCCGTCGGCCGACCAGACGATGCCGCTGGCTGGCATACGGCGGCGGGCAGCTACTTGGACGATGCTCTTGCCGGCCGACTCGACAGCAGCGGCCATTGAGTCGGAGAGGGTCTGAAGAATGTCGGACATGGATTTGCTCCTGCGAAAGAATAAGCATCAGATTGCGACCTTATCTTCGCACAGCCCCGCTGGAAAGACATCCATCGACTGGGCAGGAGCAAACTGGAAAAAAGGGTAGGGGCTTCCCTTACCACACCTTGCCGCGCGCGGCAACAGGCCAGGTCACTTCGATGCTGCCACCACGTACGCCGTAAATCTGGTCGTGCAGGTTGGTGACGACGCAGGTGTGCACGGGCACGACATGCACGCGCTCGCCGATGCGCGGGCGCGCTTCGCACTGGCTCAGATCAACGTAGGCGTGTTCTTCGTTCAGTTGGTAGATGTGGGCATCAGGGTATTCTAGAATGTGACCGTGACCGTCCTGGAAGCGGTCGGCAGCCAGCGTTTTGCTGCCGCTGTCGAGGATGGCGCGCGTTTCGGTCGGGCGGCTGACGACCGTTGCCAGCACGGTCATGGCGCAGTCATCCAGGGTGACCCAGCCTTTGCCCACCGACGACCAGTCGTTGAAGACGTAGGTTCCGACGCGCAGTTCGGTCAGTTCAGGAATTTCATGAGCATGCCGCGCCGCACCGGAGCCGCCGCCGCTGACTGTCTCTACGCCGATCCCGGCACGATCCAAGCGATCCAGTGCCTCTTGGATGGCCGGGCGCATCACCGGATTGCTAGGATAGACCAGCAGCCCAGCGAAGTGCAGGTGCTCGTCCTGGTCGATCTTCTCGGCCAGGTTGACGACTTGATCGACGGGTGCGCCCGTGCGCTCGATGTCCGTCACCAGATCGACCAGCACCCGCAGCACCAATCCGTTGGCTTTAGCTGCTTCGGATAAGCCAGCGATCACATCCGGGTGATCGGCGGATACGGCGACGCGGTTGTACAGTGCCAGATCGGCCAGCCGGGCGGTTTTCTGGGGGCCGACGATGTTGTACGGCAGTTGAATGTCGTTGATGCCCTCAGCGGCGAAGATTTCCGCCTCACTGACTTTCTGGCAAGCGATCCCGACCGCACCCGCCTCTAACTGCATCCAGGCGATGTCCGGGATTTTGTGCGTCTTGGTATGCGGTCGGAACTTGATCCCTAACTCGTCGCAGCGTTCCTGCATCCGCTGGATATTCCGTTCCATCCGGTCGAGATCGATCAGGACGCTGGGCGTCTCCAGGGCGTAGGTATCGATCATGCGGCGCGTCCTCGATGTGCGGTGTGCCTAGCGGTCGTTAATGATGGTGAAGATCATCGGACGGCGGCGTGTCTCGTTGTAGAGGACGCGGCTGAGGTTGTCTTGCAGCCGTTCGCGGCGCTTGCCGTTCTGCCCATGCGACGAGGATAGCACTTCTGTCACCGTGCTGCGGATCAGATCGACTAGGTCGGTCGCGCTTCGCATATAGACAAAGCCGCGTGAGATGATTTCGGGATCATCGATGAGGTCGCCTGTCCGCGAGTCCACGTTCAGCACGACCATCATGAAACCATCCCGCGCCAAGATTTCCCGGTCGCGAATGACGGTCTTGCCGATGTCGCCGACACCGCTGCCATCAACGAAGACGTAGCCACCTGGAACCCGTTCGCCTACGCGCACGCCGTTCTTGTCGGCTTCAATCACATAGCCGTTTTCGACCACAAAGGTATGGTCTGCCGGGATGCCGGACTGCTGTGCCAGCCGCGCATGGGCGCGCAGGTGGCGCAGTTCGCCGTGGATCGGTAGGAAATAGCGTGGGTTGACCAGGTTCATCAGCAGGCGCATTTCTTCCTGCCGGGCATGGCCGGAGACGTGCACCGGCGCAATCGGGTCGTAGATCACATCTGCGCCCTTCTGGAAGAGACGGTTGATGGTGCGGTTGACTGATTCTTCATTGCCGGGGATCGTGTGTGACGAGAGGATGATGGTGTCGTTCTCGCGGATGTCCAACTGGCGATGCCGCCCAGTCGCCAGCCGTCCCAGCACCGCCGAGGGTTCACCCTGCGCCCCGGTGACCAGGATGACCACTTTGTTCGGCGGAACCTGGTTGATCCGATTCAGATCGAGGAACATCTCATCCGGGATTCGCAGGATTCCCAGGTCGCGCGCCATCTTGATGTTCTCGGCCATGCTGTGCCCCGCTACGGCGATTTTACGGCCATGGTTTTCCGCTGCGCGGGCCACCTGGTGGAAGCGTGAGATCAGCGAGGCAAAAGTTGCCACCATGATCCGGCCTTTAGCCTGCCGGAAGACGGCATCGAAAGCGCCGTCAATCACACTTTCGGAGGGCGTCCAGCCAGGTTGGTCGGCGTTCGTGCTGTCGCCCATGAGCAGCAGCGTGCCGCGCTTCGAGAATTCGGCCAGCTTGGCATAATCGGGCTTCTTGCCGTCCACAGGCGTGTTATCGAACTTGTAGTCACCGCTGTGAACCACAATGCCGAACGGCGTGTTGATCCCAAAGCCCACGCAGTCCGGGATGCTGTGGCACATGTGGAAGCTCTCAATTGTGAACGGCCCCACCTTGAGCGTATCGCCCGCCTGGAATACGTTGATCGTGGCGGCTTTGTGCAGGTTGTGGTCGCGCAGCTTGACTTCCACCAAACCGGCAGTGAGCGGCGTTGCCCAAATGGCAATGCCGGGGAAGGCCTCGACGACGTGCTGCACTGCACCCACATGGTCTTCATGGCCGTGGGTGAAGAGCAGACCGTGGATTTTCAAGTCTTTGCGCTCTTGGAGATAGCGGAAGTCAGGGATGATGTAATCTACCCCGAACATATCGTTGGCCGGGAACATGATGCCCGCGTCCACGATGAAGGCATCGCTGCCCAGTTCGAATACGGTCATGTTCTTGCCGATTTCCCCTAGACCGCCCAGGGGGACAATACGTAGTTTCGCTTTTGCCATATAACGCTAAAGAACCGAGCGTCACCTGTCCGTGCTCGGCTTCATCCTTTCTGGTTGTCAATACACTTCGGAACGTAAATCCTACAGGTCTCGATGACGGTTATTTTTCGGAGCAATTTTCAGCTAATTGCGAGTATTGTAATCTTTCAGAACATAATTGTACCACAAATTTTGGGAAGCGTTTCCAGGTATGGCGAAATGTGAACGGCACGACGCCATATCGTGAGTGTTGTTGAACGGACTTCCCTCGGTCACGCAGCCGAGGGAAGTGCCCGCGCGCCGGCTTATACCATCAGGTAGCGTTCGCGCAGCGCTTCATGGATCTCGTGGATGATCTTCATCACCAGGTCGGGCCGGTGATCGCCAGGCGAGCCGCCCAGCTCGATGAAGGCATTGCGCAGGATACGGCCCCAGTTGCCAGTACTTTTTAGCTTGGGATGCGCGATGAAATCGCGAATCGTTTCGGCATGATGGCCGCTGGGCGGATTCAGCATCCGCGTGAAGCTGCTGTACACATCATCGATGTCGCGCGGGGTGATGTCCACATTGATGTCGTACAGCGCCCGGTGCATGAACAACCGCTTGCGCTCGTAAAAATCGGCCAAGCTCATCTTTTCGCCCGTTGCCGTGATGATGGTGACATCGGTGCAGTTGCGGTCAGATTCATCTTGTATTGCTTGGTAGGTTTTAGTCTCCAGCGGCCCCAGCACGGCCCACATCTCACGGTTGTTATACATCGGCTCCAGATCGCAGCCGTATTTGCGGAAGTAGTCTTCGATCAGCACATGGCTGTACTCAAAGTCGATCAGCGCGGCTGCCATGCGCGAGGCGCTTACGCACGAGGGCATGCCGGTGCTTTCCAGCGTGCATATGCGCTTAGAGGTCGAAAGGTCGGGCCGGATGCGCCCGATGGGGTTGTGCATCACCGAGACGATCTTGCCTAGACCGTCTTCGTACAGCATCGCACGGGCTGGCGAATTGACGCGCTCGGAGCGCAGCAGTTCGCTGTAACGTTCCAATCCATGTGGGGTCAGATGCGGCGTCGTCGGCAGATCGAGATAGCGTCCGGTGACGGTCACGCGCCGCAGGTACTCGCGGGTGCAAAGCAGTTCAGGGTCGCACGTTCCGTTGACGAACGGCGATCCCTTTAAGATGGCTGCATTGGCGGCTGCCGAGGCGCTCCGCAGCATCGTGTAGAAGGCCAGCAGCCCCAGCGCCTCCGAGCGTCCCGCCAGATCAAGGTGGATGTGGCAGCCTTGGTTGCGGAACATCTGCACGTAGTAGGTTGAGGGCGGATCGACATGGTAGCGGCGGTGGGCTTCGTCCAGACGTTCGGCTTGTTCCGGGAAGAAATTGTTGACTTCCTGCATCAGATCGAGCGCTGTCATGACCTTTGGGTCTTGCGTCAGCTTGAAGTCCGATTCGACCGGATAGGACGGCATAATGGTGGTCAGCAGGCCGGTATCCTCGCTTGTCCGCAGCAGCGAGGTGAGGATGCCGCCCAGCGCCACCCGTGTCTTGTGATACCCCAGCACCGGCGAAATATGCGCTTCGACCTGGTACTGCCCGGCTTCGCGGTCGATCTGCGGGGTGACACCGATCTTACGGGCGTGTTCCCGGTAGACCTCAATGAAGTTCAGCATATCATCTTCACTGGGCGCGCGGCCATCGCGGTGAACCAGACCGAGTTCGATCTCTGCCCCCAAGTAGCGCATCCGGGTGACCGGATCGTCAGTTTCGTGGATGTTGGTGTGGTTCACGCTGGGGTTGAAGTTATAAGGCACGATGGCCTGCGGGAAGGTCTTCTTGCCCCGGTAGCGCTTGCTGACTGCCGCCCCCAACACGTAAACCTGCCCGTTTACCTCGGCCAGCACCACATTTGCCCCGTCCGTGTGTGCCGGATCGTAATACATCTTGAGGGTTGCGCCGACGGTCTCAGACAGTTGGTCGAGCGGCAGCGACTCAGCGTTGTCATCGGCAGCAATATCACGCAGCGCTTGGTTGAACTTGCGTTTTTGCTGCTCGATGCTCTGCCAGGGAATAGCCGAGCTGAATTCCAGCAGTGTCTTGTTGGTGGGTAAGGGTGACTGTACCATCGACCTTGTACTCCCGCGCGGGCGTGTGGGGGCTTGAAGAAAACGCCCCCATTGTCTCTTAACTGGCGATTTCCAGCAAGGTGAAGCACAGGGACTTTCAGCGGTTGGAAAAATCGACCGTTCGGACTATAGTTAGTGCAGTTAAATGAACGAGTGACTCTCTCTAGGGGGCGCGGCTGATGACGACGACAATCTGGCACTTGCCGCGGATCGAAATCCGCGAACTCCGAACTGTGACGGAAACCCGCCCCACGGCGCTGCTGACGGGACAGAACTCCTGGGCCGCCGCCGGGCAGTTCCTTAACTTGCCGCTGGTGATCCAGGCCGAACCGCACAAAGCCGACCATGATTTCTTCAAACTGCTCGCTCGTGATCTGCCGCCTCAGGTTGAGGTGATTTATGCTGTTGGCGGCGGTTTGGTGTCCGACTGCGCTAAATACATCGGTTGGGCCAACCAGCTTCCAGTCGTGATTATCCCTACCGCGCTGAGTGTGGATGGTTTTTTCACGGCGCTGGTTGCTGTCCGCGAGGCAGGCAGCGTCCATTATGTCACCACGGGGCCGGCTGAGACGGTCATCATCGATTGGGAAATCATCCGCAGCGCCCCGCCCAACCTGCGTGGAACTGGCATTTGTGAATTGCTCAGCATCGTCACCGGTTTGCTGGATTGGCGCTATGCCGCCGAGCGCAACCGCACCACTCAGGACACCCGCTTCATGCAGTGGGCGGCGAGTCTTGCGGCAGGCATCGCCCAGCAGGCTTTCAAGATTTCGCAGGGCGTCGGCCAGGGCAAGATTGAGTCGCTGCGCAATCTGCTTGACCTCATGTGTACCGAGGTGGCGCTGACCAACCAGCTTGGGCATAACCGCCCCCAGGAAGGCAGCGAACAGTATTTCGCCTATGCCATTGAAGGGCGCACGACCAGCGGCTACGGCATTCCTTATGCTGATCTGGTCGGTCCTGGCATTCTGATCGCGGCAGCCCTCCACGGTCAGGATGTTAAGCCCATCCGCGACACCATCGAGTCAGCGGGCATCCGGCTCGATCAACTTTCGCCGAAAGATATCGCCGAAACCCTGTACCTGCTGCCGGACTACGTCCGCCGCCACGACTTGCCCTACAGCATCATCAATGACCTCGACCCGACGCCTGAAAAAGTAGCCAGCATCCTTAAAACCACGGGACTCGAAATTTACGGCTGACACGATTCGCCTGTCTGCGCCTTGACGAGCCGGATGCCCGACCATCCGGCTTTGTTTTTGGTTTCCGTCAAGGTTGTTCCGTTACAATAGGTATAAAGGGCGTTTCCACAATACAAGGAGCCAGCAGCCTCATGATTCGATTTGGAACCGATGGGTGGCGGGCAGTCATTGCCGATACGTTTACGTTTGAAAATGTTCGTCTGATTTCGCAGGCTGTCGCCGATTGGGTCAACAAATCCTATACCGGCAGCCAGTCGCCTGAAGTAGTCATCGGCTACGACACCCGCTTTCTCTCGGATCGCTTCGCAGCGGAAGTGGCCCGCGTAATGGCTGGCAACGGTATCATTGCCTGGCTGACCCGCACCGATTCACCTACGCCGGCCGTTTCCTATAATGTCAAGGACAAAGGTGCTGCTGCCGGTGTGGTCATCACCGCCAGCCATAACCCCCCCCGTTACAATGGCTTCAAACTGAAAGCGGCCTACGGCGGCAGTGCTACTGCCGATGAGTGCGCCCTAGTCGAAGAAGCCCTGCTGGTCATGGAGCGGGAAGCCCGTGGCCCCAACCTTATGGACTACCAGCGCGCGGTCGATAAAGAACTCATCCGCACCTTTGACCCCTCCTGGACGTACTACCAGCACCTCAGTACGCTGGTTGATCTCGACCGCATCTCGGCAGCCGAACTCACCATCGTAGCTGATGCCATGTGGGGAGCGGGGCGCGGTGCTTTTGCCAATCTGCTCTCGCGGACGCGGTGCAGTGTCATCGACATCCGCAACGTTCTCAATCCCGGTTTCGGCGGCATCCATCCCGAACCCATTGCCCGCTATCTCAAAGAACTGGTTGGAGCGGTGCAGCGTGCCCAAGCACACGTCGGGCTGGCTACCGATGGCGATGCTGACCGTATCGGCGCGATTGATGCTCAGGGTAACTTCATCGATCCCCACACCGTTTTTGCGCTGGCGCTGCGCCATCTGGTCGAAGAGAAGGGACAGCGTGGCGAAGTCGTCAAAACAGTCTCTACTACGCTGATGATCGACAGCCTGTGTGACCACTTCGGCTTAACCCTGCACGAAACGCCGGTCGGCTTCAACCACATCGCCGATCTGATGATGAAGCGTGATGTCTTGATCGGAGGCGAAGAGAGCGGCGGGATCAGCATCAAAGGCCACATCCCAGAGGGTGATGGCATCCTCATGGGATTGGTGCTGCTGGATGTAATGGCGGCGAAACGCGCGCCGCTGCATGAGATCGTGGCTGATCTCCAAGCGCAGTATGGCCCGGCGCACTACGACCGCATCGACGTGCGGCTGGCGCACCAGATTCCCAAAAAGCAGATGGTAAATCGCTTGGTCGAGGCTGCTCCCAAGCAGGTTGGCGGTGAATCGATCAGCCGGGTGGACACCATGGATGGCGCCAAGTTCTACTTAGCCGATCATAGTTGGCTGCTCATCCGCCCCAGCGGCACCGAACCGGTGCTGCGGATTTATGCGGAAGCCCGCACCACCGACATGCGCGACGCTCTGCTCAAGATGGGCAGTGAACTCGGCCAGAAAGTCGTATAGAGGTGCTGCTCTCTGGAGCTGTCCGCAGCTCAGGTGTCGAACTCACGGCCGTTGACAGTCACGTTGACGGTTGGATTGGCTGTGACGCTGGCTGCGGGTGTGGAACTGGAGCCGCCTGTCAGCCGCCGCAGCAGATCGAACCAGAAGGGTGCGCCTTGCGCTACCGCGATCATCGTTGCCGTCCAGCCGATCAACTTGCGGATGATATTGCCGAGCCAATCAGGGCTGTTGCCGGGGATCAGGTTCCAAGCATTCCGCAGGTTGCTGCGCGGATCGGGTAGGTTGTAACTGAGGCTGGCCTGGATCATCTCTGCTGTGATCGGCGTGAATTCCCAGCCAATCGGAAGCTGTAAGCTGAGGAGCTGTTGGAGAGTCTTTTCCAGGTCAAGGGCGGCCTGACCTGGATCGGCCTCGCCCTGTTGGGCCTCTTGCTGCTGCTGGTTGGCCTCGTTGATCTGGCTGCCCAGCGTGTCCACATTGGTCCGTGCGGTGGCTGCCACCTGCGACCGGAGGGTGGGGTCTGTCCAGAGTGACTGCGCCAGTTGCAGCGTATCGACGTTCAACACGACCGCCAGAGCCAGACCGACTACCAGCGAGATGATTTGAATCTTGCGCTTGTAAATCTCTGTCACCCGCGCCATGCCGTCGTTGAACCAGTTCTCCAATTTAGCGCGGGCTTCTTGCAGATTCCGCGCCGTCACCAGGATCGTCCGCAGCGCATCCTGGAAGGCCTGGTCTCGGACTTTGCGGACTCCTTCAAGCAGCGGGATCAAATCCCCGGAACGCACCGCGGCTCGTCCCAACTGCGCTTCAGCATCTTCTAGCGCGTAAGAAAGGATTTGCTTGTGGGTTTCATCCTCGATCTGGAGGATAGCATCGCGCAGTTCTCCGGTATCGGTAGTCCCGAAACCCTGGACATCACGGAGCATCTCACGAAGTTTGTATTTCTGGTCACTCTCTGGCAGCGCGTTGATCCCCTGTTCGAGCAGGTTGAAAGCCGCCGTCCGCCCATCTGCCGTCAGCAGGCTGATGAGCGCTTCAACGAAGGTGCTGGGTTGGATGTAGGAGACTTGCGTCGGTTTGCTGGCGATGATGTCCCGCGCTTGATCCCGTGAGAGCGTCTGCGAGGGCTTCACCGTCGCTTCAACCATGCGGATTAGCGGGTGCGCCAGGATTTTCGCCTGGAGTTCCTTATCGACGATCAGCCGCTCCAACCCCTCTTTTAACTGTTTGGCTCGCAGATTCAGGATGTTGAGGATGAAGGTGTTGATTTGCGTCACAAGGATGCTGAGCAGGCTAAAAATAAAAACCAGCCCGATGACCACTTCAATGATGGGTGACATCCGTTCCCCCTGGGATAGATCGCATGAATTGTCTGGCCGTCATGCTGTCTACTATAACACCGCTTCCCAACCTGGGAAACAGACATAGAAGGACATAGGCAGACGGGCGTATAATGCTAGGTTGTGTTCGTTTTTTTTGATCTTCATAACAGGAGCTGATGTTCAATATGGCATTCGACAAGATTGTCGTCCCGCGGGATGGACAGAAAATCACCGTCGAAAACGGGAAACTGCGGGTCCCGGATCATCCCATTCTCTGCTTTATCGAAGGCGATGGCATCGGCTTCGACATCATGACCGCCAGCAAGCGCATCTGGGATGCGGCGGTCGAGAAAGCCTATCGCGGGCGTCGTCAGGTGGCCTGGATGGAAATCTACTGCGGTGAAAAGGCAGCGGGTCTCTACGACGGCAGCTATATGCCGGAAGAAACCTTTGACGCCCTGCGTGAGTTCAAAGTGGGCATCA
Organism: Anaerolineae bacterium; assembly: GCA_034431625.1. Taxonomy (GTDB): domain Bacteria; phylum Chloroflexota; class Anaerolineae; order Aggregatilineales; family Phototrophicaceae; genus CFX2. Next base: position 40,899 of record DAOUCY010000090.1, on the reverse strand, counting down.
AAGGCCCGCTGACTACGCCGGTTGGCGGCGGCTTTCGCAGTCTGAACGTGACCCTGCGCCAGGTGCTCGACCTGTACGCTTGCGTCCGCCCGGTGCGTTGGTACCGCGGTGTTCCCAGCCCGCTGAAGCACCCCGAAGAAGTCGATGTCGTCATCTTCCGCGAAAACACCGAAGATGTTTACGCCGGCATCGAATACGAGGCCGGATCGCCCGAAAACGAGAAGTTGGCCCGCTTCCTACGTGAAGAACTCGGCGCGGAGTTCTTTGAAGGCGCTGGACTTGGCATTAAGCCGATCAGCGCTTTCGGCACCAAGCGCCTGGTGCGCTCAGCTATCCAATATGCAATCGACCACAAGCGCCGCAGCGTCACCTTGGTTCATAAGGGGAATATCCAGAAGTTCACCGAAGGCGCGTTCCAGAAGTGGGGCTACGAAGTCGCTGCGCAGGAATTCCCCAACGAGACCATCTCCTGGGCGGAGGTCGAGAAGAACCATGGAGGGCGCGTCCCTGAAGGCAAGATTCTCATCCAAGACACCATCGCTGACATCATGTTCCAAAAGATGCTCCTTCGTCCTTCCGAGCATGATGTCATTGCCACGCCTAACCTGAACGGCGACTACCTCAGCGATGCCATCGCCGCGGAAGTTGGCGGCGTTGGCATTGCCCCCGGCGCGAACATCGGCGATGAGGTCGCCCTCTTCGAGGCCACTCATGGCACGGCTCCCAAATACACCAACCTGGACAAGGTCAATCCTGGTTCGCTGCTCTTCAGCGGTGTGATGATGCTGGAACACATCGGTTGGACGGAAGCGGCTGATCTCGTCACCGCAGCCTACGAACGCACCCTTGACCAGAAGATCGTCACCTACGATTTTGCCCGCCAGATGGAAGGCGCGCGCGAAGTCCGCACCAGCGAATTCGCTACCGCCGTCATCAGCAACATGGGGTAGAGCTGTTATATCAATGAGGCAGTCCAGTCATCGCTGGCTGCCTCATGTCTCCTGCTAATTCTCAATCGACCGTTAGAGTCTATACCAAATCCGAAACTTGAGGCTCCGTTCACGATTCTGCCGCTATACTGAGAATTAGAACCGCACGTGTCCAGGTGTATCTTTCAATGACTATGACGATTGTTGATCCGAACGTGAATCTTCGTAAAGTCCTCATCGTTGATGATGAGGATATGGTGCGTGTTCTGCTCACGCACATTCTCCAGCGGATGCAAGTGGATGGATTGCAGCTTCTGCTGGCTGAGGATGGTGATGAAGCGCTCCGCATTATCGAAGAAGAACGGCCGGGCTTGATCCTCCTGGACGTGCTGCTCCCCAAGCTTAATGGCTATGATGTCTGCCAGCGGGTGCGCCGCATCAAAGACTACACACCCTATATCTTCATCCTAACAGCGCGGGGCAACAGCACCGACCGCCAGCGCGCCGAGGCTCTCGGAGCCAACGACTTTATGACCAAGCCTTTCAATCCAACTCGGTTGATGAGCCAGCTCCGAGAACTTTGGGGCCTGTAGATCGTCTTGGTTGGATTGGCCGCCTTCAGCAGTTGCAATATAATCGTAGTATAGTGATTAACCCAACGATGCATCGATGACCGTAGGTGATTGGCTCGCTTGACCGTGACGAAACCCACGCTCGAATATACGCTCCCACCGGCTGCGCTGGGGCAGTTAATCCCAGAATTTGAAGCCGCTTTCCAGTTACCCAATGCAGTGGTGATCTGGGATGAAGGCGGCCAGCACTATTTCGGTCCCGACTGGTCTGATCATCTGCCTGGCTGCCAGGAGTCCTTGTTCGTCGATAAACAGGTCATCGGCACCGTTGGTCTGTGGCTCGAACACTGCGACCCCTCTTCAGCGGCGGCACTTCGCTTTCTCGCCAATTCGCTCTCCCTGTTAGCCAGTGAGACTTGGCGCCGCGCCTTGATGACAGACGAGGTTGTTGCCCGTTACGACGAACTTAACCTCATTTATGAACTCGGGATGCAGTTTGCCCAAGGAACCGGTCAAGACGAAATTGTCCGCTTCGTCTTGATGGAGACCAACCGCATCATCCAGGCTGATGCTGGTGTTATCTACGTCTGGGACCCAGCGCAGTCCAGTATTACGCCTGGCGCTCACTTTGGCCGCAAAGCCAATCCGGAATTTCTCAGTGGGCGTCTGCGCGAACTGGCGCTCAGCACTCTCTACGCCTACGACCAAGCGCAGTTGTTCGATGGCGACCGCGTGATCTGTGCTCCACTGCGCTTCAACGATGAACTGCTCGGTTCGCTGGTGCTGGTCTATGAACAGGAAGCCAAACGCTTCCGCGCCAATGATGTCAACTTGCTCACCACGCTCATGCAGAACACAGCGCTGTTTATCTACGTAGCTCGGCTGGTCGAGAAGTTGGCTTTCGAGAAGACTCAGCTTGAAAAGGCACTGGCCGAACTCCAGGCTGCCAAAGACAAACTCAGCCAGTCCGAGCGTCTCAGCGTCGTCGGCCAGACCGTCAGTAGCCTTGTGCACGACATGCGTAAGCCGCTCAGCAATGTCATGGGGTATGCGGGACTGCTCCAGGAACCCGACCTCACCCATGAAGAACGCTACCAGTTCGCCGGCCAGATCATCAAATACGTCAACGTCTTCTCAGCTATGGCTCAGGAAGTGCTGGATTATGTCGCCGGCGACTCGGCTGTCAACAAGCAGCCGATTACCGTCGAAGAGTTCATGTCCTACGTAGGCGATCTTCTCAACCCGCCCGGCCTCACCCGCGACGTCAAAATCTTTGTCGATTCCGAATCAGCCCACCACTACACCATCAACGTCGATAAACAGCGTTTTACCCGCGTGTTCCAGAATCTCGTCAACAACGCCGTCGATGCCATCGAGCAGCACGGCGGGTCTCAGGTCGAAATCATCGCCCGCCCTGTTGGCAAACGCATCGAGTTCGTCGTCCGTGATGATGGCCCTGGCGTCCCCGAAAAAATCCTCCAGACGCTTTTCCAGCCGTTCGTTACGTTTGGTAAATCGAATGGGACAGGTCTGGGCTTAGCCATCGTGGATCGCATGGTCAGGGCGCATGGCGGCGAGATTCGCTATGAAACTGTCCCTGGCGGCGGAGCCTGTTTCAGTTTCGCCATTCCCCAATATCCCAACTGAAGACGCCGGAATCGGTCTGACCTCGGCGGATTCTGTGCTTAGATTGGATCGAACCTGGTCTACGGCTGCGCGCCGAAAGTCTGTCCGTCTGTCCAGTAGGCTTGGTCAGCACGCAGCGTCAGGACGCCGAGCGCGTCGCCATTCGCCAGCGGGATCGTTTCTGAGGTCTGCGCAGCGAAAGGCAGCAGGTCACTGTCCATCACCACGATCTGCCAGCTGTCCCCCGCTGTCAGCCCCAACTCTTCCGCCGTCATTGGCGTGTTGGTGAAGTCTGCTCCGATCACCTGCCCGATATTTTCATCATACTTCCCGGCCAGATTGAACCGGGCGAATTTATACTCCGGCAAATAGTACTGGAGGTGGCGCCAGTTTGCTGCCACCAGCAGCGTATCTTCTGGCTGGAAACGCTCGCGCACGGTGCTGATCTTGGTCTCCCAATCCGCGTCGCTTTCTCTCAATGTGCTGTTGTTCAGCAGTTTGAAGCTCTCTCCGCCGAGCGGGTACGTCGGCAGCAGGATGAAGACCACGGCCCCAGCCGCGAAGATAACCGCTGTGCTGGCGCGGAGCAGGCCTGGCTGGTTATTCAGCCAGCGGTATAGTCCCTCGGCGCTTAGCAGAAACAACGCCGGCATGTAAACGAACACCAGTCCCTGCTGCCCCATGTGGATGATGATGTAAAACCCCAGTGCCGGGGCCATCCACAGCAGAAAGAACCAGACCTTGCGGTTTCGCAGCCCTTCTTGCCAGCGGCGCGGCACGAGGGTCAGCCAGTACAGCGCCGGGACTGCCGCCAGTGACCAGGCATACAGCGTATACGGAATCAGCTTGAAGAACAGGTTGCGCCGCAGCCCGAACCAGCCCGCCCCCGCCAGCAGCGAGGTGCTGTCGAAGAAGCTGGCTGTGAATGCCGATGACCCGGCCAAGTAGCTTTGCAGCCCGCCGCTCAAGCTCAGCAGCGGCAGCAGCCAGGCCAGTGTCGTGACGATCCCCAGCACCAGCATGATCGCCAATCGGCGGATGCCCAGCCGGTAGCAGCAGAACAGAATCAGCGGCGCGAGGAACATCAAGTCTTGCTGGCGGAAGCCCCCGACTAGCCCTAAGAAAATCGGCGCGAACCACAGCCGCCAGCCTACTTTGCCTTCCATCATCTGGTACAGTACCCATGCGGATACTGTGATGACCAGCAGATCGAGTGCATGGGGCAGGGCGATCTCGCCGTAGAACCAGAACAGTGGGCTGGCGATCAGGAACAGGCTGGCGATCAGGCCGCTGGTTGGGTTGAAGAGTTCCCGTCCAAAATAGAACAGTACCACTGCGGCCAAGCCGCTGCTCACCAGGCTGATGAACACCAGCGTTCGCTGGGAGTCGCGGAACAGCACATCTACCACGTTTGCCAGCGCAATATACACAATGTAACCGGGATAATGCGGTGCGCCTGCGGGAACATTATAGTCCCGCATTCCGAAGGCCATATTGACCGAATCCCAGTGGTAGAGATACTGGCTCACGAATGGCAGCCGCAGCAGGATGGTCAGGACGAATAGACCTAGCGCCGCCCAGCGGGCGGTGCGTGAGTCGGATAGGTTCAGTGAGCGAATCAACGTGAGCCTCCAGTGGCTTGTTTGAGCGCGGGTGTTTCTGTGACAGCGGCGCTGTGGCCGCGTCCGATCAGGCGGGGTAGGGCCAATCCAAGGGCGATAACAGCGATGAATAAGGGGATCAAGCTGGTCAATCCTGGCAGCCCGATGAGGATGCCGAGGTTCCGCGCCACATTTCCCTGCGCCAGCAGCGGCAGCGAGTGATCAAACAGCGTGCTGTACGAATTCATCAGCCCGAATGTAGTCGGCCAGACTTCGACGGGCGGCCACAACTGCCCGCCGATTGTCATAGCCCCCACGCTGAATACCGAGACCCCAACCAGCACAGCCGTGAGCATCCGTCCCCACAGCGTTTCAATCAACCGGTTCAGCGCGAAGACGGCGGGTAGTGTCAAGAACGGCAGCATCGGTACCAGGTAGCGCGGCCCCACCGTGAACCCTCCCCACCACATCACGCTGGAAGCATTGTAGAAGAAGAACCCGCCGATCACCAGCAGCATGGCGATGACCGCGCTGCGGCGTTCCGGCAGCGCTCGCCACATCATCACGAATCCCGGTATTGCCAGCAGCAGGAACGGTGACATGATGAAAATGCCGCGCACAGGGCTGAACGTCAGCCCATACAGCCGCACCAGGCTGTCCGCATTCGGGAGCTGCAAACTCAGGAACCCAGTCTGGTGCTCACCTTGCCAGTTGGTCGAGTACTGGTAGCCAACCGGCAGCACCGAGCCGAACGCCAGGTAGTTATAGGCCATGAAGATCACTACCAGCGGAATGCCCGCCAGCACTACCCGGTACAGCGCTGCCCGGTCGCGCAGGGCATAGGCCGCCCATAGGAACAATATGCCCAGCATCGGCACAACCGGATACTCGGTGATAGCCGCGAAGCTGAACAGCGCGCCCACCACCCACAGCCAGCGTCGGTCTGCATCTTCATAGATCACACGCCACAGCAGGTAAAACCCGACGAATGCGCCAAAAGCTGCCAGTTGGTGCTGGTAGAGAGCGTTGCTGTACGGGAAAGCCATCGTGCCCAGCCCATACGCCAGGGCTAAGACGAATGCCGTGCTGTCTCGTTTGGCAAACCGCGCTGCCATCCAGAACACCACCACGCCCAGAAACGCTGACGGAATCGCCGACGCGAAGAAGGTGATGAACGTCAGTGCCATATACTGGTATACCGCTTCTGGTCGGATGCCTTCGCCCTCCGGGTTGAGCGTATCGCTTACCGCTCCGATGCCGCGCCCGCTCTGGATGAAGTTCTGGATTGGCGGCAGCGCCGCGATCCCTTTGAACACCATGTAGAACGGCAGCGCCAGCAGTGATGGCCCCAAGGACTTGTCGGTGTAGTAATGGCCGGTGCATTCACCTTTCAAGACATCGTTCGGATCAGGCACGAACGGGCCAGGGAAGCAGGCTTTGTCGCCTGTATTTTCGTGGTAGGCGTCGATATGCAGCACGCCCTGGTTGCCGACCGCGTAGACCAGATTGGCACGGGAATTCGCGCCCCAATCTGCCCATTTGGGCAGGAAGTAGCCGTAACAGATGAGCAAGATGAGGAACAGCGTGACCGAGTAGCCCCGCCGTGTTGCTTGACCGCGCATGTTCGCCTCGTGGAGTCGATGAACTGAGCAAATATTGCCAGTTTCATTATCTACCTGCGTGACCTTTCACAGGCATAAATGCCAGAGGAGACGCGCTTCGGCCTGTCTTCGAGAAACCCTCAGCTCGGTGATCTGGCCCAGGTTCCATCCCTTCTACATCTCTTCGAGCGGCAGTCGCATCTGCAGATTGTTGGTTGGCACAGCGCCGCACTTTCATTAGAATGTAGTCTGTGAATCAGCTCCGACGCTTCGAGGCAGCCCCATGAGCGTGATGATTCTGATCGTCGATGATGACTATATGAGCCGGGATGTGCTTCAGGCTCATCTCGAAAATGTCGGCTACCAGGTCATGACTGCCAACAGCGGCGCCAAGGCAATTCAACTGGCGGAGGAACGCCAGCCCGATCTGATCCTCATGGATGTCCGCATGCCCGTGATGAATGGCTATGATGCCTGCGTTCAACTCAAATCTCAGCCGCCTACCGCTCATATTCCTGTGCTCCTCGTCACCGCCTTGGAAGACGAGCAGGCCCTCGAATACAGCCAGCAGGTCGGCGCTGATGGCCTCGTCACCAAGCCCTTTAACGCTGTAGACTTACTCGAACAGATCAGCCGTCTAGTCGGTGGATGAGCTGGCGCCAACCTGACGTTTTCCCACCGGTTCGTCTGTATCGCTTGGCAGGCTGGGACGGTGTTGGTACAACCGTTTCTGTCAGCATGTAGATTGGCCTGCTGAAAGCTCGCTGCTCGACTCAGGCCTTGATGGTTGAATAAGGACGAGGCTGGCCTCGTTCGGTGGTGAAGCAGAGTCTATGTCGCTTGGACGGCGTCCGGTTCCGCAGCGCGGTCGGGGAGGGCCTCCCGCCTGGATCGTCTTCTTGGCGGGAGTGGCCGTCATCTTTGGCATCTATTACGTCTGGTTAGGCGTCCAGAACTTCCTTCGGACGGGGGGACGCGGCGTGGTCGAAGCCACCCAACAGGCCCAGATTGTGGCGACCGCCACGGCCCAATTTGTCCCGCCCACCAATCCCGTTCCCATCCGCGCTACTGCCACTCCGATCCCGGAGTGCCAGCCCTTTGTCGTCATTGTTCCGAATGCCCGCGTGCGCCAATCCCCCAACGAGAACGGCGCGGTCATTACGGCCTTTTTCGCGAACGACACGGTTTGTGTGCTGGGACGTGCTGCTCCAGATAGCGAATGGTATGTCATTGACTCGCGGCCAGAGACCCGCCGCTTGGAGCTGGCTTACATGCACGAAAGCGTCATTGCTGCCGTCAATCCGACTGTAACACCCACCCGCACCCCAACTTTCACCCGCACTCCCACACCCACCCGTACGCCGACTTTTACCCGCACGCCTCGGCCGCAGCCGGCTGCTCCCTCCACATCTGGGCCTAGCGCCACGCCGCCGGTTGTCACGCCGCCGCCCACGGTGACTCCACTGCCTACCATTCCCATGCAAAACGCCTGAGCAGCAGAGAAAGGCTTCAACTTCGCCTATTTAAGATAGATTGGTTGGGCAGGAAGCGCTTACCGCGTCATCAGCACGTGCCGCATCCGCCCAAACCACGCCCGTGGATGCGTGTAGGTCAGCAGCCCGGCTCCCACCCGCAGCGCTGCGCCGGCAGCCAGCACTATCACCAGCGACTTGTTGTGGGAGGCGAGCATCTGCCCGACCAGCGGCCCGATAATCATGGCGATGAAGATCGCCTGGTTGTAGGCCATCGTGAATGGCCCGCGGTGTTCCATCGGCGTGGCTTCGCTGAAATATGCAAACAGCCCGATCCCGACGCATGTCCATGCTGCCCCGCCAATCGCTGCCCCAATCAGTGTGACCGGTAGTGACGGCGTCACGGCGATTAGGAAGATCGATAAGCCTGAAGCGAGCATCGCGGCGGCAATCATCGAACGGCTGCCGATCCGCTCGATCATTTTCCCTGTGAACAGGGTGATGATCGCTGCCGAAGCCAGCTCCGCTACCGTAAACAACCCCATGAAGCTCTCCGTCGCGCGCAGTTCGTTCATCATGCGCAGCGGAACCATCGCCTGCACCGACGTGAAGGTGATGTGCGTCAGCGCGATGATCGCCACAATCACCTGGAAGCTGCCGGAACGCCACGGATTGACGCTGGGATGTTCTGCCCCCTTCGGGCGTCGCTCAACGTTGGGAACCCGCACCTGGCTCACCTTCCACTGGCTGATCATCACGAAGACAAAAGCCAGCGCGAACATCACTTGGTAGTTCAGCGGGAATGGCGCCCGGTCCAGCCAGTAGCCCATCGCCAGACCGCTGATCCCCAGCGCCACGTTGAAGGCCAGCATGCGGCGGCTCAACAGCTTGGGAACCTGCTCTTCACGTACCGCCTCTCGGAACATCACCAGGAACGTCACCGATGCGATGCCCTGCGGCACAGCCGGCACAATCACAGCCAGAATCAACCACACCAGTTGCAAATGTTCTGGAAAAAACGGCGTCAGCGCCGGCAGGAAGAACGACAACCGGTAGCCAAAGCCTGGCAGCAGCGTCGCCTTCATCGAGTTGTCCCACAGCCCCATCCAGCGTACCGCCAGCGACGACCCTACCAGCAGTGCCACCGCAGCCAGCGACGCCATCCAGTTTAACTGGCTCGCCTCGGCGCCTAGATGGATCGCGTAGATTTGCAGGAAGCGGTTCACCGCTGGAAAGGCCAGCCCAAACCAGGCAATATCGGTGACCAAATGTCGGTAATTCTGATCTTGTTGGCTGAGCGGACGGGGCGCAGACAAATTCCATCTCATGGTGTGAGTGACATTCTGAACCTATTGGTTCGGTATACAAAAGATGCGGCAGTTCCTACGGTATCACAGACGGTGGGCGTTGGAACCAGGCGACTGCCCGACTCTTGCCCATCGGAGTTCTACAGCGAATCAACACACTCACAGTGCAGACGATACGCTGCTGCTCTTTATAGCGTAATACGCTTCTAAAGGATACGACCATTGAGATAGTCCAAACAGTGCCATCTCTCTGTTCCTAGCCTAGTGCTTAACCCCGATTGAGTTTGTTTTCGACTCGCTGTATAGTGGATACAAGCCGCTGAATGGGATTGTGGAGAGTGCCGTTATGTCTTTTTTCGGTAATCGCCGTCAGATCGATTCGCCCCCACCACCTCCATTGGAACCACAGCCCCCGCCGCGCCCTGCGCTCCCGCCGGCTCCCGTCGGCTTTGAGACCGTGCTCGGCAGCAGCAGCGTCCTAGAAGGAGTCCTCAAAAGCAGCGCCAATGTCCGCCTGGATGGAACCTTCACCGGCTCGCTGGAAATCAATGGCAATGTCCTGATCGGAGAAACGGCCAAGATCAAAGCCGATGTCAATGCCCGCAACATCTCAATCGCCGGCGCAGTGCGCGGCAATGTCACCGGCAAGAAAGTCCAGATTCTCCGCACGGGTCGCGTCTGGGGGGATATTCGCGCCGCGGCCTTGACCACCGAAGAAGGCGCCTTTATCGACGGCAAGATCACCATGGTCGGTCATGAATCTGCTGTAGGGGAAGAGACCCCCTCGGTGGATGAATCCCGCATCGATGTCCCCGCCCCCGTTTCGGTTGAGACCAGCGATGCTGTTGAAGCCGCGCCGAGCGCTGTCGAAGGGGATGTTGTTTCTGCTGATGAGGACAACCAACCGCCCGCATAGTTGCCTCGCGGCTCTACCGGAAAGTGATGAGACGCCCGTATGCGCCGACTCTTAAACTGGTTACTGCTTCTTGCCCTGGGTGCGGCCAGCGCCCTGACGATCATTCAACCTGCTCATCCCGCCGCCCGCGTCTCGCAGATCATCCTTGTGGTGCTGCTGGTTCTCAACGTGCTGGTTCGCGTCTTTGGCTGGTTTAACCCGTCCCGCGCCACCCGCATTCCCCCCTCGCAGATTGCCGAGATGGAACGCCTCTACTTTCGCTGTATGCGCGAGATGATCAACGATGAACCGAACGTTGCCCAGGTCATCAATGACCTCCAGCGTATCCTGGCGATAGACCCGCACTACAAGAATGCCCGGCATTACCTTAACCGCGCCATCCTCATCCAGAATCAAAGCCAGGGACTCAACGGCACGGCTCCCGTCCTCTCCCGCAACAGTGCCGAATTCCGCAAGCTCCAGGACCAGCTCATCGACACCGATCCGGCTGTGCGTAAAGGCGTCGTCATGCAGCTGATCCAGTACGGCGAAGATGCGGTTGATCCGTTGATCGCGCTCCTCATGGATGAAGACAGTGATGTTCGCATCCATGCGGCGACCGCTCTGGGGTGGGTCGGCGGCAAGGATGCTGTCCAGCCGCTCCTCGTCGCCCTTCAGGACCCCAACACCTATGTCCGTCGCTATTCAGCCCGCGCCCTCTGCTGGGTTGTCGATGAATCCGCCATTGAAGGACTCATTCAGGCGCTGAGCGACCCGGACAGCTACGTCCGCCAGTATGCTGCCCGCGCCCTCGGCTGGAGCCAGGATCGCCGTGCCATCCGTCCGTTGGTCGAACTCCTCATGGTCGAAGAAGTCAATGACGTGCGGGAATATGCTTTCACCGCTCTGGCTGACCTCGGCGAACCCAACGTCAAGATCGACCGCCCCATCAAGCTCGAAGAGTGATCTATGCGGCTCTGCCTGGATGTCGTCGATTTGCTTCAGCTTCAGGAAGTCTGGAGCCGCCGCCCAATTGTCACCGCCTTCACCCGCTTGGAGCCTCGCCCGCCCCGCTTCACGGCCCTCTACGGGTTTGCCTACGATGACCTCGCGCCGCGCCTCTATCGCCTGAAGCATTCCGCACTCTGGCAGAGCCAGAGTGCCCGCCTCCATGTCGATCCAGCTCGCGTGGCTCTCGGCGATTTCAACGATGATTGCTTCAGTGAAATGTACCCCGAAGCTGAATCCGGTGCGGCCCAGCGTCACTGGCTGTTTCGCTCGGCCTACAACCGCTTCATCGTTGCCGGCTTCTGCGAATCGCTTGATCTCACCCTGACCGCCCTGGCTGCGCTTGCACTCGCTCGTGATCTGCCGTCCGGCGAATGCCTAGGCGCCGACTCGCTTCCCCTGGCCGGGATGCCCGACTGGATTCCCGCCTCGATCACCGACGAAATTCGCAGCCTCGACGAACGTTACGATCCTGCGCAGCCAGGCGCTCCTGCGGCCTATGTCGTCGGCGAAGAATTCTGGCCGCTGCTCATCAAAGCCACCTCCCAAGAAGTTGATGCAGCTGCAGAACGCGCCGGGGCAGGCAATCGTACAGCCGTCCGTCAGACCCTCCAGACCCTCGTCAATCTGGCCCAGACCTGGTATCGTTCACCTTCGGTTGTTGGTCTCTGTTATCAAACAGCGCCGTGAAAGAGAATCTTCGAGGAAACCCTACCCATGCTGAAGGTGACTTTTGTTTGCACGGGCAATATCTGTCGTTCGCCGATGGCGGAAGCCATCTTCTCCCATCTCGTCAAGCAGGCCGGACTCGAATCCCACTTCCAGATCGACTCCGCCGGCCTGAGCGATGAAGAAGTCGGCAGTACCATGCACACGGGCACGGCTGGCGTGCTGCGCAAGCACAACATCCCCCACAATCCCAAGCGTCCCGCCCGCCAGATTACCCCTGCTGACTTCGACGCAGATTATCTCTTCGCCATGGATTACGGTCACCTGCGCGCCCTTCAGCGCGTCTATCCAGAGAGCCGCGCTGTCCGCTCCCTGTTCCTGACCGACGCCTACCAGGCCGGCATCGTTGGCCGTGATGACGTGCCTGATCCCTGGTGGGACGGCCAGTATGACCGCGCCTATGATCTCATCAGCAAAGGCTGCGCTGCGCTCTTCAAGCGCCTCCGCGCCCAGCACAACCTCTGATCTTAGCTTTTTCTTTGTGCCCTTTGCGACTTTGCGGTTTCTATCCTACCGGTAAGTGCGGAAATCTGCTTTGCTGCTCGACCGCTTGGCGGTCGTTTCCTTCGCTGCCTTGCGGGCTTCGCGTTCCTTCCGCAGTGCCGCCGGGAGCGTCGCTTTGGCTTTGAGCGTGCGCTGCACTTCGTCGCTGAGCTTCTGGCTGTTGGTGTAATCGCCTTCCAGCGGAATGTTCAGCGGCAGCGGAACCAGCGCCACGATCAGCCCCGGCAGCAGATTCCCGCTCACGATCAATGCCAGTCCAATCATCACCAGCACCCCGTAGATGATGACCCGGCTGCGCGGATCCGCCCCGTCAGGTACATAGCCGCGAATCACAGTCAGCCCGTCCTCACGCTCAACGCGCGCGGTCAGCCGCGTCGAGCGCGGGAACCGCTTGTATACCCGCGACGTCGTCGCTAGCGAGAAGCGTCCGCTCTTCTCCACCCAGCCTTCCAGCCGCCCACTCTTGGTATGCAGCCGCTCGTTCAGCGCCAGCATGCACTGCGAAACCGTCTTCTCTGAATAATAGACGAAGCGCATAAGTCCCCACCTCAAATTGTCGGGATCGTTACTCCACCGTCTACCACGAATACCTGACCTGTCGCAAAATTCGATGCCGCTGACGCCAGATACACCGCCAGCCCGGCAATGTCGTCTGGCTCACCGATGCGTCCGGCGGGCGTCCGCTGGATGATCTCGTTGGCGAGTGTCTCGTTTTCCCAGATCACGCGGGCGAACTTGGTCTTAATCAGTCCCGGCGCGATGGCATTCACCTGAATCTGGTCAGGAGCCAGTTCCATCGCCAGTGTTTGCGTCAGGCTGATGACCGCCGCTTTGGTCATGCTGTAGATGCCCTGCATTCGCCCCGGCCGCAGCCCGTTGATCGAGGCGATGTTGATGATCTTGCCGCCGCCCTGCCGCCGCATATGCGGCACGACGGCCTGCGTCAGCCAGATGTTGCCCATCACGTTCACTTCGATAGTCTTCTGCCATAGGCTGTCTTCCGCCTCCAGCAGCGTTCCAAAGTGCGGATTGGTCGCCGCGTTGTTCACCAGTATATCTACCCGCCCGTAGGCATCCAGAGCGGCCTGGACGAGTGCCTGGAGCGCCGCCTTGTCGCCGTTGTGCGCTGCGATGCTCAGCGCCTCGCCCCCCTTCGCACGGATGCCCGCGGCCACCGCTTCCAAACCATCCAGCTTGCGGCTGCTCAGGACGACCTTTGCCCCCGCTTCCGCTAGCCGCTCCGCAATAGCCTGCCCAATTCCCCGCGACGCTCCGGTGACGACCGCCGCTTTCCCTGTCAGATCGAATAATCCTGCCATTGTTGTGTATCCTTGTGGATTAGAACAAGTGTACTATTTTGTGCGTCCTCTGTCAATTTCTGCTTTTTGCCCCTATAGTCTCCCAGTCCTCATGCATCCCCCTTGAAAATACCTATCTTCCCCTGTAAGTAGGTTTTACTCGTAGGGACAGGTTTCTGCCCGCCCGGAATTTCACCCCTCACTGCCCCCGTGGGGACGGCATTTTTGCCGTCCGCTGAATCCCTTTCCAGAAACCCCGTACGGGGTTATCTTCAACTAGCCCGGCCATTTCATGGCTCGGTTGCACTGCACCTCCGGGTCTGCGTGATGGAATTCGTCTTTTTCTTCGCGTCCTTTGCGTTTTGCGGTTTAGTATTCTTCCTTCCGATTTTATGCCAAAGAGTAGACAAAATGTCACCCTGTCCACCTCATTTTATGCTATTCTGTAATCACCGCAGGGTAGGGATGCTCTTTTCAGGGGCCTCCTGCCGAGTCTGCCCGCGCCGCCATTGGCGCTGATGTTCAAGATTCTCACATTCTCGTATTCTCATTCTTATCAATTCTCATCTATAATTGCATTTTTATTATAAATATTAATTATAAAAATATAAATATTCCTACAATGTGACGTTTGGCACTGTTTCTGCGCTCCCGCTTTGTCTATGCTGAAGATAGGGCAATTTGCAGGGAGGTCAATTATGTACGTCAAGATCAACCGCAACGTCTGTGACCACCAGCTCGCCATTTGTGAACGCTGCCTGGGCAAGTTCCTTGCCAATCCGATGGGCTACGAACGCCAGTGCTTCGAGGAGATCAGGGATGACGGCAGTGACCTGCTCACCCTCGACCTCCACACCGGCGACCGTACCGTCCGCATCGAACTCAACGACGAGCAGCGTAAACTCCTGGCGGGCGAAGGCTGGGCCAAGTTCGTCGAGTTCGCCGTGCCGATGTATCGCACCAAAACCGAGCATCCCCACTAGACGGGAAATGACCAATCACTCCGGCGGGACGAGTCCCAGCGCGGCCAGTCGCTCAGCTAAAGCGTGCGCAGCTACCAGATGCCCATACGCTGATGGGTGACCGTCGCCTGTATACATCATCACCGCTGCGTCTGGCGCGTTCGGATCGACCGTGGCGCTGTCGCTGTAGTACATTAAGTACAGGCTCTGAATGTCTCCTGCTGCCCGGTAGACCGGCAGCAGGTCGATGAAGGGCGTGCCTAGCGCCGTAGTCATCTCAGCGAGCCGCTCCTGCGGAACATCCGGCAGTCCATTCGCCGGGAATTGGGCCAGGTCGGGGAACATCACCACCACCAGCGGAATACCTCGCTCGTCCAGCAGCGCGGCCATCTCGCCCAACCGCCGTTCGTAGCCGCCCCATTCGTCGGGGTGAGCATCCGGATTCAGGAACGTCAGGTCGAGGTAGAGGTCACGCAGCCCTTCAATGGTCGGCGTGATCCGGTTGACAGCCGTCTCGATCTGGTAATCACTGTAAGCCCCCCGTGCCTGGACGAGCAGGCTGTACAGAGCCACGTTTTCGCGGACGAAGATCTGAAACGGCGTCAGCGGCTGCACTTCAGGGGTGCTCTGCTCTAGCACCACCGGCCGCGCGAAGTACTGCCGGATGCGCGGAGTCATGTCCATGATGTCGTTGGTGTAGATCCCCAGCACCACCAGATCAGGCTGAAGTGCCAGCCCTTTCTCCCGGAGATACTCCAGCTCGTCTTCAACCGTGTAGCCGGGCACGCCGGCGTTTAGCACCTGCACCGGGCCGCTCATCTGCTGCCGGAGTACTTCCTCCAGCCGCGCCGGCCAGGCTTCTTCGTTGTGCACATAGTAGCCGTAGGTGAACGAATCCCCCAGTGCCAGCACCCGGAATGCCCCGTCGATTAGCTCCTCGGTATTCCGCAGCCCGACGCTGTTGGTTTGCAGCCGGTACGGCCGCAGCGGGTACAGAGTCTCGACGTGATTCATGTTGGGTCGCAGGTCGCCAAATCCGCCCCGCCCAAAGCCGAACGACTCCGTTGCCGCCGGTCGTTTGGCGCTGTGCCATAGCGCGACGCGGGCTGCCATCTCGCAGCCCAGCAGGATGATGACGGTGCTCAGGGTCATGAAGAACAGCCTTCGCGCTGCCCGCCGCATTGAACCGTTTCCTCGCCTTATGTGTCAGAATCGCCTCGCGTCTATTCTACGCCGCCGAACTCTTTCCTGCGAGACGGTGAGTGCGCTTCAGCCGGCCTCGAAAGGCAGCACAATGCGCTCAAATGGGGCAGAAAATCGCGCGGCGATTTCCCGCAGTGGGACGCGCTCGGTGGGGTGGAGGTCATCCGGTGCGATCTGCGCCAGCGGCACGGCCACATGCGCGAACCGGACGATGTCCGGGTCGGGGATGCGCCAGGGCTTCTCGCCGTATTCCAGTACTGCCTCGCCCCACAGCGAGATATCCAGATCAATAGTGCGCGGCGCATTCTTGTTCAGCGGGTCGCGCACCCGTCCCAGTTCCCGCTCAATCCAATCCAGAACACTTCGTTTCAACGTAATAGGAGATAAATCGGTCGAAATCTTGACGGCTGCGTTGAGAAAATCGTCCTGTTCCTTGAAACCTTCCGGTGGAGTACGATAAGCATCGGATACCGCCAGCACATCAACCTTCTGCCGCAGCAGCCGGATCGCCCGGATCAGATTGGCCTGTGGGTCGATGTTCGATCCCAGCGACAGGCAGACCGTGGAGCGTTCAGCGGAAGTCATCAAGAGTTCGCTCGATGACCACGCCAACGCTGTCGGCAAAACGCAGTGCGCCGGGTTTATGCACCCGCACCTGCACCCATCCTGCTCCGTATTCCACTACACAGATCCGCGCGATCTCCGCCGCTAGTTTTTCTACCAGCGCATAACGGGAGTTTTCCACATGCTGAATGATAGCTTTGGTCACGGTTCGGTAGTTAAAGGCGTCGTCCGGGTTATCGGTCTCCCCGGCACGGCGCATATCCGTCCCAATCCGTAGACTGATGACCACATCCTGCTTGTCTTTCAGTTCGTGCGCGCTGAATCCGATGATGCACCGCAGCCGCAGCGCATCAATTTCGATCATGTCCAATTGTTGGGTCAAGCCGGTCTCTCCTGTTGAATGTGCCTTGATTGTAACGGATTCTCCCTCCAGGAGACTATGTTGGTGATTTTGAGCACAATTTTGAGTAGGGGATATGAAACTATTTAACGCTTGGTGAGGTAAGCGTTCTTCCTAGTCAAAACCCCCTATAATGCAGTTCGGTTCACGAATGAGGTCAAGAGGTAATCATATGTATTTCAACGGCTCAAAGGGACTTCCCAACAACGGTATCGATACTCAGACCGCGATAGAGGACAAGCTCAACTCCGAGGCCTTCTTAAAAGTGTTCGAGTTGGGACTGCCTCCCGTGGACCGCAGCACGATTGAGCGGGCAACCAGCGACATTCTAACCGCCGTCGGCGAAGATATCCGCCGCGAAGGCCTATTGAAGACGCCGGATCGCGTTGCTCGCATGTATGAAGAACTTCTCGGCGGCTACCGGGTCGATCCAGCCAAGCTGATTAACGGCGCGCTCTTCGACGTGGACTACGACGACATGGTGATCGTCAAGGACATCGAGTTCAGCAGCCTCTGCGAACATCACATGCTGCCTTTCATCGGTCATGCTCATGTGGCCTATGTTCCGCGCGGCAAGGTCATCGGTCTGTCGAAAATTCCCCGCATCGTGGATATGTTCGCCAACCGCCTCCAAGTTCAAGAGCGCATGACCCGGCAGATTGCTGATTTCATCAACGAAGTGCTGGATCCACGCGGCGTTGCGGTCGTCGTTGAGGGCAAGCACATGTGTTCGATGATGCGCGGCGTTGAGAAGCACGACTCCAGCATGACCACCAGCACCATGATCGGTATCTTCCGCGAGAGCGTCTCTACCCGCTCGGAATTCCTCTCGCATCTCAATCGCCAGGGGCACTTTGCTCTGTAATCGAGCGGCTCGGCAGCATCAAAACGCCCGGTCTAGCCGGGTGTTTTGACTCCGCCACAGGTTAAAGCTACTCATCCAGCGGAGCCTTGAAGTCGTAGATGCCGTCGCGGATTGCCCAGCGCCGGCCTGTGCTGGTGCAGCGCAGTGTGGTTCCCTGCTGCGTCAGTTCCTCCCCTGTCTCCGGGCAGACGAACAAGTTGCTCGTTTTCAGGTTGTTTGGCGATGTGCCCACGGCCACATTCTGGGTGAAGACGCTTGGCGTATAATGCAGCCCGGTGAGTTGGAGCAGACCGTCCAGCCCAGCCAGAATTGGGGTAGGAACGCGCTGCTTGAGTCCGGGCAGGCGGAAGAAAGATACCGGCACGCTTCGCTGGGTCGTGAAGCCTGCATCGCGGAGCTGTTGGCGCATATAGGCCGGGTGGAAGTCAAAGTTGAGTTCGACGAACTCGACTGGCTGCAGGTCATTCGGGTTCCAGGTTTGCAGACCCCGCGCGTATCGGTACAGCGCCTTGAGGTTGCGCTTGTTGGCATATTCCAGAATCAGCGCCGCGCCGGGAACCATCACCCGGCGCAGTTCGCGCAGCGCTGCCCCGACATCGGCAATGTGATGAATTACTCGGACAACGGTTGCTGCGTCAAAGACCCCGGCCCGGAATGGAAGCTGGTAGGCATCAGCCGCCACGTAGATGTAGCGCTCCGACGTGCCCAGCTTTTCCTGGGCATAACGGAGCTGTGACAGCGAATAATCGACCAGTACCACCTGGTCAAACGCCTCGTACTCACTCGTTAGCCGGCCAAATCCTGCTCCCAGTTCGAGCAGTCGGCGTCCTTGTTTCGGCAGCAGCCGCCGCAGCGCGATCCGCTCAACGCGGTCTTCATAGCCTCGACCTTTGCCCTCCCAGAAATCTGAGCGATAGGTCGAACCTTCATAATCACAGATGGGCGGACGCGACTCCGGTCTCGGCATACAATCCTCGTGGACACTATATTGGCTGCAAAACAGTACCCATTATAGATCAGGCGGGTTCATTTGGGTGAGCATGATCTAGACCAGGTCATGCCCACCGTGTAGTTAATGATGGACTCAGGGCGAGTTGGGTTGCGCTGTCGGGATGATCCCCAAATCGCCTCCTGCCGGAACGGGTGTTGCTGCCAGTCCCGGATCGACAGGCAGTGGCGTCGGTTGAACGATCTGCGGCTGAGTTCCAGGCTGGACGGCCTGCTGGCGCGGGCTGGCTGCCTGTTCGCCGTAATCGCCGTTGAACGTCTCGTCCGGCACACCCTGCGCCTGGAGATTGGCTTCGGCTTGGGCATTGATCGTCTGTGGTGTCGAGTCGCCTTGGTATAGATCAGGACGCAGCCCTTCATCCAGCAGCGGAATGCCGCCGACTGGGACTATGCCCGTCAGCAGCGGAATATTGGCCGCGGGAATTGGCTGGTTGGCAAGCGATTCGTAATTCAACCCAGCGGTAATCGAATAGCCTGGCCACGGGGCCTGAGAGTAAGGCGTTTCCGCCAGCAAGTTCGGCGCGTTTCCGCTCAGAATCTGACTGACAAACGGGCCGACCTGACCGTAATCGTTCGGCAGGTTGCTGAGTACACGGACGATTGGCTCGAAGAGCAGGCGCAGATTATCCACTGGGTCATGAAGCTGGGTCTGCCCCAGCGGAATGACTGCTCGCACATCCAAGTTAACAGGCACAGTTAGATTGACCGGAACAGTCTGGTTCGTCACCGGAACCACCAAATCCAGCCGTACCGGGAGCTGGGTATCTTTTGGCAGTGCCAGCGCCACTTGTGCGTTGTTCAGCACCCCCACACCTGGCAGGGTGATGTTGGCGTTCAAGATCAGTCCTACATCCTGCGTCAGCGTGACAATGGTTTCGGTCTGGAGCGGAATGTTCAGGTTCAAGGGAATCTCATCATTCACTACGATGGTATCCCGCACCGGGATCGTCCAGTCGATGGTGGCGTCGTTCAAGCCGACGAAGCTGCTGTGCAGCCCCTGGAGCAGCGGCTCGGCGATGTTGCGCTTAATGTCGAAGATCGTCAGCAGCAGCACCGCGACCACCAGCACCAGTACCAGGTTGACGATGAATGAGAAAATGACCATGAAGCGCCAGAAGTATTTACCGAACGCTCTCAAAGCACGCATGAGCGGCTCCTTGCCGAACAGAAGGGGATAGTTCCTCACACTATACACGACGAAGCAGATTGCAGACAAATGATATTCTAACCCGGTGCTGGAATCAGCGGCCTCTAGACTTTTGCCTGCTGCGGAAGGAAGATTAAGGGGAATTGTCCGCTTGGATCGGGATGAACTATGCTGCGCCCAATGCCTCGTCTATTTCTGAACCACGCGGATGCCTGGGGACTGACCCTTGTCATCTGCGCTCTGCCGCTGCTGATTCATCAGGTGCGGCTGACCGCTCTGTCGCTGGCCTTGATCATTACGGTCACCGGCTGCTATTGGTTGGGATTCGCTGTCAACGATTACTTCGACGCGCCGTTCGATGCCCAGCACCAGGACAAACGGCGGCGCAATTTCTTCGCCCGGCAGACCATAGGCAAAGGTTGGCTGCGATTGGGCTTGTTGGTCGCTTTGAGCGGCGCAGTCATTGTTCTGGCTCAGTTTGGGCTGAAGGGCGCGCTGGTTGCCCTGTTTGGCTGTTTGGCGCTGTGGCTGTATTCAGCACCGCCGGCCCGCTTGAAAACGCGGCCTGGCTGGGACCTGCTGATGCACGTCCTCTTCGTGCAGACTTTTCCTTATGCTGTGGTGATGTATTTGCTGGCGCTTCCCTGGCAGGCCATCGATACAGTCCTGCTGACGAGCTTCGGGCTGGCTTCCTTGACCGCCCAATTAGAGCAGCAAATCCGGGACTACGAGATCGATTCCCTCACCGAGCGCAACTTTACCACGGTGGTTGGGATCGCTTGGAGCAGTCGTCTTTTGCGCTTTGGAACCATCCTGCTTATTGCCAATGTAGCCTATCACAGCATGGTTGGCGTGATCCCGCTGGCATTGGCCCCCTTTGGCATCATCGCGCTGCCAATCTTACTGCACCGGTTCCTGCGGAGCAGTTCTGCTCCACGTTCCGAGTGGTTGGTGCGCCTATCAATTGCCGCAGCTGTACTCTACGCAGCGATTGCCACCCTTTCAACACTGCCTTCCGTCCTTGTCAGTGCTGTGCGCTAATCAAAAAGGGCACGTCTGCTATAGTGCCCTTTCTTGTTTCCAAATCCGGCCAGAACTACAGCCCGGCCTCGCGGCGCAGGATGCTGGCTTTGTCCGTGCGTTCCCAAGGGACATCCAAATCGTTGCGCCCAAAGTGACCGTAAGCCGCTACCTGTTTGTAGATCGGGCGGCGCAGATCAAGGTCGCGGATGATCGCAGCCGGGCGCATATCGAAGTGTTTGCGGATCAGTTCTTCCAGCTTCTCGTCAGAGATCACGCCGGTGCCAAAGGTTTCAACGGCCAGCGAGGTCGGCTGTGCCACGCCGATAGCATAGGAGACCTGTACCTCAAAGCGTGAAGCCAGCCCTGCTGCCACCACATTCTTGGCGATGTAGCGCGCCATGTAAGCCGCGCTGCGATCCACCTTCGTCGGGTCTTTGCCAGAAAACGCGCCGCCGCCGTGCCGAGCTACTCCACCGTAGGTATCGACGATGATCTTGCGGCCGGTTAGCCCAGCATCACCGAGCGGCCCGCCAGTGACGAAGCGCCCAGTCGGGTTGACGAAGATGCGTGTGTCTGGGTCGAGCAGATGACCAGGTACGACCGGCTTGATGATATGTTCGATGACTGCTTCGCGGATTTCGTCTTGGGTAATTTCAGGAGCGTGTTGAGTCGAAATGACGATGGTATCGATGCGCTTGGGCTTGCCATAGGCATATTCCACCGTCACCTGGCTCTTGGCATCCGGCCGCAGCCAAGCGAGCAGCCCTTTCTTGCGGGCTTCAGCCAGTCGGCGGGTCAGCTTGTGAGAAAGTGAGATCGTCAGCGGCATGAATTCCGGCGTTTCATCGCAGGCGAAACCGATCATCATGCCCTGGTCGCCCGCGCCCGTCGCCTCGATTTCGGCTTCGCTCATCTTGCCTTCTTTGGCTTCTAGCGCTTTATCAACGCCCTGGGCGATATCTGCAGACTGCTCCTTGATGGAGACGATCACACCGCAGGTATCGGCATCGAAGCCGAACTTGCCGCGTGTATAGCCGATATCGCGGACCGTATCGCGCACCAGTTTTTCGATGTCTACGTAAGCCGAGGTGGTGATTTCGCCGATGACTAGGACCAGACCCGTCGTGGTGGCACATTCGCAGGCGACGCGCGCGTTCGGATCCAATTGCAGGATAGCGTCAAGGACGGCATCCGAAATCTGGTCGCACATCTTGTCAGGATGCCCCTCGGAGACCGACTCCGACGTGAAGAAATACCGGGGCGAGGTCATGAAGGTGGTGTTGCTCAAGTGGGTCTGCTCCTTCGCCAGCATCGCAGCTGCTCCTTAGAAACAAAAACGCCTCTCTGGATTAAAGAGGCGTGGATCTGCAAACATACACACCGCTCATCTTCCAGAGTTTCCTCTGACGGATGGGGCACCTTCCCGACGCTTCGGGGGTTGCCGCGGTTTCATAGGGCCGTTACCCTCCACCGCTCTTGATGAGTGCATCGATTCATCAGCACTATCGACATGTTAGCGGCGGCCGCATTGCAGCCGCCTTGCAAGACACTATAGCACGCGCAAAAACCGAAATCAATATCGGTTTACAGCGCTTCCAAGTGGGTGCTTACCCATCCAGCATAGGCCTCCTGCAGTGCGCGAGTCTGGGGGCCGGGTTTCCCTGTTCCGATTGCGCTGCCGTCGATTTCAATCACGGGGACAATCCCCCGGCTGCTGCTGGTGATGAACGCTTCGGCCATCTGGGGAATATCCTGCTGGTGGGGTGCTTCACGACGTACCGGCAAAATTGATGGCGCAATTTCCAGGACAATCTGCTGGGCGATGCCGGGTAGCACTCCTGTGCCTGCTGTCCACAGTTCTCCGCCCATCACCGCATAGAAGTTGCTGCTCATGCCTTCCAGGATATGCCCGCCGTGGTCGAGCAGCAGCCCGGTGTAGATGCCGCTCGGCAGTTGAAACTGTTCACGGTCGTGCATCCAGCCCGTCGATTTAACTGTTGCATTCCGGCGAGCGCTGTCGGGCAGCGTAACGCAGCGTACCCCGGTGCTGTAAATCTCTGGTGGGTGGCGGTGAAAGGGTTCGATGGAGAGGATCAACCGTTCCGGGGATTCCCTCGGTACAGTGATGCGAAAGCGGACTTCGCCAAAGCCGGACTCCACGATCATCCGCCGCAGCGCTTCACGCAGCCGGGGACGATCCAGTCGCAGTGGGATTGCCGCGCGGCGGGCAGAGTCTTCTAGTCGGTCGAGATGGGCATCTAGCTTGAGAACCTGTATATCCGGATAGGTGTTGGTAATGGTATACACACCGTCATGGGGTTCAAAGCGGGCCGCATCCGCCAATGATTCGGCCTGATAGTTGGCTGGATGCAGGCCGGACGAATCGAGCAGAGCAATTTTGCAGGGTGACATCGAAGTGCGATCCTCAAAGATGGTTGAATTACCCCCAGCATAGCGCAAAGTGTGGGGTGCTGGAATGCCCGCTGCAGACCGTTTGGCGGCTAAACTGTCTCTTGACCCGGCTATATGACCATGCTACGATACCATCATCGAGTGCCTGTAGCTCAGTGGATAGAGCATTTGCCTACGGAGCAAAGGGCCGGGGGTTCGAATCCCTCCAGGCACGCACACAAAAACGGCGGATCACTTCCGCCGTTTTGTATTCCTGCGATGATTAGGGATCAGAATGCGGTTGCTTCGCCTAGAGAAAATCCGCCTTACTGGTTCATTCGCTAAGTCAGCTCCACTTTGTTTGACCTCACCCCGCTGTGCTTCGCTTAGCTCTACCTCAGCCATCGCAATGGAGAGGGGGCCGGGGGTGAGGTTCTGAGACATTGTCTAAACTTATCGGATGCACCACTTACTCGTATCGCAAAATGCTTGTGACCCGCTCGGCGATGGCGCTTCGCGCGCTCAGGAATGTCGCCAGCCAGCCAATCCCAATAGCAACCACGAACAGCAACACTACGACCGGCGTCGCATCTGGCGGGACCAACTGTGCCAGGTTGAGACTCAGCGCCGACACAATAGCCACTCCAACGGCGCTCAGCCCAATTCCTAGCAGGCTGCCCAGTAAACTGATGAGCGTGTTTTCCACCAACATGACCCGCAGCACCCGTCCGCCTTTCAATCCAACTGCTTTGAGAATGCCGATTTGACGGCGGCGTTCCAGCGTGGCAAGCGCCACCGTGTTCGCCATAATGACGGCTGCCGCACCTAGCGATAGAATGCCCACTAGAATCGGGATGGCGCTCATCTGGTTGATGAAGCGGCTGATGATGCTGTCGAAGAAGGTGATGTCTAGCGAGTACACCAGCGGCAGCGCGTTCAGGCTGAGCAGCACCTCGTTGAGATTCTCTGGCTTCACTTGGGCAACAGTCAATTGGAACGGAGATGAGGCGATGACCGAGGCTGGTGGAATCTCTAGATTGCCGCTGCTCAGATTAGCGATGCCCATGCCGGAACTTCCCACTTCTGGCAGCAGCCCAATGATCTCGAAGTCGTACAGTTGGTTGTTGATCTCGACCGTGATGACTGATCCCAGCTTAATTCCGTATTCGGTGAATCGCGGGCTGGATTGCAGCACGGCAACCCGCTTGCCGCGGTCCGCTGGTGTGAGGTCACGCCCGGCGGCCATTACACGCGGTTCCGGATTCGGATTGGTGCTGTCGCGGGCAACAATCGTCATCGAAGTATTGGTGAAAACGCGGATATTTTCCGGGTCGAAGGCTTCACCGTTTTCGCGGGAGGGCGTGTCGAAAGGCAATTCGATTTCGACAGACTCGATATCTCTTCCATCAACCTTCCGCAGATCGCCGAAAAGATTCAGCCAGCGGATACGGTGCTCGACCCCCTCCAGGCTGCTTAGCCGGTTGTCGATGACTGGGTTGGCAACCGCCGCCGGCAGCACTGGGAAGATCAGCACATTGCCGCCGAGCTGGTCCGTAAGCGCAAACTGGACGATCTGACGGACGCCCGCCCCAAAGAAAGCAATGCTGCTCAGCGCGAACATGCCAGTCGCCAACGCCAGCAGAGTCGTTGCGGTGCGGGTGCGGCTGGTGGTCAGATTCCGTAGTGCCAGCCGCAGATCAATGAATCCGAAAGCCGGCAGCCGCCCAATCACCCAGACCACAATCCACAGCAGCCCGACCAGGATTGCCAGTATGAGCAGCGTCACTGCCACGCTGATGATGCCCACCGTGAAAGGATTGGCTGTCATCCTTGCGCTTGCATCAGTAGCAACCGCGAAGGCTGGTCGGAGCATCTGGCCAGCGATTAAACCGATGCTCACGACCACCAGCACGATCATGAGCAGGGATTGTAGACAGCCCAACTGCGGCACAACCGTCTCATTTGGGCGCAGAATCGCAGCCGGTCGCACTTTGACGGCGATGATGACTGGAATCAATCCGAATACCACCGAGATGACCATCCCCAGGATGATCCCGAACACCACTGCTTCAGGATACACGCGCCAAGCGAGTGGCTGCTGGATGAGCGTCTGTCCGTAAGCATTGGCGAAAGCGCTCAGCACCACGCCCAACATCACACCCAGGAGACTCCCTGCCGCCCCCAGCACGAGCGTTTCCACCATAAACAGCAGCGAAATCTGGCCGCCCTTCAACCCGAACGTCTTCAACGCGGCGATTTCGTCGGTGCGGCGGCGCATCAGCACCAGCATCGTGTTGATGATGCCGATTCCCCCCAGCAGCAGCGCGCCCAATCCCAGCACCACGATGAAGCTCCCCAGGACATCGGCAATGTTCTGGTTCTCCTCCAGCAGTTCGCCTGTTGTGTGAATGAAGTGGAACGAGTTGCCAAGCTCCGTCTGGAGCGATCTAGCCTCTTTTTCAATGTCTTCCAGGCTGGAGCCGTCCGGCAGGAGGATGTGAATGCGGTTAGGTGCATCCTGCACCGGTAGTTTGTCTTTGAGCGCCTCATCGAAGTAAGCGAAGCCGAAGAACGCCGCGAATAAATTTCGCAGTCCGGCTTCAGTGTTGGCTGGGACGATGCCGCGCACAATGTATTCCTCAGTCGTGCCGCTGACTCGCACCTTGTCACCGACCTTGATGCCTTGGCTGCTCGCCAGGTTGTTACTGATGACGACCTCATTCCCGCCCTGGAAAAGTTCGCTCAGTGGGATACCTGCCGGATCAGCCGCCACAATATCCTGTGTCGGTGGATAGGTCTGTGGATCGATGAAGTACGAGGTGATGAACTGCGGACGCCCCACTGCCTGGAAGTTCAAGGCGGTCACTTGAATGCTGCCGGAGACCGTGGCAGTGGCGATTTTCCCGCTGCGTTCGGCGGCCCATCGGGTGGCGCGTGCAACTTGATCTGTCGAGAATCCTTGGGCCTCTTCGGGGTTCTGAAAGTCCAGGAAGCCTTGCCCGCCGATTTCCACAGTGATGTCACCGTGATTGCTGGCGCGGAGGTTATCGGTGAGCGAGTCGGCTATCGCCAGCCCTAAGCTCCGTAGCGCTACCACGGTCGCTACCCCAGCGGCTACAGACAGCAAAGCGAAAGTAGACCAGCGGCGGCTGCGCCATAGGTTGCGAAGCGCGTACTGGATATAAAATCCGAGTCGACTCATGAGAAGTTCCTTGATGTCAGGATGTGATCTAAGAACCTGTACGCAGCCAAGGGGATGAAGGTTGCTGGCGAGCCGTGACAATACTGCCCGGCAGATTCACCGGGCAGGATGTCAGTGACGGTGAGATAGGAGGAAATCAGTTCTGCTCAGCGGGATGCACGAATTCTGGTTGGCGCGGCTTCCAGACCAGCCGCAGCAGTGGGTTGTCATGTGATTCGAGATGGTCGATGACGGTAACAATCAAGAAACCGATTAGACAAATGACCAGTGCGATCACGAATTCACCGGAGGCGAAGTCCGGCATAACCGCTGTGCGGATGGTTTCGGTGACGCCTTCGACCGTAATGCTGCTTTCCGACTGCCACGGCCAGACGGCCCGCAGTGAACCAATCACAAAGCCGATCAGTACCGCAATCGTCACCTGTGGGTAGCGGTTGAGCAGCCAGCTTAACAAGCGTGAGAAAATCGCAATCCCGAAGACGCAGCCCAGTCCCAGAATGAGGATCGGTACGATGTTGAAATCGCGGACACTGTTCAGAATATATTCGTACTGGCCGAGGATCAACAAAATTGACGAGCCAGAGATGCCCGGCAGGATCATCGCCATGATGGCGACAAACCCGCTGAAGAACAGCGTCAGCGGTTGGTGATCGCGCTCTGCCGGGATCATTCCGACAATAGTGAAGGCGGCGGCTGCTCCAGCCAGCAGTGCCACAAGATTCAGGATCGACCACTTCTTGAGTTTGCCGCCGACTGCCACAGCCGAAGCCATGACCAGCCCGAAGAAGAACGCGAACAGATAAACACGCTGGTTTTCCATCAACCAGCTCACCAACCGCGCCAGCGAAAAGATCGCCAGCAGGATGCCCATGCCCAGTGTAACCAGGAAGCGCCACGGAACATGGTTGAGAATGCCTTTGATGTCGAGCCGCAGCACCAGTTTGAGCAGGTCAACATTGAACGACTTGATGGCATTCAGCAGATCAGCATAAATGCCGCGCACGAACGCGACCGTGCCGCCAGAAACGCCGGGAACGCTGTCCGCCGCGCCCATGCCGATGCCGGTCAGAAACAGGGTGATGTATTCCCGCAGTGTCCGGGGCTGCCGGGTCTTATTCTGCATAAAAGCCTCTCCTGAGTGTATCGTTACGGGAGTCTGCAATAGAAAAGGCCAGAGCCAACTCTGGCCTTCTCCAAAATGGACGATTTCTAATGCGTGACTGGGTGTGTCACCCGGCCAAATAGCTTGGAAATGCGTCCACGGATTGCTTCGCGGTTCTCCTCTTCTTTGAGGACATGGTAAATAGCGGGTGCAGCCGAAATCAGGATAATCAGCACGATGATCGGCAGCAGATAGGTGTCAATTTTCTCCGGGCCGATGATGTCTGCTAGGAAATAGCCGGCGACTGTCACCCCCACGGCCCAGAACAAACCGCCGGCCATGTTGAAGCTCAGGAAGCGGCTGTATTTCATGTCGCCGATGCCTGCCACGATGGGCGCAAAGGTGCGAACGACGGGAACGAACCGTGCCAGCACAATCGCTTTGCCGCCGTGCTTATCATAGAATGCCTGGGCCTTGTAAACGTTCTTCTTGTTGAACAAGAACGAATCTTCCCGCTGGAACAGCTTTTGGCCGACGCGCTTGCCGAACGCATAGCCCACGCTGTCCCCGGTGACCGCTGCCAAGAAGCAGCCTATCGCCAGAATCGGCAGCGAGAAGAACGACGACTCTGCCGGCAGTCCCAACTCCTTCAGCAGCACCTGGCTGGCCGGCGATGCCAGAAACCCCGCCGTGAACAGCAGGCTGTCGCCTGGCAGGAAGAACCCAATCAGCAGGCCAGACTCGGCGAAGATAATCCCGAAGATCATCAAATAACCGATAGTCGGGCCGTACTGGACGATAAATTCGATCATGTAATCCTCTGTCCCTCATTGACGCTTCCCGCATAGGTGCAGCGGGACACATCTTCATTCAACGGGATTGACCTTGCTTTGGGCTATCAGCCCAACCCGCTACCATACTATAACCGCGTATAGGGCCGGACAAGGCTTAAAGCCGGAATTCAAGCTCAATCTCGTCGCGTATGGGAATGTCGTCGAAGCCGAGGAGCGGAATCGAGGGTTTGATCTGGCGGGACTGCTCAATCGCCCGGCGGTGGACGGCCACCAGTTCAAAGTGACGCTTCTGGTAAAACCGCAGTGCATTCACATTGTCATTGGTGGTGACCAGCCATATCCGGGTGCAGCAGGCTGCGCGCGCCACCTCGCTGACCTGTTGAATCAGCGCCGTGCCAATACCTAACCCCTCCATGATGCTGTCCAGGGTGGTAATTTCGCACTGGTCTCCGGTGATGTGGTAGGTAATCAACCCGGCGATACGCCCGCTCTTCCAGGCAATGAAGCCGGGATATTCGTGCGCGGGATGGGCAGTACCTCTGCTGACGATAGGCAGTCCCCAATGCTCACTGATGAACGCGAGCGTGGCTGGGCGATCAGCGTCGGCAATCGGGTGAATAGTGAAGGCTCCCATGGATGTCGTCTCTGCTCACTCAATCGAATGGATATTCATTAGGCAGCGAGCTGCGGTGCTGCCGGAGCCAACCGACTCCGGCAGTCTGCTCGTCATTCTTTCTCGTAGGGGATACCATCCGCTTTGGGCGGCGTTGCTTTGCCGATCAATCCGGCTAGGACGATGATGGTGATGATATATGGAACCATCTGCAAGAACTGCGGCGGAATCGGCACGCCGAGGAATTGGAACCTCTGCCCCAGCGCCACCGAGAAGCCGAACAGCAAACCGCCCCCGGCTGCTCCGAAGGGGGTCCAATTGCCGAAGATCATCGCCGCCAGCGCGATGAAGCCTTGTCCAGCGGTCATGTTGTCATCAAATGCGCCGGTTGTCTCCAGCGTGAACCAGGCCCCAGCCAGCCCCGCGATCATTCCGCCAATGATGACGTTGATCCAGCGGTTCCGCAGTACGTTGATCCCTAATGTATCCGCTGCATGTGGGTTTTCGCCCACGGCACGGGTTCGCAGTCCCCATCGGGTGTAGTACATGACCACATGAGTCAGGATCACCAGCAGAATCATCGCATAGAAGATGGGTTTGCCGTTGAAGAAGACATCTCCAGCCACCGGAATCTGGGATAAACCGGGGATAGCGAACGGGTTGAGCGTCTCGCGAGCCGTATCCGAACTAACCAGAATGTCACGGCGCAAGAAGCTGGTCAGGCCGACTGCCAGAATGTTGATGACCGTGCCGCTGACGATCTGGTTGGTTTTGAAAGTGATCGACAGCCAAGCGTGCAGCGCGGCCATCGCTGCGCCGGAAAGCACGGCGATGATGATCCCCAGAAATTGAGCCGTCGGCGTCGCCATGCCGCCGCCGATCAGGATCGAGTAGCCGACAAAGCCCATGCACGCACCGGTCAGCATCATCCCTTCGATGGCGATGTTCACCACGCCGGAACGCTCGCACCAGATTCCGGCCAGCGCTCCCATGATGATCGGTGTCGAGAGTCGCAGGCTTTCCCGGAACATGACCGTGAAGTTCGTCCGGTCGTTCGCCGCGATGATGACCAGCACCAGCGGGATGATGAGCAGTCCATTCACCACCAACCACCATAACCGGATCGGCTTCAATTGCGGGACGGGTAGCAGACTTACCAATCCCCCCGCAATGTAGATTACAGCGACAACCGTGGCGAAGCCCAACGTGTTCACCGGGATGCCTTGTGTGCCGGTCGCGTCAAACGTGATGAGTGTGCTGGCATTGGCGGCAATGTTGCGCGGCGTCGAGATCAGCACCCACAACCCGATTAGGATGAACAGCACGGCGAATACCCCGGTGCGGGTGATCTTGATCCGTTCGCGCCAGCTTTCCGGCGCGTCCACGGCGGGAAGCGTAGAGGATGAAGTCGCCATGTTGAGTTAGCCTCCCCAGCCTTTTGCGGCGAACAAGGTGCGTTCTTTCTCTTCCGTGGAGGGTTCTGGAACCCGCCACAAGAAGCGGATGATCGCGTCAGCCGCGATGAACATGATGATCAGCGCTTGGATGATCTTCACCAGGTCAATCGAAATTCCCGCGCGGGACTGCATCAGTCCAGCTCCGGAGAGCAGCGCCCCCCATAACAGCCCGGCGGCGATCATATTGCGTGGGTTGGTGCGTGCCAGCAGCGCCACCGCGATAGCATCAAACCCCACGCCGCCGAAGAACCCCGGCGTCATATTGAAGTGAACCCCGGCGATTTCCACTGCGCCGGCCAGACCGGCCAGCGTACCGCTCAGCGCCATCGCCAGCATGATGTTCCAGCGCACACTCATCCCCGCATACCGCGCTGCATCAGGATTCGCGCCGACCGTCCGCAGCTCGAATCCTGGTGTCGTCCGGTCGAGGAACCATCCTGTGAACCATACCGCAGCCAGCATGATGACGAAGCCGATATGAATTTTCCCGGTAGTGCTGACCCAGGCCAGCGCCAACCCCAAGACCACCGTCAGTATGCCGTAGGCGGCCGGACGGATCACCTCGGTTGGTGCGGTGCGCAGCCGCTCTCGCCGCAGCCATAACCCCACTCCGGCCACGAACAGCCCTGCTAGCACGAACCAGATTGGCGGAATAGCGTTGAAGGTTGGTAGCCGCGCCTGTCCCAGGATGAAAGGCGTGCGCGGTACGCTGGAAGTCGTATCCAGCAGAATCACCGGGTTGGTCGATTTGATCAGCCAATCTACCAACTGGATGGCAATGAAGTTGAGCATGATCGTGTTGATCACTTCATGCGCCCCGGTAAATGCTTTCAGCAGTCCAGGGATTGCTCCCCACAGAAACCCGCCGGTCATCCCGACGATGATGCACAATGGAACGTGAATCCAAGACGGCAGTCCCGCGAAGATCGGCGAGAAACCGACCCACGCTGCCAGGATGCCGCCCGCGTAAAGCTGTCCTTCCGCGCCAATGTTGAACAACCCGGCTTTGAAGCCCAACGCAACAGCTAACCCGGCGATGATAAACGGAATCGACCGGACGATCATGTTCTCCAGATTAGACGGGAAGAACAGCAGCGCCTGTGACCCCAGCCGCAGATATACCAGATCGACCCGGTTATCGTCGCTCGGATCGTTCGGGGTTTTGTTCTCCGCGTAGATGATCCCTAGTATGCCTGGATTGCGATCTATGTAGACTTGGTTGTTCGGACGCAGAATCACATACGTGCTGGCGAGCATAGGGTCAAGTTCCGTCGCCAGCGCGTCATTAACCGTCTCCGCGCTTACCAAACCGGTATCGTAAAGTCGTTTGACGATGCGGAGCTGTTCACCCAACGCCCGCAGGTCGTTGATCGGGGTAGGGGCGGTGATGGCATTGATTTGTGCTGCAAGGCTGTCCCATTCACGCACTCTAACGCTTTCCAACCCCGCGATGGCGATCAGATCGTCTGCCTCGCTGGAATTGGCCTCGATGCCTTGCTGCGCTAGCACATCCACCTGTTCCAGCAGCCGCTGCATCTTGACCAATCCATTCGTCCGGATAAGCTTCATCTGCCCCAGCAGATCGGCATCGCTCAGCGAAGCAGTTGCTGGGATGCTGGCCTCGATCTGCGCTCGCACATCGGCCGTCATCTCGGTGAGTGCAGCGGCTTGCTCGATCAGCGCATTGGCGGCGTCGCGTTCGAGCTGTCCCAACCCTTCGAGCAGAGGCCGGACGGCTTCCAACTGCGCTGTGCCGATCAGCCGAATATCAGGGAGCCGTTGGCCCAGCGCATCAATTTGCTCGTCGGTGAATGCCTCTAATCGGTTAAAAAGCGCGCCGTAGCGCAGCACATTGTTCAGCCCGACTCGTTCAATGTCGTTTAGGTTGCGGGCGACGGGATTCAACTGCCGTGAAGTGAGTTCCGTATTCGCCGCGTAAGATCGTGCGAGATTGAGATCGCCCGGGGTGAGTGTATTGCTGATCGTGACGCCGACCGAACCTTCGATCAGTCCGTTGTAGGCCGTACCGGTCTGCGTGAGCTTGGCAACCACATCAATCCGTCCGGTCGTCAGAAATTCGGTCAGCATCATGAACAACATACTGACGATCAAGGCCGTTAGCACCGCGAACAGCGGAACCAGCGCCGGCGAGAGTTTCATCCAGCGCTGAGCGAGCGGAGCCAGCCATTCCGGGCCGCGAAGTTTTTCAGCCATGCTGCACACTCGTTTCTGCTTCGGCTTTATCGCGTTTGATGCCTGCCATCAATAGACCAACCCCTTCCCGTGTCGCCTCATGGATCGACAGTGTATCGATGATCTTGCCCGCGTACATGACGGCAATCCGGTCAGAAAGCGAAAAGATTTCGTCCAGTTCGGTTGAAATCAGCAGCACCGCCGATCCGGCATCCCGCATGGCAACGATCTGCTTGTGGATGAATTCGATGGAGCCGACATCCAGGCCGCGCGTTGGCTGCGCCGCCACGAGCAGACTGTTCGGGCGCGAAAACTCGCGGGCCACGATGGCCTTCTGCTGGTTGCCGCCGGAGAGGGCGCTCATGTTAACGTAAATGCTCGGCGTGCGGACATCATATTGTTTCACCAGTCTGAGGGCATTCTCATCTTTGGCCTTCTCATTCGCCAAGATGCCAACGCTGAATGGGCCAATATAGTACGTTTGCAGCACCAAGTTATCTTTGATGGGAAAGCTGGCGACCATTCCGTTCTTGCGGCGGTCTTCCGGTACATGCGATACACCAGTCTCGGTGATCCGGCGCGGTGAGGCATGAG
The DNA here is from genome assembly GCA_034431625.1 of Anaerolineae bacterium. Classification (GTDB taxonomy): domain Bacteria; phylum Chloroflexota; class Anaerolineae; order Aggregatilineales; family Phototrophicaceae; genus CFX2. The sequence goes on along the minus strand of DAOUCY010000090.1, from coordinate 7,839 downwards.
TCGTCTCGACCCCGTTGATACGGATATGCCCGCTCTCGACGGCTCGCAGTCCCGTGATCGCTTCGACCAGTTCGGTCTGGCCGTTGCCCTGTACCCCCGCCACACCCAGGATTTCCCCCGCTCGCACTTCCAGCGAGAGATGGTTGACTGCCAGCAGTTTACGGTCATCGCGCACCACCAGGTCCCGGATGGTCAGCACCGGATTGCCTGGACGTGCTTCGGCTTTTTCCACCTGGAGCATGACGCTGCGCCCGACCATCATTGAGGCGAGCGTTTCTTCTGTCGAGGTCTTCGGATCAGCCTCACCAACCACTTTGCCCAACCGCAGCACCGTGATCGTGTCGCAGATCTCCAGCACCTCTTTGAGCTTGTGGCTGATGAAGATGATGCTGACTCCGCGCGCGATCAGCGTCCGCATAATATCGAACAGCCCTTCGGTCTCCTGCGGCGTCAGCACAGCCGATGGCTCATCCAGGATTAGGATGTCGCATTTTCGGTACAGCGCCTTGATGATCTCCACACGCTGCTGCACCCCCACCGAGAGGTCCTGCACCATAGCGTCAGGATCAACCTCTAGTCCGTACTGCTGTGAGATCTCCATAATGCGGGCGCGAGCGGCACGGCGGTTCAAGAACGGCCCCGATACCGACTCGTTGCCGAGCATGATATTGTCCGTCACGCTCAGCACGGGAACCAACTGGAAGTGCTGGTGTACCATGCCGATCCCCAGCGCGATAGCGTCATTGGGGTTGCGGATGACAGCCGGTTTTCCGTTGACCAGGATTTCGCCTTCGTCAGGGGTGTAAAGTCCATAGATCAGGTTCATTAAGGTGCTCTTGCCTGCGCCATTTTCGCCGAGCAGCCCTAAGACCTGCCCCTTTCGGAGTATCAGATTGATGTGGTCGTTCGCCAGCACGCCGGGAAACCGTTTGGTCAATCCGCGTACTTCCAATACCACAGGAGGGGAATCTGCCATGCCAGCCTCACTAATGATGCCTACGCTGTGCTGGTTGCTGAGTATAACCTCATTCAGAACGCTTGGCGAAGATGACCCTGGCGCGATCTGTGGCTAAACAGGTACAGTCACTTCTGCGCCGTCAGATCGACATGGAGCAATTTCGGTGACTGCAATCGATGAACAGTCTGCCCTTCGCCAGCGCGCCCTGGAAGCTGGGCTGCGCTTGATGGCCGAGCAGGGCTATGCTGCTGTGACTGCCGGTCAGATTGCCTCTGCCGCTGGTCTATTGCCGGAGACTTTTCAGCAGCTTTTTCCCGGCAAAGAAGACCTCGTTATGGCGTTGTACCAGCAGCTTGCTGCCGAGACGTTGGAGGAATGTGAGGCGCTCTTGCCAGGGACGGTTGCCGCGCGCTTTCATCAGGTCATGCGAACCAAGCTCGACCAGTTCGCCCCTCATCGCGAACCGCTGGCAGGGTTGTTCGGCGCGGCGATGAGTCCCCGTGTCGAATTGGGTATCCTCGGTACGCGCGGCGCCAGCACCCAAGACCCTATGCGCCAGGTCTTCATGGCGGTGGTGACCGGAGCCTCTGACCTTCCAAAAGAGCAGCAGGTGCAGCCGGTCGTCACCCTCCTCTACGCCGCATATCTGGCCGTGGTCTTGTTCTGGCTCTATGACCGCACGTCCAGCAGCCGCGCCAGCGCCTACTTGCTGGATTTCATGCGGGACGGTCTGGGGCTGGCCCGTGGTGCGATGATCCTGCCGCCTGTCGCCAGTACCATCATCCGGCTCGCCTCCCTTTTTGAAGCCGTTTTCGGCAAGAATCCCGAATCGGATGACCTCTCGCCATGATGCGGATCGTCAGAGTATAATACGCCGCCACGAACCAGGGCACACCGCAAGACGAGGAAGCTATGTCTCAAAGTCGTTTGCAAGAACTGCGCGCGCAGGTCGATGTCATCAACCTGCAAATTCTCGAACTGCTCAACAAACGCGCCACCATCGCCTCCGAAATCGGCAAGGTGCAGCAGCAGATGGGCACATCTTTTTACGACCCCCAGCGTGAGTCTTTCATGCTCACCATGCTCGAACAGAACAACAAAGGGCCGTTCAGCAACGAGACCATCAAGGCCCTCTTCCGGGAAATCTTCCGCGCGACCATGGCTTTAGAAGAAAAAGAGGCCAAAGCCAAGATTCTCGTCCAGCGCAAATCGCCCGATCAAGTCACCGTCATCACCCTGCCGGATGGCGAGACCCGGATCGGTGGCGGCAAGTTCCAGGTGATTTCTGGCCCCTGCGCCGTCGAAAGCATGGAGCAGATGGAGGAAACCGCCGCAGCGCTGGCCGCACGTGGCGTCAAAATCCTGCGCGGCATGGTCTTCAAACCGCGCACTTCTCCCTATGATTACCAGGGCATGGGCGAACCAGGTCTGAAGATCGCCCGTCAGGTCGCCAACAAGTACGGCATGTTCATCACCAGCGAGATCATGGACGCCAGTCAAATCCCCATGATGTCGGACTACGTGGACATCTTCTGGGTTGGCGCGCGCAATATGCAGAACAGCTTCCTGCTCAAGTCGCTCGGACAGGTGCGCCAGCCGGTCATCCTCAAGCGCGGCCTGTCTGCCACCTTGGAAGAATTCCTCTATGCTGCCGAGTACATCGTCAGCAGTGGCAATCCCAATGTCATTCTCATCGAGCGTGGCATCCGCACTTTCGAAAAATGGACGCGCAACACGCTCGATATCGGCGGTGTGGCTGTCCTCAAGCTCGAGTCGCACCTGCCCGTCGTCGTCGATATTTCGCATTCTGCCGGCCGTCGCGATATCGCCATCCCCTTGGCGCGCGTCGCCAAAGCCAGCGGTGCCGACGGCGTCATGGTCGAAGTTCATCCTAACCCGCCAGTTGCCATGAGTGATGCCAAGCAGCAGTTGTACATCCACCAGTTCCACGAAATGATGGATGCTATCGAACGGGTTAGCATCGAAGCCGAACCCGTTCGCTGATCGTCCATGTGAAATCTATCAGCAGGGAAGAGCGCAGCCGCCTGCGCTCTTCTTGTTTCACGGAGTGTCTGCCATGCGCTTCATCGGCAAACACCTGGGGCGTGGGCGTACTCCCACCGCAGAGCCATCGCTGGCTGATCTGTGCGTTCAATTCAACATCCGCATCTGTCGACAGCACCGCGCCAGCCTGATGATGCGCCCGGTCCCCGGCGGCTTTGAGGTATATATTCCCCGCTGGATGAAACCCCATCACCCTCTGGTTCACACCTTCGTTCTGCAAGGCATCCAGCGATTCGGCGGGCAGATCCTTCCGCTCCCGCCCCAGCAGACCTCCCGCGACCAAATCGTCGAAATGGTTGCCCACTGGTCGGAGCGCATGGGGGTGCAGCCCAAGCGCGTCACCTTCCGCGAGATGCGCCGTAAGTGGGGGTCGTGTTCCAGCCGCGAGAATATCACCCTCAGTACCCGCTTGACCTGGGTTCCGCCGCGTCTGGCCGAGTATGTGGTTGTCCATGAACTCGTGCATTTGCAGGTCTTCAATCATGGCCCGGATTTCAAGGCCGCCATGACCGCCTGGTTGCCTGATTGGAAAGACCGCGAGCAGGAACTGGATCGCCTCCAGTTCGGTTAGCTATTCCACTTCGAACAGCCGCAGCAGCTTGAGTGCTACCTGAAGATTCATCCGCGTTGGTGGGTCGGCTAAATTGACCCCACAGATGTCCTTGATCCGGTCTAACCGGTAATTGAGCGTGCTGCGGTGGATATGCATCGTCTCCGCTGTCAGCACACCGTTGCCCCCCGCGTCGAGATACTGCTCCAACGTCTGGAACAAGTCTGTTTCCTTTGCGCTCAACAGCTTTCGTACCAGTGGTACATATGGGTTGGTCGCCAATGTGTCCGCGCCTGCCCGGTAAAGTGGGTGCAGATACCCCAAGTCATCGAAGTACACTGCCCGCTGTGGTACTTTCAACCGCCGCGTGATCATCAGCACCTCACGGCACTGCTGGTGTGCCTGGGCCACTTTCCTGGCTCCTTGATGCACTGCGCTGACCCCCACCCGGAACGACAGCCCGCCGACTTCCGCCTGAATCTGGTCGATCATCGTCCCCAGTTTTTGGTCAGCCTGCGTTAGCACGATCACCTGTCCGGCGAACTGCCCGACCACCGCCGTCCAGTTCTGAAGCTCTGCCACCCGGTTGATGCGCCGGTACAGTTGCAGGATGCGCTGGCTGCTGCGTTCGTCTGTTTCCACCAGCAGCATCACATATTGCGCCGCCAGATCGACGCCGTAGCGCAGAGCTTGGTCCGTCAGCACCGTTTCACGTCCCGGTTCGCCCTGGATCAACTGCGACAGCAGGCTGCCCTTCAGCGAGGCTTCCGCGCTCTGTAATGATTCCTGGTAGAGCATCATCAGTGCCGCCACCGTCGCGCCGATGTTGATGGCAATGCTGTCCAGTTCGGTAAGCCGCCGGTTGTTCGGGATGATCCACACGTATCCATAAATGTCACCGTGGACGACAATCGGTGCTAAGATGCGCTCCAACTCCAACCCCACATCCGGCATCGGTGGGATGTAGACCGGACGCAGGGTGCGCCGGATTTCGGTCAGCACACCACGAGCTTCCAGCGCCTCGACCAACCGGGGATCAGTCCGTCCCTCGCTGACCGTGAAGCGCCGTGCTTCATCGACTTCGGCCACGTTATGGCTGGCGAGGATTTCAAACCGTTCATTCTCGATGCTGATCGACTGGTCGAGCAGTCCGGCCAGTCGCGTCGCCAACTGCTTGAGGTCTCCCCCATCTAGCACCAGTTGGGTCAGCCGCTGCTGGATATCCAATGCCCCGGTGACCATCGCCATCTTCTCTTCGGCAATGCGTTCGTTAGTCTCGCGGGCAATGTCAATGAACGGCTGTTCATAGGGGATTTCGATCAATGGGAAGTCGTTATCATCGGCCAGCTCGCGCAGATCGTCGGAAACATGCTCAATGAACCGTCCGATGCTCAGCACCAGCCCAGCCACCCCTTTGTCAGCCATCGCTTGGATGTACTGCCGCTGGTCAGCCGGATCCGCCGGAATGTTGTGCCCGGTCGTGAGAACCAGTTCACCCCCCCGTAACCAGCGCGGCGCATCCGGCACGCTGGCGATATGCACCCAGGCAATCGGTTTGTGCAGTCCTTTGCGTCCAGCGACGACTCGTGCGCTTGAAAACGGGGCCAGCTTGAGGGCATCGGCAACAGTTAACATAGAGGACCATATTAGGTGTTGTGGGGCAGGGGCGTGCAGCCCGCGCCGTGAATAATCCGATGACTGGATTGTATCATGGCGCGGGTGCTGACACAGAGGCTTGCCCTATTGCGGCTGGTGTTCGTCCAGCCAACTAACAATCATCGAGATCACCTGGTTTCGCATCTTGGGTGATATGAGCATGTTCGTGCCGTGATTTTCGCCCACCCAGATACGTGCGCCAATTTCGCCCTGCGCCGTCATCACCATCTGGCGCACTGCCTCGGCGCTTTCCCTATCTGCTTTAGTCGCCAGCAGCAGCGCCGAGCGATCCTTCAGCCCTTCAGAGACCGAGGCCTCCGGCTGCACATCGTAGAAGTTCAACCCCGGCGACAGTGCGATAGCCGTCACGCACTGGGCGTCATTAGCGCAGCCCACCAGTGCCAGGTTTGATCCTACGCTCGCGCCGATGGTCGCAATCGCCTCGGCCCGAACCCCCGGCTGCCCCCGCAGCCAGTCCAGCCAGACCTGTACATCGCTGATCGCTAGTTCCCAGTCCTCATCACCGCCGGTCTCGCCATGCCCGCGCAAATCTACCGCCAGCACATCATACCCGGTTTCCAGCAGTGCCGGAATCAGCGGCTTCCATGAACCCCGCTCGCTCCCATACATGTGCATCAGCAGCACTGCTGGGCGTGCCTCGGCCTCACTTAGACTCACGAAGTAGTCGCCTACCAGAGTCAGCCCATCGCTCGCCTGGACCTGCACCGTCTGCGGCGCGGGCGCATCCTGCGCGGCTGCTGTCAGCGCTATCACCACAACCATCAATATGGTGGAAACAGCTCGTACCACTCGCACCATGTGAATCTTTCTCCTGACAACTCTACAAACCTAAATTCGGAATGGTTGCCAGCGGGTCAGTCTGGGTCTGCCCGTTGCGAATCTCAAAGTGCAGGTGCGGCCCGGAAGAATTCCCTGTGCTGCCCACGCCCCCGATGACTGAGCCTGCCGGCACAAGTTGCCCGCATCGCACCGCAATCGAACTCATATGCCCATACAGCGTCAGGAACGGCCCGTGCGCCAGCACCACCGTGTTTCCATACCCCCAGGAGTTCCACCCTGCGAAGATCACCGCCCCGCTGTTGGCGGCCCGAATCGGCGTCCCCGGCGGTGCTGAGAGATCAATCCCTGGATGGAACGAACTAAATCCGCGGACATACGTCCCGCCTGGCAGCGGATTCACCCAAGCTGCGCCCCCGCCAGGATTATCCACATTGCCGCAGCTTCCAGGATCACCCGGCGCGAACGAAGTGACGAACCCCTGCCGTGCTCCGGTCCCTTGTTCGACCGTCACGCCTGGATTCCAGGTGATGTCTTCGCCCTGTCCCCCTGGGATGAATATCCACGTTCCGCTTGGCAGGATGGTGTCCGGGGTTGATCCCGCGATGTTGTTATATTCCGAGTCAATGACCACGTAGGGGTCTTGTACTTTATACTGTGCGGCCCACTGGGCGATGGTCTTGCTCCCCACCACCTGCACATATACCCCGTCCACCGGCGGAATATTCAGCACGTCACCTGGCCGCAGCACCAATACGATCCGGCGGTTGTTTGACCAAGCCAGGCTCTCCGGTTTGATCTTGAATCGTTCGGCAATCGTATAAATCGTATCGCCCTGTGTGGCCGTATAGCTGATCACCTCATTGCGAGGCCGCTCTTGCTTGACAATCGTGAACGGCGTGTAATTGTCGCGTTCGATGGCGATGGGATCGTCGTCCACTGCTGTCGCCACGGGTTGGCCCAGCAGAATGGCTGCCGCGTCCGGTGGCAGCGTTGGCACTGTGCCGGGGTCGGGGTCTGCCGGAACTATGATCGGTGTTGGCACGATAGCCGCTTCGGTTGGAGGTGCAGTGTTGGTCGCCGCGTTTTGCGGTGCGTCAGTTGGGGCAGGGGCTGGAGCCGGCACCGGCAGGAAGATCAGCAGCGCTGCCGCTGCCGTCAGCACTGCTGCCCCCAGCAGGCTCGCAAATCCTGCTGCCCGCTGCCACCTTACCGCTGTTTCCGAGCGTGATTCCAATTGAACCTGCCGAATCGTCAGGGATGGATTGGTATCCGCCAGCGGATCAATCGGCGGTTCCTGAATCGGGTTGGGTTGACCCATTGCACATTCTCCCAAACAACCAACGATGTCCCCCACCGCCCAGCATCATAACCGCCAGCCCTAAGGCTTGGCAAGCCTAGAGGCTGCCTCAGCGACCCGTCCAGGTTGGTGGCTGCCGCGTCAGCATCGCCTGAACGCCAACCTCGAAATCCTGTGACCGCATCAACTGCGCCTGTGCCCACCCCTCCAGGCGCAGACCGCGCTCCATGTCGAAGATGCCGTCGATCACCCGCTTGGCGTAGCTGACCGCCAGCGGAGCTGCCTGTGCCAGATCATCGATGAGCCTATCGACCTGGGCTTGGAGTTCCTCCGCTGGCACTAGCGCGTTCAGGATTCCCCAGCGTTCCGCCGCTGCCAGATCGACCAGCTTGCCCGTCATGATGATCTCTTTAGCCCGCCCTGCGCCCACCAGCCGCACCAGCCGTGTCGTACCCCCAACATCCGGAATAATCCCCAGCCGCGTTTCCGGCAAACCCAACCGCGTCCCCTCTG